>JAWGIA010000069.1:0-1039 GCA_032560535.1 Streptococcus parasanguinis | reverse complement strand
AACTAAATTCGACTTAGCTAACAAGGACAACATCCAATCAGTAGGAATCTCAGATGACTACGATGAAACTAAGTTGGAACTTGATTCTACTAAGATCAAGGCTTACGATTCAGTAACAGGCGCAGAAGTAACAGATAAATTCGATATCGCTGTGAACAATGGTGTGATTACTGCAACCCTTAAAGATGGCTTCACTAAGTCACTTGGCGATGCGGAAAACACTCAAATCATTGACACAACTAAATTCGCATTTGGACGTTACTACAAGTTCGACATCCCAACAACAGTGAAAGCTGATGTACCTGGTGGTGTAGATATTGAAAATACTGCGTCTCAAGTTGTAAACTACTACAACCCAACAACTAAGAAAGTTGAAAAACCAAGCAAACCAACTGAAAAACGTGTTAACAACGTTCCAGTTGAAGTAGAATTCAACTTCACTAAACGTTTGGAAGGTCGTGAACTGAAAGCGAACGAATTCAGCTTCGTTCTTAAAGATTCAGAAGGTAAGACTCTTGAAACTGTAAGCAACGATGCATCTGGTAACGTTAAGTTCTCAGCTATGTCATTCAAGAAGGGTGACGAAGGTGTTCACAACTACACTGTAGAAGAAGTTAAAGGAAGCGACGCAACCGTTACATACGACACAATGAAAGCGAATGTAACAGTTACAGTGAAACACGATGGTACTGCTAAAGTTCTTATCGCGACTGTAGGCGACATTGCGGATAAAGAATTTAACAACCGTGTGACTCCTCCAGAAGAACCTAAATTCCAACCAGAGAAATATGTTGTTTCTGAAGAGAAATTCGATATCACAGGCGACAAGCTCGTTGATGACGATAAAGAGTTGGCAGACAAGTACGCAGATACAAATGCGAACCCATATGCGGACAATGCATCAAACAACGAAGCTCAAAACTTGAATACTAAGACTGTTAAACGTGGCGACAAGTTGGTTTACCAAGTATGGTTGGATACAACTAAATTCGACTTAGCTAACAAGGACAACATCCAATCAGTAGGAATCTCAGATGAC
>JAWGIA010000068.1:0-1096 GCA_032560535.1 Streptococcus parasanguinis | reverse complement strand
ATCAGTCTCAACCTCTGAGTCAGTGTCAGCGTCTGAGTCGGTATCAGCGTCTGAGTCAGTCTCAGCGTCTGAATCGGTCTCAACGTCTGAGTCAGTATCAACGTCAGAATCAGTCTCAGTGTCCGAATCAGTATCAACGTCAGAATCAGCGTCAGCCTCTGAGTCAGTATCAACGTCAGAATCAGCGTCAGCGTCTGAGTCAGTATCAACGTCAGAATCAGCGTCAGCGTCTGAGTCAGTATCAACGTCCGAATCAGTGTCAGCGTCTGAGTCAGTGTCTACGTCAGAATCAGTCTCGACATCCGAGTCAGCATCTACATCAGAATCTGTATCAATGTCTGAATCAGTCTCAACCTCTGAGTCAGTGTCAGCGTCTGAGTCAGTATCTACGTCAGAATCAGTCTCAGTGTCCGAATCAGTATCAACGTCAGAATCAGCGTCAGCCTCTGAGTCAGTATCAACGTCCGAATCAGCGTCAGCCTCTGAGTCAGTATCAACGTCCGAATCAGTGTCAGCGTCTGAGTCGGTATCAGCGTCTGAATCAGTTTCTACGTCAGAATCCGTTTCGACTTCCGAATCATTGTCAACATCAGAATCTGAATCAATATCCGAATCAGTGTCAGCGTCTGAGTCGGTATCAGCGTCTGAGTCAGTGTCAGCGTCTGAATCGGTCTCAACGTCTGAGTCAGTATCTACGTCAGAATCAGTCTCAGTGTCCGAATCAGTATCAACGTCTGAATCAGCGTCAGCCTCTGAGTCAGTATCAACGTCCGAATCAGTGTCAGCGTCTGAGTCAGTGTCTACGTCAGAATCAGTCTCGACATCCGAGTCAGCATCTACATCAGAATCAGTATCAGCATTCGAGTCCGTTTCGACTTCCGAGTCTGTTTCTGTATCGGAATCAGTATCAGCATTCGAGTCCGTTTCGACTTCTGAATCATTCTCGACATCCGAGTCAGCATCTACATCAGAATCTGTATCAACGTCTGATTCAGTATCAACGTCCGAATCAGTTTCAGCGTCTGAATCGGTTTCTGTATCAGAATCAGTGTCTACTTCTGAATCTGTTTCGACTTCCGAATCATTGTCAACATCA
>JAWGIA010000067.1:0-1652 GCA_032560535.1 Streptococcus parasanguinis | reverse complement strand
AGAAACGTGAAGTATCTTCCTACAGTAAAAATACTCGAAAGCACATAGAATAAGGCTTTACGAGCATTTAAGAAAATATAAAAAGATAATTAGAAATTTTGAACTGCACCCTAAAAGTTAGACAGAAAAATCTAACTTTTGGGGTGCTTTTATTATGAAATTAACTTTTGAAGATAAAGTTCAAATATATGAATCAAGAAAGCAAGGAGAGAGTTTTAGGCGACTTTCAAATCAATTTGGGATAAAGATTTCTAATCTTCAGTACATGATTAAATTGATTGATCGTTATGGAATAGAAATCGTAAAAAAAGGAAAGAATTGTTACTATTCTCCTGAACTAAAACGAGAAATCATTGATAAAGTCTTACTTGAAGGTCGTTCACAAAGAAGTGTAAGCCTTGATTATGCTCTTCCAAACCAAGGAATGCTTCCAAATTGGCTGGCACAATACAAGAAAAATGGGTATACTATTGTTGAGAAAACAAGAGGGAGAGCACCTAAAATGGGACGCAAGCTAAAGAAGAAATCTGAAGAAATGACAGAGTTAGAACGTCTTCAAGCAGAAAATGAATACCTGAGAGCGGAGAATGCCATTCTAAAAAAGTTGAGAGAACTCCGATTGAAGGAGGAAAAAGAGAAAGAAGAAAGACAGAAATTGTTCAAGAATTAATCACTGAGTTTTCGTTAGATATTCTTCTAAAAGCCATTAAACTCGCTCGTTCGACCTACTATTATCACTTGAAACAGCTAGAAAAACCAGATAAGGATCACGGGCTTAAAGCTGAAATCCAATCTATTTTTACTGAACACAAGGGAAATTATGGCTATCGTCGGATACATTTAGAATTAAGAAATCGCGGTTTTTTGGTCAATCATAAGAGGGTTCAGCGGTTGATGAACGTCCTCAATTTACAAGCTAGAATCCGGCAGAAGCGAAAGTATTCTTCTCACAAAGGAGATATTGGTAAGAAAGCCGACAACCTTATTCAACGCCAGTTTGAAGCTTCAAAACCAATGGAAAAGTGCTACACAGATGTGACAGAATTTGCCATTCCAGCAAGCAGCCAAAAGCTCTATTTATCAACAGTATTAGATGGTTTTAACAGTGAAATCGTCGCTTATAATCTTTCAACTTCACCAAATTTAGAACAAGTGAAAGCTATGTTAGACCAGGCCTTTACTGAGAATCATTACACAAATACAATTCTCCATAGTGATCAAGGATGGCAGTATCAACACCAGTATTATCATCGTTTTTTAGAGGATAAAGGAATTCAACCGTCCATGTCACGTAAAGGAAACAGCCCAGACAACGGCATGATGGAATCCTTCTTTGGCATTTTGAAATCGGAAATGTTTTATGGTTACGAGAATACATTTAAGTCACTTAACCAATTGGAACAAGCTATTGTAGACTATATTGACTATTACAACAACAAACGAATTAAGGTAAAACTAAAAGGACTCAGTCCTGTGCAATACAGGACTAAATCCTTCACTTAAATTATTTGTCTAACTTTTTGGGGTCAGTACATTTATACTTTGTTTCAAAGAAAAAAGAGGCTGGGACAAAAGTCCTAGCCTCTCAATTATTTTTGGATTGTCGAGCAAGACGCAGTGGTTGAGTGGGCTCTACTACGCTGATTTCATCA
>JAWGIA010000066.1:0-1674 GCA_032560535.1 Streptococcus parasanguinis | reverse complement strand
ACAAAAATTTCGGCTAGTATAGCAAAAAAAGGATCAAAATATGCCAACAATTAGCGTTGCCATGATTGTCAAAAATGAAGCGGCAGATCTCGCTCAATGTCTCGATACGGTAAAAGATTGGGTAAATGAAATCATTATCGTCGATTCAGGCAGTACTGATAATACCCAAGAAATCGCAGAACAATATGGTGCAAAATTTTATTCGCATCCTGATTGGCCAGGCTTTGGCAAACAACGCCAACGTGCACAACAATATGTCACCTGTGATTATATTTTATGGTTAGATGCCGATGAACGCGTCACTCCGAAACTTCGTGAATCCATTCAACAAGCAGTTCAACAAGATACGCCAAATACGGTTTATGATATTCCTCGTGTGAGTGAAGTGTTTGGGCGTGAGATTCGTCATTCTGGTTGGTATCCGGATTATGTGGTGCGTTTATATCGCACAAATTATGCGGGATATAATGATTCTCTGGTACATGAAAAAGTGGTTTATCCTGAAAATACGAAAGTACAGAAATTAACTGGAGATCTAGAGCATTTCACCTATAAAAGCATCCATCACTATTTGGTGAAATCTGCAGGCTACGCCAAAGCTTGGGCTGATCAACGCCAAACCAAAGGGAAAAAAGCGACGTTATGGCAAGGTATTAGCCATGCGATTGGTTGCTTTGTCAAAATGTACATTTTAAAAGCAGGCTTCTTAGATGGGAAACAAGGTTTTCTGCTTGCAGTACTTTCTGCCCACTCCACCTTTGTGAAATATGCTGATTTGTGGGAACGCAATCAACATTAATCAAAAACAAAAAGTGCGGTTAAAATTAACCGCACTTTTTATCTCTTTTAGAACAAGAAAATTAGTTTTTCGCTGCAGCCGCGGCTTTCACGATTACTGCAAACGCAGGCGCTTTAAGTGAAGCTCCGCCCACTAACGCACCATCGATATCTGGTTGAGTGAATAATTCTGCTGCGTTAGCATCATTTACTGAACCGCCATATTGAATGATCACTTGATCTGCTACAGCTTGTGATTTTGCTGCGATGTGGCCACGAATAAATGCGTGAACAGCTTGTGCTTGTGCTGGAGTTGCTGATTTACCCGTGCCGATTGCCCAAATTGGTTCATAAGCAATCACAGCACCATTAAATGCTTCTACACCTAATGTATTGATGACTGCATCAATTTGACGCGCACATACTTCTTCAGTTTTACCTGCTTCGTTTTCAGCTTCAGTTTCACCGATACATAATACTGGCACTAAACCTGCTTCTTTTAATGCACCAAATTTTTTCGCTACGAATTCGTCGCTTTCTTTATGGTAAGTACGACGCTCAGAGTGACCGATAATGATGTATTTTGCACCAAAATCTTTTAACATTTCAGTTGAAATATCACCGGTGAAAGCACCTTTAACATTCACATCAACGTTTTGTGCACCTAAAGCAATTTGGCTGCCTGCAAGTGCCGCTTCAGCTGTACCTAAGTACATAACAGGTGGGGCAATTGCCACATCACAACCTGTTACACCTTGTAATTCAGCTTTTAATCCTTCGATTAATTCTTTGGTAAAGGCTTTGGAACCGTTTAATTTCCAGTTACCCATCACTAAAGGACGACGTGCCATTTTTGTTTCTCCATATTGAATAAATAAAAAGTATGTTTACTATACC
>JAWGIA010000065.1:0-1708 GCA_032560535.1 Streptococcus parasanguinis | reverse complement strand
AAGAGAGTGGGACAGAAATCGGTAATTCGTTAGAATTCGATTTCGTCGTCCCACCTCCGCACAGTTGAGTAGGGCTGTAAAAGCTGATGAAATCAGCGTGGTAGAGCCCACTCAACCACTGCGTCTTGCTCGATAATCCAAAAACAATTAAGAGGCTAGGACTTTTGTCCCAGCCTCCTTTTGGCATTAAATAAACAAACTAGCGGTTAAGATCAGATAGAGCAAGAAGGTGACCAGAAATCCAGCGCGCCAGAAGTATTTGATAAATTTAGGATAATAAAAACTCTTTTTCTTTTTTAAGAAATAAATCGTTAGCCCCAAGGCCAAAAGCGAAAGGCTCAAGGCTAGCAGTGGTAAGAGGCTGTGGTAAAAGGCACTGTCTGAGATCAGGTAGTACTCCAATGCAAACAAAGGAAAGGCAATATCGGTAGATCGCCATCCTCTTTTTTGGAGTTTAAAGAGGTGAACAATGATGCCGCTCAGAATCAGCGTTAAAAAAATAAATAATACAGAAGCAACTTTGATTAACATAGCTTCATTCTATCATAAAACGAAAAAAAAGTTTACTATATTTTAATTTTTTCTTGCAAAAAAAGAGAAATCGTGTATAATAGAAAGGTATGCACAAAGCATACTTGTGGGAGGTAAAAATCTGTAATTACCGCCAAAACCACAAAGGAGGATTTAAGAAATGGCTAAAAAAGTCGAAAAACTTGTAAAATTGCAAATCCCTGCTGGTAAAGCTACTCCAGCTCCACCGGTTGGTCCAGCGCTTGGTCAAGCAGGTATCAACATCATGGGATTCACTAAAGAGTTTAACGCTCGTACAGCTGATCAAGCTGGTATGATCATCCCAGTTGTTATCACTGTTTATGAAGACAAATCATTCGATTTCGTTACAAAAACACCACCAGCTGCTGTTCTTTTGAAAAAAGCTGCAGGTGTTGAAAAAGGTTCAGGTACACCGAACAAAACGAAAGTTGCAACTGTAACTCGTGCACAAGTACAACAAATCGCTGAAACTAAGATGCCAGATTTGAACGCTGCAAACATTGAGTCTGCAATGCGTATGATCGAAGGTACTGCTCGTTCTATGGGATTCACTGTTACTGACTAATTGTAACAATCCTATTTGCCCGCAATACACTTGATCAAATGACGAGTGACGTGGGAGATGAAAATCGATATGACCACATTACAAGGAGAAAGATAAAATGGCTAAAAAAAGCAAACAACTTCGTGCTGCTCTTGAAAAAATCGACAGCACAAAAGTCTACAGCGTAGAAGAAGCTGTAGCTCTTGCAAAAGAAACTAACTTTGCAAAATTTGACGCAACTGTAGAAGTTGCTTACAACTTGAACATCGACGTGAAAAAAGCTGACCAACAAATCCGTGGTGCAATGGTATTGCCAAACGGAACTGGTAAAACAGCTCGCGTACTTGTATTTGCACGTGGTGCAAAAGCTGAAGAAGCAAAAGCTGCTGGTGCAGACTTCGTAGGTGAAGATGACCTTGTTGCGAAAATCAACGATGGTTGGTTGGACTTCGACGTTGTTATCGCTACACCTGACATGATGGCTCTTGTTGGACGTCTTGGACGTGTCCTTGGACCACGTAACTTGATGCCAAACCCTAAAACTGGTACAGTAACAATGGATGTTGCGAAAGCAGTTGAAGAGTCTAAAGGTGGTAAAATCACTTACCGTGC
>JAWGIA010000064.1:0-1762 GCA_032560535.1 Streptococcus parasanguinis | reverse complement strand
GCTGTAAAAGCTGATGAAATCAGCGTAGTAGAGCCCACTCAACCACTGCGTCTTGCTCGACAATCCAAAAACAATTGAGAGGCTAGGACTTTTGTCCCAACCTCTTTTTAACTGCTCTTAGTTCCCCATTTTTCCTTTGGGTACGAGCAGATAGAAAAATAGCAAATTCAATCCAAATACGGCAACAAAGAGCGCTAATTGAGTGGCATCGACCGTTTGTTTCTCGGTCAAATCTTGGATCAGCTTTGTATAATAATAACCTGGGAAAGCCCGTTGTAGCTTGCCAACTAAGTCCATAAATCCTCCACTTGCACCAAGCGTATCAAAGGGAATAATGGTCATAGCGGCCAAAATAATGATAGGAAAGCCAATGGTATCAATCGTCTTGGCATCTACTCTTACCCCAAGGACAAAGCCAATCACGCTAAAGTAGATCCCCATCAAGGATAAGAGGAAAAATTGTACCAACAGGCTAGTCGTCACTGGAAAGCGAAAACCTAGAACAGCAACTACTAGTACTGCTAAAAAGATCAAGCTGTTCAAAATCAGTTGTACGATCGATTGATCCCATAAATAGTTCTTGACACTATAGCTTGTAAAATGGGATTCAAAAGAATAAAACCCGATATCTGAGGCGATCCGCTTACTAAAGGTTGCAAGGCTATTGCCAATGACCCCGATAAATACGGCAATGCCTAATAAAATACTTGGCGAAACCCCTTTTTGAAGCTGATCAAAGAAGATATACCAGCCTATGGGTAAAATAATGGTGAATAATACAAAGCGCTTATTTCGTAAAACTTGTTTTAATTGAATCTTTTTCATGCTTGTTCCCCTCCTTTATTCATCTCTTCTCGGAAATACTGCTCAATGGTTTGACCATCCTGGTGAATGTCCTCGACAGACTTTGTGGCAGCAATTCGACCATCTTTTAAAATCAGGACTTTTGTAAAAAAGGCATCGATTTGGTTAAAATCATGGGTCACCACAACAGATGTAAACTCTTGCTGCTCCAGTAATTTCCAAAAATTATCCACTGCTTCCAAGTCCATGCCAGTCGTTGGCTCATCTAAAAAAATCAACTTTGGATGATTCAAAATAGTTACCAACAAGGACAAGCGTCTCTTTTGACCACCGGAAAGACTGCCCACCATCTGCTCTCTTGATTCTCTCAATTCGACCATCTCTAAGAGTCCATTGATATCAGCCTGCTTCAGCTGATTCATCCGGCTTTTTAATTCGACGAATTCAGCGACGGTTAGATCCTCGATGAGCAGATCCCCCTGAGGCATCATCCCAATTTCTCTTTGAAAATCAAGCGAAGTCTTTATCGTCCCCGAATCGGCCTGGAGCTGTCCAGCGATAATATTGAACAGGGTGCTTTTACCTGCCCCATTATTTCCCAGCAAGGCAATTTTATCTCCTTCTTCTATCGAAAAAGACACTCCCTTTAATACAGCTTTTTCCTTAAATGATTTTGTAATAGATGCTACCTGAAACATACGATCCCTCTTTTCTTATTGATCTTGTGTACAGTATACTTCAAAGGGACAGGCTTTGTGGCTCTCTGTCAGAATCGGTCAGAAAATCGTCGCGAATGGTCAAAAAAGAGGCTGGGACAAAAGTCCTAGCCTCTCAATTATTTTGGATTGTCGAGCAAGACGCAGTGGTTGAGTGGGCTCTACTACGCTGATTTCATCAGCTTTTACAGCCCTACTCAACTGTGAGGAGGTGGGACGACGAAATCGAATTCTAACGAATT
>JAWGIA010000063.1:0-1880 GCA_032560535.1 Streptococcus parasanguinis | reverse complement strand
GATGAAATCAGCGTAGTAGAGCCCACTCAACCACTGCGTCTTGCTCGACAATCCAAAAATAATTGAGAGGCTAGGACTTTTGTCCCAGCCTCTTTTTCTTTATAAAATCAGAATTTCTAAACTCTAACTCATTCTATGGTATACTAGGAATATGTTAGATTTAAAAGATTACGGGATTACCATGTGGGAGGAGGAAAAAATCGCCTCTTTCCGAGAAAAGTTATTAGCCTGGTATGATGCCCATAAACGGGATCTCCCCTGGAGAAGGACCCAGGATCCTTATAAAATTTGGATCTCAGAGATTATGCTCCAGCAGACACGTGTCGATACGGTTATTCCCTATTATGAGCGCTTTTTAGACTGGTTTCCGACGGTCGCTGATTTGGCTCAAGCCCCTGAAGAAAAACTCTTAAAAGCTTGGGAAGGCTTGGGGTATTACTCACGTGTCCGCAATATGCAGAAAGCTGCCCAGCAGATAATGGAAAATCACGGAGGAGTGTTTCCATCAAGTTATGAGGAAATATCTAAACTCAAGGGAATTGGGCCTTATACAGCTGGTGCCATTGCTAGTATTGCCTTTGGATTACCAGAGCCAGCAGTGGATGGCAATGTCATGCGTGTTCTAGCTCGCTTGTTTGAGGTGGACTACGATATCGGAGTTCCAACCAATCGCAAGATTTTTCAAGCCATGATGGAAATCTTGATCGATCCGGCCCGGCCGGGTGATTTCAATCAGGCCTTGATGGATTTGGGCTCCGATATTGAGTCCCCAGTCAATCCACGTCCGGAAGAGAGTCCTGTTAAGGAATTTAGCGCGGCCTACCAACATGGGACCATGGATCGTTATCCCATTAAGGCTCCTAAAAAGAAACCGGTACCTGTCTATCTAACAGCCTTTATTATCAAGGATAGTCAAGGACGCTACTTGCTGGAGAAAAATGAGCGAGATGGGCTTTTATCAGGTTTCTGGCATTTCCCCTTGATCGAAGTGGATGGCCTATCTGAGAACCTAGGTCAATTATCTCTATTGGATGGGAAGGGGGAAGCAGAGAGTAACCCAGAAATTATTTCTTTTGAACAGGACTATGACTTGGCCATTGATTGGCAAGACAGATCGTATCCTATCGTTCAGCATATCTTTTCGCATCGCAAGTGGCAGGTTCAACTTCGTTACGGCCTAGTAAAAGAAGGAGAGCAACCAGCAAGTGAATCGACTGTTTGGTTAACACCAGAAGAATTTTCGGACTATCCTTTTGCTAAACCCCAGCAGAAGATTTGGACGACTTTTACGGAAAATGAAAAATAGCTAGAGATTATTCTCTAGCTATTTTTTTTATAGATGAGCGAATGCTTTGATTTCTTCTTCAGACATGGATGAGTCGCAACGAACACTGACTTCACCAGATTCGACATGTAAAAATCCTGGGACAGTTGGGATGCCGTAAGTTGAGCGGAAGGCTTGTAATGCGTCTAGCTGACTTGGTTCTTCACTATTAATAAAATAGATATGAGCTTTTGTTTCAGCTACGACAGTTGCTAATTTAGCAGCGAACTTCCGGCAGTAAGGGCAAGTCTTGCGTCCGATAAAGAAGGTCGCTGTTTCTTTTTGATCGATCGCTTCTTGCGCACGCGCGACAGTTGTGACTTCAAGATCTTTAATATCTTCTAAAAATTGTTCCATGAGATTACCTCGCTTTCTTCTATGTCTAGTATGCCATATTTTCTATAAAATCGCTGGTATTTGCTACGAAAGAAAGAGAGAGTGGGACAGAAATCGGTTATCGTTAGAATTCGATTTCGTCGTCCCACCTCCGCACAGTTGAGTAGGGCTGTAAAAGCTGATGAAATCAGCGTAGTAGAGCCCACTCAACCACTGCGTC
>JAWGIA010000062.1:0-1967 GCA_032560535.1 Streptococcus parasanguinis | reverse complement strand
TTTTTATTTTCTACAATATTGTTATAAGTCGAAAAATCTACTTTAGTTATTTAACACTTCAAGCAATGCTTGAACAGGGTGTTTCAAGATAGCTTTTTCGTATCGTTTCACTTGGCTACGGCAGGAATAGCCAGTTGCAAGGCAATAATTTGGATCTTTACCTTGCAATTTTTTGCCCCATGATACGTCGTAAATCTCTTTTGACATGGTTTGATTTTGAACTTCATGACCAAATACACCCGCCATACCACAGCAACCGACTTTTTCGACCTTTAAGGTTTGTCCAAATTGCGCGAAAATATGCTGCCATTCTTTTGGGCTGTTTGGCATAAAGGTGGATTCAGTACAATGAGGGAATAAATGCCACTCAAAAGTGCGGTCAGATTTCGCGATATTTTTCACCGCACTTCGTAATGCGTTACTTTCTAATTGATTGGTCAGCCATTCATGTGCCGTGAGTACATGGAAATCACCGCGAGAATCACCTAAGGCCTCTTTATATTCATCACGATAAGAAAGCACAATGGCAGAATCAACTCCGACTAAAGGCACATTTAATTTAGCAATACGATTTAAAAACTCCGCTTGTGTTTTCGCGGTTTTACTAAAGCGAGCTAAAAAACCTTTAATATGCATGGCTTTACCATTCGGTTTAAAAGGCAGAAGGATTGGCTCAAAACCTAGTTTTTGTGTGAGAGCCACGAAATCCCGTACTACTTTAGCATCGTAATAAGAGGTATAGGGATCTTGCACGATAAAGAGCATATTGGCTTTTTCTGCGGCACTGAGACTTTCCAATTCTTCTAATTTTTTTCCTTGGTAGCCAATTTCGACTAATTGTTGTTGAAGGTTAGGCTCAGAAAGGAGAGGCAAGTCAGTCATACCCAGTGTTTTTTCAACCAGACTTTGTGTGATTTTTAGCTTGGTGAAATAATTGAATAATGCCGGTTGTTTCGCCATATAAGGTGCGGCAACTTCTAAATTCGCCACAATATGATCTTTGGCTGGACGCAAATAACGGCTGTGGTAAAAATGGAAAAATTTTGCACGGAAACTTGGTACATCAATTTTAATCGGGCATTGGCTTGCACAGGCTTTACAAGCCAAACAAGTATCCATTGCGGCTTTTACTTCATGTGAGAAGTCATACTCACCACGCCATTTCTGCACGCTATTTCGGAAACGTTCCACAAGTGCGGTCAGTTTCACTTGTGTTTTATGAAAATCTAATTGCTCAGGTGATACGTTTTCATTGGCCATCAATCGCAACCACTCACGCACCATCGCGGCTCGTCCTTTTGGCGAGAATACGCGATTTTTACTCACTTTCATGGAAGGGCACATAATACTGTGCTCATCAAAGTTAAAGCAAAGTCCATTGCCGTTACAGTTCATCGCGCCTTTGAATTCGTCTCGCATCTGAGTCGGGATTTGGCGATCATTGTCAGCACGCATTGGCGAGAGAATGGAATAGAGTTCCGCATCGCTATTAAGTGGCGTACAGATTTTACCTGGATTCAGACGATTATTTGGGTCAAATAAAAATTTCACATAACGCAATTCTTGCCAAAGTTCGGGAGTAAAGAATTTCTCGCCATAATGAGAACGTACGCCTTTGCCGTGTTCCCCCCATAACAAACCGCCATATTTTACTGTTAGCTCAGCAACCTCATCTGAAATTTGTTTAAAGAGTTTGACTTGTTCTTTATCGCATAAGTCTAAAGCGGGGCGCACGTGCAATACACCAGCATCCACATGGCCAAACATCCCATATTGCAGATTGTGACTATCTAATAAGGCTCTAAATTCTGCAATGTAATCAGCAAGATGTTCTGGTGGAACACAGGTATCTTCCACAAAAGGAATCGGTTTGGCCGCACCTTTCGCATTCCCCAATAGCCCCACCGCTTTTTTACGCATGGCGTAAATACGTTCAATAGAAGGCAAGTCAGAACAAAGTTGATAGC
>JAWGIA010000061.1:0-2239 GCA_032560535.1 Streptococcus parasanguinis | reverse complement strand
GACTTGGGATATGTTCCAAATGCATGCCCGCAAATTAGCGGAACGTTTACTTCCAGCCACTCAGTGGAAGGGTATCATCGCAGTAAGCCGTGGTGGTTTGTTCCCAGCAGCGGTACTTGCTCGCGAATTAAATATTCGTTTCGTAGAAACCGTGTGTATTGCGAGTTATGATCACGATGAACAAGGTGCATTAAAAGTGTTACACCGCGCAGGTGGTGATGGTGAAGGAATGATCGTGGTAGACGATTTAGTGGATACCGGCAACACTGCTCGTGCAATTCGTGAAATGTATCCAAAAGCAAAATTTGTCACAGTATTCGCAAAACCTGCGGGTGCGGAGTTAGTTGATGATTACGTGATTGATATTCCACAAAATACTTGGATTGAACAACCTTGGGATTTAGGTTTAACTTTCGTGCCGCCATTGGCAAGAAAATAATAAAACCTAAATATAAAATTTCGTTACGCCGGTGCTTTTATAGTTCCGGCGTAATAATTATGACCAATTTATTTTGATTATGAATAATATCGACACACAAAAAGCGCTAGAGCGTTCTTACGTTTCTTCCCTTGAAAACAAAGAATATAATGAAGCAGTCAAGCTGGCTGAAACGCTTTGCTTACTTGATCCTAATAATCCCGAATACTCTCATAAAATTGCTTATGTTTATTTGCAACAATTAAAATGGGAAGAGGCAATTGAGGCAGAATTAAAAACATTAAAAGTAGATGCGCAATATATTCCGGCTTTAGATTTATTGGCACATGCTTATGGTGCAGTAGATGATTGGGAGCGCTCAGGTTTTTATGGTAGTTTAGCCCTTGAGTTGAAAGATAAAGCTATTCCCGTTCCAACACAGGAAATGGTTCCTGCGTCTGCGCCTAAAAATGGTAAGCGAATTATCGCATTTTCTTTATTTGGTAATAACTCCAAATATATTGAGCCGGCTGTATTAAATACACAAGTTTCTCCGATGTTATTCCCAGGTTGGGTATGCCGTTTTTATGTAGATGATTCAGTTTCTCCTGAAGCGATTCAACGATTAAAAAATAATGGTGCGGAAGTAGTTTATGTCACTTCACCTGTGAATAAATGGCCTGGTGCAATGTGGCGTTTTCTTGCAATTAATGATCCCGAAGCTGAGTATGTGATCTTCCGTGATGCTGACTCAGTAGTTTCTCACCGAGAAGCAGAAGCCGTGGCTGAATGGATTGAAAGTGGTCATTCATTCCATACAATGCGTGATTCTGGCTCCCATACCGCACTTATTTTAGCGGGGATGTGGGGGGCTAAAGCTGGTGCGGTGCCAGATATGGAAGCGAGAATTCAACGTTTTGTGGATAAGGGTTATGACTCTCGTCATTTTGCTGATCAGGATTTCCTTGCTGAAGACTTGTGGGGCTATATTCGCCAAGATGTATTCTCACATGATAGGGTATTTAATTTCTGTAATGCAAAACCTTTCCCTGGAGAGTTTTACCCTAATTATCAAATTGCGCATTGCGAAGGAGCAAGTAGTTTTGATGCGAAAACCTCTTTTGAAGAAGGGTGCAAAGTAAGATGGACGTTATATTCAAAAATATCGCCTATGGTCAATGTCGATTATTCCTTTATTCGTGTGCCTGAATTTAAAGTTTGCAGCTATGAAACCACAGTAGAGAATGGTAGATTTGAAGCATCAATACCAAGACGTTATGGATACGCTTTTAAAGAAGGCTTAGCTAGAATAGATATTAAAAAAGCCTAAGTTATCTGTTTTAACTATCAACATAAGGATTATTCATGTCAACTCAACCGCGTTTTGTACATCTTCGTACACACACCGATTTTTCAATGATCGATGGTATAGTGAAAGTGAAACCATTGGTCAAAGCGTGTGCTGCAAACAATATGGTTGCGTTGGCATTAACGGATTTTACCAATTTCTGTGGTGTAGTGCGTTTTTATGGTGAAACCCTTTCTTCGGGGATTAAACCGATTATTGGCGCAGATATTCATGTTAAAAGCGAGCTATGCGGTGAGGAATTATTCACTCTCACTTTACTTGCCAAGAACAATGAAGGTTATAAAAACATCACTTTACTGCTTTCAAAAGCCTATCAGCGCGGCTATGTGGATCTTCCTTATATTGACCAAGAGTGGTTGATTGAACACCGTGAAGGTGTGATTATTTTATCGGGTGGCACACAAGGTGATATTGCTAAAAAACTCCTTAAAGAAAATAGCTCTGAAGCTGAA
>JAWGIA010000060.1:0-2276 GCA_032560535.1 Streptococcus parasanguinis | reverse complement strand
CGTGCCATTAATTATGGTGGTGTTTTCAATTTTCTCTGCTTTTCCCGTTTTTAACGAAGTAACCGGTGCATTGAAAGAATTCATCTTCACCAATTTCGCTCCTTCCGCGAGTGATGTTGTGGGACAATATATTGATGAATTCGTCTATAATTCAAAGAAAATGAGCGCCGTGGGGATTGTGAGTTTGATTTTAGTGGCATTAATGCTGATTAACTCCATTGACCGTACACTCAATGGCATTTGGAAAGACACCAGTAATCGCCCAATTTTTACGTCATTTGCTATTTATTGGCTCATTTTAACGCTCGGTCCGCTTTTAATCGGTACTAGCATTGCGGCGAGTTCCTACGTCAAAGCTATGTTCGAGCAATCGGAAACGCTCTCTTTTGGCTTAAAACTCCTCAGTTTTGTGCCATTTCTTTCTACTTGGTTTATTTTCACGCTCATTTATATGGTCGTGCCAAATAAGAAAGTGAGCATCAAACACTCTGCAGCAGGCGCATTAATTGCGGCAATTTTCTTTACCTTAGGAAAACAAGCCTTTACTTGGTACATCGCCACCTTCCCGTCTTATCAATTAATTTATGGCGCCATGGCGACGTTGCCGATCATGTTATTGTGGATTCAAATCAGCTGGACAGTAGTGTTATTCGGTGCGCAATTAGCCGCAGTGCTTGCAGAAGTGCGGTCAACGAATCAAACAAATTTAGAGGAAGTAAAATGATTGCATTAATCCAGCGTGTAACACAGGCTAAAGTGGAAGTTGAAGGTCAAATTGTGGGACAAATCGGCAAGGGGTTATTGGTTTTATTAGGCGTGGAAAAAGAAGATGACCTAGCCAAGGCGGATAAACTTGCCGAGAAAGTATTAAATTACCGTATTTTCAGCGATGAAAATGACAAAATGAATTTAAACGTGCAGCAAATTGGTGGCGAAGTGCTTGTGGTATCCCAATTTACTTTAGCTGCAGACACGCAAAAAGGCTTACGACCAAGTTTCTCAAAAGGTGCCGCACCAGCATTAGCTAACGAACTGTATGGCTATTTTTCGCAAAAATGTGCAGAAAAAGTCACTGTTGCCAACGGACAATTTGCAGCAGATATGCAAGTAACGCTGACCAATGATGGCCCGGTTACATTTTGGTTAAATGTCTGAATAAAGAGAACAATCATTATTTTTTTCAAAGCAAAAGAAACTCTTTCTTTGATCCCATTGTCGTATTAACGCTCACACGCATATAACAATTTCAAATCCCATCCATAATTGCGTTGGAAATCCCCTTAATTTATAGGTAAACTAAGGCGGTTTGATGTAGATCTTCTTAAAGTTTAGCTTGTAATAAAATGAAAAAAATTTCGTTAAAAATAACCGCACTTTTGCTTGGGTGGATGAGTTTTTCAGTCCTTGCAGAACAAACCGTAGATATTGAGATCCGCGGTATTAAGGGTGAACGTGCCATTCGCAATACTGACATGAATGTCAAACTCATTGATAAAGGCGAGATGGATGGCTCAGATCGCTATAAACAATTAGTTTCAGATGCTGTTGATAAAGGCCTTCGAGTCTTCGGTTATTATGGTTCTTCCGTGACCTTTGAATTGAAAAAACGTAAAGGTCAACGAGATTTACTTATTGCGAATGTCACCCCGGGTGAGCCAAGCAAAATTGCAGGAACAGACATTGAAATTACAGGCGAAGCCGCAGAAGACGAAAACTTCACGGCACTCCGTAAAAACTTGCCAAAACAAGGTGAGTTAGTTGAGCATCAAAAATACGATGACTATAAAAGCAGTATTTCAAACCTTGCACTAGCTCGTGGTTATCTTGACGGAAAATTCCAAATTTCTCGCTTAGAAATCAGCCCAGAAACTCATGAAGCATGGTGGCGTATGCTATTTGATAGTGGCGTACGTTATCATTATGGCAATATCACCTTCAACCATTCCCAAATTCGCGAAGATTATTTGCAAAACATGCTCAACATCAAATCGGGCGATCCTTATTTAGTCAGTGATTTATCTGAATTAACCAATAATTTTTCTTCCACCAACTGGTTTAGCTCCGTACTTTTACAACCGCATGTCCGCGAAGAAGATAAATTAGTGGATATCGAACTTTTACTTTATCCACGTAAGAAAAACGCAATGGAGCTCGGGGTAGGTTTTGCAACTGATACGGGCCCTCATGTCCAAATTGGTTGGACAAAACCTTGGATCAATAGCCGAGGCCATAGTTTCCGTACAAATCTTTACGTCTCTGCACCAAAACAAAACTTT
>JAWGIA010000059.1:0-2861 GCA_032560535.1 Streptococcus parasanguinis | reverse complement strand
ACTTTTTGATTCGATAGATAATCACTATCTTTCCCCGTATATTTCGCCATCTCATACAATTCTTTTTGATTGTTCTGTTTTACACGTTGAACATGAACCTGTGTAATATCTGGATTTCCTGTTACATCACGCCATAAGTTTAACCATTCTTTTTGACTCATATAATAACGTTTATCTGTAAAATACGAACGATTCACTGCAATCAAGACATGAAAATGAGGATGATAATCATCTCGTTCCGCATTATACGTTACTTCTAATTTCCGAACATAACCTTTAGCAATAGACTTAAAATGCTTACGATTACTTAATCGTCTAAATGATTCATTATAATGCTTTATCTCATTTTCTAAATGGTCAGCTGTAACATTTGGGGTCGTAAGTGTTAAAAATATAAATAATTTTGACTCTTCTTGTTGAATATATTGCATCATCAACGATAAACCTAATGCATCTTTACGTGCTTTACGCCACGCACATACTGGACAAAATCGATTCTTACATAAATTAGATTTATATAATTTTTGTTTCTCTAACATCCTATCAGTCACAAAACTTAAAAACGTATTACAGTTTTTAATCAAATCCATTTGTCCCTCTTTAACATGCCGTTTAATAAATTTTTGAAATACTTGATTTCTTTGTTTTTTCTCTGTATACTTTTCCATGTTATAACACATAAAAACAACTTTGTTTTCTCAAACATTGTATATAAAAAAAGTTGCTTTTTCTCCTTTCTTGTATAGTTTTTTTCTAGTCAATTAAAACCTTACAATAATAGGTACGAAAAAGCAACTTTTTTTGTGCTTAAATCCAGATATGACAACGGATTTAAGGTTGTTACGCTCGCTTGTAATAGTTACCTATAGTATCAAGATAAGAAGAGACTCGTTTTTAACTCGTTTCCAAAAGCTAAAATCCGGAGGATAAAGTATGATTCTTATAAGTGCATGTTTAATCGGTCAAAATGTTAGATACGACGGAGGAAACAAAATCAACAACAATTTAAAAAAACTTGTAGACCAAGGTATAGCAAAACCAATATGCCCTGAAATTTTAGGAGGACTATCAACTCCAAGAAATCCTGCAGAAATCTTAGGAGGAGACGGCTTTGATGTATTGGAAAATAAAGCTAAAATTATTGATGATCATGGCAAAGACGTTACAAAAGAATATGTAATTGGAGCTATGAAAGCATTAGATACTTGCCAAAAAATGAATTGCAAAACATTAATCCTAAAATCTGATAGTCCAACTTGCAGCACAGAAAATATTTACACTGGTGAATTTAACGGAAACAAAAAACAAGGAGTAGGAATATTTTCAGCACTACTAATAAAAAACGGAATACAAGTTTACAACGAAAAAAATTATAATATTTAAATACCTTATTTTGTACTCACACCTTAATCACATAATATTATCACTATTTTCTGGCTATTCATTTTTGAATAGTCTTTTATTCTACATTTTAGGGGGTCACTTTTAAAAAACTTTACTATCAAATGATTTTGGATGAAATATAAATAAATGTTAAAGTAGAAATGTAAAATTATTCCCCATTCAGCATTGATTTTTTAACATGAAGTAATTCTCTATCTAAACCCATGGTCACTCATTTTTTGAGTGGCTTTTTTTATGCTTTATTCCAATTGCTTTATTGACGTTGAGCCTCTGAACCCTTAACAATCCCCAAACTTGTCGAATCGTCGGCTTAATAGCTCACGCTATGCCGACATTCGTCTTCAAGTTTAGTTAAGGGTTCCTCTCAACATCAATAAATTTTCTCGGCATAAATGCATGTGGTATCCTCAATACAGTGCTCCTTTTAATTGCACAATATGATAACTATTCTCCAGAAGACCACTCAAAAATGAGTGGTTCTTTTATTTTGCATTTTAAGCCCTTTCTAAGACATTTAATTATTTCGAATATAAAAACAAACAAAAATTTCTTTCGTTTAACAGAGAGGCTATAAATCACTTTAAAATTCATTTCTCAACACTTTCAGAAAGAAAAATATATTTTTAATCTCAATTGTTCTTCTTAGAAAAAAGCTAAAACCCGATTAATAATATTCAAAAAAGGCAGCAGTACATTTTGATTTTGGCTACCATTTGGTTACCGAAATTATTATTTTTAGCTACCAAATGGCTACCTTTTTATGTAGCCATTTGGTAGCCGTTTTTGATTTAGGGTAGCTATTCGGGAGCTTTTTGTGTAGCCGTTCGGGAGTCATATAACAATTTTTATCACATATATAGGAATCCCATTTGACACTGTCAAATCAATATTTTTCACAGAAATGGCTACCGAATGGATACATTTGGAGACATTTCTGTGCAGGATTCCTCTTATGCTCTTTAATAGCAATAGTTGCAATATTACACCTGTATACCCTCATATTTTTCATTTCAAAATCTCAAACCTTTTTCAGAAAAACATCTTTAATTTTTTCTAACAAAACAAAAAACGCTCACTCTTTTTTCGAGTAGCGTTTTGTTTTTTATTTTTCTTCTTCAATTTCATTTATCATTTTTTGATTCACTTCTCGTTTTTCTTCATCCGTTAAATCATAAAGTTCACTCGCTAAATATTCATTTTTATTCCACATGTAAAAAATCTGATATACATATTCTGTTGGATCAATTTCTTTAAGATAATCTAAATCGCCATCTTTCAATTTTTTACGTGCTTCTTTAAACAACCCAGAATAAACAAGTACTTGTTTTCCTTTCAACGATTTATAATACGTATCAAATACTTTTTGATTCGATAGATAATCACTATCTTTCCCCGTATATTTCGCCATCTCATACAATTCTTTTTGATTGTTCTGTTTTACACGTTGAACATGAACC
>JAWGIA010000058.1:0-3417 GCA_032560535.1 Streptococcus parasanguinis | reverse complement strand
CTACGCTGATTTCATCAGCTTTTACAGCCCTACTCAACTGTGCGGAGGTGGGACGACGAAATCGAATTCTAACGAATTACCGATTTCTGTCCCACTCTCATAAAAAACTTCCCCAAGTTTCCACTTGAGGAAGTTCTTTTCGAAAGATTAGTCAATGTAGTGCAATTTCCCACGGAAGTCTTCTAGGCTTTGGTAGCCTTTTTCTTCCATGATGGCTTTGAGTTCCGCAGTGATGCGGTCAAAAGCTCCTACTCCTTCTTTATGGAGTGTCGTTCCAATTTGCACCATACTAGCCCCACAAAGGATATGTTCAAAGGCATCGCGACCGGTCAAGACACCTCCTGTCCCCACAATCTGAATTTCTGGATTCAGACGTTGGTAAAAGGCATGGACATTGGCGAGAGCCGTTGGTTTGATGTATTCTCCACCAATCCCACCAAATCCGTTCTTAGGACGAATCACCACGGATTCATCCTCGATGTAGAGGCCATTTCCGATCGAATTGACGCAATTGACAAACTTGAGCGGGTATTTGTTAAAGATCGCTGCCGCCTGATCAAAATGAACGATATCAAAATAAGGTGGCAACTTGATCCCTAGAGGTTTGGTGAAATAGGCAAAGACCTCAGACAAGATCCGATCTGTCGTATCAAAATCATAGGCGATCTGAGGTTTCCCAGGGACATTGGGACAGGATAAGTTCAACTCTGTCAAGCCTTTAAAGTCACTGTCTTGCACCTTTTTCAAGATGGTATGAGTTTCTTCAGGAGACATGCCGACGAGAGATAGGAAAAAGGTCCGATCTGGATCCGTTTCTTGCAACTCCAATAAGTAATTCAAATAATAGTCCAACCCTTGGTTAGGTAGCCCCATCGAATTGATCGAACCAAGCGGCACATCTTGGTAGCGTGGCTCTGGATTACCAGCACGGAATTCTAAGGTCGCTGTCTTGGTCACAAAGGTCCCCGCAGCTGAGTTCTTCACTTCTTCTAATTCCTCAGTGGTCATACAGGCTACACCTGCCGCATTCATCAAGCAGTTGTCAAATTCAAAACCAGCAATTTGCGTTTTTGTCGATACCATCTTGTACTCCTTTTTTGAAACACCACCAACAGAATCATTCGGGATGCTCTCTATTTTCTTCTTTCATTATACCATCACTTGGAAGCTTCCGGACAATCAAAGCTAAAAATTCTTCCAAACATTCGGACTTTCCTAGTCGTGATAAAATTTTCAGAAAATTCAACTTTTTTCTTTACAAGCCAAAAAAAGTCTGCTATAATGATCCATGTAATAAAACATGACATTGTTTATCAACTGTCTCAAAACCACTCCCCTAGCGGGTTTACTGGTTTTCGTTTCATTCACAAAGGAGAATTAACATGACAACTGCTAAAGAATATATCCAAAGCACTTTCGAAACTGTAAAAGCTCGTAACGGCCACGAAGCTGAATTCCTTCAAGCTGTTGAAGAGTTCCTCAGCACTTTGGAACCTGTTTTTGAAAAACATCCAGAATACATTGAAGAAAACATCTTGGCCCGTATCACTGAGCCAGAACGCGTGATTTCCTTCCGTGTTCCTTGGGTTGACCGTGAAGGAAACATCCAAGTAAACCGTGGATACCGTGTTCAATTCAACTCTGCTGTAGGTCCTTACAAAGGTGGTCTTCGTTTCCATCCAACTGTTAACCAAGGGATCTTGAAATTCCTCGGATTCGAACAAATCTTCAAAAACGTCTTGACTGGTCTTCCTATCGGCGGTGGTAAAGGTGGATCTGACTTCGATCCTAAAGGAAAAACTGACGCTGAAGTGATGCGTTTCTGCCAAAGCTTCATGACTGAATTGCAAAAGCACATCGGTCCTTCTCTTGATGTCCCAGCTGGTGATATCGGGGTTGGTGGACGTGAAATCGGATACCTTTACGGTCAATACAAACGCCTTCGCCAATTTGATGCTGGTGTCTTGACTGGTAAACCTCTTGGTTTTGGTGGTAGCTTGATCCGTCCAGAAGCAACTGGTTATGGTTTGGTTTACTACACTGAAGAAATGCTCAAAGCTAACGGCGACAGCTTTACTGGTAAGAAAGTCGTGATCTCAGGTTCTGGTAACGTTGCCCAATACGCTCTTCAAAAAGCAACTGAACTTGGTGCAACTGTTATCTCTGTATCTGATTCAAACGGTTACGTGATCGACGAGAGCGGTATTGACTTCGACCTTCTTACAGACGTGAAAGAAAAACGTCGTGCTCGTTTGACTGAATACGCTGCTGAAAAACCAACTGCTACATACTACGAAGGTTCTGTATGGACTTACGCTGGTAACTATGACATCGCTCTTCCATGTGCAACTCAAAATGAAATCGATGGCGATGCTGCTAAACGTTTGGTCGCTCAAGGTGTGAAAGTTGTCTCTGAAGGAGCAAACATGCCAAGTAACATCGATGCCATCAACGTATACAAAGAAAATGGTATCCTTTACGGACCTGCTAAAGCAGCCAATGCTGGTGGGGTTGCTGTATCTGCTCTTGAAATGAGCCAAAACAGCCAACGTCTTTCATGGACACGCGAAGAAGTGGACGGACGTTTGAAAGACATCATGACCAACATCTTCAACACTGCTAAAACAACTGCAGAAACTTACGGACTTGGTAAAGATTACCTTGCAGGTGCCAACATCGCTGCCTTTGAAAATGTCGCAAACGCGATGATTGCACAAGGTCTTGTATAATCAATCGATATTTTTCTTTGAGACCTTCGGGTCAAAGCCTCTCAACTCCTGAAACCAGTGTTTTTCAGGAGTTTTTTGTAGCTACAGACCTCTGTCAAGACACCCCGTCCCAAGTGAGAAAAGCCATTTTTTAGATAAGGGACTCGACTGTCTCTAGTGGGGAGATGTGAGCCCTCTCTTTTTCTGTATCTTTTTCTAAAAAAATTTTATTTTTTTTACTTTACCCCCTTGCATTTTTAATAAATTAGTATTAAACTATAGCAAAAGGAGGTGTGCTTATGTTTCTTTTAGCTCAAGAAAAATCAGATACGATCGAATTCCTTAAGTCTGAATTGGTCCAATTACTCTCCAATATGCGACAAGAAATCGCAGCTAGCCGTCAATCACAGACCGGTGCAGCTTGCCATCATATTGAATATTGCATGGACAAGATCCAAAGGGCAAAAAGTTCCGTAGCCATTGCCCTCCCCATCGAATCCTTAAATCTCGAAATCACGACGATGTTGCGCCAGCAACTCATCGTCTTGCCACCAGAGGCTCGAAAAAATTGGGACCAGATTAAAAAGCTGGATTTCAAATACTGCTACTTAAAATAGAGAGTGGGACAGAAATCGGTAATTCGTTAGAATTCGATTTCGTCGTCCCACCTCCGCACAGTTGAGTAGGGCTGTAAAAGCTGATGAAATCA
>JAWGIA010000057.1:0-4174 GCA_032560535.1 Streptococcus parasanguinis | reverse complement strand
TCGTCCCACCTCCGCACAGTTGAGTAGGGCTGTAAAAGCTGATGAAATCAGTGTAGTAGAGCCCACTCAACCACTGCGTCTTGCTCGACAATCCAAAAATAATTGAGAGGCTAGGACTTTTGTCCCAGCCTCTTTTTTGCTAAAGTTTAGGAACTTACTTAAAACTTCTTTCAAATTAGAAAAATATTTAAGAAACTATTGACAGCCTCATATAACAGTGTTACAATAATGTTACAAAATATTACAAATGTTACAAAAGAGGTTCTGTTATGAAAAACAAAAAAATCATTTCCCTAGCAGCCCTAGCTTTGACAGCTAGTCTTTTCCTAGGAGCTTGTGGCGGGAATAAAGAAGAAAAAACTTCAGAAGCAAGCAGTTCAAAGACCAGTCAGGTTAAACAAACAAGTTCTTCTTCTAAGAAAAAAGTGATCACTAGTAAAGATCCAATTGCCTCTTCATCCTCTGATAGCAAATCAGAAGAAAGTCATACCGTTGGTAGCAAAAATAACCAAGCTGCAGCTAGTCAAACACCAGCTCCAGCTAAAGAAGCGACACCAGCAGCACCCGTAACAAAAGAAACAAAAGAAGTAGCCACTCCAGCAACACCAGCGAAAGCAAAATTGCCAAGTCTAGAAGACGGTCATGCTCAGGCTAAGAAGCAAGCTTCTGCGACGGAGAATGCCCAATACAAGGGAGTCTATTCTGTAGCAGCAGGGGATTTCTCCGTAGCAGCTGGGAATTGGTCTGACAAACGCGACACTGGAGTCACTATTGGCCAAGGCGGTCAAGTAACCATCCAACTTCCTGGGGGCCAACCCGTAGCCTATGGTATCAGCGCTTATAACTATACCTTGGATGATGGTCATTACCATGCTAATCTCTCAGCAGGCGATGGATCTGCAGCGACTCTAGATATCGTAGTTGGAAAAGATGGCTCGGTATCTAGTGTGACGGTTTTGAAAGACGGTGTCAGCCACTCCCTCACTCGTGAATAAAATTCGAAAGATCTGAAAGGAGAAGCATCTCTTTTCAGATCTTTTTTTGTTGATTTGAATAAAAATATATTTTTTTATAAAAAACTATTGACAGATAGAAAATATAGTTTATAATAAAAACATAAAGAAAATATATTTATAAAAAATTATAAAAAGGAGCTTATATGAAAAAAGAAAGAATTGCCCTGGTTTTTGGAACCTTTGCGCCTCTTCATCAAGGGCATATTGACCTGATCCAGCGGGCCAAGCGTCAGTGTGATCGCGTTCGTGTCATCGTTTCTGGTTACGAAGGGGATCGTGGCGAAGAAGTGGGACTGCCTTTACAAAAACGCTTCCGTTATATCCGCGAAGCTTTCTCAAATGATGAGTTGACCCAAGTCTATAAGTTAGATGAGACAGAACTTCCTCGTTATCCCTTGGGCTGGGAGCCTTGGTTACAGACAGCCCTAGACACCATCCAGTATCAAACAGAGACAGAAGAGTTGATCTTTTATGTAGGGGAGAAAGCCTACAAGGAAGAGTTGGAAGCTAGAGGGTTTGAAGTTCACTTAGAAGAGCGTCGCTTCGGGATCTATGCTACTATGATCCGGGAAAATCCCAGCAAATACTGGAAATACATTGCCCAGCCCTTCCGTCGCCAGTTCACGAAAAAAGTCTTGATCATGGGGAGCGCCAGCAACGGGAAAACGACCCTTGCAAAGGACTTAGCCCGCTTTTACGATGCACCTGTTAGTCTTGAGTATGCCCGTGAATACCAGATCAAGAACAATGTGCGGGATGATGAACTCACGCCAAAAGATTACTATTACCTACTCTTAGGACAGTATGATCAAACCTCTAAGCTCATCGATAGTAGTGCCAATCGAGGCCTTGTCATCGCAGATACCAATTCCCTGGTGACCAAGGGTTATTACGACTACTATATGGAAGTCGAAGGCCAAGATACCAGCATGACCGATACCTTCGACAACCTCTTTGTCAGTATTCTCTCCAAAGAAAAATGGGATTTGATCCTCTTTGTACAGCCGATCGGCTCTTATGTCAATGATGGTTTCCGAGATATGACCATGGCTGACGAAGAGATCCGCACCAGCTTTTCAAATTACCTAGACCAATTGCGCCAGCAATACCTAGGAAACATTCCGACCACTTTCCTCGCATCAGACTACCTCGGCAACTACGAAGAAGCCAAGAAGGTGATCGATGCCATTTACCAAGCCGACTAAGGAGCAGCTTATGAAAAACCTATCTGAAAAATTCACAACCTTTATCCAAGACTTTAAAAATGTTCACCAAGAAGCGAAAAAACAAGGCTTTGTCAATATTATGAAACTCCTGTGGAAGGACCTTTTTGTAGGACGCACAGCCTTTCAATGGATCTATCTCCTGCTTCTTTCCAGCGTTCCCTTCTTCTTAGAATGGACCAAAGCCCTCAAGAAGGAGGTGGCTTAGATGGCAAGTCTCTCGATTCCAGCAGGAATGACGGAGAAAGAGTATTTTGAGACGGTTGCTAGTGAAGCAGACTTTCTCAAGTGGTACAAGGAGCAAGACCTGCCGGCTTATGAAACTCCAAGTGTCACAGCGGACATGGTAGCTTACTGTTTTGTTGAAGGCCAGCTCAAGCTCTTGGCTATTCGTCGCAAGGCCCACCCTTATCAACACCGCCTCGCCTTGGTGGGGGGCTTTGTGAACAAGGATGAAGATGCGACTCATGCCTGTATCCGAGAAGTCAAAGAAGAAGTTGGGCTCGATCTGCCAGTGAATAAGGTGGAGCAGCTCATGACCGTTTCCACCCCTGGGCGGGACCCCAGAGGCTGGGTCATTACCATCGCCCATCTGGTCTATCTGCCAGCAGAAGCAGTAGACTTAGCCCATGCAGGTGACGATGCCAAGGAAGTCGTTTTTCTCGATGTCGATTTCAAAAAGTCCCAGTGTTTGCTTGATGGAGAACCCTTAGCTGCTTCTGATTTTGCCTTTGACCACTACCAGATTATTCAAGAATCGATCAAGCGGATTCAGGGGCGTCTAGACTGGAATCCAACCTTCCTCTATCTGCTAGAGGAGCCTTTCACCGTTTATGAAGCAACTGAGTTGGTCAATCTGATCAATCCTGGACGTCCCATCGTTAGTAATAACTTCCTCGTAAAATTCGGAGAATTCGTGGAAGAAGTGGGTGTCAAGCGAGTACCTAAGAAAAAACCACGCAAGACCTATCGCCTAAAACAATAGATCGAGCTGGGTTCATTCTACCAGCCCTTAGTTACTAGTAGTAGCCAAGGGCTTTTTCTGATTTTTCCTGCTCCACTTGTGTGCAAAGTGGTATAATAATCATAATTGAAATCAAAAGAGACAAGACTATGGAAGAAAAAATAATTTTACCACAAAATACACGACTGATGGGGGCTCTGCTTGGTTTTATCGGAGGAGGCCTCGATGTCTTTTGCCACATGCACTATCGGAGTTTGGTCGCGACCCAAACGGGGAACCTCCTACTTCTCATCGCTGATTGGCACGATCCCCGTGTCGAAAATACCATCATGCGTTTTTCATCTATTTTATTTTTCTCGATCGGCTTTTTGGTTGCCCTCCATATCAAAGAGTATCGCAAGACAGCCTTTTGGCGGACCAAGATGTTAATTCCTTTGTTTGTGGTGACACTCCTGATTCCCTTGGTGTCTGTCATGCCACCTGTAGAAGTTCCCTTTATTGCTTTTGGAACAGGGATGATGATGTTGACCTTTACAGGAAGCTTGATTGAAACCCACCCTTACGTGATCTTTATGACTTCTGGTAATTACCGCAAGATGCTGACGGCCTTGTACCGAATCACTCGAGGAAAGGGAGATTTGGACGAGTATCGGCGTCAGGCCATGAATTACGGGATTGTTGTTGGAAGCTTTGTTGCAGGAGCTATTAGCGTAGCCATCCTCATGCATTTCATTCACCAATGGGCCATCTGGCTGATCACAGTGAACCTCTTTTTGATCATGACCTACTACACCGCCAGAGTTAAACAACTCGGCCTGCAAACAGACAATCTATAAAAACAGGACCTCACATGAGGTCCTGTTTTAGATTAATGACAAAGTCATCTTAGAAACTTTCCTTAGGTGAGTACGGACGTCAGCGAACTTCGAAGAAGTTCCATGACTTAGTTTTGAGCCTAAGGTCTCAAAACT
>JAWGIA010000056.1:0-5387 GCA_032560535.1 Streptococcus parasanguinis | reverse complement strand
GTTGAGTAGGGCTGTAAAAGCTGATGAAATCAGCGTAGTAGAGCCCACTCAACCACTGCGTCTTGCTCGACAATCCAAAAATAATTGAGAGGCTAGGACAAAAGTCCTAGCCTCTTTTTTCCGTTATTCATCCCCTACATGATAGTAGATCGAGCCTTGTTCCCCAAAACTAGCGATACCAACACCAGACCATAAGCGGTTTTTAGAGGCATCTGATGTATCTTTAAAGACGACTTGTCCTTGATCATCGACCTGATCACCAATGGTCACTCCTGCAGGAATATACTCCAACAAGAAGCCTCCATCACGACCACCATAAATGCCTTCTGATGCTGTTCCATAATCCGTCAAAGAAGCTCCATAGCCCTCTAACTCTTGTGAGACCAAACCTTTGTCGTTAAAGACTAGCTTGTTTCCTTTATCATCTTGCCAGACACCAGCAATACTGCTGTAATCTCCATTGGCAATCGCTTCAAGATCCATTTTCTTCACTTCTTTTTTCTCTTCTTTTTTTTCTTTCTCCTTCACTTCCGAACTAGAAGCATCCGTCTTTTTGACCTCAGAAGAGGTCGTCGTTTGACTAGAGGAAGCGGTTGATTTTTTACTCGCTCCCTGTTGCGAACAAGCTACCAACAGGACCACACTGAGAAGACTCACAAGAATTGCACCAACTTTTTTCATTTAAAATTCCCCATACATTTTTTAACTTAAAGCCCTTTCATTGTAACGTATTTTCAAGCATTTGACAAGCTTCACTCCCCATTTTTAATCAAAAAGAGACCGGGATAATCAGTCCTAGTCTCTCTTTTGATACAACTCTTAATGAGCCAGCATTTCCTGTGCCACTTCTAAACCAGATAAGTTAGAAGGATAATAAGTTGGCCAATTTTCCAACTCATCATAAAGCGCTTCTTGACTCTTTCCTCCATGGAAAATGTGGAAGTGAGCTGCCTTTACCGGAGTAATTTCATGGTCACTAAATTGAACATATTTGAAGTCTCCCGCATCGCTCTCCTTGGCTTCAAAGAGATAACGAACACCACGATTCCCCTTCTTATAAGTCAAAATGTGCTTACCTACGTATTTATAGGTATATTTCTTAGAAGATCCTTTTTGATAAAACTCCATTGAGTCCTTATCAATCTTAATCCGATCAATATCTGTTTGGTAACCCTTTGTATAATATTCCTTATACTCAGCAGCAGTCATAGTTGGATTTAATTTTGCCTTATAATCAAAGACCTGATCCAAAGTTCCATCTTGCAAGTATGGATAAACTGATTTCCAATCACCTGCATAATTTGCTAAGCTACGATCCTTCACTTGACTATCCTCGAAATAGCCCTTTTGAACTGTCTTAGAATCTTCCTCATGTTCCGGTTGAATATCCTTACCAGCTTGTGACGTTGTTTTCTCTAGCGCCTTCAGATTCTCCTTCATAACAGACACGTAGTCTTCGCCATCTTTCATTTCTTTCTCCGTCAAGCTTTCCAAAGGATTTAAGACAGCCAACTCAACACCAGCTTCAGCAGACAAGGTTTTCGCCAAGGACTTAGAAGCATTTTCCTCAAAGTAAATCACCTTAATCTCATTTTTCTTGATATACTCTGTCAATTCACGCAATCGTGCAGCAGAAGGCTCGCTATCAGGTGAAATCCCTGAAATGGCTACCTGATTTAAGCCATAATCTAAGGCCAAGTAACGGAAAGCCGCGTGTTGGGTCACGAAATTCTTTTGTTTTGCATCTTTCAACCCATCCTGATAAGCTTGATCCAAGGCCTGTAATTTCTTTAGATAGGCTTGAGCATTTTTCTCAAACGTCTTTTTCTTATCTGGATAAGCTGCCACCAACTGATCACGAATCGACTCTACCATCTTCATGGCACGATGGGGAGAGAGCCAAAGGTGAGGATCATATTCATGATGGTGTTCTTCGCCCCCTTCGTGTTCATGTTCCTCTTCCAATCCAGGAAGCAAGACCATGCCCTTGGTGGCATCGATCACTTTAGTTTTCTTATCCTTCATTGATTTCAAAAGATTTGGAACCCAGGTTTCCATATTTTCATTTTCATAGACGAAAACATCCGAATCTTGAATCATAGCCCGCCCTTTAGCAGACAATTCATATTCATGAGGCTCTGATCCCGCTCCAATGAGCAGGTCTACCGTTCCTTCATCTCCGACAATATTTTTTGTAAAATCATAAACAGGATAGAAAGTGGTCATCACTTTTAATTTCCCATTTTGACTCTGACTTTTGCCACAAGCTGTCAAAACAAGTGTTAAAGCCACTAACAATAACCAACCAAATTTTTTAAAGTTCATAACTACTTCCTCAAACGTGATCCAAGATTCACAAGCAAGAACAGTGCCACAAATAAAAGCGTGATGCTGGCACTCGCTGGTGTATCTGCAATATAAGACAAAATCAACCCACTAAACATCCCGATAAAACCAATGATGACCGCAATCAGCATGACCCCACGGAAGTTCTTCCCTAATTTCAGGGCAATACTAGCCGGTAAGACCATGATGGTTGAAACCAATAACGATCCTGCTGCAGGAATCATTAAGGCGATAGCAACCCCCGTTACCACATTAAATAAGATAGACATGGTCCTAACCGGAAGGCCATCTACAAAAGCCGTATCTTCATCAAAAGTCAAAATATACATAGGCCGCAAGAATAAGGCTGTTAACACTAATACAACGAAAGCAATCACAAATAAGGCGATCACCTGTTCATCCGTAATGGTTAGAGTAGAACCAAACAAATACTGATCCAAGCTCATCGAGCTCTTTCCACCACCACGCATCAGTACTAAAGCTAGGGCAAGACCAGTGGACATTAAAATTGCCGTCCCGATCTCCATAAAGTCCTTAAATAAGGTCCGCAAATACTCAAGAAAGATCGCAGCAATAATGACAATGATCATAGTCGAAAGCGTCGGAGAGATCCCAAGGAAAAGCCCAAAAGCGACACCCGCAAGAGAGACGTGACTCAGCGTATCACTCATCAGACTCTGCCGTCTCAAAATCAAGAAAATCCCTAACACAGGAGAAAAAAGACTCATAGCAACCATAGCCAACAAGGCCCGTTGCATAAAATCATACTGGAATAAATCAAGCATGGTCACCCTCCCCTTCTGTATCATGGACGTTAAAACATCTCCAAGAAGAGCTCTGGTCGCGAACCAAATGAATATTCCGATCCGCAAACTGGTTAACCTCTTCAGGATCATGCGTAATCATCAAAACAGATTTTTGATGGTGATGCGCACTGTGATGCATCAACTCATAAAAATCACTCTTTGTCGTCGCATCCATCCCTGTCGTCGGTTCATCTAAAACAAAGATATCTGGATCTGAAGCAAACATCCGAGCAATGACGGCCCGCTGTTTCTGACCACCAGACAATGAACCAATCGCCCGATCCTTGAACTCCAGCATCCCAACAGATTCTAAACTCTTTAGAATATGCTTTTCATCGTGCTCATTCAACTTTCGAAACCAGCCTTTACGAGGATACCGACCTGACTTCACAAATTCATAGACCGTACTTGGAAATCCAGCATTAAAACTAGCAATCTGTTGTGGCAAATAAGCAATCCTTAACTTCTTTCCCTTAACATTCGTCTTTGAAATCTCAACTGTCCCGACCTTGGGCTGTAAAATCCCAAGACTAGCCTTAATCAAGGTTGACTTAGCAGCACCATTTTCACCGGTCAAAGTCACAAACTCCCCACTATCTAAGTAGTAATTGATCCCTTCTAAAACCGGTTCCCGATCATAATAAAACGATAAATTTGAAACCGTAATATACCTCAAACTATAACTCCTCTTCCAATAAATCTAAAAACCGCGAAATAACCCCTTGCTCATTCTTAGTAAACTTCGACAAAACATCCTCATAAGTGTGAAGGGTATGCTGATGGTGGTGCTGATGCTCTAATGCAATTGGCTTACCAATCTCAGTTAAGCGATAATAGAGAACCCGAGCATCATTCTCATCGCGATAAGTCTCTAACATCCCCTGACTTAATAAGGGCTTCACGGCCTTTGTGATAGCCGCCTGACTGACATTCAATTTCTTAGCTAAGACAGAATTGGTTAGAGCTTCATCAGCAACCAGCATCAAAATATGTTCCTGAGTGTTGGTTAATGAAACACCACTTGTACAAGAACCAACTAAAATCTCATGCTGATTTTCAGATAACAATAAAATAGAATTTAAAAATCGATCGATTTTATTTGCAACTTCAGACAAAATTAACTCCTTCTAATTCACCAAAAGAAACTTTACCGGTTAATTATACTATACCGGCGGCCGGGGTCGAACCGGCACGTCCTTGCGGACACTGGATTTTGAGTCCAGCGCGTCTGCCAATTCCGCCACGCCGGCATAAATTTAACTGGGGTAGCTGGATTCGAACCAACGCATGAGGGAGTCAAAGTCCCTTGCCTTACCGCTTGGCTATACCCCAATAATAATATTAATAAATAGGCGAGTGATGGGGATCGAACCCACGCATGCCAGAGCCACAATCTGGTGTGTTAACCACTTCACCACACCCGCCATAATTATTAACACGGGCAGTAGGAATTGAACCCACACTGAAGGTTTTGGAGACCTTAGTTCTACCTTTAAACTATGCCCGTAAAGGATGGAAGGGGAGGGATTCGAACCCCCGAACCCGAAGGAGCGGATTTACAGTCCGCCGCGTTTAGCCTCTTCGCTACCCTTCCTGATTATTGAATTGATGGCGCGAGACGGAATCGAACCGCCGACACATGGAGCTTCAATCCATTGCTCCTACCAACTGAGCTACCGAGCCAAATTGCGGGAGCAGGATTTGAACCTACGACCTTCGGGTTATGAGCCCGACGAGCTACCGAGCTGCTCCATCCCGCGTTAATATTAAGGAGGATGTGGGATTCGAACCCACGCACGCTTTTACACGCCTGACGGTTTTCAAGACCGTTCCCTTCAGCCGGACTTGGGTAATCCTCCAAATATATAGTCCGTACGGGATTCGAACCCGTGTTACCGCCGTGAAAAGGCGGTGTCTTAACCCCTTGACCAACGGACCATACTATTAATGGGCACGAGTGGACTCGAACCACCGACCTCACGCTTATCAGGCGTGCGCTCTAACCACCTGAGCTACGCGCCCAAGTTTAAAAAAACTTGGTAAAAATGAACAAAAGTTCAAAGCGGGTGACGAGAATCGAACTCGCGACAACAGCTTGGAAGGCTGTAGTTTTACCACTAAACTACACCCGCTTAAATGGGAGTTAACGGGATCGAACCGCTGACCCTCTGCTTGTAAGGCAGATGCTCTCCCAGCTGAGCTAAACTCCCAGATGGTCGTTTAACTCAGCCAACG
>JAWGIA010000055.1:0-4628 GCA_032560535.1 Streptococcus parasanguinis | reverse complement strand
CAATGATTCGGAAGTCGAAACTGATTCTGATGTAGATGCAGACTCGGACGTTGAAACTGATTCAGACGCTGATACCGACTCAGACGCTGACACTGATTCTGATGTTGACACCGATTCAGAAGTAGACACTGATTCTGATACAGAAACCGACTCAGATGCTGAAACCGACTCTGAGGTTGAGACTGATTCTGACACTGAAACTGACTCTGATGTCGAGATTGATTCGGACGTTGATACTGACTCAGACGCAGAAGCTGATTCTGATATAGATGCAGACTCGGACGCGGACAATGACTCGGATGTTGATTCAGACTCTGATGTCGACACTGATTCAGACGTTGAAACTGATTCAGATACAGAAACAGACTCAGATGCAGATACTGATTCGGAAGTCGACACCGATTCAGAGGTAGAAACCGACACCGAAGTTGAGGCTGATTGACTCTCTAATACGGAAGTGCTCAACGATGCTGATTTTCTAGCGGACTCACTCAAAGATACTGATGCAGACTCGGATTGCGATTGGCTTACGGATTTTGAAGCCGACTCGCGAGTCGATTGACTTTGTGACTCTGATACCGACTGTGAAAGCGATGCTGATGCTGACTGACTCACTGAAACAGAGGCGCTCGTTAAAGCGGATGTCGAACTTGAGACAGACTGGCTAACCACCTTGGATACACTCGCCGATACCGAAGCAGACTGCAAGGCACTGACACTTGCAGAAGCTGACTCCGAAACCTTCACAGATTCAGATTTTCTTGTCGATACAGATTGACTCGTTGAAGCGGATTGAGATTGAGAAACCTCCTTGCTCAACGATTGACTGCGAGATAAACTAGCTTGAGCTGAGACACTTGCAGACGCTGATTGGCTTAGTGAAGCCGACAAACTTTGCGAACGAACTGAACTCAGAGACTGGCTTAATGAAACGCTCTGCTGAGCCGATACGCTCTGTGATTGCTTCGCACTTAAAGACTGACTGATCGATTGCGAAGTCTTCGTAGATGCACTCTGACTAGTCGAAACAGACTGACTGTGGTCGCTATCTGACAGTTTCACCGCTACAACATTGGTCGTACTATCTTTATAAGTAATGGTGACTGTACCATCACTATTAACCGTATAGGACTTAATCCGGTTAGCCACCTCTGGATTAACAGCCGACACAGCTGCAATCACCTTGCTCTTATCTGCATCTGTCAATGTAGTTAGACTCGTCACCTGAATAGTGCTTGTCGGCGCCACACCTGGCGTACGATCAGCGAGACGCCCCTGAGTAATCCGAATCTCTCCCAAACCATTTGGACGGTTCATATTGGAGGCATTGTCAATAGCCGCAACGTTGCGTTGCCATGTATTCCGGTAGGTATGGTAAAGATCATCCTTCAAATGAATGGTCGTTGTGATGGTTGCAGGGTTCGAACTGGTAGCCGTAATATCGCCCGTGATAGGAGCAATATCACCTGTTCCATACTGGCTGCCACCAAAGAAATTTCCGTTTAAGGCATTGTCGTTCAAATCTGCCCGTGCAACAACTTTCATTTCTTTCAACTTGCCACTGTCATCAGTAGCTGTAAAGGTCACAACCGCATCATCACCAGCGTAAATAGTATAATTCTTCCCACCACCTTCAAGAGGGGTTGATTTCGGTTCCACACCATTGACGGTCAACTTAGCCGTCACTTCAGGACGCGTTCCGTCAGTTACAGCCACGGAATTACTGGCATCTGAATACACCGCATAATCACCATACATGATGCGAGCTTTGGCTGTTACACCACCCGTTTGTAACTTAACAGTCGGCGTCACAATCGCTTGACCCGAAGCATCTGCCACAGCTGTTCCCACTTCGTCGTCATTATTGTATAGAACGACTGTAGAACCTGGCTCAGCTCCCGTCACCGTTACAGGCGTCTGTGTGTAAGCCTTATCCAATAATCTCGTTTCAACAGTTGGTGCTGCAAGTCGCTTCACTGGAGCCGTCACATCATTTGTAGTGTTATCTTTATAGGTAATGGTCACCACACCAGATGATGAAACGGAATAAGATTTAAAGTCCTTTGAAGTGGCAATATTGGGGTTAGCAGTCTTAAACGCTTCCCAAATCTTCTCTTTTTCAGCCTGGGCCAAGTTAGTGGTATCATTGACAAAAGTCGCTGTTGTCACAGCCGTAATCGGATTACGAATACCATCATTTTGCGGTAAGACCTGGATTCGTAGCGTTCGTGTCACTGACTGCTTAGCCGTATTGGTCACTACAAAAGAAATATTATAAATTTTCCCAGGCGTTACGATCTCTGTCTGCCCAACAGTCCCCACAATATTAAAGGCCACTGCACTATTTTTCAATGCAGAGGTCTGAGGCACGTTGATGCCATTCACACGATCGCTACCAGAAGCGTAGCCAATGCTCTTAATATTATTTCGTGTAGGATTGGTTTCCACAACATTATAAGCCTGATTAATGTAATCAGAGTTATAAACAGAAATCACGGTATTATTGGCTGGTCCGAGATTGTATTGGGGCGCACGGAGACTGGTATCAGCATCTATACGATTTCCGTTACGCGGATCCCGTTGGCCAGATGTCGCACGAAGCACCGCATTGACCAAGCGATTGCGAGCACTCTTAGCTTGACTTTCTACAGCATCGATTTGAATTGCTGGATTGGACAAACCAGTACGAATTGCTTCTATAGCCAGATCTCCACTTTCAATAGCAGATTCTGTCCCAGGGATTTCCAAAGCCTGCGCACGATAGGTGTATAAATCCAAAGCCAAAACTTGCAGACGCTTCACCTGCTCCTCCGAGTGAGTTGTCTGAGCCTCTGCTACTTTCTCACTCGTTTCAGAAGTAGCTACATGAATAGTATTATTCTCTGAGAGAGTGCTACTAGCAATTTCTGAAGTAGACGGACTCGCTGAACCACTGACAAGATGAGATTCACTCAAAGACACCGATTGAGACAGAGAAAGGCTGTCACTAGCTGACTCTGAAAATGAGATAGATTCACTGATAGATTGACTGGCTGACACAGAATCTGAGTTTGACGTCGTCCCCAAGACAAGACTATCCGAACCCGCTACACCGGTCGACGGGCTGATTTCTGATCCAACAGTCACATTCATTTCATTTTCCTCAGCAAATACTGGATTGGCAACCGTTGTCGCTCCAGCCAGCGCCCCTAGCACAACCATCCCTTTGACCAGATCAGCAGGCATAGAGTGTGATGATGCTTCATATTGAACCACGATATTTTCATCCACACCACCTCGCAGGACGCGAAATAGGCCTAACCGCGAGACAGATGCCCGTACCCAATTCTTTCCTGATTTGATTAATTTATAACGTGTGATTCGCTCCGTTTCGCGAAAATCACCCTTCGAACGTTTAAAAAACATGTCCGCTCCTTAAAAATAAGATATCGAGTTATTATACACTAATTTTCCCCAAAAGTAACTAATTAAGACTAGTTTTTAACATAAAAAACAGCACACAAAAAGAGAACCCGGAGGTTCTCTTTTTGGATCCTTTTTCATTTCCCACATACCTGAAATGACCGAATCAAATTAGGATAGAAGATTATTTTTCATCTTCTTTTTTGCGGCTTCCAAGTGCTGCAACCCCTGCAACCCCTGCAACTGCTCCAAGAAGAGCTGAAGCTACAGATCCTGTTTCACCAGTATTTGGAAGTTGTTCAAGAGCTGGAGCTGGTTGAGCTGGTTGCTCAGGAACTGGGTTCACTGGTGTATTAGGTGTTGGATCCATTGGTTTATTAGGTGTTGGATCTACCGGTGTATTTGGTGTTGGAGTTGGTGGCACTGGAGTGTTTGGTGTTGGAGTTGGTGGCACTGGAGTGTTTGGTGTTGGAACGTTTGGAGTCTTCACAAGTTTGTAAACATAAGTAACGTTCTTATCACCTTCGATAACTTTACCAGTTGTTGGGTCAGTTGTTGTCAAGTGACCTTGTCCATCAACTTTACCTACTGGGTAGTTACCTTGTGGTACCAATTCATAGACTTTACCATCTGGAGTTACGATTGTCTTAGGACGGTTATCCACAACTGTATCGTAGTCTTTACCTACTGGTTGATCTTTCTCATCAACCACTGATGTCTTGATGGTCTTACCATTTTCATCCACATAGTGAACGTAAACATTACCCTTAGGTTGAGTTGGTTCTTCTTTAAGTTTGTAGATGTAAGTTACATCTTTACGTCCTTCGATAACTTTACCTGTTGTAGCGTCTGATGACTCAAGGTGACCTTGTCCATCAACTTTACCTACATTGTAGTTACCTGCTGGTACCAATTCATATGTCTTACCATTGTATTGGATTTCTTTTGGACGGTTGTCTACAACTGTATCGTAGTCTTTATCAACTGGTTGATCTTTTTCGTCAACTACTGAAGTCTTGATAGTGTTACCTTCAGTGTCTTTGTAGTGAACGTAAACGTCACCTTTGACTTCTTTGTAGACGTAAGTGATGATTGAGCGTGGTTTGTCAACTTTACCTTTAATTGGATCAGATGATTCCAAGTGTCCATCGCCATCAACTTTACCTACTGGGTAGTCACCTTTCGGTACGATCTTGTATGTCTTACCGTCTGGAGTCTTGATAGTA
>JAWGIA010000054.1:0-4893 GCA_032560535.1 Streptococcus parasanguinis | reverse complement strand
ATTCGATTTCGTCGTCCCACCTCCGCACAGTTGAGTAGGGCTGTAAAAGCTAATGAAATCAGCGTAGTAGAGCCCACTCAACCACTGCGTCTTGCTCGATAATCCAAAAACAATAAAGAGGCTAGGACTTTTGTCCCAGCCTCATTTTAGTGGTAACTTAAATTTCATAGCCCATGAGGAGCCCGCCTTCTTCGGCATAGAAACTACATAGTCCGGAAGTAGGGAGGACTTCGATGTTTGCACGGGCAAATTTTTCACGGACCAATGCAGAGAATTGCTCGATAAATTTTTCATTGTTGCGGTGGGCGATGGTGATATGACCGCCAGCATACCCCGCCTTGATCAGTTCATCAAAAGCCGCCTTGATCGCTTTCTTTTGGCCCCGTGCTTTTTGAAGCAACTCGAGGGTACCCGTCTTACTAGCTTCCCCGACCATACGGATATTGAGGAGTCCGACAACAGTCCCGATCAATTTGCTGAGACGCCCATTTTTGACCAGATTATCAACCTTGGCCAAAACAAAGAGCAACTTCGTCTTAGACTGGTAGGTCGTGATCACATCGACCACTTGATCAAAATCGAGGCCTTCAGCGACCAACTGATTGAGCTTGCGAACGATTAGGTCCACCTCACCCCCAGCTGACAAGCTATTAATGACGTGGATATTGGTATTCGGATGCTCTTCTAGATAAATCTTCTTAGCTACCTCAGCACTATTGTAGCTACCTGAAAGGGTTCCTGTAATGGTGACAACGACAATATTTTCAGCCCCTTCAAAAGATTTCATATAATCATCTGGACTCGGACAGGCAGACTTAGAAGCTGTCGTGGTCGCATACATCTCCTCCATCATCTGATCGATATTGAGCTGGGCATCATCTGTATAGATGGTCTCTCCCACTTGGATGGTCAATGGGACACTGACAAACTCCGTATCCGGTGCCAGATTGTCCAAAGAGCGGTAGTCACAGCCTGAATCCGCAATAATTTTCCATTTCATCAGTTCATACCTCATAATTGTATAAAAATGTACATTGACAAGTAGTATGTCTTCTTTTACAATTATATCATGAAGTACAATGCTATCCAAGTAGATATCATCAGGTGAGACAGATAGAAAGTAAATGTTATGGCAGAAAGAAAAATATCCGAGAAATCTTTGGAAAATCTCAAACGATTTAACCGAGAAAACAATGCGATTACACGAGAATCCATCGAAATCTCTCTCCTGCAATTGTTGGAGAAAAAAGATCTGAAAAAGATCACCATCTCTGAGCTGGTTCAGCGTGCGGGTGTCTCTCGCGCAGCCTTTTACCGTAATTATGACTCCAAAGAAGAGATTCTAGAGTCCATCTTTCAATCTAGTATCGCAAAGATTACCAAGTCTTTAGATGGCTACAACCTCAAGACAGACCTCTACCAAGTCTGGGTCTACCTCTTTAAGGAAGTCAAGAAAGAAGCCAAGATCATTAGCCTAGCCATTGATTATAATTTCGAGCGGCTCTTGACCAAGGCAGTCTATGATTTTTTAGAAAAACGAAATGGCAGCTCCTCGAATGGAGCTGGCAGCTACCTCAATTCCTTCTGGAGCTCAGCAATCGTATCTGTCATCTCCAAATGGATTAAGGATGGCATGAAGATTCCCGCTGAGAAGATCGCAACCCTAGGTCTGCCCCTCTTTCCACAAAAGAAGAAGTAAACACCACCGAGAGGTGGTTTCAGATTGAGGACAAAGTCATATTAAAAACTTCCTTAGGTGAGTACGGACGTCAGCGAACTTCTTCGAAGTTCCAAGACTAATTATTGAGCCTAGGGTCTCAATAATTCCGAGTGCCTGAAACGTTATTGTTTCAGGCACTTTTCTCACGGCGGAAAGTTTCAGTGTATGTTTGAATGAGCAACATAGTATAGTTTATTTTGTTTCCTTCGGCATCACTTATGTTGTTTTATGAAAAAAGTTTGTTGATACACTAACCACCGAGAGGTGGTTTTTTTCTTGCAACTATTTCCAACTAGTGAGGAAGTTGCCCCTGTCGCAAAATTTCGGTATCATGGTAGAAGTTAACTTGTAAAGTTAAATCATTAAGTTGGGATTTTTAAGTGATTTTTTTAAAAGACAGAGCAAACAAACGTCAATTCACAACAAACTAACAATTAAGGAGTTTTATGGTTAAAGATTATAAAGAACTAAGAAGACGTTACAATATTCCGGTGATAGTCATACTGCTTATTCTAGCTCTACCATTTTTATATGCAGTGCAAGTGACCCAAAGTAAAAGGATCGCGACCATTTGTTTTTTGATTTACTTACCATTTGAGCTGGTTCTAGTTATCATTAAAGATACTCTTTTAATTAAGAAGTTGAATAGTCTTATCTATAAGGACATAAATCTTGACTTGATGGCAAGCTATATTCTGAACCAAAAAAGAAAGAGTATCAAAACTATTAAAGCGCGTGTACAGGTTGCCACTAATTTCTATTTCTATAGGATTGGTGATTTTGGATCCATTGAAGCAGTTGTAGACGAACTCAAAAAGAATCAAAAGTTTACAGATGCAGAACAAGTAAAATTAAACGAAATTTTATTGAATGCGAACCTATTTTCTAGACCTGATTTGAAGGAAGATCAGTTTGAGGAGCTACTAGCTGACTATTTGGCAGATGTTGAACCACTCAAAATGGCATATAGAGCCCGCTACGATATACTAGTCAAAAAAGAGCCCAATAATGCCGTCCTAAAGGAAGTAACAAATACCAAGTTCTCACAATTGGAATCTATGTATCTGAAGGCAGTCAATGAGTACCTCAAAGGAAATAAAAATGAGGCAATGGAGCTATTTCGTACCATTGCGACAGAAGATGAGGGATTGTATCTGGTCCGAATGGCTCAGGCCTATCTAGATAGTGAAAACTCAGGAGAAAAGAGTGTTTCGCTTGATACAAGACAAGAAGAAGTCACCTTGAAATTATTGCGAATGAAGCTGGTAGAAGTAAAACCAGCTAAATCAACTAAATCCACAAAAGGACTTGCTTTTTTCAAAGGCTGGAAAATCGCTCTTCTTTTCATCCCGCCGTTTTTATTGTATGCGATGGTTTTAGTTGTAGTTGCCGTCGTCAAAAAAATAGGGTCATTCGTTCTCTCGAAATCTGAAAAATAGATGGGGATTTGTTAGTTCAGAAATAACCCTAGAAAGGATCTATTTAAATCGTGAAAAAGACAAAGAAAAAAATGATGCTAGCCTTACTGGTATTGCTTTCGCTCATGGGTGGGATTTGGCTTTATGTACGTTTTTCAACTGAGAGTTATTACAAGCAATTTCAGGATTATAGTGGAAAAGCGAAAATTGATGACTATGAGATGATTGCGGATGGTGCAGGTATTATCACTCACTGGAAATCAACTGATCCTAAGGAAGATCGGTTGATGAGGGAATATGGGTCTTATTATTATTTTGATCCTATCAGAGTCGGTTCAAAGCATATTTTGCATATGAATGTGAAATTTAGAGAAAATTTTTACTATCGTACAACTCCTCCAGAAAAGGATGAATATTGGACTGTTAGTGTCTATAAGGTTAATGGAGAACGATTGAAAGAAGAGAAAGAGATTGATTTGTTTAAAGTTGTTGAACAATTTGATCCGGATTATATTCCTACAGAATTAGGCTCAGTGTATTCATGGAATGGACGTGAGTTAGTTTCCTTACAAATTCGCAGTACCAAAGATAACTCAGTTCGAAAAATGATGTACTTGAATCTAGACACTCGTAAACTGGAAAGAAATGAGATCTTAGAGAATGATCACCAAAGAAAACCGATTCCAGATTTCAATGTACCAATTGATCGTGAGAAGAGCAGTATTGAAGAATTGAATTTTTTTAAAAATTGGTTTTCGATTGATCCCAAGGATCTCTCAAAAACGCAATTTAAGAAATCTTCCAAGGCCTATCAACTCTTAAAACAAAAAGATACTAAAGTCATAGTAATAAAGCCCCAGAATAGTGCGGATCAATATGCAAAAAGTATTGCTGTATTTGAACTCTTTATGAAGAAAGGTGTGAATCTCTATCAAGATGTCACAATTCCAGCTGAGGTATCTAAAGATGGACAAGTCCATACCACACAGACAAAAGAAGAATTTGATCAATATTACGATTTAGAAAAGGCAGGCAAAGCCTACCATGAGATTGATTGAAATAAGGAACTACAAATGACAAGAACGATGATCGAAGAACAAATCCAAGCTGCTAAGCAGTATGTTAAAACCTTATTTGCTGATCGAGCGGATGGCCATGATGTAGAGCATACCCTCCGCGTCTATACCAATGCAATGAGAATCGCACAAGCAGAAGATCCATGTGATCTGGAGATAGTGGGTTTGTCAGCTCTTCTTCACGATGCTGATGATGATAAATTGTTTCAGACAGAGAATAATGCGAATGCTCGCATGTTTCTAGAAGAGATCGGTATTCCTCAAGACCAAATCGACCAGATTTGTCGGGTTATCAATGCTGTTTCTTTCAGCAAAAATCGTGGGAAGCATCCAGAAACCTTAGAAGGCAAGATTGTCCAGGATGCAGACCGCCTGGATGCGATAGGAGCTATAGGAATTGCGCGAACATTTTCCTATGGTGGCCACAAAGGGAGGTCCCTCACTGATACCGTCCAACATTTCCATGACAAGTTGCTTCTCTTAAAAGATGAAATGAACACGGAGACTGCCAAACAAATGGCAGAAAGTCGCCATCAATTTTTAATCATCTTTCTAAATGAACTAGAAAAGGAACTCTAACAAAAGAGGCTGGGACAAAAGTCCTAGCCTCTCAATTGTTTTTGGATTGTCGAGCAAGACGCAGTGGTTGAGTGGGCTCTACTACGCTGATTTCATCAGC
>JAWGIA010000053.1:0-7166 GCA_032560535.1 Streptococcus parasanguinis | reverse complement strand
CTGATTTCATCAGCTTTTACAGCCCTACTCAACTGTGCGGAGGTGGGACGATGAAATCGAATTCTAACGAATTACCGATTTCTGTCCCACTCTCTTTTTGATTGCTGTTATTGTCTTTGAGAAAAAAGATAGTCAGATACAGCTCAAAGGGTTCTTCATTAGTCAGGAGTATTATCTTATGGTAAAAATCAAGTTTAAAAAGAAAAACAAAAGGATGATTGTCATCGCTTTGGCTCTCCTTATGGCAATTGGGATTTCTTTGTTTTATGTGAATAAAAAATTAGAGGAAAAGCAACGCAATAGAGAGTATGAAGTCAGTCTTGTAAAGACCTTGAAGAATTCTTACGAGGGTATTGAGGAGATTGAGATTATAAATCCATCTTATAGCTCCATTCCTTCAGACGCATGGGGAGCTGATGTCAAAATTACATTTGTTGATGGGACTACAAAGCAACACGAATTAGCCTATGATAAAGATGTTCATAAAATGAAGATAGGGGTCTATCATAATGAAGATGAGGAATTTCAGAGCTTTATGGATTCTAGGAAAGGCACGACCAAATCTGGAGTAAAGGTAAGGTTTTCAGACGGCTCAGTCAAGGAGCAGTAATCTATTTGAATCATGAGTAAGACCAATGCTAACAATTCTACAACTCTCATCTCCTGTCATCACCTTGTAACACAAATGCAAGGTGACTTTTTTATATAAACATGATAAAATAAGGGTAATGACTACGTAGAAAGGCCTAACATTATGAAAGGTATTATTTTAGCAGGGGGCTCAGGAACTCGCTTGTATCCATTGACACGTGCGGCTTCTAAGCAGTTGATGCCCATTTATGACAAACCAATGATCTACTATCCGCTGTCAACCCTTATGTTGGCTGGGATCAAAGATATCCTGATCATCTCGACTCCTCAAGACCTTCCTCGTTTTGAAGAGCTTCTTGGAGATGGCTCTGAGCTAGGAATTTCTCTCTCTTATGCAGAGCAACCAAGTCCAGATGGCTTGGCGCAAGCCTTCATCATCGGGGAAGACTTTATCGGTGACGATCATGTTGCTCTCATCCTTGGGGACAATATCTTCCATGGAAATGGCTTAACCAAGATGTTGCAACGGGCAGAAGCGAAGGAAAAAGGAGCGACTGTCTTTGGTTACCAAGTTAAAGATCCAGAACGCTTTGGGGTGGTAGAGTTTGACGCGGATATGAATGCTATCTCTATCGAGGAAAAACCAGAACATCCAAAATCGAACTTTGCAGTGACAGGACTTTATTTCTATGACAATGATGTGGTAGAAATTGCCAAAAACATCAAACCAAGCCCTCGTGGAGAGCTTGAAATCACTGATGTTAACAAGGCTTATTTGGAGCGTGGAGATCTCTCTGTTGAGCTCATGGGCCGTGGTTTTGCCTGGTTGGATACTGGAACTCACGAAAGTCTCTTGCAAGCATCTCAATATATCGAAACTGTTCAACGCTTGCAAAATGTCCAAGTGGCTAACCTTGAGGAAATTGCCTATCGCATGGGTTATATCAACAAAGAACAAGTCCATGAATTAGCGCAATCACTGAAGAAAAACGAATACGGACAATACTTGCTCCGTTTGATTGGAGAAGCTTAATGACAGAACAATTTTTCGAAAAAGAATTAGCAGCCCGCAAAATTGATGCTATCCCAGGCTTGATGGAGTTTGATATTCCGGTGCGCGGGGACAACCGTGGTTGGTTTAAAGAAAACTTCCAAAAAGAGAAAATGCTTCCTCTTGGTTTCCCTGAAAGCTTCTTTGCGGAAGGCAAGTTGCAAAACAATATTTCGTTCTCTCGTAAAAATGTTTTGCGTGGCTTGCATGCAGAGCCTTGGGACAAATACATCTCTGTAGCAGATGAAGGTAAGGTTCTTGGAACTTGGGTAGACCTTCGTGAAGGCGATAGCTTTGGGAACACCTACCAAACTGTGATCGATGCTTCAAAAGGCATCTTCGTTCCTCGTGGTGTAGCCAATGGGTTCCAAGTTTTGACAGACAAAGTTGCCTATACATACTTAGTCAACGATTACTGGGCACTGGAACTTAAACCAAAATATGCTTTTGTCAACTACGCAGACCCAAGCCTAGACATCCAATGGGAAAACTTGGAAGAAGCAGAAGTCTCAGAAGCTGACAAGAATCACCCATTGCTCAAAGATGTCAAACCCCTAAAAGCAGAAGATTTGTAGAATATAAATCTTAAAACAATCAAGAACATCATTATATAGTTTTTAGCTTTGCTATAAACGAGCGAAGCGAGCTATGTACTTAGGTTTCCGCCGTGAGAAAAGCACCTGAACTACTTTTGTTTCAGGTGCTCGGAAGTTTTGAGACACTAGGCTCAAAACTTAGTCATGGAACTTAGAAGAAGTTCGCTGACGTCCGTACTCACCTAAGGAAAGCTAAAAAAAGATTGATTTAAGGAACAATCAAAACTAAAAATTATTTGGAGAAAAAATGTCAGAATATAAACATATCATCGTAACCGGTGGAGCTGGTTTCATCGGTTCAAACTTCGTACACTATGTCTACAACAACCATCCAGACGTGCATGTGACTGTCCTTGATAAACTTACTTATGCTGGAAACCGTGCCAATATCGAAGAAATCCTTGGAGATCGTGTCGAGTTGGTGGTGGGAGACATCGCTGATGCTGAATTAGTTGACAAATTGGCTGCCAAGGCTGATGCTATTGTTCACTATGCGGCTGAAAGCCACAATGACAACTCCCTCAAAGACCCATCTCCATTTATCTACACAAACTTTGTTGGAACTTATACACTCTTGGAAGCTGCTCGTAAATACGACATTCGTTTCCACCACGTGTCAACAGACGAAGTGTATGGAGACCTTCCATTGCGCGAAGATCTTCCTGGACATGGGGAAGGTCCTGGTGAAAAATTCACTGCTGAAACCAAATACAACCCATCATCACCTTATTCATCAACTAAGGCTGCTTCAGACTTGATTGTGAAAGCTTGGGTACGTTCCTTTGGTGTCAAAGCAACGATTTCTAACTGTTCAAACAACTACGGACCATACCAACACATCGAAAAATTCATCCCACGTCAAATCACCAATATCTTGTCTGGCATCAAGCCAAAACTTTATGGTGAAGGGAAGAACGTCCGTGACTGGATCCACACTAACGACCACTCAACTGGTGTTTGGGCTATCCTCACTAAAGGCCGTATCGGTGAAACTTACCTGATCGGTGCCGATGGTGAAAAGAACAACAAAGAAGTGCTTGAGCTCATCCTTGAAAAAATGGGTCAACCAAAAGACGCCTACGACCGTGTAACAGACCGTGCTGGTCACGATTTGCGTTACGCCATCGATTCAACAAAATTGCGTGAAGAATTAGGTTGGGAACCACAATTCACAAACTTCGAAGCAGGTTTGGAAGATACCATCAAGTGGTACACAGACCATCAAGACTGGTGGAAGGCTGAAAAAGAAGCTGTAGAAGCTAACTACGCGAAAACACAAAAAGTTTTGAAATAATGAAGAAGGTCCAAGTGGAAAATCGCTTGGACTTTTTCAGATATTTTTCTGAAAATCAAAAAAATTAACCATGGATTTGTGGTATAATATGGTTAGTTTTTATAATGAATCAATAAGGGGGATATGATGAATCAAAACGATTGGGTTGAATACTTTGAAGCGGTCAATGGTCGCAAGCCAAGTATGCAAGAATTTCAAGAAGCTCGTGAAAAAGGGGAGTTTGTCGTAGAGCGAAAAGAAGCGCCAGCTCCAACAACTGAGGCACCAGCTCCAGCAACTGAAGCGCAGGCTCCTGCTCAGGAAGCACCTGTTGCACCTAGTGCGCCTCTTTCACAAGAGCAGACAGCTTTTGTCCAACCGCAGCCATCGGCGAAAACTTTGCAACCTGTTCCAAGACCGAAAAGATCACGCTTCAGTTTTAATAAACAACCCCAAATTGGGGCCGCAGTTGCGGGACTTGTCGCAGTGATTTCCTTTGCTTGGTTCTTCTTCTTTTCAGGTGGACCAAGTCTAGATGGTGTTTGGTTGAGAAATACGGATTCAAGTCCGGTCACTTATGAACTAAGTGGAAAGAAACAAAAAGTCAATGGTGGCGAGACCATCAAAAAGGTTTTCAAGGGCAATGAAGCGAAAAAAGAATTTAATACCGCACTTTCTTTGTTAAATTCGACAGACTTGCATTCACTTGCGGATGTCGATAAGAAATTTAACCTGAAGACGACTGAAATAGTTGTTATTAAGTCTGGTGGGAACACACGCTATAACTTGCTCCAAAAAGACGGAAGCAATATTATTTTAAGAAATGATTTATTCGACTTGAAAACTTATAAGTCATACAAAGGAAACTTTGAAGATAATTTGGTCTATCACAAGGTTGAAACACCAAAGGCCATGGTTGGAAAATGGAAGAATGTGACAGAAGGAGATAATACAACTGTTCAGATTTCAGATCATGGAATTATTAGTGATAAGTATTACGATAGCAAGGCTTACGCATTCTATTCTCTAGCTGATTCAGAAAAGTATGATGGAGACACGACTTCTAAAGAGGAGATTGAACACACATTTGAAGTCATTCAAGAAGCGGTGAAATCACAAGGCTATCAAGTGAAGAGCGCTAAGGAAGTCTATATACAAGCTAATTCAAATTATTGTTTCGTACCTGTCACTTTCCTTAGGTGAGTACGGACGTCAGCGAACTTCGAAGAAGTTCCATGACTTAGTTTTGGACCTAAGGTTCCAAAACTCCCGAGTGCTAGAAACAATCGCGTTTCTAGCACTTTTCTCACGGCGGAAAGTTTCAGTATCTTGATTCATTTAAAAAATTAGAACTCATTATTATTTCTTTGCAAGATTACTTGGCTTTTTTACTAAAGAATTAGTTTATCTAAATAATCAAAGTACCGGAAGGTCCTTTTTGTTTCCAAACTTCTTATTGAAAAACTATTCATGTCTAGGCAAAAATATGGTAAAATGGATAAGATGTGTCTGAGATGTCTATTTCTTCTCAGACGACTACAGGTAATGGAGTAGAAAATGCAAAATAGACCTATTATTATTGGTGTTACTGGTGGCTCTGGTGGTGGAAAGACCAGTGTGTCTCGTGCCATTTTGGCCAATTTCCCGAATGAAAAGATTGCCATGATTGAGCATGATTCTTATTACAAGGACCAAAGTCATTTGACCTTTGAGGAGCGGATCAAGACCAACTATGACCATCCTTTTGCCTTTGATACGGACTTGATGATTGCGCAGATCAATGAACTCTTGGAGGGTCGTCCGGTAGATATTCCAACTTATGACTATGCTGAACATACGCGCAGCAGCAAGACCTATCGTCAGGAACCACAAGATGTTTTCATCGTGGAAGGAATCTTAGTTCTTGAAGACAAGCGTCTTCGGGACTTGATGGACATCAAGATTTTCGTTGATACGGATGATGATGTGCGGATCATTCGCCGGATCAAGCGAGATATGGAAGAGCGTGGCCGGAGTCTGGATAGTGTCATTGAGCAATACCTTGGTGTAGTAAAACCGATGTACCACCAGTTCATCGAGCCAACCAAGCGTTATGCGGACGTGATCATTCCTGAGGGCGTGACCAACACAGTTGCGATTGACTTGATCACAACCAAGATTGAAAAAATCCTCAACGAAGCGCGTGAAGGAAAATAAAGATAGGGAGAAAGAGGGCAATCGATCTCCAATCCAATAACAATAGTTGGAATTACGGAATGTCGCAGTAGTTGGTGAGACTCTTCATTCGCTAAAAGACTCGAAAGAGTTCTCAATCAACTTTGCGGGGGTGGTACGGGAAACGTTATGTAACGTTCTGTACCACTCCCTCTTTTTCCTAGGGAGAATGGAAATGAAAAGGGAGTTTCATTCGCGGACCAAGGCGTTCGCTTGTTTATTGACCATGTGTGCTGGTTTTTCAGATGCTTATACTTTTATTTGTCGGGGTGGGACCTTGGCGGCAGGCCAGACGGGAAATGTGGTCTTTCTATCGGTTGGTTTGATTGGCCAGCAGATCTCAGATGTAGAAGTAAAGTTAGCGACCATGTTGGCCTTTATGCTGGGAATCTTTTTGATGACGGTTTTGCGGCGTTTGATTGACAATTCAGTCTGGCGCCTCAGTACCTTGGTGCCCTTTATCCTCACGACCTTGGTGACGGGATTTTTGCCAGCATCGGTAAAAAATGTCTTCATCGTGCCTTTTTTTGGCCTGAGTTTGGGAATCGTAGCGACCTCTTTTGGAGAAGTGGATGGCTACGCCTATAATCATTCCTTCATGACAGGAAATCTCAAGAAAACCATGGTGGCTTATGGGAATTTTGTCAGAGAAAAGGAGAAGAAATTCCTTTGGGAAGCCATTTTTATGACCTGCTTGATCGGGAGTTTCGTCTTTGGGGCCATTTTTTCGACCTACTTGATTCAGTTTTATGGATTAGAGACCATCTGGCTGGTGTCCATCATCTTGACTATCTTTTTAATCTATCGTGCTATTCAGTATTTTGAGGTCTTTCACTTCAATCGGCGACATGACTAGATAAAGGTATCATAAAAAACTTTCCTTAGGTGAGTGCGGACGTCAGCGAACTTCGAAGAAGTTCCATGACTAAATCAAGATACAAAGGGCGTCTGCGGATAAAGTCAAAATAGGAAGTTTGACGCAGAATCTTTCGATTCTAGGAGAACTTATCTTTTTGACACAATCCGCAGCCCGTGTTCAATTCATATTGAGCCCCTTCGCTCTTTAATTTCTTGGCTCAGGCTAAAACAGTTTCCCAAACTGTTTTACTCTCAATAATTCCGTGTGCCTGAAGCAGTTAAGCTTCAGGCACTTTTCTCACAGCGGAAAGTTTAGTATATTCTTGATCTATTTAAATTAATAAGACCTCGGTTTTATCTCTTTGCAGAATCGCTTAAGTTATTTTACTAAGAATTAGTTTATCTATATTCCAGAGGCTGGGACAAAAGTCCTAGCCTCTCAATTGTTTTTGGATTGTCGAGCAAGACGCAGTGGTTAAGTGGGCTCTACTACGCTGATTTCATCAGCTTTTACAGCCCTACTCAACTGTGCGGAGGTGGGACAACGAAATCGAATTCTAACGAATTACCGATTTCTGTCCCA
>JAWGIA010000052.1:0-8872 GCA_032560535.1 Streptococcus parasanguinis | reverse complement strand
AATTCATTACATGGAGATATTCCTTCTTTTCTTGACTTTACATTTACACACAAAAAGGAACTCGCATGTACGAGTTCCCTTTTTCTTCATGTCCCCTGCAGGAATCGAAAAACAGGACTCAAACCCTTGATTTAAAGGCTTTTCTAACTTACTTGGTCAATTTTTGGTCAAAAATTTCGCTTACTTTTTTTCAAACTCACTCCGGCAATTCCACCTTCAAGCTCATATCCGAAAGTACAGCGAATCACTTCCTTTAGTCAAACATATAACTGAACAACATTGTTTATCTTCCTGCACTTTCATATTTTTTCAATCCTTTTCTAAAAATTGTACGACTGATAATAATCAAAAAAACTGTAAAAACTATTTGATAGAAAAATAGGTTCAATGTATCTTTCCCTAAAAATATTAATACTGCAGGATTGGCAATTAATAAATTGGGAACAAATAACATAGTGATCAATCTGTTAATACCTGTAAAAATATTATATGGATACTTAGAAATTCCAATATAATTCAAAAATACATCTACTTTTGAAAATTTAGTTGGGAACCAAAATGAACTAATCGTTATTAGAAACCAAATTGAATAATATATAATACAACCACACATTAAAGAAAGGATATAAAATAATATTTTTAATGAATTTAAATGTACATTTAAATTTCCATAACTTATAAAAATGATCGCAAGACCAAAAAAAGTATTCACGAATTGAACTAAATTAAATGATCTAAAAATATAGAACAACTGAGTATCAAACGGCCTCAATAAAATTTGATCCAAGTTACCACTCAAAATATCTGATTCTAAAATTCCCATACTTCTAATTAACAATCCCATCATAACTCCATCTACAATAGTGTAGGAACCTACCAAAAATAAAATTTGATAATAGTCCCAACCATTAAAAGAGTCTATGTTTAAGAAAATCAATCTAAAAAATACAATAGGTAAACCAATCCACAGTATCGACGAAAATAGACCACAAAAGAAGTCAAAATGAAAATTCATATCAGATTTAAAACCAAAATGAAGTAGCCTAAAAATTACTTTTATTCTAAACATTTTATCCTCCCACATTTGAGAAGTGCTCCACTCCTTTTCTCAATATGAATCTTGATATAATATAAAAAATGATGCACCAAATCAATTGAATACAAATAATTCTCAAATAGTCTATTAATTTATATGTATCATTACTAAACATCTGAAGCGGTTCATATACTAAGTATTTAAAAGGTAATACATCTAAAAACAGACGAAAATTATTTGAAAAAAAACTTAAAGGCAATAATATTCCTGATAAAAACTGAATTACTATTTCTTTAACAGTAAGGACAAAAAATATATTTTCTAACCAAAAAGAAAGCATACCTACACAACATGATATTAAAAACCATAGAACCATAGATAGAATAATTGCAATACTTCCTAAAATAAGAATTTCAATGGTTAATAACTCATTCTTGTAATAAACACTGGAGAATAAAATGACAGGAATGATGATAAATAATAAATGAGCAAGCCTATCTCCAAGCATTTTACAAAAATAATACTTATAAAAAGTAACAGGTTTTATTAATATGCTAAAAAAATTTCCTGAATGAACATCGTCATTGATTTCCCAATCAACTGGATAAAAAACAAAATATGAAAAAATTATAGTCCCCAAATAGTATTGAACCATTGAGGTAAAATCATATCCTGCTATATTTATCTGGTTACTCTGATATATATACGTCCATAAAAATACTGATATCATAATTTGTATACTTGCCTGTAACATTAACAATAGTACACTTGATTTATAGTTCAAAATAGATCGAAATGATATCAGAATAATAGACATTTCTTTTTTCAATTGTGCTCCTTTTTTGTAAAATAGTTTTGTAAAATAATTTCTTCTAAAGAAAGATTTGATATTTCAAAATCTTCTATATCTACAAGCTTATTGATTGATTCTAATGTCTCAAAGACAAAATCTCTAGGTATTTTTAGTATACATTCCGATTTTGTTTGAGAAATGACTACTACTCCTTTAACAGAGCATAACTCTGGTACCAAATCTAATGTCATTTTTATCTTTAAATATTTAAAATCAGAAAATTTAGATAAAATAACATCCATTGACTCCTGCAAAATAATTTTTCCTTTGTCAATGACGATTAATTCGTCACAAACAGACGAAATATCATCCATATCATGACTCGTTAAAATAATAGTAGTATGACATTCTTCATTCATTTTCTTTAAAAATGTTCTGATATCTTTTTTAGACTGTATATCTAACCCTATAGTAGGCTCGTCTAAAAATAATATTTCCGGACTTGTTAAAGATGCCGCGATAAACTCCATTTTCATTTTTTGTCCAAGAGAGAGGGTCCGGACCTGCTGGTAAAGCTGATCTTTTACATTCAACAAATTGCTTAATTCCTGAATTCGTTCTTGTAAAATCGCCGGTTCTACCTCATATAAAGTACCAATCAATTGAAAATAATCCATAGCCGAAACATCTTGAAATAACTGTAATTTATTTCCTACTACTATTGAAATTTTTTTTCTAAAATTTATACTTCTTTTAAATGGAATTTCTCCATTCACTTCTAATTTTCCGGAACTAGGATAAAGAGTCCCAGTCAACATTTTAATCGTTGTGGATTTACCAGCTCCATTACTCCCAATAAAGCCAACTATACTCCCTCTCTTAATCGTAAAACTAATATCTTGAACAGCTCGAATCGTTATTTGATTACGTTTCAAAAATCTCTTGATAAATGGGAGTCTTGAATCAAAATTATAAAAATTTTTAGATAAATTCTGAGCATTAATAACTATTTCACTCATATATCTCTCCTTTCGATAAAATATATTTACTTGTACTTTTTCCATACTTTACCAAAATGCTAAAGATTGAGCTAAAATCTTCGGGATGGGTAAAATAATAGATGTTAAATATATGTCTTCGTGTACTTCTGTTATTAAATCAATAATCCTCTGACTACTCTTAGAAGATATCAAAAATTCCGACCACAACGTTTCTTATTGATTTTATAACGGTTATAGTAATCATACATTTAAAGATTCAAATTCCATAATCCATTCCTTGCTATTCATAAATTACCTCCATTTTTTATAGTCAGTCTAATATCTACAATTTTCTATATAATATTATTGTATCATTATTTTATATATTCGTATATAAATAAGACAATATTCCTCATACCTTCCTCAAAAATCAAAATTCATTACATGGAGATATTCCTTCTTTTCTTGACTTTACATTTACACACAAAAAGGAACTCGCATGTACGAGTTCCCTTTTTCTTCATGTCCCCTGCCGGAATCGAACCAGCAACTACTCCTTAGGAGGGAGTTGTTATATCCATTGAACTAAGGGGACCTATAAAAAAAGAAGCGAGATCACTCCCGCCTCCTTGTTCGTCTTAACGACGGATTTCTTTAATACGAGCTGCTTTACCTTGCAATGCACGAAGGTAGTACAATTTCGCACGACGTACTTTACCGTAACGTACAACTTCAATCTTTTCTACACGTGGAGTGTGTACTGGGAATGTACGTTCAACACCGACACCGTTAGAGATTTTACGAACAGTGTACATTTCAGTGTGTCCTTGACCTTTACGAGCGATAACAACGCCTTCAAAAATCTGGATACGTTCACGAGATCCTTCGACAACTTTCGCGTGTACACGAACAGTGTCACCAGGACGGAATGCAGGGATATCAGTACGAAGTTGACCTTCAGTCAAGCTTTGGATTAATGGATTCATTTTATTCTCCTATCTTCGTCAATCTTGAGGGACCTCCCTCAGCGGATAAACTGTATTTTTGTGCTTCCATTACGCACAGAAACTATCATATCAGATAATTTCAGGTTTGTAAAGCTCTTTTCTCTACTTTTTCGCAACTTTTTGTCCGGAATAAATGCTCCACTCTTTTGGTAGGCAATAGGCGATGGCGCAAGCAATGACAAAGAATGGCAGGTTGGCATAGCCAAAGACTTCTCCTCCGATCAAGATCGGTGCGAGCAAGGTCGTCGTCGCACTGCCAAAGACACTGGCATATCCGATAGCAGCCACGACTAAGACTGGAAGACCTAGCATAGGAGCAAGGAAGACTCCAAGCGTAGCTCCGATCGCAAAGAGCGGGGTCACTTCTCCCCCTTGGTATCCAGCAGAGATGGTCACTACGGTAAAGAGAAGCTTCAAGATCCAGTCATAACTCTGCGCACTTCCCTGATGAAAAGCCATATCAATCAGATTGGTTCCAAGACCACTGTATGTTCCGACCTTGGTCAGCTGGAGGGTTAAGAGGACCAAACTAAGTCCAGCCCCTATAAGCGCAATCCGGATATAAGGATTGGGCAAGACTTGAGCGACCGTTTTCTTCAACCAGGAAAGGCTAATTGCAAAGAGTTTCCCAGCAAGGCCAAAAGCCAGGCCAAGAATGGCAACTTTGATCAAGGTCTCTGGTGTCCAGCTCAGCGTTTCTCTTAGTGGCACAGCAAATTTCTCTAAACCAAGGGCATGAGAGGTGAAGCTAGCCACGATTGAGGCAATGAGCGCTGGATAGAGAGCCATCAACTGCAACTCCCCAACTGTCAAGACTTCAAGGGCAAAAAAGGTTGCTGCCAGTGGCGTCTGAAAGAGCCCCGCAAAACCAGCGGCCATCCCGGTCATGAGAAAAATACGCGAAGCATCCGGGATCTTGATATGACGGGCAAAACGGTGCGAAAGGGTCGCTCCGATCTGGACTGCTACACCTTCCCGACCGACCGAACCACCAAAGAGATGGCTCATCCAGGTCGTCAGCATGATCAAAGGCACCAAGACCAAGGGGATTTTCTCCTCACGCGCGTGTCCGACATCAAAGATGAGGCCCATCCCTTTTGAAGCCTTGCCACCAAAACGTTTATAGAGATAAACGATGACAAGCCCCGCTAAGGCCAGAAAAAGAATCAAGGGCCAATGCTGGCTTCGGAAATCCCCGATCAGGAGCAATCCTTGACCAAAAATCATGTCAATAGCACCGACCAAGAGACCAATGAAAAGCGCCATCCCTGTTAGGACCACATACTGTTGTGCTTTTTGCTTGATCGATAGACTAGTCACGCGCCCTCACCTCCTCTTGGAAGTTTCTCGAGCGCTTCATCATATCTTGAAACTGGGCTTGAATGGTCGCCCGATACTGCTCATCCGCCACAAGAGAGCCGACTTTCTCAAGCACCTCTCTTTCCCTTCCTTGATCGAGCACAGGTAAGCCCTGCTGCTCCTTATATTCTACAATCTGACCGACACAGACCATCCGTCTTTCCAGCAAGGCTACAATCTCTTGATCGATCTGGTCAATGTCCTTACGAATCTGATCTAAATCCATGTGTCTCCTCTTTATTTTGGATATAAATCGAGGCTGTAATCCATCGATCCATCCTCTTTGTCATTAATTTGCTTTTGCTACAAGTTCTTCTGCAAAGGCTTCTAATTTTTCAATGTCTTCGTCTTCTGCAGACAAATCAACTTTGACACACTCAGAACCTTTTTCAGCACCAGTCGCAGCGAAGCAACGGTCGAAATCATCAACTGCTTTACAGAATTCATCGTAGAAAGTATCACCTGATCCTACCACACCGTAAAGTTTGCCTTTGAGATCAAGGCCAGCCAAATCTTCGTAGAAATCTTGGATCTCATCTGGAAGCTCTCCATCGCCGTATGTATAGGTCGCTACCACTGCGATATCCGCATCAAGGAAGTCCTCCGCATCCACAGTTGTACACTCATCCACATCTACTTCGACACCAAGATCACGGAATTTGTCCGCTACGATATCAGCAATTTCTTCAGTATTTCCAGTCATACTAGCAAAAACAATCTTCGCTACAGTCATAATTTCCTCCCAAAAGCTATTTCCCGTATTATACCACTTTTTCAAGCATTTTGCACGAAACCTTTCCCGATAAGCTGAAAGAAGGGACACGTTTCAAGAATTTGGACCGATTCAACCTAATCGCCCTCGTTTTCTTCTTGAATTGCTTTAATAGTTTTAATTTCTTCATCTAATTTCTTATCAAAATTAGCCTTATTTTTGAAGGGATACGAATAGGTGCGCCAAGTATACCATTTTAGCCCTTCCTTATCTTTATAATACCACTCAATTTTAGTAGGCAGAAACTCTTTGTTGTAGGAAATTCGAACCTTAGAAAATTGACGATTTTTCTTCAAATAAATCGTTTCAAATTCCGGAGGATATTCCTCTTTCATTAATTTATCATCCACAAATCTTTTCGGTGAACTAGTAATTTGATAGCTGGATTTCTTAATTTCATCAGTAGTAATTTTCTTACATAATAGAACCGATGATAATTCGTTATTTACTGCAGATTTGTAATACTGATTACGATCCCAGTCCGTTTTATAACCACCATAAACTGTATCATCTTTCACTGCGGTCTCATCATTATAGTAATATTCCTTTTTCTCAAGGTCCAACCCAACCTCAAAATGGTCTTCGGTAGAATCTCCCATTTTGATCATAACAAATTGCTTTTTCTTTAAAACATTCAATGCCGGTTGATTGTTACTACAACTACTTAGGAATACTGCAATAAGCATTACGATCAACACTACCACAATTGTTTTTGGAAATTCTAACCATCGTTTTCTTTTAGTTGATTGTTTCATTTCTTTCATCATATTCATCCATTCTAACAAAATATCTAACCAATGTAAAACCGCTTCCATAGCTCCTAATTAGTGATAAATGCTTGCTGGATGGGCCTTTCTTATGTTAAAATTGACAGAGAAAATGAGGTAATGTATGAACGTAATGAATGAAATTCTTGAAAAAATTCAAGCTTATGACACGATTATTATCCACCGTCATCAGAATCCGGATCCAGATGCGATTGGTAGCCAGGTGGGCTTGCGGGATCTCCTGCGTGCGCACTTCCCTCAAAAGCGGGTCTTGGCAACTGGCTATGATGAACCGACCTTGACTTGGCTTGCTGAGATGGATACTGTCAGCGATGAGGACTATGCTGGAGCTTTGGTGATTGTCTGTGATACGGCTAATACTCCTCGCATCGATGACAAGCGCTATACGAATGGTGATTTCCTGATCAAGATCGACCACCATCCAAATGACGATGCTTATGGCGATCTGCTCTGGGTCGATACTGAGTCTAGCTCTACCAGTGAGTTAATCGCACTTTTTGCTAAGGAATTGGAGCTCGAACTTCCTGTTAGTGCTGCGCGTCTTCTCTATGCTGGGATTGTCGGCGATACAGGTCGCTTCCTTTATCCTGCTACTTCGACTCGGACCTTTGAGATCGCTGCCTTTCTTCGAAGCATTCCCTTTGATTTTACATCACTTGCTCGTCAGATGGATACGATCAATCTCAAAACCGCTAAGCTTCAAGGCTATGTCTATGACCATCTTGAGATCGATGAACATGGCGCTGCGCGTGTGACCTTGACACAAGAGCTCTTGAAGAAATTCGATCTACGTGATTCAGAGACTGCTGCCATTGTTGGTGCTCCTGGACGCATTGATACCGTGTCTGTTTGGGCTATCTTTGTCGAGCAGGCCGACGGTCATTTCCGTGTCCGGATGCGCAGCAAACGAAAAGTGATCAACGAAATTGCCAAACGTCATAATGGTGGTGGCCATCCACTAGCCAGTGGAGCCAACTCCTACTCCCTCGAAGAAAACGACCAAATCTACAAAGAGCTACAAGAAGTGGCTCGCACGAACGAAGGCTGAGAACGGTTTCTCAGCCTTTTTATCTTGGTCATGGGGTTTTCATTTGCTCCTTCTTATGGTAAAATAAAGCTAATAAAATTTTTAAGGAGATTTATTATGGAAAAAAATCGTTTGTTTATCATTATCTCTGCTGCAGTAGCGATTCTTAGCTCTTTCTTGCCATGGGCAAGCCTGAATGCTGGAAACTTTGGTTCATACAGCTGGAATGGTCTTCACGGAGATGGATGGTTTGTTATTATCTTCGCAGTCGTTGCGATTGTCCTTGCTTGCTTGAACGATGTGAAATCTTCACTACCAAAAGGTTTTGCAATTGGTGTTATCGTATCAGGGGCTCTCTCAACTATCGTAACATTGATCGATCTATTTGGTGTAAACAAATATGCTGTTAACTTCAATGGTTATGGCGTTTCAATTGGCTTTGGTTTGATCCTTGCTTTAATCGCATCAATCGCTATTGTTGTAACTGGTCTCTTGGCGATGTCAGGCGGTAAAATCACTAAAGGAACATTCGAAGAACTTGCTGAATCTGGTAAAGGATTTGCCCAATCTGTTGGACGCGTGACAACTTCTACTGTAAAAACTGCTGTAAATGAAATCAAAAAAGAATCACACGAACACACTGAGGGACAAGCTGATCAACCAGTTGAAGCACCAAAAGATCCAAATCAATCTGAACAATAATAAGATTAGATTCACCTTGGCTTAGCCAGGGTGATTTTTTTGATCATTATTTTAAATAAAATTAGTGAAAATACTTGTCAAGATCCTGGAAATTTGGTAAACTAGCTTAGTAACAATCTATGGCTCGGAAAGAGACCATGGCAGAAAGGAAATATTGCAAAATGAAAAAAGATATCCATCCAGAATATCGCCCTGTTGTCTTCATGGACACTACTACTGGTTACAAGTTCCTCAGCGGTTCAACTAAATACTCTAGCGAAACAGTTGAATTCGAAGGTGAAACTTACCCATTGATCCGTGTTGAAATTTCATCAGACTCACACCCATTCTACACTGGACGTCAAAAGTTCACTCAAGCAGATGGACGTGTGGATCGTTTCAACAAAAAATACGGTCTCAAATAAGAAC
>JAWGIA010000051.1:0-5679 GCA_032560535.1 Streptococcus parasanguinis | reverse complement strand
AGCTGATGAAATCAGCGTAGTAGAGCCCACTCAACCACTGCGTCTTGCTCGACAATCCAAAAATAATTGAGAGGCTAGGACTTTTGTCCCAGCCTCTTCGAACATATTCAAACTGTTTTTCCTATAAAATAAGATTAATAATTCTTCATAATAGAAATTATGCTATTTTTTGAATCATTTGGGAGTATATTGAAACTTTCCGCCGTGAGAAAAGTGCTTGAAACAATCTTGTTTCAAGCACTCGGGAGTTTTGAGAGTAAAACAGTTCGGGGAACTGTTTTAGCCTGAGCTCAGAAATTAAAAAGCGAAGGGGCTCAAAACGAATTGAATACGGGCCACAGATTGTGCCAAAAAGATAAGTTCTCCTAGAATCGAAAGATTCTGCGTCAAACATCCTATTTTGACTTTATCCGCAAACGCCCTTTGTATCTTAATTAGTCATGGAACTTCCTGGATTGCTGAAATCATCCACCGGATAATTTCACCTAACGCCCGTACTCACCTAAGGAAAGTTTCTAAATTTTCTTTATCATCAATCCGAAGAAAGGTTTAGCTAACTTTTCTTTTCAAACAATCTTTAGAAATCTTATCCACCAAGGTAGGCCTTGCGGACTTCTTCTGAGGCTAAGAGTTCTTTTCCTGTTCCGGAAAGAACGACTTTCCCTGTTTCCAAAACATAACCTCGGTCTGCGATAGCAAGAGCCTTGTTGGCATTTTGCTCGATCAAGAGAACCGTTGTCCCTTGTTTTTGGATATCTTGGATGATATCAAAGATTTCTTGGATAAAGATTGGAGCCAATCCCATAGAAGGTTCATCCAGAAGCAAGAGTTTTGGCGTTGACATGAGTGCACGACCCATTGCGAGCATTTGTTGTTCCCCACCAGATAGGGTTGCTGCATCTTGGTTCTTCCGTTCTTCCAAACGTGGGAAACGAGAAAAGACTTTCTTCAAGTTAGCTTGATTTTCTTCTCGATCTTTCTTCAAGAAAGCTCCCATCTCCAAGTTTTCCATAACAGTTAAGCCTGGAAAGACGTGGCGGCCTTCTGGAACTTGAGAGAGTCCTGCTGCTACAATCTTTTGAGCCGGAACCTTTTGAATCTCCTGACCTAAAAACTCGATTTTCCCAGCACTTGGACGCACCAAACCTGAAATCGTACGAAGAATAGATGTTTTCCCAGCACCGTTAGCACCGATAAGAGAAACAACTTCCCCTTCATTCACCTCGAAACTGACATCACGGACAGCCTGGATCATGCCATAGTGTACAGAAAGATTTTCAACTTTTAACATAGACATTAGGCTTCACCTCCTAGATATGCTTCGATTACGCGTTTGTTGGTCTTGATTTCATCTGGCGTACCATGGGCAATCAAGCGACCATATTCCAATACATAAATCCGTTCTGTTACTTCCATAACCAAGCTCATATCGTGCTCGATCAGCATGATCGTAATATTAAATTCTTTTTGAATGCGACGGATCAATTGGGTCAATTCTGCTGTTTCTTGAGGGTTCATCCCTGCAGCAGGTTCATCCAAGAAGAGGATTTTTGGCTCTGTAGCAAGGGCACGAACGATCTCCAAGTGACGTTGTTGTCCGTAAGCTAAGTTTTTGGCCAAGGTATCTGCTTCTTTTTCCAAACCAAAAATCGCTAACAATTCAAGGGCTTTCGCTTTCAAAGCTTCTTCATTCTTGTAATAGCTTGGCAAGCGGAAAAGACTCGCAAAGACATGTGGTTTGTGGTGATTGGCAAAGGCAATCAAGACATTGTCCAAAACGCTTAAATCTTTAAAGAGACGAATATTTTGGAAAGTCCGTCCCAGACCACCTGCAGCGATTTTATATGGTGCTTTACCATTTAGCAACTGACCATCTAAGGTAATGGTCCCTTCACTTGGTTCATATACCCCTGTTAGGAGGTTGAAGAGGGTTGTTTTACCGGCACCGTTTGGTCCGATCAATCCAACCAATTCCCCTTCATTGAGTTCCATGGTCACATCCCCAACGGCTGTCAAACCACCAAAGTTTTTTGTTAAATTTTTTACTTCAAGAAGTGCCATTAGTTAGCCTCCTTTTTTGAGAGTAGTTTTTTCAAGCTGAATTCCCATGTTCCAAGAAGACCACCTGGACGGAAGATCATCACGAGAATCAAAGCCAATGAGTAAATGATCATACGTACACTTGAGAAGTCTTGAAGCACCATGTTCAAGATACCCAAGACGATGGCTGCCACAACTGTTCCTGACATTGATCCCAAACCACCAAACACGACAATGATCAAGACATTAATAGTATTGGTGAAAGAGTAGTCTTTAGGAACAACAGAGCCGATAAAGCCGGCTTGGAGAGATCCAGCAATCGCCGCTGTGATCGCACCAAATACAAAGGCGATGACTTTGACTTTGGTCGTATTGATCCCAACAGATTCTGCCGCGATTTCATCTTCACGAACAGAAAGGGTAGAGCGTCCAATTGGACTGCGTAAGAAGTTAATCGTAAAGATCGTTGTAATGACAACAAAGAGGTAAACCAATTGCCAAGTTGTAAAGGCTGGCAAACCAAGGATCCCAGCAGCACCATTTGTTAGAGTACCACCATTGACGATCAAGATCCGGATGATTTCAGAAACCCCAAGTGTCGCAATCGCGAGGTAGTCCCCTTTCAAACGAAGGGTTGGAACCCCAACGATCAAGGCAACGACACCAGCAATCAAAGCACCTAAAACCATCGCACCAAAGAAAGCCCCATAGGTTGGTGATTTAGAACCGAGAATGGCTGCAGAATAGGCACCAATCGCCATAAATCCGGCATGCCCGAGTGAGAATTGACCTGAGAAACCAACGATGAGGTTCAAACCAACTGCAAGGATAATATTAATTCCGATTTGTTCTAAAATTTGGATATAGAAGAGGTTGAGCACACCCGCTGCAACCAAGACTTGGATCAAGGCAAAACCTGCGACCAAAAGACCAAGCCAGACTAAATTCACTTTTAAATTTTGTTTCATGGCTTACACCTTCTCTTTCACATTTTTACCGAGGATACCTGCTGGACGGATGAGCAAGATCACAATCAAGATGGCATACACAATGGCATCACGGAAGTCTGAAAGACCGATCGCTGTAGCGAAGGTTTCCAACAAACCGATAACAAATCCACCTAGGGCAGCACCTGGAATGATTCCGATTCCTCCAAGAACGGCTGCGACAAAGGCTTTGATCCCTGGTGTCATCCCCATCAAAGGCTCGATCGAGTTGTAATACAAACCAATCAAAACACCACCAGCACCAGCCAAGGCTGATCCCAAAGCAAAGGTAAAACTGATCGTACGGTTTACGTTAATCCCCATCAATTGAGCGGCATCACTATCGACAGATACAGCCCGCATGGCTTTCCCCATCTTTGTCTTTTGAATAATAAATTGAAGAGCGACCATCAAGAAAACAGACACTCCCAAGATCATCAACTGAATGTTGGAGATTGAAATAGGACCGAAGTTGTAACGAACCGTTTTAATCACTTGCGGGAAAGAACGGGTATTGGCCCCTACAAAGAAGACCATCCCATATTCGAGCAAGAAGGAAACCCCGATGGCTGTGATCAAGGCTGCAATCCGAGTCGAATGACGAAGCGGACGATAAGCCAGGTATTCAATTACAACCCCTAAAATAGCCGTCCCAACCATGGCTAGGAGCAAGGCTACAAAGAAGTTCACTTTCCACGAGTTCAATAAGAAATATCCCATAAAGGCACCTACCATGTAGATATCTCCATGGGCAAAGTTGATCAATTTGATAATTCCATACACCATGGTATAACCAAGGGCCAAGAGTGCATAGACGCTTCCCAAGATTAGACCGTTCACTAATTGCTGGAGCATTTGAACCATCCTTTCTAACAATAAAGAGCGAGGCCAGGAATTTTCATTCTCCCAGCCTCTTGTACAAACAACAAATGATAATTATGGTTTAACAGACTCAACTGATTTGACTTTACCATCTTTCAAGCCAATCATAAGAGCTGATTTAACCGGGTTGTGGTTCTTGTCAATTGACATTGTACCAGTCACACCTTCCAAGTCTTTCAACTTCGCAAGGTTATCTTTCAATTCGACAGAGTTCTTAGCACCTTTAGATGCTTCTGCAACCATGTAAACTGAATCATAAGCCAAAGCTGCGAACATTGAAGGTTCTTCATTGTATTTCGCTTTGTAAGCTTCTACGAATTTCTTGGCTTTATCAGTCATTTCACCTTCAGTAGAGAATCCAGCTACGTAGTAGATGTCTGTAGCTGCAGCAGGTGTTGCTTGTTCAACGAACTTAGCATCGCTAAATCCATCCCCACCAATGATTGGTTGTTTGATTCCCATACCACGCGCTTGGTTTACGATCTTACCAGTTTCTGTGTAGTAACCTGGAAGAACAATCGCATCGAAGTCTTTATCTTTGATTTTTGTAAGAGCAGCTTGGAAGTCTGTATCCTTAGATTGGAAGGTTTCTGTTGCTACGATTTCACCTTTGTAAGATTTCTTGAAGGCTTCAGCAATCCCTTTCGCATAGTCAGATGAGTTATCGTAGTAAAGAACGACTTTCTTCGCTTTCAAGTTATCCGTTGTGTATTTGGCAATGATTTTTCCTTGGAAGCTATCGATGAAGGTTGCACGGAAAAGGTAATCTTGACCTTTTGTCAAATCATCTTGAGTTGCAGATGGTGTAACCAATGGAACACCTGCTTTACCAGCATTGGCAACCGCTGCTGCAGTAGCACCTGAAGTTGCAGGTCCTACAAGAGCGTTCACTTTTGATTGAGTGACAAGGTTTGTAGTGACTGTAGCTGCTTCAGCTGTTTCAGATTTGTTATCTTTATCTGTGACAACGATCTTCTTACCGTCAGCTCCACCCTTAGCGTTGATTTCATCAACGGCCAATTGAGCACCTTTTTGTTCAGCGCTACCGTAGGCTGCTACTTCACCAGTTTTTTCAAAGTTAAAACCGACTTTTAGTTCTTTGCCGATTTCGTTACCAGTTGTGTTTGAACCTGAAGTAGAAACTTCACCACAAGCAGCAAGAAGAGCGACACTTGCAATGGTTAAAAATGAAAGAGCAAATTTTTTCTTCATTTGTAATGATCTCCTTAAATGAATCTTAAAATAAATACATTAAGAATATACCGAATTATCTGACAATTGTCAATAAAAAAAACGCAATCCATCAAATGATTGCGTTTTCTAAACTTCTGTTACCACAGATGGGGTCTCCAATCGTTGCAAACTCCCCACAAAATCTGTATCTAAATCTTTGAGATGGCAAGGCAAGACTTTTTTGACATAACGTTCTTTCTTTAAGTCTTCCATGACTTGATCCGCCTTGTCACTGTCCACATACAATTGGACATAACGGCATTTCTTAGAATGGTACAAGACATCTCCGACTGATTGTAATTTTTTCCCGTCGCGATTGTAATACAATTTAACAATTAAGCCTGTTCTTTCTTGTTTCTCAAACATGGTCAATCCCTTTCTCGTTCTGTTACTAGTATATCAAATTTCAAGAAAAAGAACTACTCTTTTATGAGAGCAAAAAAGAGAGTGGGACAGAAATCGGTCATTCGTTAGAATTCGATTTCGTCGTCCCACCTCCGCACAGTTGAGTAGGGCTGTAAAAGCTGATGAAATCAGC
>JAWGIA010000050.1:0-9266 GCA_032560535.1 Streptococcus parasanguinis | reverse complement strand
TTCATCAGCTTTTACAGCCCTACTCAACTGTGCGGAGGTGGGACGACGAAATCGAATTCTAACGAATTACCGATTTCTGTCCCACTCTCTTTTTGTTTGCATTGAAAAAAGTGGCGAAATGGCATATAATAAACGTGTAAGGTTTCCCAATAGGAGGTGTTCCAGATGGACTTTCGTTTAGATCAAAGTTTAGTAGCTCTTGGTATTGATACGGTTGTGGTCGGAATTGCTAGAAATGTGGATCCTCAAGCAGTTTTGCCCCCTTCTTTTATTGAAAAGAAGAAAGCGCTTGAACAATGGGCGCTCCAGTGTCAGACAGAAGAAGTAGTGGCATCTCCTGTCATTAAAGGGTATACAGACCTCTTGCAAAAAGTAGGGCGTAGCATCAAGAAAAATCCCCCAACAGTCCTAGCTCTCATCCGAAACATCCAGCATCGAGGTGCTCTTCCTCAGATCAATAGCATCATCGATGTCTATAATGTCGAATCTCTGAAGTCTTTTCTCGCGATCGGAGGACATGACCTAGATAAGATTGAGGGACCGATTGAATTTACAGTGAGTCAAAGAGACGATCTCTTCCTCCCTATCCTTTCTAGTGAAAAACATGTCGCACCGACAGACCCTGTCTACCGGGATCAAAAAGGAGTTCTGGCTTGGTTGGATGTACGCGATAGTGACCATTACAAATTTGAGGAGACTACGCAAAACGCCCTCTTTGTCATCCAAGGAAATACCGAGACGTCAGTCGAGATGCGTTTAGAATCGCTAGAACGAATCCACAAGGACCTTGCTCTTTGCATGCCTCAGCTTCAATTTGAGAAATTTCTCGTCACACAAAATGGCGTGGAAAAGGTCGTGTAAACAGCGAAAATCATTTTCATGAAATTTTCAATTTGACAAAGTAGACCATTTGCGGTAAGATATTGTTCGGGCACCTCATTTTGAGGTCGGAGCTCCCTAAGGATTAGGGAGCTATTTTTGTTTTTTCTGCAAAGAGGAATGGCCTCTACAACATTAGAAGAAGAGGAAAGCACATGTCAACAAAATATATTTTTGTCACGGGTGGTGTCGTATCATCCATCGGAAAAGGGATTGTCGCAGCAAGTCTTGGTCGCTTGCTCAAAAATCGTGGATTGAAAGTAACGATCCAAAAATTTGACCCTTATATCAATATCGACCCAGGGACGATGAGCCCTTACCAACACGGGGAAGTATTTGTCACAGACGATGGCGCAGAGACAGACTTGGACCTTGGCCACTATGAACGCTTCATCGATATCAATCTGAATAAGTACTCAAATGTGACGACAGGGAAAATTTATAGCGAAGTCCTTCGCAAGGAACGTCGTGGAGAATACTTGGGCGCGACTGTACAGGTGATTCCTCATATTACAGATGCCTTGAAAGAAAAGATCAAACGAGCAGCGACGACGACGGATTCAGATGTCATCATCACAGAAGTCGGGGGAACAGTTGGAGACATTGAGTCCCTTCCATTCCTTGAAGCTCTTCGTCAAATGAAGGCAGATGTTGGTGCTGAAAACGTTATGTACATCCACACCACTCTTCTTCCTTACTTGAAAGCTGCGGGAGAAATGAAAACCAAGCCGACGCAACACTCTGTGAAAGAATTGCGTGGTCTTGGAATTCAACCAAATATGTTGGTCATTCGTACAGAAAAACCAGCTGGTCAAGGAATTAAGAACAAGTTGGCTCAATTCTGTGATGTGGCACCAGAAGCTGTCATCGAGTCACTGGATGTGGAACATTTGTACCAAATCCCATTGAACTTGCAAGCGCAAAACATGGACCAAATCGTTTGTGACCATTTGAAATTGGATGTTCCTGCAGCAGATATGACAGAATGGTCTGCGATGGTAGACAAGGTCATGAACCTCAAGAAGCAGGTCAAAATTTCCTTGGTTGGAAAATACGTAGAATTGCAAGATGCTTATATTTCTGTCGTTGAGGCCTTGAAGCACTCAGGGTATGCCAATGATGCAGAAGTCAAGATTAATTGGGTCAATGCCAATGATGTGACAGCTGAAAATGTAGCAGAACTCCTTGGAGACGCGGATGGGATCATTGTCCCAGGTGGTTTTGGTCAACGGGGAACAGAAGGAAAAATTCAAGCCATCAAGTATGCGCGTGAACAAGACGTTCCAATGTTGGGTGTCTGCTTGGGTATGCAGTTAACCTGTATCGAATTTGCCCGTCACGTTTTAGGCTTGGAAGGGGCCAATTCATCAGAATTGGATTCAGAAACCAAGTATCCAATTATCGATATCATGCGGGACCAAATCGATGTGGAAGACATGGGAGGAACGCTCCGTCTCGGTCTTTACCCATCTAAACTCAAACGAGGATCAAAAGCAGCCGCTGCCTATGACAATCAAGAAGTGGTGCAACGTCGCCACCGTCACCGTTATGAGTTTAACAATGCTTTCCGTGAACAGTTCGAAGAAGCAGGATTTGTCTTCTCAGGCGTTTCACCAGACAATCGTTTGGTTGAAATCGTTGAAATCCCAGAAAACAAATTCTTTGTTGCTTGCCAATACCACCCAGAATTGTCAAGCCGTCCAAACCGCCCAGAAGGACTTTACACAGCCTTTATCACAGCGGCAGTTGAAAACCACGATAGCAAATAAAAATCAAGGGAGCAGGTCGAAGGACCTGCTCCCTTTTTGTGAAAAAATGACAAACTCTGAAAAAAGTTTGAAAAAAATCTTGACAAAAAAGTCGTTGAGTACTCAATCGCGGGGATGGCGGAATTGGCAGACGCGCAGGACTAAGGATCCTGTGACCGCTTTAGGTCGTGAGGGTTCAAGTCCCTCTCTCCGCATCGGATGAAGATAGCTTTGGCTATCTTTTTTTGTTTTCAAATTTCTTTGTGGTAGAATAGGTGTGAGATGAGATGAGATGAGATGAGATGAGGTGAGAATATGAAGAAGTATCTGGTTTTGGTCGATGGCCTCTTTGCACTATTGGGAAGTGCCATTAATTTTTTCGGTCCTATCCTGATTTTAGCCATGGGGATTGGTGCCTACAAATATACTATAAGATTTTATATTGCCTTAAATTTATGGAATGTCCTTGTCTTTCTAGTTGTGATTACTTCTAAGTATCTGCTTAGGGATGAAAAAAGAATCAAAAAGTGGATTCCCAATCTCTTTCTAATGGCGGCCTTTATTCTCTTTCTGTCGACAATTCTTGCTGTGTGTGAGAGTATTCCCTTTCTTGAGGGAGTGCTAAACGGACTTCTTGGAAAAATATTTACCGACAGTCAGTTATTTGCTGCTTATTTCTATTCTCAATGGGTCGCAGGTGGACTCCTTGTGATTTGCGGGATTGCTTTTCTCCTTTCGTTAAAAAATTTTAAAGAGAAAGATTGAAAGGGGCTTAAGCTCCTTTTTTGCTTTTTGAATAGGATGGAAGTCTTAGGAGGGAGAGGGTTCCTCCTCATTTATCGTAAGAAATCGCTTAAAGCCACAGGAAAAACTAGCAATTTCATCTAAAAAGTGATAAAATAAACAATGTAAGTGGGATTAACCCCACAAAAATTTATAGGAGGCCTATAACAAATGGCAATCGTTTCAGCAGAAAAATTTGTCCAAGCAGCTCGTGACAATGGTTATGCAGTTGGTGGATTTAACACAAACAACCTTGAGTGGACTCAAGCTATCTTGCGTGCAGCAGAAGCTAAGAAAGCTCCAGTACTTATCCAAACTTCTATGGGTGCTGCTAAATACATGGGTGGTTACAAAGTATGTAAAGCCCTTATTGAAAACCTTGTAGAATCAATGGGTATTACTGTACCAGTTGCTATTCACCTTGACCATGGTCACTACGACGATGCTCTTGAATGTATCGAAGCTGGTTACACTTCAATCATGTTTGACGGTTCACACCTTCCAGTTGAAGAAAACCTTAAATTGGCGAAAGATGTCGTTGAAAAAGCTCATGCTAAAGGTATCTCAGTAGAAGCTGAAGTTGGTACTATCGGTGGTGAAGAAGACGGTATCATCGGTGACGGTGAATTGGCACCAATCGAAGACGCTAAAGCAATGGTTGCTACAGGAATCGACTTCTTGGCTGCAGGTATCGGTAACATCCACGGTCCTTACCCAGCAAACTGGAAAGGTCTTCACCTTGACCACTTGCAAAAATTGACTGAAGCTGTTCCAGGATTCCCAATCGTATTGCACGGTGGATCAGGTATCCCTGACGATCAAATCCAAGCAGCTATCAAACTTGGTGTTGCAAAAGTTAACGTTAACACTGAATGCCAAATCGCATTTGCAAATGCTACTCGTCAATTCGTACGTGAATACGATGCAAACGAAGCAGAATACGATAAGAAGAAACTCTTCGACCCACGTAAATTCTTGAAACCAGGTTTCGAAGCAATTACAGCAGCTGTTGAAGAACGTATCGACGTATTCGGTTCAGAAGGCAAAGCTTAATAAAAACAGGAAAACAAGGTCCCATGTGGATCTTGTTTTTTTGTTTGGGAAAAGTTGCTTCCGGGATTTAATTTTTGTACAATATGCCTATGAAAAAATTTAAAAAGTTTAGCTGGATCATTTTTGTTGTTCTTATCCTTTTTCTAGGAGGTACATTTGGTTTTCACCAACTTAGTTTGCAAAAAGAAAGTAAGCTTCTCATGCCTATAGGTAAGAAGGTTGTAGTCAATGGACATCAAATGAATGTATACATTAAAGGTGAAGGATCTGAAACGATAGTATTTCTTTCAGGTGCAGGTATTGCTTCACCTATATTAGACTTTAAGAATCTAACAGATTCCCTATCCAAAAAATACAAAGTAGTCGTTGTAGAGCGGGCAGGATATGGTTTTAGTGAAGATAGTGATCAATCAAGAGATGTGATGACGGTTTTTTCTGAGACCCGTCAAGCTTTGTCTCAAGCCGAAGTTTCGGGGCCTTATGTGATTGTTTCTCATTCAATGGCTAGTCTTGAAAGTCTGGCTTGGCAAGAGAAATATCCTAATGAAGTGAGGGCTTTGATCGGTCTTGATTGGGCCTTGCCGGCGAGTTATAAGGATTTAAAGGAACATCCAACTCTCATGACCTTAGCCTATTGGACGAGTAAGATTGGCTTATTACGCTATTTCCCTGAGTCCTTTTATATAAAAAATCCAACTCTGACTGAAACTGAACGACAACAATATAAATTACTAGCATATAAGCAGTTGATGTCACAAGCCATGCTTCATGAATCCCGTTTGGCAAAGGAAAATGCCAAGAAAGTTCCATCTAGCATTAATCCGAAAATTCCAGCCTTACTCCTGGTTTCTAACGGTGAAGGCACGACCTTTAGCCAATCAGAGTGGCAACGTTATGCAGAGAGATTTGCAAGCGACCAGTCTAATGTTCAAGTCGTCTATATGGATGCGCCTCACGACCTCTATCATTATCAAAGCAATGCTATTGTTTCTCGCATTAAAGAATTTTTGGAGAATAATTGAGGGCTTAAAAATCCATTGAGACTGATGGTAATAATTAAATGCTGAAGGATTAACAGTAGAATCGTTAATTTTCTCGATTAAAAAAATTCTTTTTCTTAACAATAAACCTGCCCGTGAGGATGGTTTTTTTGGTGTCTTAAGGAAACTATTTAACAGAATTTTTGATTAAAAGTTTCATTTTAAGAGAGAAATCTCTAATTTCATAATCAATAAGCAAACGCTTGCATTCCTATTTTTATTAGATTATAATAGGTTGGTATAAAGCCTTCTGTAATAATATTGAGAAAGTGTAGAAAGTAAGGATTTAGAATATTTGTAGTCAAAAATACAATGTTGCTTCTTACGATAGGGAGATAGATATGGCAATGATAGAAGTGCAACATCTTCGGAAAAATTTTGTGAAGACAGTTAAGGAGCCGGGGTTAAAGGGAGCCTTACGCTCCTTTATTCATCCTGAAAAGCAGACCTTTGAAGCGGTCAAGGATTTAACTTTTGAAGTTCCAAAAGGGCAGATTTTAGGATTTATCGGGGCAAATGGTGCTGGGAAGTCAACCACCATCAAAATGCTGACAGGAATTTTGAAGCCCACATCTGGCTTTTGTCGGATTAACGGCAAGATTCCCCAGGATAATCGCCAAGATTATGTCAAGGATATTGGAGTCGTTTTCGGACAACGCACCCAGCTATGGTGGGATTTGGCTCTGCAAGAGACCTACACGGTTTTGAAAGAGATCTATGATGTACCGGACTCGCTTTTCCATAAGCGCATGGACTTTTTGAATGAAGTTTTGGATTTGAAGGAATTTATCAAGGATCCTGTGCGGACTCTTTCACTAGGTCAACGGATGCGGGCGGATATTGCGGCTTCCTTACTTCACAATCCCAAGGTTCTCTTTTTAGATGAACCGACTATTGGTTTGGATGTGTCGGTCAAGGACAACATTCGCCGGGCCATTACTCAGATTAATCAGGAGGAAGAGACAACTATTCTCTTGACTACTCACGACTTGAGCGATATTGAGCAACTCTGTAATCGGATTTTTATGATTGATAAGGGGCAAGAGATTTTTGATGGAACGGTTAGCCAGCTCAAGGAGACCTTTGGCAAGATGAAGACTCTCTCCTTTGAGCTGACGCCAGGTCAAAATCATCTCCTCTCTCATTATGAGGGCTTGCCTGATATGTCCATTGATAGACAAGGAAATACTCTCAATATTGAATTCGATAGTTCCCGCTACCAGTCGGCCGATATTATCAAGCAAACCTTATCTGATTTTGAAGTCCGTGATTTGAAGATGGTAGATACGGATATTGAGGATATTATCCGTCGCTTCTACCGAAAGGAGCTCTAAGATGGTCAAATTGTGGAGACGTTATAAACCCTTTATCAATGCAGGGATTCAGGAGTTGATTAGCTATCGAGTCAACTTTATTCTCTATCGGATTGGTGATGTCATGGGGGCTTTTGTCGCTTTCTATCTCTGGAAGGCTGTCTTTGACTCCTCCCAGGAGCCTTTGATTCAGGGCTTCAGTATGGCAGATATCACCCTCTACATCATCATGAGTTTTGTGACCAATCTGTTGACCAGGTCTGATAGCTCCTTTATGATTGGAGATGAGGTTAAGGATGGCTCCATTATCATGCGTTTGCTGAGACCAGTGCATTTTGCGGCCTCTTACCTTTTCACCGAACTTGGCTCCAAGTGGTTGATTTTTATCTCTGTTGGACTGCCATTTTTAAGTGTCATGGTTTTGATGAAAATCTTATCTGGGCAAGGTATTGTAGAAGTGCTGGGATTAACTGTCCTTTACCTCTTTAGCTTAACCCTAGCCTATCTGATTAACTTTTTCTTTAATATCTGCTTTGGATTTTCAGCCTTTGTATTTAAAAATTTATGGGGTTCCAATCTACTAAAGACTTCAATAGTGGCCTTTATGTCTGGCAGTTTGATTCCCTTAACGTTTTTTCCAAAAGTGATTTCAGATATTCTCTCCTTATTGCCATTTTCATCCTTAATTTATACTCCGGTCATGATTATTGTTGGGAAATACGATGCCAGTCAGATTCTTCAAGCACTTTTGCTTCAGTTTTTCTGGCTTATAGTGATGGTGGGCTTGTCTCAGTTGATTTGGAAACGAGTCCAGTCATTTATCACCATTCAGGGAGGTTAGTATGAAAAAATATCAACGCATGCATCTGATTTTTATCAGACAATACATCAAGCAAATCATGGAATATAAGGTGGATTTTGTGGTAGGTGTGTTGGGAGTCTTTCTGACTCAAGGCCTAAACCTCTTGTTTCTCAATGTCATCTTTCAACACATCCCCTCGCTAGAAGGTTGGACCTTTCAAGAGATTGCCTTTATCTATGGATTTTCCTTGATTCCCAAGGGATTGGACCATCTCTTTTTTGACAATCTCTGGGCCTTAGGTCAACGACTAGTTCGAAAAGGGGAGTTTGACAAGTATCTGACTCGTCCTATCAATCCTCTCTTTCACATCCTCGTTGAGACCTTTCAGATTGATGCCTTGGGTGAACTTTTGGTCGGTGGTATTCTATTAGGAACAACAGTAACTAGCATCTCTTGGACTCTTCCAAAATTCCTGCTTTTCCTAGTTTGTATTCCTTTTGCGACCTTGATTTACACTTCTTTAAAAATCGCGACAGCCAGCATCGCTTTTTGGACCAAGCAGTCAGGTGCTATGATTTACATTTTCTATATGTTTAATGATTTTGCCAAGTATCCTATTTCTATTTACAATTCGCTCCTTCGTTGGTTGATCAGTTTTATCGTGCCATTTGCCTTTACGGCTTACTATCCTGCCAGTTATTTCTTGCAGGACAAGGATGGGCTCTTTAACATTGGTGGTTTGATTCTAATTTCCCTTGTCTTCTTTGTTATTTCTTTGAAACTATGGGACAAGGGCTTAGATGCCTACGAAAGTGCGGGTTCGTAATAGGAAGAATCTCAAAGCCTTGTCTCAGGAAAGGCTTTTTCTAATGGAGATGAAAATTTCTTGACATCTATTCTCAGAGTGCTATACTAAGAAGGTAATCGCCGATTTAGCTCAGTTGGTAGAGCAACGCACTCGTAACGCGTAGGTCACAGGTTCGATCCCTGCAATCGGCATAGGAAGAAACGGCTTTGAAGGAGCGAGACGACGAATGATGGTGATAACCGATTCGTTCTGTCTCGCTCTTTTTTTGACCGCATAGGCGCCATTTTTGACCGCTTAGTCAAAAGTCCTTGTCTCCATAGGGGCTCTTTGCTATCATAGAATCATCAAAGGAAGCAATACTTCCAATTAATAAAAACGAGGTATACGATGATGAAAAAATTACTTGGACTTGGATTTATTCTGGCAGCTCTTGCGGTTGTCACAATGGGAATGGTTGGCTTTCCAAAGATCGATGTGAATATCTGGCCTTTATTCCCCGTTCTCTTATTTGCTTTCTTTACGCTTGAAAATCTGTTGAAACAGGACTACAAGGCAAGTGTCATCTGTGCTTTAATTGCTCTGATGATTGCAAACGCGATCTACGATCTCTTGCCGGTTTCAAATGGCTTAGTGATCACAGCGGGTGTCCTTGCTTGCGTGGGTCTTAGTTTTCTTTTACCGGATAAGAATAGCAACAAATAAAGGAAGGAGGCTGGGACAAAAGTCCTAGCCTCTTAATTGTTTTTGGATTGTCGAGCAAGACGCAGTGGTTGAGTGGGCTCTACTACACTGATTTCATCAGCTTTTACAGCCCTACTCAACTGTGCGGAGGTGGGACGA
>JAWGIA010000049.1:0-6700 GCA_032560535.1 Streptococcus parasanguinis | reverse complement strand
GCTGATGAAATCAGCGTAGTAGAGCCCACTCAACCACTGCGTCTTGCTCGACAATCCAAAAACAATTGAGAGGCTAGGACTTTTGTCCCAGCCTCTTTTTTATATTTAATTGTATTTCTTCCAACCCCTTCTATTACATCTTTAATTTCAAAAGAGATGAATCGTTTGATCAGTGCATAAGTATACTGGATTGATCTTCTCAATACTTCCTACTCGTCAGTGGACTTCTTAACTGTAATCACTCAACTAAGGATTTTATTCATACAAATGCAAATCATGATTTGCACTCTCTAAAAAGATATCACTCATTTAAATACTCTTTTCCTTAAATCCTATTTTACCAAAATATGCCCATGAATTCATACCAAAACAAAAAAAAGAGCAGCAAACTGAGCTGCTCTCCATTTGGTTTATTTTTCGACCATTCCGCCCTTGATAAGACTGTCTTTCGTTACTGAATAACTAACTGTTTTGTCATCTAGCGGATTAAAGCCTGGGACGATTTCTTTTAATTTATTAAAATCGATTTTTGTGTAATCAATGGTATTGCGGATATAAAAGATTCCGTCTTTGTATTCTGATGTCAGTTCAAATCCATGGCCCATCAGATCTTTGAATTTTTCTTGGCTTTTTGCGACGGCTTCTTTCATGGTTTCAAGAGGGTTCTCACCAGGAACTTTTGAGACGTCGTAATCATCAACTTTTTCTTGTAATAACAAGGTATCTCCCTTGTAATACAAGGTGATGGTTGACTTACCTGCTTCATCACTCGTTTCGAGAACGGTTTTTTGTGCACCTGCTAGTGCATCTTCTTTTTTGCTTTCATCAGTTGATGACTCTTTTTTCTTTTCTTTAGCAGATGATTTACTTGTTGCTTTACTGGTCGCTTTAGTAGACGATGGACTAGTAGATTTCGTACTCTCTTTTTGTCCGCAACCAGCTAAAAGAAGACCCGCTGTCAAGAAGACGGCTAACATTTTTGTGGTTTTATTCATTTTGAATACCTCACTTTTTTATGATGGTTAGGGAAATGACTGACGTCTGAAACGAGTCATTTAGCAAGATCAACTGTCGTTTTAGATGTTATTAGAAAAGCCTCAAAAATGATGTTCGCAGTCCCTCCTTATCGATCATTGTAGCCATCTGGGTGGCTGGAATGCCAAGCCCAGGCTGTTTGGATGATGGTTTCGATATTGTCAAATTTTGGTTGCCAGCCGAGGATGGCACGCGCCTTCTCAGAGGATGCGATCAGGGTATCTGGATCTCCTGGTCTGCGATCGGCCAGCTCAAGTGGGATCGGATGTCCTGTCACCTTGCGGGCTGCTTCAACGATTTGAAGATTGGAGAATCCAGTCGATGAGCCCAGATTAAAGGCAGTAGATGGGTTTCCATTTCGGAGATACTCCACTGCTAAAAGATGGGCATCTGCCAAGTCAAATGGATGGACATAGTCCCGAACATTGGTGCCATCTGGTGTCTTGTAGTCATCTCCAAAAATAGAGATCTTCTCGCGTTTGCCTTGGGCTACTTGTAAGACAATCGGCAAGAGATGGGTCTCTGGTCCATGGTCTTCTCCGATGGATCCATCTGGCTTAGCACCCGCTACATTAAAGTAACGAAGGGGCACGTACTTGATGCCGTAGGCTTGATCAGCCCAGCGCATGATGGTTTCCATCATGAGCTTGCTTTCCCCATAAGGATTGATCGGTTTTTGTGGAGTGGTTTCAAGAATCGGAATTTCTTCTGGAATGCCGTAGGTGGCAGCAGTTGAAGAAAAGACGATGTAGTGCACCCCACATTCATGCATGACTTCCAAGAGTTTGACCATGCCTGCTGTATTGTTGTCAAAATATTTCAAAGGATCTGCCATGGACTCAGCGACCAGTGAGTAGGCCGCAAAGTGGATGACCGCATCGATATCGGCATGTTCTTTAAACACCCTGCGCATAAAGTCTTGATCCGCCAGATCTCCTTGGTAAAAGACAGCATCTGGATGCACCGCTGCACGGTGGCCTGTGACCAGGCTATCGACCACGACGACTTTTTCCTGTCCTTCATTGACCAAACGGTCCACCATGTGGGAACCGATATAGCCAGCTCCTCCGAGTACGAGTATTGCCATTTGTTTTCCTTTCGCTTCTTGTCTTCTCTCTTATTGTACCAAATTTCTGCTGCTTCTCCACACTTAAAGTGTCGCAACAAAGCGTCTAAAGGCAGCTTGTCCTTCTGCTGTTCTCTTGTAGACTCCAGCATCTTCGAGCACACGCGCAAAGATCTGGCCGACTGATTCACGGACAAGGGCCTCTGCCTCTGCTTCTTCTGTGATAGCTGGGTGAGTGGCTTTCAAATCATCTGCCCAAGGCTGGTGGTAGGTCGCCACAGTATTCTCACGTCCAAGCAGATAGTCTTGAACCTGCTTGAGCTCTTCCTTGAGACGAGGTGGCAAAATGGCCAAGCCCATGACTTCGATCAGGCCGATATTTTCTTTTTTGATGTGTTGCACATCTGCATGCGGGTGATAGATACCATCTGGATGCTCTGGTGAGGTTTGGTTGTCACGGAGCACCAAGTCCAGTTCATAATGCCCATCACGAATTCGTGCAATGGGGGTAATGGTATGGTGGGGCTGACCGTCGGATACCGCTAAAACTTGAACGGCTGGATCCGAGTAGCCTCGCCAGGCTGTTAGGATATGGTCTGCCAGGGCAATCAATTGCGCCTTGTCATCTGATTGCAAACGGAGAACCGACATGGGCCAATTAACACTTCCTACCGATACAGCCTCAAAGCCCTCAATGGTAAAGCTTTCCTCAACAGGAGCTAGCTCCATAGGGAAGGTGTGGCGTCCGCCTTGGTAATGATCATGAGTCAGGATAGATCCCCCTACAATGGGCAGATCTGCATTGGAGCCTGCAAAATAGCCTGGAAAAGTCTCCACAATGGTCAAGAGTCGCTCAAAGGTCTTGCGGCTAATGGCCATGGGAACATGCTGGCTATCGAGGAAAATGCAGTGTTCATTGAAGTAGGCATAAGGGGAATACTGGAAACCCCAATCATGACCGTCCATGTCAAAGCGAATAATCCGATGATTGGCCCGAGCTGGATGGTCTAGGCGACCTTGATAGCCTTCATTTTCAAAACACAATTGGCAGGCTGGATAATGACTGGCTTTGGCAAGTTTAGCTGCTGCAATGTCTTTAGGATCTTTTTCAGGTTTTGACAGATTAATGGTGATTTCAAGAGAACCGTAGGGAGTTTCTGCCTCAAAGGCAATATTTTGCGCAATGGCCTCTACCTTGATGTAATCATTGCGCTTAGAGAGGTCATAGAAATCAGCAATCGCGTCTTCCTTGGACTGACGGTAGGTCTCCCAAAAGCGATGGTTGACCTGACTAGGGCTAGGGATAATCCAATCCATCAACTCCGCACCCAAGCTGTCCTTGGCGGCCATACTGTCCTGGATCTTGCTATTCGCAACCGCAATCTCCACCAACTGATCTTTGAGTGCAATCAAGTCTTCTTTTTTGGCTGGGGCATCTAGCCCTTCTTCTCCAACGCGACTCATGACGCGATTTTTTAGATAAATCCGATCCATCTCTTCGTAGTCACTCGCCGCAATGACGGCCGTGACAAATGCATCTAATACCTGTTCTGTCATCCTATCTCCTTTTTAATCGAGTACCCGTGTTCCTGCCGCAACTTCTGCAATATAGAAGCTTGGCGCATAGCCAACGACTTCTTCATAGCGGTTGCCGACAGCTTCTTTAAAGGCTTCAACCTTATCTTTGTTTACAAGGGCGATGGCGCAACCACCAAAGCCTGCTCCTGTCATACGAGCGCCCAAGACGCCTTCTTGTTCCCAGGCTGTATGCACCAAGGTATCCAATTCTAGACCTGTCACTTCGTAGTCATGCTCCAATGATACGTGGGAAGCATTCATGAGACGACCAAAGCCTTCCAAATCACTTGCTTCAAGTGCCTTACGAGCTTGGAGAGTCCGTTGGTTTTCAAGTACAGCATGACGAGCCCGTTTGATGCGATTTTCATCCTTGATCAAGTAGCTGTAGGCATCAAAAGTCCAGAGATCCAATTCCCCTAAGGTTTGGATATCCAATTTTTCTTGGAGTTCAGAAACGGCAGTTTCACATTCTGAACGACGTTCATTGTATTTTGAATCCGCTAATTCCCGGCGTTTGTTGGTATTCATGATGACTACGACATTGTCTTTGAGGTCCAGCGGTACCAGATCATACTCTAGGGTGTTGGTATCGAGATAAATAGCCCGTTGGTCGGCTCCCATACCGATGGCAAATTGGTCCATGATCCCAGAGTTGACTCCGATGAAGTGATTTTCGGTTTGTTTCCCGATCTTGACCAGATCTAGACGATCTAAGTGAAGATCATATAGTTTCTCAGCGATGACGCCAATCAAAAGCTCAAGAGAAGCTGAAGAAGAAAGACCGGATCCATTTGGAATATTGCCGTAGACATAGACGTCCATTCCGCTATCAATGACATGACCCGCTTCTTGCAAGAAGTGGAGCACACCTTTTGGATAGTTGGTCCAGTTGTGCTCTTTTTCAAAGTGGAGATTATCCAGTGGGACTTCAATGATCCCCTTGTCTTCAAAGTTTCCTGAGAAGAAACGCAAGACCTTATCCTCACGCTTTCTTGCAGCTCCGTAGGTACCAAGTGTAATGGCTGCTGGGAAGACATGCCCACCATTATAGTCAGTGTGTTCACCGATCAGATTGATCCGTCCTGGTGAAAAGAAAGTGTGGTCAGCCTTTTCCCCAAAGACAGCCTGGAATTTTGCTTGTAAATCTTGAGATGTGATTGTTGTCGTCATGAGAAACTCCTTTAGTTTTGTAAACGTTTTTATACTTGTATTATATCTGATCAGAAGTAAAAGTTCAACTATTTTTAGTAAAATTTTATTAATTTTTTATATTGGATCAAAAATGTCGATAATATAGGCTTTTCATCCGATTATAACTTCTATTTCACTCTTGCTATTTCGAGTTAATTTTAGTAAAATTTTACCAAAAAATCTCAATTGGGGGTGACCCAATTGAGATTCTTAAAGGTTCTAAAACACCATTTCTTGACCATTTTCTGTCACTTGGTAAGTGCCCTCAGCAAGATCGATTCGGGCTACTGCTGTGACAGTTTGGTCTTTATTTTGGCGCGTGATGACAATGGTATGATCATCTGGTGTTTCCACCTCAATGCTTCCTTCTAGATCAAAAGCTGCAGAGTTGTTCCGGAAACTAAAGAGCTTGAGAAGGGATTGTACGACTGGACGCTCTACTTCTTGTGCGATTTCTTCATTGCTGTAGTAATGACGGTTGATATTGCGGCCTTCTTTGGTGTTTTCTAAGAGTTCCAAATCATTCTTCCCAGCTAGGAATCCAACATAATAAACCTGTGGAATACCTGGTGCAAAGGCTTGAATTAAACGGGCTAGGAAGTACTTACGATCATCATCTCCAAGTGCTGAATAGTAGGTCGAATTGATTTGGTAGATGTCCAAGTTGTTGTATTCTGCTGTGGAATATTTGCGTTTAACATTTGCCCCTACCTTATAGAGCTCATTTGAAGCATAGTCAATCTCTTCATCTGTCAAGATATCCTTGACATCAACCACCCCAATCCCATCATGGGTATCGAGCGTCGTGAACTGCTTCATGGGACTCATCTTCAACCACTTGGCAAGGCGATCCACTTTTGAGCTATAGAGGCTATAGAGGGTCACCATTGGAAGCGCAAAATCATAGACATAATAGTCGTGATCAGCAATCTTAAATTGGATGGAATAGTGTTCATGAATCTCTGGAAGAAGCTCAGCACCGTAGCCTGCTGCCATATCACGCACCTTATCCAACAAATCCCAAATGTCTGGTTCTACGAAGAAATCATTGGTGTCCAATTTCTTCACCGCATAGGCAAAGGCATCCAAACGAATGAGGTCACAGCCATTGCTTGCCAGGTGTTCGATGGTCTTGCGAATAAAGTCCATGGTCACTTCCTTGGTCACGTCCAGGTCGATCTGCTCTTCCCCAAAGGTATTCCAGAGATGCTCAGTCGTCCCATCCGCAAAAGTGATGGCTTGTTTTGGAGCTCGGTCTTTCCGCTTATAAATCAAATCTACATCTGCTTGAGTAGGACGATTCTCCGGCCAGAACTTGTCCCAGTTGAGAAAGAGATCCTTATAGGCACTTTGGTCGTGCTTTTCTTGGTAATCTTTATAATACTTAGACTGACGAGAAATGTGATTGATCATAAAGTCAAACATAAGATAGTACTTGTCGCCCAAGCGTTTGACATCTTCCCAATCTCCAAAGGATGGATCCACTTGGTCATAGTCCACAGGCGCAAAGCCACGGTCACCAGTTGATGGGAAAAATGGCAAGAGGTGAACCCCACCTACTGCATCCCCAAAATGTTTCTCCAGATTTTCATAGAGATCCTTCAGGTTATTTCCTAAGCTATCTGAGTAAGTAATTAACATGGTTTTGTTTTGAATTGGCATAATGGTTTCCTTTTCTTTTTTTGAAGAGGCTGGGACAAAAGTCCTAGCCTCTCAATTATTTTTGGATTATCGAGCAAGACGCAGTGGTTGAGTGGGCTCTACTACGCTGATTTCATCAGCTTTTACAGCCCTACTCAACTGTGCGGAGGTGGGACGACGAAATCGAAT
>JAWGIA010000048.1:0-7308 GCA_032560535.1 Streptococcus parasanguinis | reverse complement strand
ACTACGCTGATTTCATCAGCTTTTACAGCCCTACTCAACTGTGCGGAGGTGGGACGACGAAATCGAATTCTAACGAATTACCGATTTCTGTCCCACTCTATTTTCTTATAGTTTGAAACTATAGCTAGGTCTTGAAAATGGGAAAACCGCTCTCCTCATAATAGTGATAAAATAGTAATCAGTTAGATTGAATGTTTATCGGAGGGCAATATGAGTAAAAAACGCAATATCAATACTATCTTGGCACAGGCAGGAATCAAGTCGGATCAAGCAACGGGAGCTTTGACAACTCCTTTGCATTTCTCTACGACTTACCAACACCCAGAATTTGGTCAGTCTACAGGTTTTGACTATACCCGTACGAAAAATCCAACACGCGCAACAGCTGAGAAGACTTTGGCAGCTATCGAAAGTGCAGATTATGCTTTGGCGACAAGCTCTGGAATGTCAGCTATTGTGCTTGCTTTTAGTGTTTTCCCAGTTGGTTCAAAAGTCTTAGCTGTTCGTGACCTGTATGGAGGCTCTTTCCGCTGGTTTAACCAACAAGAGCAAGAAGGCCGCTTCTCTTTCACCTATGCCAATACAGAAGAAGAACTGATCCATCATCTAGATCATGATCCGGTGGATGTCCTCTATATTGAAACACCAACCAATCCATTGATGTTGGAATTTGATATTGCTCATTTAGCCAAATTGGCCCATGCAAAAGGTGCCAAAGTCGTGGTGGACAATACCTTCTATAGCCCGATCTATCAACGTCCGATTGAAGAGGGAGCGGATATTGTTCTTCATTCAGCAACTAAGTACCTAGCTGGTCACAACGATGTCTTGGCGGGTGTTGTCGTGACAAATGATGCAGACTTGTATGACAAACTCTTTTACAATCTGAACACGACAGGTGCTGTTCTTTCCCCATTTGACAGCTATCTGCTGATCCGTGGTCTCAAAACGCTTTCTATCCGGATGGAGCGCTCTACAGAGAATGCTCGCAAGGTGGTCGAGTTTTTGAAAACCTCCCCTCAGGTCAAAGAAGTCCTCTACACTGGAAAAGGTGGAATGGTCTCCTTTAAAATTCAAGATGAGAAAAAAATTCCTAACTTGTTGAATTCCCTTCAAGTATTTACCTTTGCAGAAAGCCTTGGCGGAGTTGAAAGTTTGATCACTTATCCTACCACTCAAACCCATGCAGACATTCCTGCAGAAGTTCGCCATTCATACGGTTTGACAGATGATCTGCTTCGTTTGTCCATAGGAATCGAAGATGCGGATGATTTGATTGAAGATTTGAAACAAGCATTGGAGGCTTAAGATGACCAAATATGATTTCACGACTTTACCGAATCGCTTGATCCACCATACCTACAAGTGGAAAGAAACAGAGACAGATCCAGAAATCATTCCAGCTTGGATCGCGGACATGGATTTTAATGTCATTCCAGAAGTACGAGAAGCAGTGATTGGCTATGCAGACCAAATGGTCTATGGCTACACCTATGCATCGAATAGCCTCTACCAGTCTATCCTTGATTGGGAAAAAGAAGAACACGGCTATTCCTTTGACAAGGAAGCTGTCGTCTTTATCGAAGGCGTTGTTCCAGCCATTTCAACAGCTATTCAAGCCTTTAGTAAGGAAGGGGACGCCGTCTTAATCAATACGCCGGTCTATCCTCCATTTGCCAGAAGTGTCAAACTCAATCGTCGAAAATTGATCGAAAATTCATTAATTGAAAAGGATGGTCTTTTCCAAATTGATTTTGATCAGCTGGAAAAAGACATTGTGGAGCAAGAGGTGAAACTCTATGTTTTGTGTAATCCGCACAATCCTGGAGGCCGTGTATGGGATCGTGAAGTCTTGGAAAAAATCGGCCACCTCTGTCAAAAACATGGTGTCCTTCTTGTTTCAGATGAGATCCACCAAGATTTGGCCTTGTTTGGCCACCGTCATACCAGCTTTAACACGGTTGATCCAAGCTTTAAAGATTTCAGCTTGATCTTAACCAGTGCAACCAAGACTTTCAATATTGCCGGAACAAAAAATTCCTATGTGGTCATTGAAAATCCAAAGCTTCGTACGGCTTTTAAACAACGGCAATTGGCTAATAACCAACATGAAATCTCAGGCTTGGGCTATATTGCGACAGAAGCGGCTTATCGCCATGGTAAACCTTGGTTGACAGAGCTCAAGCAAGTCTTTGAAAAACACATTGACTATGTCGTAGATGAATTGCATGAAAAGACCAAAATCCGTGTCATGAAGCCCCAAGGAACCTATCTTCTTTGGTTGGACTTTTCAGCCTATCCTTATACCGATGATGAGCTGCATGCTAAAATCCATGACCAAGCCAAATTGATTTTGAACCGTGGAACAGATTTCGGAAAAGAAGGAACCTTGCATGCCCGCCTCAATGTGGCAGCTCCCTTCACCCTCATTGAAGAAATCACCAAACGCTTGGTGGAAACTTTTCACAAATAAGTGTTGACTTTCTGTAAGTGAAGGAGTACAATATACTCGAAATACGGTAGGTGAGGCTACCACAAGGATACGGATGACTACCGCAAAGCAGTGGAGACACTACTCGTTGGTCAACAGTTCTGATCGCAAAGGTCAAGACTAAGTTCATTTCATTGCCTTGTGGAGCTAAAGCTTGGACGGTCAGTTTTTTGAGAGTTTTGATTGAAAAATAAATGACGAGTTTCATGAGTCCTACCGATCGAGGGTAGGACTCTTTTTTATGCCTTACCAAGAAAAGAGAAAGGAGAGAGCTATGATACAAATCGACGATCATCCCGAACCGCACCGAACCAGCCAATCGCTGATTTGTGTCGTAGGGACTCCAAAAGTGATTGGCTCCTGATTGAAAAAGGAGATACTAATGCAAACAAATAAAGAAAGACTCATTGCGGCTCTTCAAGAACCACTTGAAAGCACCTTTGCCACCTACAAAACCAGTGCCCTTGGTTTGGTTGACGATCAAGTAGAAGAAAACCGTGATATTTATGGCGAAAATGTCATCACAAAAGGTCAAGAAGATTCCATGATCAAAAAGATCTACGAATCGATCATCAATCCTTTTACGGTGATTTTGTTGGTCATTGCGCTGGTTTCCTTCATTACTAATGTCTGGCTAGCAAAACCAGGTGAACAGGATCCAACGACCTCCATCATCATTGTGACCTTGGTCTTGATCTCTGGTGGTATCCGCTTCATTCAAGAATTGCGGAGCGACAAAGCAGCTAGCAACTTATCACGTATGATTGTCAATACAGCGACCGTTCTGCGTGATGGATCGGAACAAGAAATTCCGATCGATGAAATCGTCGTAGGTGATGTGATCAAACTGAGTGCCGGCGATATGATCCCAGCAGATGTGGTCTTGATTGATTCCCGTGACTTCTTTGTCCAACAATCTGGTCTCACGGGGGAAAGTGATGCTGTTGAAAAGGTTTGTCTCAGAAAAGCCGACAGTCAAAATCTAGATAGTCTCTTGGAAAGTGAAAGTTTGGCCTTTATGGGGACCAATGTCATCTCCGGACGGGCGACAGCCTTGGTCTTGGTCGTGGGAGATGAAACCATGATGGGAGCTATTGAGCAAACCATCAACACTTATGACGAACCAACCTCATTTGAGAGAGAAATGAATACCATCTCTTGGCTCTTGATTCGGCTCATGTTAGTGATGGTGCCCATTGTCTTTGTGATCAATGGCCTCACAGATGGTGACTGGTTAGAAGCGGGTGTCTTTGCCCTCAGCGTTGGGGTTGGTTTGACTCCGGAAATGCTGCCGATGATTATTACAGCGAGTCTTGCTAAGGGCTCCATCATTATGGCCAAGGAAAAAGTCGTTATCAAAAAGCTCAATGCCATCCAAGACCTCGGCGCTATCGATATTTTGTGTACTGATAAGACAGGAACCTTGACCCAAGATGAAATCGTTTTGGAGTATCCGCTTGATATCCATGGCGAGTTGGATCTATCAGTCCTTCGCCGGGCTTACTTGAATTCCTATTTCCAAACCGGGCTAAAAAATTTGATGGACCGAGCGATTATCAATCGGACCCAGAAAGAAGCCAAGAAACATGAAATTGTTCGCGACCTGGATCAAACCTTCCATAAGATTGATGAATTGCCCTTTGATTTTGAACGTCGTCGCATGAGTGTCATTGTCAAAGACGAAGACGGTGTGGTCAGCATGGTGACCAAGGGTGCCTTGGAAGAAATGCTTTCTGTATCGACTTATGTTGAATACAAAGGTGAAATTAAACGCCTGACAGATGAAGTCCGTCAAGAGGTCCTCGCTGAAGTTGCTCAGTTAAATGAACAAGGACTTCGTGTTTTGGGTGTTAGCTACAAAACCGATTTGGACGAAAATGACATCTTTAGTGTTGAAGATGAACGAGACATGATCCTAACTGGTTACCTTGCCTTTCTTGATCCACCAAAACCTTCTGCAGCTCCAGCGATCAAAGCTCTTGCAGAATATGGGGTAACCACCAAGATCTTAACTGGGGACAATGAAAAGGTCACCCAAGCTGTCTGTGAAAAAGTAGGACTAGATGTCGAGCGGATTCTTTTGGGAAGCGAAATCGATACGATGACAGACCAAGAGTTAGCACAAGTTGTGGAAACAACAACGGTCTTTGCCAAACTATCACCCGATCAAAAAGCGCGGATCATCCTCTGCCTCAAGAATAATGGCCACAAGGTTGGTTACATGGGAGATGGGATCAACGATGCTCCATCCATGAAGGTCTCAGACGTTGGGATCTCCGTGGATACCGCTGTGGATATTGCCAAGGAAACAGCAGATGTCATCCTTCTAGATAAGGACTTGATGGTTCTTGAAAAAGGCTTGGTCGAAGGCCGCAAGGTCTATGCCAATATGACCAAGTACATCAAGATGACGGTCTCTTCTAACTTCGGGAACATCTTCTCTCTTCTCTTTGCCAGCATCTTTTTGCCTTTCCTTCCAATGGCTCCCGTTCATTTGATTGTGCTCAATCTTATCTATGATCTTTCTTGTATCGCCCTTCCTTTTGACAATGTCGACAAGGAATTTCTCAAGAAACCTCGTATCTGGGAAGCAAACTCTATCATGCGCTTTATGGCCTGGATTGGTCCAATTTCATCTGTATTTGATATTATTACCTACATGCTTCTTTACTTCCTTGTTGTTCCTATGATTTTAGGTCATGGCTACAACCATGGAGCAGCAGATGCAGCAGCCTTTATCATGGTGTTCCAAACTGGATGGTTTATCGAATCTATGTGGTCTCAAACCATGGTTATCCATATGTTGCGTTCACCAAAACTTCCATTTATCCAAAGTCGTCCAGCCTTCTCAGTCGTGGTGACGACCCTAGCAGCAGCCTTCTTTGTAACCTCCCTTCCATATAGTCCTTTGGCTTCTATCTTGAAGTTGAGCCAACTAAATGGATTGTACTTTGTTCTATTGTTTGCGATTATCGTCCTCTATATGCTGAGTGTGACGGTTGTCAAACGTATCTATATTAAGAAATACAAAGAATGGTTGTAATTGATTGATAGAAAGAGTGAGTCCGAACTTAAAAAATTAAGTGTAAGGGCTCTCTTTTTTTGGTAAAATTTGGTATAATAAGACGAATATAAAGTTGGAAATGATGATTTCCACGTGTTGCGCGTATCAAAAAAGGAGTAACAGAAAGAGGGAGAGCTTGACTCTTTCTCAATCCAAGCTCCTTTTTAAAGGATCGCAGCTTAGAAAGAAGGATCTCAAAAATGGGAAAACTAGAAGTTATTACACATCCACTAATTCAACACAAATTGTCTATTCTTCGTCGTACAGATACCTCTACGAAGGCCTTTCGTGAATTGGTAAATGAGATTGCTATGTTGATGGGCTACGAAGTGTTGCGTGAATTGCCTCTTGAGGATGTTGAAATTGAAACTCCTATTACCAAAACCGTTCAAAAACAAATCGCAGGGAAGAAATTGGCTATTGTCCCCATTCTTCGTGCAGGGATTGGGATGGTTGATGGTCTCTTGAGTTTGGTACCAGCTGCTAAGGTTGGCCATATCGGGATGTACCGTGATGAAGAAACCTTGAAACCAGTTGAATACTTGGTGAAATTGCCAGAAGATATTGATCAACGTCGTATCTTTGTAGTAGACCCGATGCTTGCTACGGGTGGATCCGCTATTCTAGCGATTGATTCCTTGAAAAAACGCGGCGCTAGCCATATCAAATTTGTCTGCCTAGTATCAGCGCCAGAAGGGGTGAAAGCTCTTCAAGAAGCTCACCCAGATGTTGATATCTTTACAGCAGCCCTCGATGATCATTTGAATGAACATGGCTACATTGTTCCTGGTCTTGGAGATGCGGGTGACCGTTTATTCGGTACCAAATAAGAAACCATTCATGATTCGTCCGAAAGGTGCTTAAGATTTGACCTTTTTTGACCATTGGTTTATAATAGCACATATACTTTGAACCTCACGAATTGTGAGAATGAATGGATACTAAAGGAGAAGAATAGATGATTCCAGTAGTTATTGAACAAACCAGTCGTGGAGAACGTTCTTACGATATTTATTCCCGTCTGTTGAAAGATCGAATTATCATGGTAACAGGACCCGTTGAGGACCAAATGGCTAACTCCATTATCGCTCAATTGCTCTTCTTGGATGCCCAAGATAATACAAAAGATATCTATATGTATATCAATACACCAGGAGGCTCTGTCTCTGCAGGTCTTGCCATCGTAGATACCATGAACTTTATCAAGTCAGATGTCCAAACCATTGTCATGGGGATGGCAGCTTCTATGGGAACAATTATCGCTTCAAGCGGTGCGAAGGGCAAACGCTTCATGTTGCCAAACGCCGAGTACATGATTCACCAACCAATGGGTGGTACTGGTGGTGGTACCCAACAAACCGATATGGCGATTGCAGCAGAACACTTGCTCAAAACACGGAATAACTTGGAAAAAATCCTTGCGGAAAATTCAGGTCAATCCATTGAAAAAGTGCATGCTGATGCGGAACGTGATAATTGGATGAGCGCACAAGAAACACTTGAATATGGCTTTATTGATGAAATCATGGCCAATAATAAATTGGGCTAAACCATCCTGTGGGAAGGCCCGTCAAGAGGCTGGGACAAAAGTCCTAGCCTCTCAATTATTTTTGGATTGTCGAGCAAAACGCAGTGGTTGAGTGGGCTCTACTTCGCTGATTTCATCAGCTTTTACAGCCCTACTCAACTGTGCGGAGGTGGGACGACGAAATCGAATTCTAACGAATGACCGATTTCTGTCCCACTCTCTTTT
>JAWGIA010000047.1:0-7773 GCA_032560535.1 Streptococcus parasanguinis | reverse complement strand
TGATGAAATCAGCGTAGTAGAGCCCACTCAACCACTGCGTCTTGCTCGACAATCCAAAAATAATTGAGAGGCTAGGACTTTTGTCCCAGCCTCTTTTCTTGTTAATGTATAAGTCTTTATTCTTCGTTTTTTCGCATGAAATAAAGGAGTGTTTGTAATTCACTGGTGAGATCGACATATTGGACGACGACATCTTTAGGAACTGTCAGATGCACCGGTGAGAAGCTAAGGATTCCCTTGACCCCAGCGTCTACCAAAAGGCTAGCCACTTCTTGAGCCTTGACGCTTGGAACAGTCAGGATGGCTGTTTGAATGCCTTCTTGTTTGAGCTTTTCTTTAATAGAGGAAATACCGTAAATAGGAATCCCATCCTTACTTTTGGTATTAATCAGTTCATGATCATCTACATCAAAAGCCATGACAATTTTCATCTTATTGCGTTCATGGAAGCGATAGTTGAGGAGCGCACTTCCCATATTTCCGATCCCCACAATAGCGACATTGGTAATGGCATTGTCATTTAAGAGATCGGCAAAGAAGTTCATCAGTTTTTTTACGTCATAACCAAATCCACGTCTTCCTAATTCACCAAAATATGAGAAATCTCGGCGAACAGTAGCTGAGTCAATCCCAATTGCATCAGCAATTTGCTTGGAATTGGCGCGCTCTATTTTTTCAGAGTTAAAGCGTTTAAAAATGCGGTAGTAGAGCGATAAGCGTTTTGCTGTTGCGCGTGGAATTGGAGTATTTTTATCATGTTTCACAATATCACAACCTTTCCCTCTTATTGTATAGGAAGATTGTGAAAAAATCAACTATCTAGAGTGGTTTTTCAAAAATATTTTTGTCTAAAGAAAAAGCTGATGACGATGGGAGAGTTCCATCAGCATCAGCTTAGTTTTCAGCTTGTTCTACCTTTTTCAAAAAAGCATAGAGTCCATCGACTCGTCCTGTATAGGGTAGCTTTTCCCCCTTGTATTCAATGGATACGATTGAGTAAGAGTCAGGCAAGGTTACACAGCCTGAAAAAGCTAGGATACAGGCTGCAAGGTCAGGATAAGTAGTCGTTCGTTCTACTTGGTAAGCATCGATATAAGTTAGGGTTACCATATTAGGCCTCTGTTTTGTTGAAAATTTCTCTTTCGACAAGACTATCCATTAAGAAATAGAATTTTTGTTGGATAATGTCATTTTCTGGATTTTTAAAGATATTAACCAGGCGAAGTCCAGACTTGTCTGTAATATTGATCTTAAAACCTGTCAAATCTTTATTGAAAATGATTTTAAGTAGGAAGCCTTCGCCGCTATTTGGAACGGCTTCGAGCAAACGATTTAACTCGTAATTTCCAACCTTTGTAACAGCGAATGTATTGTCACGTAAGGTATATTTTTTAACATTTGGGTGTAGACTATAGGTATATTTGCAGTCTTTCAATGAAACACTTGTTTCAAAAGCCATATTGTTCTCCTATGATAAAATTTCTTTAAGTTTTGAGAGGAAGTCTTGAACCTCCTCTACGGTATTGAGTTCTGAAAAACTAATTCGAAGGGATTCTTTTAGGCGTGAGCTATCTTTTCCATAGAGTGCCTCAAGGACATGGCTGGGTTGAACTGTACCAGCGGTACAAGCAGAACCTGTAGAGACAGAAATTCCAGCAAGATCGAGTCGCATCAATAAAACGTCATTTTGGACACCCGGAAAGCCAAGATTCCAAACAAATGGAAGATGATCGTCATTCGCATTTACGTAGTAGTCGTAGTCTGTTAAACCATTAACTAGTTCTTGGCCAAGTTTTTGAACCTGGTTGAAATTTTCTTCTTGATGAAGTGTAGCTTGCTGAAGCGCGGTTGCCATCCCGACAATAGAAATGAGATTTTCCGTACTGGCTCTCATCTTACTTTCCTGATCCCCACCATGTAAAAGATTATCAAAATCTGGGGAGGTTGCATAAAGGAAACCGACGCCCTTTGGTCCATGGAATTTGTGGGCAGAAGCACTGAGAAAATCAATTCCCAACTCTTCGGGATAGACAGGGACCTTTCCGATTGCTTGGACCGCATCAACGTGAAAGGCAGCTGGATGATCATTTAAGAATTCTCCGATTTCTTTAATCGGTAGAAGATCGCCTGTCTCGTTATTGGCAAACATGGTAGAGACAAGAATGGTATCCGGTCTAAGTGCAGCCTTGATATCACTAGCCTGAATGCGTCCATCTCTTGGTTGGACGATCGTAACTTCAAATCCGAAACGTTCTACAAGGTATTCGATGGGTTCGAGAACCGCATGGTGTTCCAAAGCGGTCGTAATGATGTGTTTGCCATCTGCTTGGTGTTTCAAGCAGTAGCCTTTTATAACGGTATTATTACTTTCTGATCCACCTGAAGTGAAGAAAATACGATTTGGAAGAGTATGGAGAGACTGAGCAATCTGCTCGCGAGATTCTCGGAGGAGTTTACTAGCCATCCGTCCATGAGCATGAAGGCTCGATGGATTTCCAAAAGTGGTCTTCATAGTTTCAGACATTTTATCAATGACTTCAGGTAGAAGGGGAGTTGTTGCGGCATTATCAAAATATATCATATTAAGACTTTATTTCTTGTGGTAGGCAAATAGAGGACTAACAGGTTTTCTTTCTTGAATGCGAACAATAGCTTCAGCGATCAGTTCGCTAGCTGTCAGATAGTTAATATTTTTTGGTGTTGGTCCATTTGGAGCAACAGAATCGGTTACTAAGATTTCTTTGATCGGAGCTTGGTCTAATAATTCAACAGCTCCTTTTACAAATAAACCATGGCTTGATACAGCATAAATTTCAGTAGCACCTTCGCGTTCGACGATTTTCGCAGCTTCTGAGAATGTCTTACCAGTATTGAGGATATCGTCAATCAAGATCGCTTTCTTATCTTTGACATCCCCGATAATATAGCCATAATCACGGTTTGCATCATCTTGCTCGTAATCAATGATCGCAATCGGTGCATCAAGATATTCAGCTAAACTACGAGCCCGTTTAACACCTGAGTTTTTAGGGCTGACGACTACAACATCAGGACCAGTTAGACCTTTGTTGATGTAGTGCTCTGCAAAAAGTGGAATGGTAAAGAGGTTATCTACGGCAATATCGAAGAAACCTTGAACTTGCACTGCATGGAGATCCAGTGTGACGACGCGATCCACCCCAGCTTTGACCAACATGTTTGCGACGAGTTTAGCAGTGATTGGTTCACGAGGAGCAGCAGTCCGGTCTTGGCGAGCATAACCGAAGTAAGGCATGACCACATTGACGGTGTTTGCGCTAGCCCGTTGGCAAGCATCCACCATGATTAACAATTCCATCAAGTGATTGTTAACAGGAAAACTGGTTGATTGAATGATATAAATATCATATCCACGAACACTTTCCTCAATATTGACTTGGATTTCACCATCTGAAAACTGACGGGATGAAATTTTCCCAAGTGGAACCCCAGCATGATCCGCGATTTTTTGCGCAATCTCTGGGTTTGAATTGAGAGAGAAGAGCTTCATATTTTTTTTATCTGACATGTGATTCCAACCTCATTTAGATTTTTAATCTTAGCACTATTTTAGCAAAAATTTGCGATAATTTCAGCTATTTTACAATCTTTCCGCTAATCTAGCGATTTTATTTTTTGCTGCTTTGTAGACGATTCCATGCTCTTTGATGAACTGATGGAAATTTTCTTCCTGCTCAGCAGTTTCGACCTCGATTTCTAATTCATAATCTTCAGTGTCTAAATAGAGACTGTGGTCTAGTGCCACCAATCCTGCAGCTGTTTCTTTTTCGAAGCGTTCTGTTGTTAGGCTTCCCCAGACAGCGAGTTGCTCAACAGGGATTTCTTTAGATATCAAGAGGTTTTTGATTTCCCCGTCAGGAAACTGTTGGTGTTGAAGGATCGCTTCGGTTTCTTCTGGGCTGAGGTCTTGATTGTACTCGAAATGGCCAACTGCTTCAGGAACCTTGAGAGTCAATTCAGCTTGATCTGTGAAAGTACGCACCCGCAAAGCCATTTTTTCCTTACGCATGAGCTGGTCGGGGGTATCGATATAGTGATTGGTTTGGACAACCAATTCTGTATCAGCAAAAAGTGGAAGGAGGGATTGGTATTCCTCCTTATCTAGCAAGGTTTTGTATTCAATTTCTAAATGGTTCATTTGTAGTCCTTTGCTTTTTTTCGAAAGCGATTCATGATATAATAAGAGATGTGTTTATTGTATACAAAAATGGTTCAGATTACAAGGTGGTAGGATGGCAATTGATTGGGAAAACTTCTTAGATCCTTATATCCAAGCAGTTGGGGAATTAAAAATCAAACTGCGTGGGATTCGTAAGCAATATCGTAAGCAACAAAAGCATTCTCCAATTGAGTTTGTCACAGGACGGGTCAAGCCGATTGAGAGCATCCGCGAAAAGATGATCCGAAGAAATATTTCTGAAGAAAATTTGGCTCAGGATATGCAAGATATTGCTGGTCTTCGCATCATGGTCCAGTTCGTAGATGACGTCGAAGAGATCCTAGAGGTTCTGAGACAACGGCAGGATATGCACGTGGTCCAAGAGCGAGACTACATCCGCCATAAGAAATCAAGTGGCTACCGGAGTTACCACGTTGTGGTCGAGTACCCGGTCGATACCATTGATGGAAATGAAACGATCTTAGCAGAGATTCAAATTCGGACTTTGTCCATGAATTTTTGGGCAACCATTGAACACTCGCTCAATTATAAATATAAAGGAGACTTTCCAGACGAGATCAAAAAACGCTTAGAGACGACAGCAAACCTGGCTTATCTCTTGGATGAAGAGATGGGGGCAATTCGGGATGCGATTCAGGAGGCTCAAGCCCTGTTTGATCCACTTCATCGTAAGTTAAATGATGGCGTTGGAAATAGTGATGACACAGATGAAGACTACAGGTAAAAAAGTATCCATTATTCGCAATCGCAAGCGTCAAAGTGAAGAGGTTTTTCAGCAGTTGCGCTACAAGCTTAGGAAAAATAATTTTATTTTGACGGAGAAGCATCCGGATATTGTGATTTCAATTGGTGGTGATGGGATGTTGCTATCAGCCTTTCACAAGTATGAACACCAGTTGGATCGAGTTCGCTTTGTTGGCGTCCATACCGGACACTTAGGATTCTATACGGATTACTTAGATAGTGAAATCGATAAGCTGGTTGAGAACTTAAAATATGATACTGGAGCCAAGGTTTCCTACCCCATTTTGAATGTCAAGATCACTTTTGACAATGGGGAAACCCGTACCATGAGAGCCTTGAATGAAGCAACAATCAAGAGAAGCGACCGGACCATGGTTGCCGATCTTACCATCAATGGAGTTGATTTTGAGCGCTTTAGAGGAGACGGCATTACAGTTTCGACTCCTACAGGAAGTACGGCCTACAACAAATCCTTGGGAGGAGCAGTCCTTCACCCAACTATTGAGGCGCTGCAGATTGCGGAAATTGCCAGTCTCAACAACCGTGTTTATCGTACCTTGGGTTCTTCTGTTATTGTCCCTAAAAAGGATAAGATCGAGATTACACCGACGCGTCCTGGCTTCCACATTATCTCTGTCGACAATTCAACCTATTCTTACCGCAATATTGCAAAGGTAGAATACCAGATCGACAACCATAAGATTAATTTCGTGGCAAGCTCCAGTCATACCAGTTTCTGGAATCGGGTCAAGGATGCCTTTATCGGAGATGATAGAGAATGAGATTTGAATTCATTGTCGATGAGCATGTCAAGGTCAAGACTTTTCTGAAAAAACACGAGGTTTCTAAGGGGCTCTTAGCAAAGATTAAGTTTCGTGGTGGCAAGATCCTTGTCAATGGACGTCCGGAGAATGCGATTTATTTGTTGGATATTGGGGATCGCTTGGTCATTGATATTCCAGCAGAAGAAGGGTTCGAAACTCTAAAACCCATGGATCGGCCTTTGGATATTTTGTTTGAAGATGATCATTTTTTGGTCTTAAACAAACCCTTTGGGATCGCATCGATTCCAAGTGCGATTCATTCCAATACCTTAGCAAATTTTGTAAAGGGCTACTATGTGAAGCAGGGCTACGAGAACCAGCAGGTTCACATTGTTACTCGTTTGGACAAGGATACAAGTGGCGTTATGCTCTTTGCCAAACATGGCTATGCCCATGCTCGCTTGGATAAGCAATTGCAGTCTAAAACGATTCAGAAACGCTATTATGCCTTGGTCAAGGGATCTGGGAAGCTTGATCCTGTCGGAGAGATTATTGCTCCGATTGCGCGTGATGAAGATTCAATTATCACCCGAAAGGTAGCTAAAGGTGGCAAGTATGCTCATACAAGCTACCAGGTTGTTCAATCTTTTGGTGATATTCACCTAGTGGTTATTCAGTTACACACAGGTCGAACCCACCAGATCCGCGTTCATTTTTCCCATATTGGTTTTCCGCTCTTGGGAGATGATCTCTATGGCGGAAGTTTAGAAGACGGCATTGAGCGCCAAGCCCTTCATTGTCATCGTCTATCCTATTATCATCCATTTCTAGAGGAAGAATTGGTCATAGAAAGTCCACTGCCTCCAGATTTCCAAGCTGTATTAACACAGCTTCAAACTAGTTATTAATTATTAAAAGGAGTAAAACTCATGGAAGTTTTCGAAAATCTCAAAGCCAACCTCGTTGGTAAGAATGCACGTATTGTATTACCAGAAGGTGAAGAACCTCGTATCCTCCAAGCGACAAAACGCATTGTGAACGAGACAGAAGTAACCCCTGTCTTGCTTGGTAATCCGGATAAAATTCGGATTTATCTTGAAATCGAAGGGGTTTTGGATGGATATGAAGTCATCGATCCTCATTCTTATCCAGGTTTTGAAGAAATGGTAGCTTCCTTGGTAGAACGTCGTAAGGGCAAAATGACAGAAGAAGAAGCGCGTCAAGTCTTGAAAGACGACGTTAACTATTTTGGTGTCATGTTGGTACACATGGGAATTGTTGATGGGATGGTATCTGGTGCGATTCATTCAACAGCCGCAACTGTTCGTCCGGCTCTTCAAATTATCAAAACTCGTCCAAATGTAAAACGGACTTCAGGGGCTTTCCTTATGGTTCGTGGATCTGAACGCTACTTGTTTGGGGACTGTGCCATCAACATCAATCCAGATGCTGAAGGATTAGCTGAAATTGCCATCAATTCAGCTATCACTGCCAAGATGTTTGGTATTGATCCAAAAATTGCTATGTTGAGCTATTCAACAAAAGGATCTGGTTTCGGTGAAAGTGTTGATAAGGTTGTCGAAGCGACTAAGCTTGCTCATGAACTTCGTCCGGACCTTGAAATTGATGGTGAATTGCAATTTGACGCAGCCTTTGTCCCAGCAACTGCAGCCTTGAAGGCTCCAGGAAGCAAGGTGGCAGGTCAAGCTAATGTCTTTATCTTCCCTGGTATTGAAGCAGGAAACATTGGATACAAGATGGCTGAACGTCTCGGAGGCTTTGCAGCGGTAGGTCCAGTCTTGCAAGGGTTGAACAAACCTGTCAACGACCTTTCTCGTGGATGTAATGCAGATGACGTTTACAAATTAACCTTGATTACAGCAGCTCAAGCTGTAGAACAATAAGTAATTCATTTAGAGAGTGGGACAGAAATCGGTAATTCGTTAAAATTCGATTTCGTCGTCCCACCTCCGCACAGTTGAGTAGGGCTGTAAAAGCTGATGAAATCAGCGTAGTAGAGCCCACTCAACCACTGCGTCTTGCTCG
>JAWGIA010000046.1:0-7817 GCA_032560535.1 Streptococcus parasanguinis | reverse complement strand
GAATTCGATTTCGTCGTCCCACCTCCGCACAGTTGAGTAGGGCTGTAAAAGCTGATGAAATCAGCGTAGTAGAGCCCACTCAACCACTGCGTCTTGCTCAACAATCAAAAAATAATTGAGAGGCTAGGACTTTTGTCCCAGCCTCATGTTTTAGCCTACAAAAGCATTGATTTCTGCTTCGATATTCGCAATTTTTTCTTTAGCATCTGCTTCAGATTCACCAACTGTGGCGATGTAGAATTTGATTTTTGGTTCTGTACCTGAAGGACGAACGGCAAACCATGAATCATCAGCCAAGATGTATTTAAGAACGTTGCTTGGAGGAGTTGTCAATTTTTCAACGCCGTCAGCAGTAGTAGCTGTTTGTTCCAAGAAGTCTTCTGTCTTAGCAATGTCTGTGTTGTTAAATTGTTTAGGAGCATTGCCACGGAATTTATTCATAATTTTCTTGATTTCAGCAGCCCCGTCCACACCTGAAAGGGTAACAGAGATGGTTTTTTCTGCGAAGTAACCGTATTGTTTGTAGATTTCTTCGATACCATCTGCCAAAGTCATACCACGTGAGCGGTAGTAAGCTGCGATTTCAGCAACGATAAGAACGGCTTGGATAGCGTCTTTGTCACGTACGAATGGTTTGATCAGGTAACCGAAGCTTTCTTCGAAACCAAGCATGTAAGTGTGGTTGTGTTGTGTTTCAAATTCATGGATTTTTTCACCGATAAATTTGAAACCAGTCAAGACGTTAAACATAGTTGCGCCGTAGCTTTCTGCAATCTTAGTCACCAACTCAGTTGATACGATTGATTTACAGAGGGCAGCATTGGCAGGAAGGGTACCAGCTGTTTTGTGAGCTTCAAGAATGTATTTAGCAATGATCGCTCCGATTTGGTTACCAGAAAGGTTGAGGTAAGAACCATCTGGTTGGCGGATTTCAACACCAAGGCGGTCAGCATCTGGGTCAGTTGCAACCAATACATCAGCGTCTACTTTGCGGCCAAGTTCTTCAGCAAGAGCAAAGGCAGCTTGGTTTTCAGGGTTTGGAGATTTAACAGTTGAGAAGTCAGCATCTGGAACGGCTTGAGCCTCAACAACTTGAACAGCTTCAAATCCAGCTTGGGCAAGAGCACGACGAGCCAACATTTCACCAGTACCATGAAGTGGTGTGTAGACAATCTTCATGTCGCGACCGTATTCATTGATCAAGTCTTGGTTGATGTTAACGCCTTTCACTTCTTTCAAGTATTCAGCGTCGACGTTTTCACCGATAACTTCAATCAAGCCGTTAGCTTTGCTTTCTTCAAGGTCAGCCAATTTCACAGCGAATGGATTTTCGATAGCACGGATGTAATCTGTCAAAGCATCGGCATCTGCAGGTGGCATTTGTCCACCGTCTTCACCATATACCTTATATCCATTAAACGGAGCAGGGTTGTGGCTAGCGGTTACCATAATCCCAGCAAATGTGTGGAGATGACGAACAGCAAATGACAATTCAGGTGTTGGACGTAGGCTTTCAAATACATAAGATTTGATTCCGTGTGCAGCCAAAACTTGAGCAGATTCAAAAGCAAACTCAGGAGAGAAGTGACGGCTGTCGTAGGCGATCGCAACACCGCGTTTCTTCGCTTCCTCACCTTTTGAGTCGATTAATTGGGCCAACCCTTCAGTTGCTTGGCGAACAACATAGATATTAATACGGTTGGTACCAGCACCGATTAATCCACGCATACCAGCTGTACCGAATTCAAGGTTGGTATAGAAGGCATCTTCTTTTGTTTTTTCATCCATTGCGACCAACTCATCACGAAGGTAAGCTGGTAATTCAGCAAAGTCGAGCCATTTTTGGTAGTTTTCTTGATAGGTCATGCAAGCGTCTCCTTTTTGCTTATAATTTAATCGCTTACATTATAGCAAATTTTTTCTGAAAATTCTAGCGATAAATGTAAATCTTTTCAAAAAAATAGAGCTAATTCACCATCAAATAAAGCCAAGATAAATTGGTCTTGGCTTGAAAGGTTATTTTAATTTTTCAAGAGATGGAACGACGGCACTGGTAATGAGGACTGTAGCAATGACTTCGATGAGAGAGTTGGTAGATATAATCAAGGCTAGGAAATGTTGAATTCCACCACCGAAGCTATTTCCAAAGAAGAAATAAATCCCACTTAGAACGAAAACAGTATTGGTCATAGAGCCGACAATTCCAGCGATCATAAGTCCTGTACGATTGCGAATCCAGCGATAGACGAAGTAAGGGGTTACCCCAATGAGAATCCGAGGGACTATGGCAATGATAAGGGAGTAGAGATTCCCGTGAGGGACAAAGGGACTAAAGAGATAGCTGGCTGGTGTTATAACCAGGGTATTCATGGTGAGGCTAAAGAGTCCCATGAGGAGTCCTAGAATTGCTCCAGTTCGAGGTCCGTAGATAATAGAAGCGATCACGACAGGAATATGAACCAAGGTTGGTTGAATTCCTGATGGGACAAATTGCAAAATGAAGGACGTCACAAAGTGAATGGTGATCATCACGGCAAAAAAGATGGCAATTCGTGAAATAGAGGCTGATTTTCTCATAAACAATTCTCCTTAACAGCTTGGATGATAGTGTCGACAGTGGCTAGAGCTCCAGAACCTTGATCTCCACAAGCGAGAGTAGCCTCTCGAGGTTGGATGATCTGGTAACCATAGTCTTGTAAGAGTTTTAGATTTCGTTGGGTAGCAGGATGATCTAGCATTTTTGTATTCATAGCAGGGGCCAGTAATTTTTTAGTCCTTTGAGGCAAGGCTAGAGCTGTGCTTGTGACCATATTATCTGCAAGTCCCATGGCCAATTTAGCAATGGTGTTGGCACTGGCCGGCGCTACAAGAAAGAGGTCAGTTTCTTTCCCAATGTCGATGTGCTCGATCCGCTGTGGATCGTCTTCCACCATAACCTCTAGGCCTACTGGATTTTTTGAAAGAACTTGCAAGGTTAAAGGGGTGATAAATTTTTGGGCTGAAGGAGTCATGAGGACCTTCACTTCAAATCCCAATTTGGTTAGTTGGCTGGTAATATCAGCAGCCTTATAGGCGGAAATACTACCGGTAACCGCTAAAGTAATGTGTGTCATATGTACCTTTTTATTTGATATAACGTAGGATAGCCTCTGCGATTTCTGTTTTCGTAGAAGCTTCTAGAACGTGATCATCTGTTACTAGATAGGCTTGATGCTGACCGTTCTGAATCTTGGTCAGATCATTGGCAACGATCATGCTGGCATGATTTTTAACCAGGCTTTCACGCGCTACCTGGATCAACTCTTCAGAAGAAACGTCGACTAAAAGCTTAAAGCCGATCAGTTGAATGGCAGGGTTCCATTCTTTAACGAGCGAGATAATCTTCGGATTTTTCTTTAAGAAGAGCACCTGATATTCTTCTTTCGAAGAGATTTTGGTTTCGTGATTTTCGCGATGGATAAAGGTATGAAGATCCTGAGCATTCTTAACTTCATCAAGGCCTGTCATGTAAACAGGCGTATAGTCTGAGACTGCCATAGCATGGATTAATACCTGGTGACGAGGAACTTCCTTTTTCATTTGAGAGAGAAGTTCCTCAACATTGTCGATCAATAGAAGTCGAAGCTGTGGGTGAGGGTCGGGTTTAAGAGCGGTAGGCGTTGTGATCAAGGTCACCTGATGTCCCTTAGCAAGAGCCGTTTCTGCAAGGATTTTCCCTAGGCTCCCGGTGGAATGATTGGTGATCGAACGAACACTATCAATGGCTTCGCTCGTCCCGCCTGATGTAATTAAAATATGCATATGCTTATTTTACACAAAAAAGATACATAAGTAAAGTTCTGAAGCTATTAGGATTAGCTATGTGTAGCCATAAAATTTACATAAAAAACGAACGTTCGATTCAAAAGGTGAAAAAAATATGTTATTTTCGCGAATTTTAGGTATAATAGATCTATCAAATATAAAGGAGTCCCTTATGAAAACAGATATCGAAATTGCTCAAAGCATTGAACTCCAACCGATTGTAGACGTTGTGAAGAAAATTGGTTTGGTTGACGATGATCTTGAATTGTATGGAAAATACAAGGCGAAATTGAGCTTTGATAAGATTCGTGAAGTTGAGAAAAATACAGTAGGAAAACTTATCTTAGTCACTGCGATCACCCCAACTCCAGCTGGAGAAGGGAAATCAACCATCACCATTGGTCTAGCAGATGCTTTGAATAAAATCGGTAAAAAAACCATGATTGCCATTCGCGAACCTTCTTTAGGTCCAGTTATGGGGATTAAAGGTGGTGCTGCTGGTGGTGGCTATGCCCAAGTTCTACCGATGGAAGACATCAACCTTCATTTCACAGGGGATATGCATGCGATCACAACGGCTAATAACGCTCTCTCAGCATTGATTGATAATCATTTGCACCAAGGAAATGAGCTAGGAATTGACCAACGTCGGATTATCTGGAAACGGGTAGTGGACTTGAATGACCGCGCTCTTCGTCATGTTTCTGTCGGTCTTGGCGGTCCTTTAAATGGGATTCCGCGTGAAGACGGTTTTGATATTACCGTTGCTTCTGAGATCATGGCCATCCTTTGCTTGGCGACAGATATTGAAGATTTGAAACGTCGTTTGGCCAACATTGTAATTGGTTACCGTTATGATCGTAGTCCAGTTTATGTCCGTGATTTGGAAGTGGAAGGGGCTCTTGCCTTGATCCTCAAAGATGCGATTAAGCCAAACCTGGTTCAAACCATCTATGGAACGCCTGCCTTTGTTCACGGTGGCCCATTTGCCAATATCGCCCATGGATGTAACTCTGTATTAGCAACGACGACAGCTCTTCATTTAGCCGACTATACGATTACAGAAGCTGGTTTTGGGGCTGACCTTGGCGCTGAAAAATTCCTTGATATTAAAACTCCAAACTTGCCTACATCACCAGATGCGGTTGTGATCGTAGCGACTCTCCGAGCTCTTAAGATGAACGGTGGAGTGACCAAGGATGCTTTGACTGAAGAAAATGTAGAGGCTGTTCGTGCTGGTTTTGCCAACTTGAAACGTCACGTTGAAAATATCCGTAAGTTTGGCATTCCTGCAGTGGTTGCTATCAATGAATTTATCACCGATACAGCAGCGGAAATTGCTACTTTGAAAGAATTGTGTGCTGAAATTGAGGTGCCAGTTGAGCTTGCGAGTGTATGGGCGAATGGTGCTGACGGTGGAGTTGAACTTGCTGAAACCTTGGTTAAAACCATCGAAACAAGTCCAGCTAACTACACACGCTTGTATGATAATAACCTTTCTGTTGAAGAAAAAATTGAAAAGATTGTTACAGAAATTTATCGCGGTACGAAGGTGAATTTTGAGAAGAAAGCCAAGACACAAATTGCCCAAATCGTGAAAAATGGTTGGGATAAGTTGCCAATCTGTATGGCCAAAACACAATATAGCTTCTCCGATAATCCAAATGCCTTGGGAGCTCCGGAAAACTTTGAAATTACTATTCGTGAAGTGGTTCCAAAATTGGGAGCAGGCTTTATTGTCGCTTTGACTGGGGATGTCATGACCATGCCTGGTCTACCAAAACGTCCAGCTGCTTTAAATATGGATGTGGCTGCTGATGGAACAGCTATTGGCTTGTTCTAATAGACGTCTGATGACAAAAAACAACTTCTGTTCAAATGAGCAGAAGTTGTTTTATTATGTACTCGTCGAATGCTATGGTGCAAGAAGCTGATGACTGGCTTTGTGGTAGGTAAACCAAAGTTGGAGGGTCATTGGGACCCAAATGAGAGGCTCGCAAAGAATGACTCCTATATAGCCTGTATGAGGGATAATGAAAAGTACAAAGAGAATTTTTCCTGTTAACTCGATAAAGCTAGAAATCAAAGGGGTCAATTTTCTACCAATACCTTGGAGGGAATTCCCTAAAATCAAGAGGCATCCTAAGACCGGATAGAAGCAGGAGCTGATTTGCAGATAGAGACTGGCATTTGCGATCAAGTTAGGATCGCTAGATCCAGATATGAGGTTTGTTAAGAACGGGCTTGTAAAGAAGAGGAGGATGGCAACAATGATCGACCAAACGAAGGAGAGAAGACAAGCTTGTTTGACCCCTTTTTGAATCCGTCGAAAGCGTTTAGCACCAAAGTTTTGCGAGGTAAAGGTCGTCATACTAGTGGAAATAGCAGCCATTGGCAGGAGGGCAAAGGACATGATCCGACGAGCTGAGATTTGAGCACTTATGATGGTCATTCCAAGCTTATTGATAGCTGATTGTAAGATAACTGTTCCGATAGAGACAATAGAAGACATGAGCCCCATGGTCAATCCCTGACTGATTAAGTCTTGATAGAGCCTTTGATCCCAAACAAAATCGTTGCGATTTGGCAGGAGGAAAGGCACTTTTTTGCGAATATAAAAGAAACAAAGAAGTGCAGAAAAACTTTGCGCAATAATAGTCGCAATCCCAGCGGATTGGACTCCGAGATGGAGTTGGGTAATAAAATAAAGATCAAGAAGAATATTGAGAACGGCAGCGATAATCAAGAAGTAGAGTGCCGCTAAGCTATCGCCAACCGCTCGAAGAAGTCCGGCACAAAGATTATAGGCAAAGGTCACAGCTACACCATTGACAATAGTGGAGATATAGAGATAGGACTGAGCTATAATAGCTGGTGGGGTCCCTAAAAACTGGAGAAGGGGATAAAGACCCACAACACAAATAGATATCACGAAGAGACTGAGGATGCCGCCAATAACAGCAGTTGCTGCGACAGATTTTCGTAATTGGTCATCGTTTTTAGCTCCATAATTTCTCGCGATAATGATGCCCATCCCATTTCCAACACCGACAGCAAATCCAACAATCAGATCAAAAATAGCGGAGGTCGCACCAACGGCGGCCAATGATTTTTGACCTAAAAATCGTCCTACAATCATGACATCCGAGGTATTGTAGAGTTGTTGGAAGATATTGGATAAAAGAATAGGAAAGGCAAAACTTAAAAGAGTGGGTAAAATAGGACCATCTATGAGGTTCACACGTTGAATTCTTTTCATAGTGCCATTATACCAACTTCAGTAACCAGCGACAAGCATCGGTAGTTGAATCCCCTTACATTTTTTGATATAATCGTGTCAGAAAAGGAGGCCTTATGAGCTTAACGAGCCAATTAATCACGGAAACGTTCCCAGATCTGGATAAGGTCGAAAGGCTGAATATCGAAGCATTTCCAGAAGAAGAGCGTGTTCCTTTGTCAGAATTTTTACGCTATACGGACAATGACGATGCCAATTTCTTTGCTTTTTATAACGACGAAGAATTTGTCGGATTTGCTTTTTCAATCTATAATCAGAAAGCTTTTTATGTCAGTTTCTTTGCCATTATGCCACATTTAAGAAGCCACGGATATGGTCAAGAAATCATTGAAAAATTGGTGGAATTTTACCAAAGGACCATGATTCTTGAAGTGGAACGTTTAGATGAAGAATGCGACAATATAGAGCAACGTCAGTCTCGGATGGATTTCTATAAGCGAAATGGATTTAAAACTGCTAATGCTTTTTTAGAATACGATGATCTGAGTTTTGAAATTCTCTATCGGGGTGACCACTTTGACGAAGAGGCTTATCGCGATATTTTCCGTAAACTGCAGGAAGAAAATTATTTCGATTTCCGCATTAAATATAGACGCTTTAGTGACCACTAGACAAGAAAGAGGCTGGGACAAAAGTCCTAGCCTCTCAATTATTTTTGGATTGTCGAGCAAGACGCAGTGGTTGAGTGGGCTCTACTACGCTGATTTCATCAGCT
>JAWGIA010000045.1:0-8586 GCA_032560535.1 Streptococcus parasanguinis | reverse complement strand
TCAGGCACTCGGAATTATTGAGACCTTAGGCTCAATAATTAGTCATGGAACTTCTACGAAGTTCGCTGACGTCCGTACTCACCTAAGGAAAGTTTTTAATAGAACTTTAGCTATTATTCAGCAGTTAAAGCTGCCATTGTGATGTAGTTGTAAGGTTTGTTGAAGTGTGGCAAGAAGAACAAGTCCGTCAAAGCCAACTTATCAATCGTCACGTGTTCTTGAATCGCAAGTGAGAACATGTGGATAGCCATTGAGATAGCGCTATCACGTGATACCATTTGAGCTCCAAGGATTTGACGAGTGTCTTTATCGTAGACGATCTTGATACCAACCTCATAGTTATCGTGTTTGATAAATTCAGGTTTTTGAAGGTCGTTAAAGCCAGTTTCAGTGGCATTGAAGCCTGCAGCTTTCGCTTTTTCAAGAGTCAAACCAGTTGAAACCATGTGAAGGCCGTAGATAGAGATACCGTTAGAACCTTGAACACCGATTCCTTCTAATTCATGACCAGTCGCATTGTAGGCACCGACAATACCTGAACGAACCGCATTAGAAGCAAGAGCGATGTAGCTCATTTCGTTACGAGCGTTATCGAAGATAGTCGCACAGTCACCAACTGCGTACACACCTGGAAGTGACGTTTCTTGTTTCTTATCAACAAGGAAAGCACCATTGCGGAAGAGTTCGATCTTACCATCAGCAAGAGCTGTATTAGGACGGAAACCAACAGCCAAGATAACCATATCTACATCGAAGGTCTCTTTATCGGTTACAAGGCGTTCTACCTTACCATCTCCTTCAACCGCTTGAACCGTTTGTCCAAGCGCCAAACGGATATTGTGGTCTTCCAAGTTTTTCGCCATGATGTCTGTGAAGTCTTTGTCGTAGTAGCCATTCAAGACAGTGTCCACGATATCTACCAAGACAACATCTTTACCAAGACGTTCGAAAGCTTCCGCAAGTTCAACACCAATGTAACCACCACCAACTACGGCGATACGATTCAAGTGTTTGCTGTTGTCTTTCAATTTTTCGATTACTTCTTCAGCATTTTGGTACAATTTAACGAATTGAAGATTTTCAAGAGTTGCTTTGAATTCGCGGTTACCAGGTACGATTTCAACTCCTTTAATTGGAGGAATGATTGGTGTTGATCCAGTCGCAAAGATCAATTTTTCATAAGATTCTTTGTGTTCTTTTCCATCAACTTCCGCTGTAACCACTTTGTTGTCATAGTCAATTGAAAGAACAGGTGAATTCATGTAGACTTTTGCACCTTTTGCTTCCAATTTTTCTTTGTCAGAGTAGAAAAGACCTTCAGGACCATCGATTTGTTCACCGATCCAAAGCGCCATCCCACATCCAAGGAATGAAATGTTTGAGTTTTGGTCAAAAACTACAATTTCATTTTCATTTCCGAAATTATCTAACATAGTGTTGATACAAGCTGTTCCGGCATGGTTAGCCCCTACAACAACGATTTTACTCATAGAATAAATCCTACCTTTAATTTAATTTACTTCTTGAGTATATCATAAAAATGATATCGGTTACAATTATTTTGCTCAGAATTTGTGATCTTTCTTTCAATTTTCCAGAAAATCACATTTCACATGTTTCAAAAAATGTCAAACAATATGCTTGAAAGGATTGTGAAAACGATATCTTTTTGATATACTGTAAGTAAGTGAAAATAGGAAAGGATAGATTTTTAGTGGACCTAAGTAGTCGATCCGAACGTTTGATGGGAACAACCATCACTGTTTCGATCTGTCACCCACAAGCGAATGAACTCTTAGCCCGCTGCTTTGAACTTCTTCGCTCCTACGAACATCGCTTCAGTGCGAATGATGCAAGTTCTGAACTCATGGAGGTCAATCACCAAGCTGGTATTGCTCCTGTCCAAGTTCATCCAGATCTTTTTGAACTGATTGCATTAGGAACCTTGCATAGTCAAGCTCAAAACAGCCATTTAAACATCGCCATTGGTCCTCTTGTACAGACCTGGCGAATTGGATTTTCAGATGCTAGACGTCCCCAGCAAGGGGAAATTAATCAAGCTCTGACCATGATCGATCCTCACCGAATTCAGCTCGACCCAGAAAACCATACAGTCTTTCTGACGCGTCCTGGAATGAAGATTGATTTGGGAGCCTTGGCTAAGGGCTATAGTGCAGACTGCATTGCGACCTTTTTAAAGAGCCAGGGAGTAACAGATGCCTTGATCGATCTTGGAGGAAATATCCTCACTGTCGGTCAACACCCCGTCAAACAACAACCTTGGCGGATTGGCATTCAAAATCCAGTCGAAAAAAGAGGTCAGCACCTACTGGTCCTCTCCGTCAAGGATAAATCTGTTGTCACCTCTGGCATCTACGAGCGTCATTTAGAAGTGGACGGCCAGTCGTTTCACCACATTTTTGATAGCGCGACGGGCTATCCGGTCGAGACAGACTTAGCCAGTATCACCATCATATCTGATCGATCCGTAGACGGGGAGATATGGACTACCCGCTTGTTCGGGGAATCTCCTGCTTCTATCCTCAACACTGTTGAATCACTTCCTGGTATAGATACCTTATTGGTTTCTCAATCAGGCAAGATCGCCTATACAAGTGGGCTTCAATCTTATTTATAATTCTCCTATCAGAAAGGAATTTTCCATGATAAAACTTATTGCGATTGTGGGGACTAACTCCAAACGTTCTACAAACCGTCAACTGCTTCAATACATGCAAAAACATTTTGCTGATAAGGCTGAGATCGAATTGGTCGAAATTAAAGATATCCCTGTCTTTAACAAACCAGCCGACAAACAAGTACCTGAAGCTGTCTTGGATATTGTTGCAAAAATTGAGGAGTCTGATGGGGTCATTATTGGGACTCCAGAATACGACCACTCTATTCCAGCAGTCTTGATGAGTGCACTCGCTTGGCTCTCATACGGAGTCTTCCCATTGTTGAATAAACCAGTCATGATTACTGGGGCTTCGTACGGTACGTTGGGATCTTCACGCGCCCAACTCCAACTTCGCCAAATCTTAAATGCTCCAGAAATTAAAGCGACTGTTTTGCCAGATGAATTCTTGCTCTCTCATTCATTGCAAGCCTTTGATCAAAATGGAGACTTGGTGGATTTAGATGTCATTCAAAAATTAGATGCCATCTTTGATGATTTCCGTGTGTTTGTGAAAATCACAGACAAATTGCGCAACGCCCAAGAATTGCTTCGCAAAGATGCTGAAGAATTTGACTGGGAAAACTTGTAAGATAGGAGACAGAAAAGAATGAAATTTGTTGGACTTGTAGGATCGAACTACGATCAATCATATAACCGTAAACTTTTGGAATTCATTCGCCGCCAATTTAAGATCAAATTTGAATTGGAAGTTCTTGAAATCGACGAAGTTCCAATGTTTAACCAAGATGAAAAATGGGACGAAAGTTTCCAATTACGTCTCTTATATAACAAAATCACTCGTGCAGATGGTGTTATCATTGCCACTCCAGAGCACAACCATACGATCTCTGCTGCTCTCAAGTCTGTTCTTGAATGGCTATCTTTCGAGGTGCATCCATTTGAAAACAAACCGGTTATGATCGTCGGTGCTTCTTACTATGATCAAGGGACTTCACGTGCGCAAGTTCACCTCCGTAAGATCCTCGATGCCCCAGGTGTCAATGCTTATACCCTTCCAGGAAATGAATTCCTTCTTGGAAAAGCAAAAGAAGCTTTTGACGAAGACGGCAATATCATTAACGAAGGAACCGTCAAATTCCTTGAAACCTGCTTGGATAATTTTATGAAATACGTTGAGGTTGTATCTAAATTGAAAAAACCAAAACCAATTGAACCAGAAGACTTGGATTGTAATCATCCAATCGCTACAACTGTTACTGAAGTCGATCCTGACGATCCAGATTGGGTAGAAAAAGTAGCTGAAATCACTGGTGCCGTTTCCGGCGATACCTATGTCAAACTCGACCACGGTATCCTAACCGTTAACCAAATTGATATGTTCTTAAAGGCTATGCCATTTGAATTGACCTATGCCGATGATAACAACCAATTCCTCTACTACAACAATGCCCATCAAGATCCTGATACCATGTTTGCCAAACGCGTGCCACCTCAATCAGGAAGCCGGATGTCAACCGTTCATGGTTCCCTACCACCAGCACGTATGAAAAACGTGGAATGGGTGATTGGTACCCTTCGTAACGGTAACCAAGACTATGTTCGGACTATTGTTCCAGGATCTCCTGAAGGCGTGATCAACACTCACAACTACCAAGCTATGTACTATGAAGATGGTTCATACGCTGGTATCAATGAGATTGTCTTCAACTTCAAACCATGGTTGGACTGGTACCTGCAAACAACCGGCCAACGTCTAGTTGGCGGAAGCGGTCCATTTGCTCCTGCTGGTGGACACGGTAGTGCAGATGCAACTTCTGGTGCTTCTGATGCTGGAGGACATGGTGACGGAGGGCACGGAGATGCCGATGCAACTTCTGGTGCAAGCAACTAATAAAAAAATGAAGCTTCGTGCTTCATTTTTTTATTGTAAGTCTTTGATAATCTTCTTAGCATCGTCGTTTGAAATAGCCCCTAATTGGACATGTCCAATTTTCCCATGACTGTCTATAAAGACTTCTGTAGGAATAGAGCGAACCTGATAATCTGCAAATGCAGAACCGTCTGGATTGTACAAGACCGGTACGGACTTGTAATCTTGTTGATCAAACCATTTGACGAATTCTTCTTCTGTTTTTTCACCTTGGAGTCCTGGTGCCATAATGGTCAGAATTTCAAAGTCTCTATCCGTATCCTTGACCAATTTCTCTAGTTCAGGCATACTTTGCCGGCAAGGGCCACACCAGGTTGCCCAAAATTTCAAATAAACCTTCTTCCCTTTGTAGTCTGAAAGTTTAACCGTATTCCCCTTCATATCCTTTAGTTCAAAGTCACTAGCGTCTTTTCCTACCAAAGCATTCTTATTCGTTGTTGTATTCATTGTTGGCTGATTGTCCATACTACTCTCACTGGATTGATTCATGGAACAAGCTGACAGCAAAGCTAAAGAGAGAACTGAGAAACAAGCGTATTTAATACCTTTCATCATGTGTTATACCTCCGGATTATTTTATGAAAAGATAGATGACAAACTGTTCAATTGTCCCAAAAGTAAGAGAATTCCCATTAGAATAATGATGGCTCCGCCGATTTTCTTCAGCAATAACAAATGGGGTTTGAGACGATTAAAGTAAGGTAAGACCAGACTAGATGCTAAGGCCAACAGTAAAAACGGAAGAGCCATTCCCAAGGTATAAACAAGGAGATAAATAGCTCCCATAAGAGCATCTTGCCCATCTGATGCTGCTAGAGCAAGAACTGATCCCAATACAGGGCCGATACAAGGCGTCCAACCAAAACTAAAGCCAAGACCAAGGAGAAAAGCTGAAAACAATTCATTCTTCTGTTTGTTGGCTCCAAAATCTACTGATTTTTGCTTTTCAAGGAAATGAAAATGAAAGACTTCCATTTGATGAAGACCAAGGATAATGATGAGGGCTCCCATCAGATAACGGAACCAATTGGTGTACATGATCTTTCCAAGCAAGCCCGCTCCAAAACCAATGAGGAGGAAAATAACAGAAATACCTGCAATAAAACAAAGGGTTTTCAGCAAGCCATGCCAGCGAATTTTTTTCCCGAACAATCGGATAGCCTTTTCCTGATCACTTCCTAGTAAGATTCCAATATAAACCGGAAGCAAAGGAAAGACACAGGGAGAAAAGAAAGACAGAATACCCGCAAGAAAAACTGTCAATGAAAAAATGATTGGATTCATAGTTCACTCCGTATATTGATATGCTACATTCAGTATAGCATTGACTGACAAAAAATAAAAATTTCTGCTACGTTTTTTTACTAAAGTTTGGATTTAGATACTAGTTTCAAAAGAAAAACTCTAAAGCACAAAACTTTAGAGTTTTTAATATAACTTATTCTTCTGCCGTTTGTTTATTTGGTAATACAAGCGATAAAAGAATCCCGATGACTACTGGCACTAACCATGGAAGAGATTGAGCTGCAAATGGAAGCAAAGCAATCCCCTTTTCTACTAGAGAAATTTTAAAGGTACTTGCCAGAACACTTGCAAGAGAGACCAAGCTAGCCAAGAAAATAGTCAATTGCATCCCTGGTTTTGAAAGGGCCACAAATTTATTCACTATCACAATCAATACAATGGTAATGGTGATTGGGTAAAGAATCATCAAGACCGGCAATGAAAAGGCAATAATGGCATTCAGGCCAAGGTTGGCAATCGCAAAACCAATCAGAGTGAAGACACTTGCATAGACCTTGTAAGAAACCTTAGGGAAGGTGCTATGGAAGAATTCACTGGTAGAGACGATTAAACCAGCAGTTGTGGTAAAGCAAGTTACCGTCACCATTCCTGCTAGGAAAATCTGAGCAGTCGGACCAAAGATCGCTTTGGTCGCTTCTGATAATACATACACCCCTTTATTGGTATCAGATGTCATAACAGAAGCTGGAATTGGAAAATGATTCCCCAGATATCCTAAGCCGATATACAGCACACTAAAACCAAGGGCTACAACAATTCCAACCAACCAAATAGTCTTGATGTATTCTTTCTTACTTGAAAATCCAAGTTGATTCAGGGTAGTCACTGCGATCACACTAAAGGCAACAGAGGCCAAGGCATCCAAGGTATTGTAGCCCTCTAAAAATCCTTGCCCAAAGGCAGAAGCCTGATAGGCTTTTGTGGCCACCATTGGAGCATGTCCACTGTATTTAAAAGCTCCAAGAACGACTAAGATCAAAATGAGAATCGCAAAGATCGGGGTCAATATACGACCGATCCGATCTAAAATCTTAGATGGATTCAAAGCAATCAGAAAGGCTAGCAAAAAGTAGACCAGGGTAAAAATGAAAAGTGCTAAACTGGCATTCATTCCACCTAATAAGGGGGCTGTCCCCACTTCGAAAGATACTGTCGCCGTTCTTGGAATGGCAAAGAAAGGACCAATCGAAAGATACAGCGCAACTAAGTATACAATTGCGAAAACAGGTGAAATCTTACGAGAAATCTCATCAATATAACCTTTAGGATTGAGTGTCCCGATAATCAAGGTCACAATGGCAATTCCCACGCCTGAAAGGACAAACCCAGCAATTGCTGGCCAAAATTGATTACCCGATAAAGCACCAAGAGTCGGCGGGAAAATCAGGTTTCCAGCACCAAAAAAAATACCAAACAGTAATAAACCTGTCAGGGAACCTTTTCGTAACATACGATCTCCTTAAAAAAACGATAATCTTAACTTTATCAAATTCATTTGAAGAAAGCAACTTATTTGCATGAACAATCCGCTATTTCTATCAGTCATTATGGTACAATGGATGTAAGATTTTACGAGGTGCAAAACATGTATCTATATCTATTCTGGTTATTTCCAGCTCTTATTTTTTTATTGTTCTTTATGAGTGATCGCAGAAGGCTTTTCAATGCTTATCTCTTTTCGATAAACCTGGGGCTTCTTCTACTGATTTCTGCATTTCTACTAGTCGTTCGAACTGAGCTATGGTTTAATCAACAAATTGCAATTATTGTATTTGTTGTGATTTCCATCCTCGTTTTTCTCAGCATTATTTTCTCATCTATCTTTCTCCTTTTTAACGGCCGTCAAATGATGTTTTTTGAAGGAAAAAGACTGGCCAACCTCCTCTCTCTGCTTTATGGACTGTTTATTATCGGAGCTTTGGCACTACATTTTTTACCCTATTTCCCAGGGAATGACATCCTCATTTATCTGACTGACTTCTCCCTGTTTTACATGACCTTTCTCTACCTCTCTTACGTATCCTATGGGACTTTTTGCAATCTCTTTCCAGTTCGCAAAGAGCCAGACGCCATCATCATCCTTGGCTCAGGTTTGATCGGAGACAAGGTTCCCCCACTCTTGGCCCAGCGTCTTGAGAAGGGAAAGGCCATCTATGAGCAGTTCGAGGGACGACCAAAGCTGATTGTTTCTGGTGGTCAAGGGTCAGATGAGCTGATCGCTGAGGCAGAAGCTATGGCCGGATACTTGATGGAACACGGGGTTCCAGAAGACGCCATTCTCATCGAGAATCGCTCTCGTACTACTTTTGAAAACCTGACCTTTAGCAAGCGTCTCCTTGAAGAAGAGGGGCTTGGCAAGCGAGTCCTTGTAGTAACCAATTCATTTCACGCGCTCCGTGCAGGTGTCTTTATGAGACGATTGAAAATACCTGGTCGAAGTATCGGTTCAAGAACAGCTTTTTACTATCTCCCATCCGCTTGGATTCGAGAAACCGTTGGCTTGGTTTCACTTTATTGGAAATGGCATGTTACCTTCCTAGCTCTTCTATTTCTGCCTTGGTTCTTTACACAAATCATGAAACTGATTGAGTTCTTCATTAAATATCTAAACTAAAAGAGAGTGGGACAGAAATCGGTAATTCGTTAGAATTCGATTTCGTCGTCCCACCTCCGCACAGTTGAGTAGGGCTGTAAAAGCTGATGAAATCAG
>JAWGIA010000044.1:0-8883 GCA_032560535.1 Streptococcus parasanguinis | reverse complement strand
TAATTCGTTAGAATTCGATTTCGTCGTCCCACCTCCGCACAGTTGAGTAGGGCTGTAAAAGCTGATGAAATCAGCGTAGTAGAGCCCACTCAACCACTGTGTCTTGCTCGACAATCCAAAAATAATTGAGAGGCTAGGATTTTTGTCCCAGCCTCTTTTTTGTTTTATCAAAAATATTTTTTACAAAATGTAATATATATATTGCAAAATAGAAAATATAGTGTATAATAGAGCTATAAAAACAAGAAAGGAAAAGCATGTGGCGAAAAATCTCAAATTAAAAATGGCCCGGGTCGAACATGATATGACCCAGGGGGATCTTGCAGATGCCATCGGGGTGACACGTCAGACCATCGGCCTGATTGAGGCGGGGAAATATAACCCAACCCTCAGCCTCTGCCTGGCCATTTGTAAGACCTTGGATAAGACGCTGGATCAACTGTTCTGGGAGTAACAGTTTTAACAATAGAAAGAGGAAATAAATGAAACAAAAGAAAGAACCAATTGTAAAAGATGAGCGGACCATTCTGCTTGATGGAAAAATCGCAGGAGAACTTGTCCTTGGGATGACCTGCTTTATTGCAGTCTCTGCCTTTGTGAAAGCTAGTATCCTGGATTTAGACCTAGTAGCTTATATTCCAGAGCTCATTCTCTTGATTGTCATGGGAGCTTATGCCTTTGTGAGAAGGATCAGTTCAGGGATTGATGTTCGAGATATGTTAGAAAAAGATAGCTGGTTGAGCCGCCTTGGGTCAGGTCTAGTCTTTGCTGTGCTGATGATAGCCATGGATGTGATTGGAAAGCGAGAGGCAACGAGCTTTATCTTGAGTCCCAAATATCTGGTCAAAATTTTATTAGAAATCGTCGTCTTTGCCATCTTGACTTATCTGCTTGAAAAACCACTTGCTCTTATCAATCGGAAAAAACAAGAGAAGATAGAGGCAGAGTTAGAGGATGAAGAATAAGGAGAAAGCAATGAGATTACAATTGCTGAACAAACAAATCATAGATGAACGAGAAGAAGGCTTAGCTAATAAGGCTGGAGCTGAGACGGCTGGTTTTCTGTTCCGTGCCTTAACTGTTTTTAGTGTGGGATCCATTTTTACGTCTAAGGTGGGGTTAAGTCCAATCATGGTGGTAGCCTTACTCATCGTCTCAGGATTGTATTATTCGGTTCGTTGTCAACGATTGGGTGTGAGATTTATCAATTATAGCTATCTAAATGTGATGGGAATTGTAGCAGTAACCCTTGTTCTTTCCTTGTTTATCTGGGCTCAAAATTTTCAATTAAACCAGGCTGTCTATCACTCAAATCCCTTCCATTCAAAATTCTTACTGGTGCTACCTATTACCTTTTTACTGAATCTTCCAATTGTATGGGGGATGAATTTCCTTGTGATGCTCCTAGCCAAAGTAGAGAAAAAACGCTATGAAGCCTATCTGGATCAGTTGGAAAAAGAAGAGTAGTTAGTTGGAACCTTATTTTCGTCGTAAAAAAAGTCTGGAACCCCAGGCTTTTATTTTTCAGTCAAATAAATTGCATTCGTTTTCTGTGGAGAGTATACTGGTATAGTTGAATGAAAAATTCTGATAATTTAATCTTAGAAAAGAGAATCTTATGGCAAAACCTATTCGCGTATTACTCTATTACCTCTATACCCCCATTGAAAACGCAGAACAATTTGCGGCTGACCACTTGGCTTTCTGTAAATCAATCGGTCTTAAAGGCCGTATCCTAGTGGCTGACGAAGGGATCAACGGAACCGTATCTGGTGACTACGAAACAACGCAAAAATACATGGACTATGTACACAGCCTTCCAGGTATGGAAGACCTCTGGTTCAAGATGGATGAGGAAGAAGAACAAGCTTTCAAGAAGATGTTTGTACGTTATAAGAAAGAGATTGTCCACCTTGGTTTAGAGGATGATAATTTCGATAATGACATCAATCCTCTTGAAACGACAGGTGCTTACTTGTCTCCAAAAGAGTTTAAAGAAGCTCTTCTCGACGAGGATACCGTTGTCCTTGATACTCGGAATGACTACGAGTACGATCTTGGTCACTTCCGTGGGGCTATTCGTCCAGACATCCGCAACTTCCGTGAGTTGCCACAATGGGTCCGTGATAACAAGGAAAAATTCATGGACAAGCGCGTGGTTGTTTACTGTACTGGTGGAGTTCGCTGTGAGAAATTCTCTGGTTGGATGGTGCGTGAGGGCTACAAAGATGTCGGTCAATTGCACGGCGGAATTGCAACCTACGGGAAAGACCCAGAAGTTCAAGGCGAACTATGGGATGGTAAAATGTACGTCTTTGACGAGCGGATTGCAGTCGATGTCAACCATGTCGATCCAAGCGTTGTCGGAAAAGACTGGTTTGATGGAACACCATGCGAACGCTATGTCAACTGTGGAAATCCTTTCTGTAACCGTCGGATCTTGACCTCAGAAGAAAACGAAGACAAGTACCTCCGTGGCTGCTCACATGAGTGCCGAGTTCACCCTCGCAATCGCTATGTAGAAGAACACAACTTGTCACAAGCAGAAGTTCGTGAGCGTTTAGAGGTTATCGGTGAGACGCTTGATGGAGCACCTGCATAATGGAAACAAACAGTCTGAAAGCTCAGGCTGTTTTTATATGGAAATTGATTGAAAATTGTGCTATACTTTAGGTAAGCGATTTCACAAAGGAGAAAACAAATGAGTATCGTGTTTTCAATCAAAAATAAAAAGAGCTTATTTGGCTATCAGAAAGTACTCGCAGCACAGGAAGTTCTTAAATTAGTGGAGGGGTTAACAACCTACAACTATGATCCTGCCACCCTTCATCGTCCCTTAAATGATTTTGAAGGCTTGAACTGTATCGTATTTGGTAAGAGCGGTCTTCCTCTGCAGTTACGCTATTTTGATGAAGAAGAGTCTTATCAAATTCAGGTGCCCTCTTTTGCGATAGAAGAAGATTGGCAGTTGGCCCTTCGATGGATCAGTCGCCTAGGAGAAGTACTAGGAACCGAAATTGTATCGAGTGAGGGTGCAAGCTATACTCCAGATTCTATTTTCCATTTTGATTATGAAGTCGTTATCCTAGAAACGCTGGGGAATTTGACCAAGGAAAAAGATCTAAAAGAGTTTGAAGTACAAGGCTTCGCTCATCCAGTCTATTTGGATCGGGATACAGTGCAGGAAGTCTTGAACCATGTCCATCCACTAGAGGCCTACTCTGCCTTTATCAAGAAGATTCAATATAGTGCAGCTTATTTCAGTCAAGTCCGTTTTTATCAACAGGAGGAGACAGGAGCCTTCTTAGCCAGCTATAGCTTGACAGAAGATACGGATACGGTCTTGCCAAGCGTGCCACATGTTCCTGCAGAATATGTAGAAATTGTGGGCTTAGCGGGTATCAGTGATTGGCGAGTTCTATTGGTTGCGATCGATGGAGATCCGGATAAGCCAGAAAATTACCATCCAATTGGCTCTCTTGCTCTGAAGAATCTACTGGAAGCACTAGAGCCAGATGAATTCCAGCTGCTAGATGCTAGTCAAATTGAAATTAAAAAATTGTCCAAAGAACGATTGCTAGAATTAGCGCAATTGGAGAACAAGTAAAAAATATCGCAGTGAACTGTACTTCCAAAGTTAGATCAGAAAAATCTAACTTTGGGAACGGTTCTTTTTTATACTCCTTCCTTTGATCAAAAACCAATGACTAGGCTAATTATGGTATAATAGGGGCCTAGAAGTAGAATGAAAGAGGTGCACGAAATGCTGTTAGAAGAATTTGATGCCAATCGACAGGCGATTATCAATCCACAAGACTTACACCAACCAATTGAAGGATTTCCCAAAGTAGTCATCTCTTGCTTTTCAAGAGTAACTTTTGCTCGCCTCCTTGAAAATTATGACCACGGGGTCATTGCAAGAACCTCCATGGCCAATTTTGAAGTCGTGGTCTATGAGATCACTATTGGAGACCAACAGATTGGTGCCTTTAATGCACCAGTTGGGGCTGCTTCCTGTGTGGGGATTATAGAGGACCTGATTCAATTTGGGATGGAAAAACTGGTGCTCTTTGGAACCTGTGGGGTTTTAGACCGTGATATCGAAGCGACTTCCATCATCATTCCAACGGCTGCTCTTCGCGACGAGGGGACCAGTTACCACTATCTTCCGGCTAGTGATGAAGTGGAAGTAAACAAGAAAACCCTCCCTCTCTTCCAAGCCTTTCTGGACAGTCACAAGGTTTCTTATCAGTCAGGAAAAGTGTGGACGATAGATGCACCCTACCGGGAAACCATCGACAAGATGAAGCGACGAAAGGAAGCAGGAGCCATCTGTGTGGATATGGAATGTTCGGCAGTGGCAGCCCTAGCAGCTTATAGGGGCTTTGAGCTCTGCCATTTCTTCTACGCAGCTGACCACCTCTCGGAAGAAAAATGGGATATCCGAACCTTATCTAGTCATGAGGATTTAGATAGCAAGGATCGCATCGCAGAGTTAGCCATCCAATTTGCGCTCTTTTGGGAAAAGGCAAACTAAATGAAAGAAGCAATGATTGAACTGAAGGATTTTTCCTTCCAATACAAGGCACAGTCTGAACCAACCTTGAAAAATTTCAACTTAACCATTTATAAGGGGGAAAAGGTTCTGATTGTTGGGCCGTCTGGTTCTGGTAAGTCAACCATTGGCCAGTGCTTAAATGGGATTATCCCTAATATCTATAAGGGAACCAGTAGTGGGCAATTCCTCATTCAGGGGAAAGAAGCCTTTGATCTCAGTATTTATGAGAAATCTCACTTGGTTAGTACGGTTTTGCAAGATACAGATGGCCAATTTATTGGTTTGAGTGTCGCAGAAGACTTGGCTTTTGCTCTTGAAAATGACATGGTAGATCTGGGAACGATGAAAGAGCGTGTGCAGAGTTGGGCAGAACGCTTGGATTTGATGAAGCTCTTGGATCATCGGCCACAAGATTTGTCCGGTGGGCAAAAACAGCGAGTGAGCTTAGCAGGTGTTCTGATTGACGAAAGTCCGATCCTCCTTTTTGATGAACCACTGGCTAATCTAGATCCCAAGTCGGGTCAGGATATTATTGATCTGATCGATCAGATTCATGAAGAGCAGGGAACGACCACCATTATTATCGAACACCGTTTAGAGGATGTACTCTACCGTCCTGTCGATCGGGTTATCTTGATCAATCAAGGTCAAGTTCTCTTTAATGGGAGCCCAGATGAGTTGTTGAGGACGACACTGCTGGCTGAAAATGGGATTCGAGAACCCCTCTATTTAACAACTCTTCGCCAGCTAGGGCAGGATATCGATCAATTGGAGCATCTAGATCGTCTAGAAGATATCGAACTTACTGGTGTGAATCGTTCCATTCCAGAAGCGACCTTTACTAAAACTGGTGAGACGGAAGAACTATTGAAGTTGGAGCAGATTTCCTTTGCCTATCAAGAAAATCATCCGATCTTAAAAAATATTTCCCTCAGTATACCTAAGGGGCAGCGGTTAGCGATTGTCGGGAAGAATGGAGCAGGGAAATCAACTCTTGCGAAAGCCATCTGTGGATTCATTACCACAGAAGGGCAATACACCTCTAGAGGCGAAGATATCAAGCAGGAGAGTGTCAAGGAACGGGCTGAGCGAGTCGGCTATGTCCTGCAAAACCCCAATCAAATGATTTCGACCAATATGATTTTTGACGAAGTCGCTCTAGGTTTGCGCTTGCGGGGGGTATCGGAAGAAGATATCAAAGAGCGTGTCTATCAAGTGCTGAAAACTTGTGGTCTCTATGAGTTTCGTAAATGGCCGATTTCTGCTCTCTCATATGGGCAAAAGAAACGGGTGACCATCGCCTCGATACTAGTTTTAGGACCAGAAATTTTGGTCTTGGACGAGCCGACAGCAGGTCAGGACCAGCGCAATTATACTGAAATCATGGAATTTCTAGATAGCTTGCAAGAAAAAGGCCATACCATTGTCATGATTACCCATGATATGCAACTGATGTTGGATTATTCTGATCGTGCCCTTGTAGTATCAGATGGGCAAATTCTAGCAGATCTCTCACCTGCAGAGCTGTTCACTCATCCGGATATTTTACAAGAGGCTAATCTCAAAGAGACTTCGATTTTTGCCTTAGCCAATCGATTAGGAATGGATCCCTTGGCGCTAACGCAGTTTTATATGCAACAGAAAGGAGTAGGTCATGAAGCATCGATTAGTCGGCTATCATGAGGGGACGAGTTTTCTTCATCGCCTTTCAGGTGCGAGTAAGTTACTCTTTCTTCTTTTTGTATCTCTTGCGGCCATGTTGAGTTATGATACCCGGCTCCTTCTAGGAATTGGTGTGGGCGCCTTGCTTTTATTCTCTACAGCTCGTATTCGATTTCGAGATATTTCATTTGTACTTGCATTTGCTTTTGTTTTTGCACTGTTAAATGTTGTCATGGTCTATCTCTTTGCCCCCCAGTATGGTGTAGAGATTTACGGGGCAAAGACAGTACTGATGAAGGGGTGGGGCTCCTATAGTATCACCTTGCAGGAACTCTTTTATCTTTTTAATCTAGCTCTTAAGTATGTCTGTACCATACCTCTAGCCTTGATTTTTTTGATGACGACCCATCCTAGTCAGTTTGCTTCAAGCCTCAACCAAATTGGCGTATCCTACAAGATTGCCTATTCTGTTAGCTTGACTCTGCGTTACATTCCTGACGTACAAGAAGAATATCAAACGATTAAATTGTCTCAGGAAGCCAGAGGGGTAGAGTTGTCCAAAAAGGCCAAGCTGATCCAGCGGATCAAAGGCAATTTGCAAATTATCTCCCCCTTAATCTTTAGCTCACTTGAACGAATTGACAGTATTTCTACAGCCATGGAACTGCGTCGCTTTGGTAAAAATAAAAAGCGGACCTGGTATTCTCATCAAGCCATGGAAATGAAAGATTATGGGATGATTCTATCAGCCTTAGCTGTTCTGGTCTTGAGTATTGTCCTGATCTTTGTCAATCAGGGACGTTTTTACAATCCATGGAGGTAATGACATGTCAGAAACGATTTTAGTAACAGGAGCTTCAGCTGGCTTTGGTCAAGCGATTTGCCGTCGCTTAGTAGCAGATGGATACCGTGTGATCGGGTCAGCTAGACGCATCGATAAATTACAGGCCCTTCAAGAAGAGTTGGGAGAAGCCTTTTATCCCCTGCAAATGGATGTGACGGATCTTTCTCAGGTAGATCATGCACTTGCCAGTTTGCCAAAAGCTTGGGAGAAAGTGGATGTTTTGGTCAATAATGCTGGCTTGGCTCTAGGCCTCGCCCCAGCTTATGAAGCAGAGGTCGCAGACTGGCTGACCATGATTCAGACCAATATTGTTGGTTTGACCTATCTGACAAGGAAAATCTTGCCCCAGATGTTGGAACGAAATGATGGCTATATTATCAATTTGGGCTCTACAGCAGGAACTGTGCCTTATCCAGGAGCCAATGTTTACGGGGCATCCAAGGCTTTTGTCAAGCAATTCTCCCTCAATCTTCGGGCTGATCTAGCTGGCAAGAAGATTCGTGTCAGCAATATTGAACCCGGTCTTTGTGAAGGGACAGAGTTCTCTTCTGTTCGCTTTAAGGGAGACGAAAAACGGGTAGAAGCCCTCTATCGTGATGCCCATGCCATTCAGCCTGAAGACATTGCCAACACCGTAGCTTGGTTGATCCAACAGCCCAAGCATGTCAATGTCAATCGGATTGAAATCATGCCGGTTTCCCAAACCTTTGGTCCTCAACCCGTTTATCGTGATTAAAAAGAGAAGCAACCACTCCACAAGGGGTTGGTTGTTTTTTATGTTTCCTCTGGTATAATAGAAGGCAAAGTAAGGAGAAAAAGATGACAGCTGCGTTAATTATTGGTTCTACAGTTTGTGATGTGATGATCTACTTGGATCGTTTGCCAAGTCGTGAAGGAGATGCCCATATTGATCACCAGCAATGGTCTGTGGGAGGTTGTGCCTTTAATGTCGTTAATATCCTTCATTTTTTGTCGCAACCCTACCAGTTTGTCTCGCCAGTCGGTTCTGGAATATATGGTGATTTTATTCGGAGAGAATTGAAACAATTAGGGATTTCCTCTAGCATCTCATTAGAAGGGGCCAATGGTTGCTGTTACTGCTTTGTAGAGTTTGATGGTGAGCGGACCTTCTTATCGGACCACGGAGTGGAGTATAGCTTCCAAGCAGAGTGGCTAAAAGAGATTGAGACAGATCGGTTTGATTACATCTACTTATGTGGCCTTGAAGTCGAGGAGCCAACTGGTCTTGCATTGGTCCAGTCTGTTTCGCAACTAGAAGGCCAGGTGATTTTCGCACCTGGGCCACGTGGACTCTTGATTCCAAAGGATCGATTGGAAGCAATTTATGATCTGCATCCAATTCTCCATGTTAATGAGGCTGAAGCACTGGCTTTTTCAGGGTGTAGAAAGATCCAGCCAGCCATCGAACACTTGTATCAGAGAACGGGACAATTAGTCATTGTCACCTTGGGTGAAAACGGAGCGGTTGCCTATGATGGCAACTGGTATGAGGCAGACGGTTTTCCAACAGAAGTCGTCGATACAGTAGGCGCTGGAGATAGCCATGTGGGAGCCTTCATATCCGCTCGTTTAGAAGGCTTAGATATGACGCAAGCCTTAAGATTTGCCAACAAAGTCTCTAGCCAGATTGTTGCAAGTAAGGGCGTTCATTTGACAAAAGAGCAACAAGAAGCCCTGCGAACAGAATTGAAACAAAAATAAAAAAGAGAGTGGGACAGAAATCGGTAATTCGTTAGAATTCGATTTCGTCGTCCCACCTCCGCACAGTTGAGTAGGGCTGTAAAAGCTGATGAAATCA
>JAWGIA010000043.1:0-9656 GCA_032560535.1 Streptococcus parasanguinis | reverse complement strand
CAAGTGTCCATCGCCATCAACTTTACCTACTGGGTAGTCACCTTTCGGTACGATCTTGTATGTCTTACCGTCTGGAGTCTTGATAGTATTAGGTTTTTCACCTTCCTCAGTTGTGTTATATGGTGTGTCATATGGTGAGTTTGGTGTATCTTGACGAGGTTTTTGAATTTCCTTACCATCTTCTTCACGGATGTAAGTGATGATAACTTCACCTTCTTTAGGTTTCGTTGGATCTTCTTTAACCTCTTTATAAACATAAGTAATCTTAGAAACTGGTTTTTCTACTTTACCTTTGATTGGATCAGAAGTTTCAAGATGTCCTTCACTATCAACTTTACCTACTGGATAATCACCAGCCGGTACACGTTCGTATTTCTTACCTTCAAACTCAATGTACTTAGGTTGTTCATCGTTCTCAGTAGTATCATAAGGCGTGTTGTAGTCTGACTTAGGAGTATCTTGACGTTGGACTTTAATTTCCTTACCGTCATTCTCACGGATGTAAGTAATAATAACTTCACCTTGAGGTTTTTCACTTTCAGAATTTGATGAAGAGTTAGATGCTGATGCTGATACTGATGTAGAAAGTGAAGTTGAAGTACTCAATGATTCTGAAATGGATACAGAAGTTGAAACTGATTGGCTTGCTGATACTGATTCAGAGGCTGAAGCTGATTGGCTTGCTGATACTGATTCAGAGGCTGAAGCTGATTGGCTCGCTGATACTGATTCAGACGCTGAAGCTGATTGGCTCGCTGATACTGATTCTGAGGCTGAAGCTGATTGGCTCGCTGATACTGATTCAGACGCTGAAGCTGATTGGCTTGCTGATACTGATTCAGACGCTGAAGCTGATTGGCTTGCTGATACTGATTCAGACGCTGAAGCTGATTGGGTTGCTGATACTGATTCAGACGCTGAAGCTGATTGGCTTGCTGATTCAGATGCAGACGCTGATGCAGATTCTTGAGCTGATGTAGAAGCTGACTCAGATGCTGATGCACTTGCTGATTCTTGAGCCGATGTAGAAGCTGACTCAGATGTAGACGCTGATGCAGATTCTTGAGCCGATGTAGAAGCTGACTCAGATGCAGACGCTGATGCAGATTCTTGAGCTGATGTAGAAGCTGACTCAGATGCAGATTCTTGAGCTGATGTAGAAGCTGACTCAGATACTGATGCACTTGCTGATTCTTGAGCTGATGTAGAAGCTGATTCAGATGCAGACGCTGATGCAGATTCTTGAGCTGATGTAGAAGCTGACTCAGATGCTGATGCTGAAGCTGATTCTTGTGCAGATGTTGATGCTGACTCAGATGCTGATGCTGAAGCTGATTCCTGAGCTGATGTAGAAGCTGATTCTGATTGTGATTCAGATACACTTGCTGATTCAACTTCTGATTGACTCAACGATGCAGATGCTGATTCTGATACAGATGCTGACTCAACTTCTGATTGTGATTGTGATACAGATTGTGATTTAGATACAGCCTCTGATTGTGATACAGATTGTGACTTAGATACTACTTCTGATTCTGATAGAGATTGTGACTTAGACACTACTTCTGACTCGGATTGCGAGTTTGAAGCAGAGTTTGAGAATGATTGTGATTGAGATGCAGACTCAGAATCATCCATCTTACGGTAGTAGTGTGTCACATCATTAGACACTGGTTTAATCGATGAAATCGAGAAGTTATTAAAGAATGATGGATAACCACTTGCTTTATCACCTGGTGTATTACCACCGATAATATTTGAAGTATTATTACGAACTGGGTCAACATCAGTTGAAAATTGAGGTGAAGCAGTAAAAGCATCACCTGTTGCTTTGTCGAACCAACCACTCAAACGTACATTACCACCAGCTGAATCTGAATAAGTTAATACTTTGAGTTGGTATTTTCCGTCTTTACTATCTACATAACCTACTTCTTTAGGATCGCTAGCAGTTCCTTCAACAGTAGCTCTTGTTCCTGGTTTAGCAGGATCAGAAGTGTAAACCAAAGTATAATCATCAAAGTTCAAATTGTTTACATCTTTTGATGGGCTATATGAAGAAACTTTAGAAGGGTCCAAAACATAAAACTTAACTACTGATGAACCATCTGTAGATACTTGCTCAATAACACGTTTAACATAGTAATGTGCACGACCACCTTGAAGTTCAAGATATTTAGATCCAACACCACCCAATGTACCACTCATGTCCGCAGGTGAAACAGTACGTGTATATACATATCCATCAAATTCACGTGGTTGTGAAGCTGTGTAATCTTGCCCTTCAATACCTTTTTGAGTATATGAAGCCAACTGAGCTCCATCTTCAGTCATATAATTAGTATTATGATCTACAGTTTTCGTTGGAATACTAGTTTGAACATTAGGTTTTGTATCATTTTGATTTCCAGGGAATGAAGTATCACGAACTTGAAGAATGTGGTGCTTGTATTTATCACTTGCAGTTGGTCCAGCATCACGGTTGTTTGTCCAAGTTCCTAAAATTTGCGATGCATCACCAGTAGTATATTCAAATTGTGGTGTATACGTTGAATTAGCGTTTACCAATGTATTGAATTTATAAGTTGAACCTGCAGTCATATCCAAAGTTTCAACTTCGTTACCTGTTGACTTATCTACCAAACGAGCATGTACAGTAGGTGTATTAGTTGTACCCACAGTAGAGCGGTCAACTGAGAATGTCACATAGTATCCACCGTTACTATATGTAACACCACCTTGAGATGCTGGCCCTTGCCAGTTTTGAAGATCCCAAATTGAGTATGTAAAGCGACTAGCATTTGGATCTAGTTTATAATTTGGATTTGTCCACGCTGGATCAGAAATTGATGCACCGTTAGCATCATCCATACTTGGGCTAACTTTAACATTTGCTGCAAGTGTGTTTGATGTAGAGATAGCATCCAACTGTGCTGAAATTGCTGGAGCACCGTTTACTGTTGTGTTTCCAGTAAATCCTGCTGCAGTCAAGGTTGCCATCATGTCATCTACTGACTTGCTCAAACGTTCGCGTTGGTCTGCGTATGATTGAGCTGAAGCATTAGCGTTGATCAAGCTGTTGCTTGCTGTCAATTCTGTTTGAACTTTAGCGATGGCAGCATCAAGTGCTGCTTTCTTTTCTGGAGTTGAAACAGTTGCTGAGTAGTCTCCTGCAATCTTGTTCAACAACGCTGCTTCTGAAGTGTTTTGTTCCAAAACAACTTTATCTTCAGCTTTCGCTACTGTTGTAGTAGCTTCTACATTTGCTTCAGAGCCAGCTGCTACAGTTGATTCGCTTGAAGCTGCTGAAAGTTCTGCTGAACCTTGTTCGCTCAATGAAACTGATAAAGATGCTGATACTTTTACAGATGTTGAGGCAGAAGCGCTAGCTGATTCTGTTGTTGATTGAGATTGAGATTCAGTAGTTGACTCAGTAGTTGACTCAGTTGTTGATGCTGTTGTTGATTCAGATTGAGATTCAGTTGTTGAAGTTGTACCAAGTACTGTACTTCCTTGCACTACAAGAGCTTCACTTGAAAGCTCAGATGCAGTCGCAACGTCTGATACTGTTTCATCTGCTTTTGCAGTATTCGCTACTGTAGCTGCACCAAAAACAGCCCCAGCTGCTACGATCCCTTTGAGCAAGCCACGGCTTGTCATTTCTTTCACTGATACTGCGTCTTCACGCACTTCAGCTACAACAGTCTCTTCGACTTGACCACGAATGACTTTCAAAAGACCAAAGTTAGAAGTCGCAGCACGCAACCAATTTTTACCTGATTTGATCAATTTGAAACGAGTCACACGATCTGTTTCACGGAATTCACCGTTCGAACGTTTAAAAAACATTTCTGTCTCCTTATTACATTTTTTATTTCCCTAACATTATAGACTAATCTGTCGATTTTTGGAAGCAATTATTCTTAATTATTGCTATTTTTTTATAATTTTTGTTTTAGATAGTAATAAAATCGTTTTCAGTAGGATCAATTTGTCAAACCGGGGCAATTTTTTGAAAAAATCCTATAATACTTTTACTTTAGAGGTAAAACAAAAAGCCCCATTTAATAGGGGTTTTTCTGATAATTATCTGATTTTTTCCAACATGTTTTCAATGTGTTGGATGGATTTTTCGCGTCCAAGTAAGTAGATGGTATCTGGCAATTCAGGACCATGCATTTCACCTGAAACGGCGATACGGATTGGCATAAAGAGATTCTTCCCTTTGATCCCAGTTTCTTTTTGAACTGCTTTGATTTGTGGGAAGATATTTTCTACCACAAACTCATCATCTGACATGGCTTCGAGTTTCGCTTTGAAGGCTTCAAGTACAGTTGGCACGGTTTCACCAGCCATGACTTCTCGCTCAGCTTCTGTCAATTCTGGAAAGTCTGAGAAGAAGAGGTCTGTCAATGGAACGATTTCGTCCACTGACTTCATTTGTGGTTTGTAGAGTTCCACCAATTTCTCAGCCTTGTCTGTCAAACGTCCTGCTTCTTCAAGGAATGGCTTGGCCATTTCAAAGATAGTCGCAAGATCCGCATTCTTGATATACTCATTGCTCATCCAGTCCATTTTCTTTTGGTCGAAAGCAGCTGGAGACTTGCTGAGGCGATTTTCATCAAAGAGCTTGATGAGTTCTTCGCGAGAGAAGATTTCGTCTTCCCCACCAGGGTTCCAACCAAGCAAAGCGATAAAGTTAAAGACTGCTTCTGAAAGGTAGCCCTTCTTACGGTAATCTTCGATAAATTGAAGGGTGTTGGTGTCCCGTTTAGACAATTTCTTACCAGTTTCAGAGTTGATGATCAAGGTCATGTGTCCAAACTCTGGTGCTTCCCATCCAAGGGCTTCATAAACCATGAGTTGTTTTGGAGTGTTGGCAATGTGGTCGTCTCCACGGATGACGTGAGAGATTTGCATATCGTGGTCATCGATGACGACGGCAAAGTTATAAGTTGGGTAGCCATCTTTCTTTTGGATGACCCAGTCCCCACCGATATTGCCACCTTCAAACTCGATATCGCCTTTGACCATATCATGCCACTTGTAGATTCCTGACTCATTCACTGCCAAACGAACCGTCGGGATGATGCCCGCTGCTTCACGTTCTGCAACGTAAGCTGCTTTTTCTTCTTCGCTCATCCCAAGGTATTCGTTGATGTAGCGAGGTGTTTCACCTGCTGCTTCTTGGCGTTCACGTTCAGCCGCTAACTCTTCTTCAGTGACGTAAGATTTGTAAGCTTTTCCTTCCGCCAAGAGTTGGTCGATGTATTTTTGATAAAGTGGTAGCCGTTCTGATTGGCGGTAGTTTTCATGCGTCTCAGGACTTTCATCCCAGTCCATTCCCAACCAACGAAGGTTTTCGAGCTGTGAACGTTCTCCGTCTTCGACGTGACGTTTGCGGTCTGTATCCTCGATACGGATGATAAAGGTTCCACCATGGTGACGCGCATACAAGTAGTTAAACAATGCTGTACGAGCATTTCCGATGTGTAGTAGCCCTGTTGGACTTGGTGCATAACGCACACGAATATCTTTTGCCATATTTCTCTCCTCTTATCTTGTTCGCTATTTCTAGCTCATTTTTCAATCGTTCCTATTATACCACAAAGAAAGCAGGACTGAAATGAATAAGTGACCTTTCTAGTCTTTCTTCCTATATATATGAAAAAAGCCAGAACAAATGCTCTGACTGATATCCAATCTATTGGTATCTTATTTTAAACGTTCTTCTAATTCAAAGTCGATTGGTAGGGTTTGTAAAAAGTGCTCCAACTCACGTTCCCAGTAGAACCATTCGTGCTTGCCCGGGCTGTGGGTATAGGTGACATCCAAACCTAACTTTTCTAGTTCCTTGACTTCAAAATTATTGGCCTCATAAAGGAAATCCTGCTCCCCACACCAGATCCAGAGTTTGGTCTTCTTATCTGAAAACTTCTTGGCAGCCGTCTCTAGCGAATAGGAACTGGTCGTCCAATCCTCAATCTCTCCAAAAATTCCCTTCCAAAAAGCTGGTTGTTCCAAGTCATTGTTTTCAAAGTCTCTATCATGGAAACTTAAAGCACCAGAAAAACTAGCCGCATGAGAGAAACAATTTGTCTTGAGAGCCAAGAGCATCGAGCCATAGCCACCCATGGATAGACCCGCAATAAAGGTTTTCTCCCGTTTCTTAGTCATATTCGGGAAGAAGCGAGAAAGAGTCTCTGGCAATTCTTTCGCAATGGCCGTGTAGTAGTTGTAGCCATACTGGGTATCGGTGTAAAAGCCATTATTGGTGTTGGGTAGGACCACGATCAGATTGGTATTGCGCAAGATGCGCTCCACATTGGTCCGCTTCAACCAAGAGTGGTGGTTGCCATTCATCCCGTGTAAGAGATAGAGAACAGGAATATCCGTATCCGCTGGATCTTCCACGCGCGATGCATCGGGATAAAGGACGGACACCCCCCACTCCATCTTCAAAGCTTCTGAATAATACTCAATCTGCATAACTGCCATTTGATTTCCTCTTTCTACTGTTAAAAACACTCGGCAAACCTTCGGCTGCCAAGCGTTTCCATTTCTTCTATTATTTCACTTCCATCACAACTGGTAAGATAGCTGGACGACGTTTGGTTTGTTCAAACAAGAACTTAGACAAGTTGTCGCGTACCAAGCCTTTTAACTCACCCCAGTCAAAGCTGTCTTGTGCCAAATAGTCTTCAACGCTTTGGTTGACCAATTCGCAACTTTCACGAAGAATATCCCGACTCTTCTTGACATAGACAAAACCACGGGTGTGCACGCGCGCTTTGGAAATAATCTTCTTCTCTTTGCGATTCACAGTGATCGCTACGATAAAGATCCCGTCTTCTGACAAGACCTTGCGGTCACGAAGGACAATATTGCCCACATCACCAATGGCATTCCCATCGATCATGACATCTCCAGCTGAGACACTACCGGCAGGGACGAAGTCCCCCTTTTCATACTCCATCACAGTTCCGCGTTTTGGAATAAAGATATTCTCAGGCAAGATACCGACTTCCATCGCTACTCGTGCATGGGCATCCAATTCGCGGTATTCCCCTTGGATCGGGAAGAGGTATTTGGGACGAAGAAGGTTGATCATCAACTGCAAGTCCCGTGCGTTTCCGTGACCAGATACACGCAAGCTTGACGTGATCAATTTGACAATGCCACCTGCTTGGTAGATCATGTTTTCCACACGAGCCACCACAGCTTCTTTAGCAATAGATGGCGTTGTGACAACGTAGACCAAGTCCCCATCTTTGATTTCCACATAACGGTGACGGCCAATAGACATCTTGCGCAAACCGTTGATCGGCTCACCCATCCGGCCTGTTTCCAAAATGATCAATTCATGATCTTCAAAACGGCTCATTTCTTTTGGCTTGATCAAGAGTTTTTCGTTGGCAAGAGACAATTTGTTCAAGCGAATAGCTGTGCGGACGATGTTTTCCACATCAAACCCTGTCAAGACCACTCGACGGCCAGTCTCAGCCGCAGCATCAAAGACCTGCTGAATCCGAGAAAGGTTGCTGGCTACCGCCGCTACGATGACACGACCATCCCAGTCTGCAATCGTATCTAAGATAGCATCGCCTACTTCTTGCTCACTGGCAACTTGAATGTTACTATCCGCATTGGCCGAGTCACTCAAGAGAGCAAGTACGCCTTCACGTCCAATCTCAGCTAGGCGAGCAAAGTCTGTCGCGTATGACTCGCTGGCAGTTTGGTCAAATTTAAAGTCTCCTGTATAGACGATATTGCCCTCAGGAGTGCCAATCACAATCCCGATACTTTCAGGGATGGAGTGGGTTGTTTGGAAGAAAGAGACGACGGCATCACCAAAGTCAATTTCAGAATTCTGATCGATGACATGGAAATCATTGAATTTCTTGACACTATCATTGCTTTTTACAAAGAGTTTAGCCAACTCAATGGTCAACTCTGTCCCGAATACAGGAACTTTCGCTTCCGCCAAAAGATATGGCAAGGCCCCAATGGCATCCGCATGACCATGGGTCAAGAAAACACCCGCAATGCGGTCCTTGTTTTCAAATAGATAATCCATGTTGGGGATAACGACATCCACCCCAAGTTGCTCATTTTCTGGATACTTCAAACCTGCATCCAAGACAAAAATCGAATCGTTCACTTCGGCAACGTAGAGATTTTTCCCATTTTCTCGAACACCGCCAAGAGTGACTAATTTAATACTACTCACTGTTGTCTCCTTTAGTGTGATTATTTTAATACTTACGGTCCTTGGTCCCCCAAGTCGAATTACAGCTTTGCAAATACTTGCATATCTACTCCATTATACAATTTTTTTCTCTTTTTTTCAAAAAGCTTTCCACAGCAAAAAAGTCCTCTCATCTGAAGTAGATGAGAGGGCTTCTAGGCGCCTATTTTTAGGGGGAAAAGACCCTAAAGATGGTAATCTCCCCGTTTATTTTCAATGATCCGCATAGCCGCCTTGATCACATGAAACTTGCCTAACAATTCCTCTAGGCGCTTACTATTTCGCTCGCTCAATTGGCCGTTCTTGACCGCTTGGGACAGGCGATAAAAATCATCCAAGTCCTCCCCAATGTTTTCAAACAGCTCTTTGGCTTCCTTGAGTCGGTAGCGATTGACTAGGTGGTTCACATCTTTTTTGAAGGAAGCGACATTGTTTTCGTGAATGTCCGTATAGGCTTCCTCTTCTTCCTTAGATTCTTGGTAATTAACCGCCTTAAAGCAAGTGATGAACTCCCGACTTTTGATATTGCAAACAAAGATGACACCATCACTGGCTACATAGGCTTCTGTGTTAGCGGGTTGAACCACATTACTATCATAAGGAGAGAGGGAGGAGAGGTGTTGGTTGATCCACTTATTCAAGTGCTGATCATCTACGCCAAAGCGCTCAAAAGCTCTTTGCCGAAAATGGTCCCGACAACTATATTCTTGCGCATACGACAATCCCATACTCTCACCTCCTCCTGAGTATTTTATAAAAATGGCCTCCAGTCTTACGGGACTAGAGGCCTGGTCTGCTTCACTGACTTGGTGCAATTAACCTTTTGGCTAACAAAACAATGTTTATGATGTTGATTTCATTTAATAGTATTTGTGTAAAATACCAGAGGTTTTCTTTGCTATCCTAAATCCAAATGATTAGTTTTCGACTGGACGCATCGAAGTTTGAAAACCTTTACAAAAAGCTTCTACCTACTATTTCCACGTTTTCTTATGTCTCCGGACAAACTAAGCAGGTTTGCCCGACCGTCCAACCGATCCGACACACACGACATGACTGCTCTTTTACGATAAGAGCATGAACAGATATCAGCAAAACAGGCCTAAAACGAAGTAACCTAAATTTTAACTCGATAAGGCATTGGTATCAATCCCTTCTTTATCTTTCTAACTATATTATACTCACCTACCCGAGTAATTGCAAGCGATTTCAGCTGAAACTAGTTCCAATTTTTATGCGGTTTTATAGATGATTTAAGGAAAAGAAAAGAGGATGGGACAAAAGTCCTAGCCTCTCAATTACTTTTGGTTTGTCGAGCAAGACGCAGTAGTTGAGTGGGCTCTACTACGCTGATTTCATCAGCTTTTACAGCCCTACTCAACTGTGCGGAGGTGGGACGACGAAATCG
>JAWGIA010000042.1:0-10486 GCA_032560535.1 Streptococcus parasanguinis | reverse complement strand
TTAGAATTCGATTTCGTCGTCCCACCTCCGCACAGTTGAGTAGGGCTGTAAAAGCTGATGAAATCAGCGTAGTAGAGCCCACTCAACCACTGCGTCTTGTTCGACAATCCAAAAATAATTGAGAGGCTAGGACTTTTGTCCCAGCCTCTCAGGTTTATTTAATGCGGAATTTTTGTCTGAGACGTGCAGCTTGACCTCCGATAAAGCGGTCAAAATACCGTAGCCATAATCCTAAGGCTCCATAGATAACAACTCCTAATCCGCCAATGACGATGATATAAATCATGCTCGATACACGGCCATTTGGTGGGAAAATCCAGCCCAAAATCAAACCGGCGATCAAGACTCCAAGTAGCATCACCACAGTCAGGATAGAACCAAGCAAGGTCCGCTTGAAGACGATGGTTCGATTAAACTGAGTGATGGTTTGGATCTCTCGATACATGAGAACGATTGGCACCATTAACGCAATGGTCGTTGACAAAAGTGGTCCATAAGAACGAAAAACCAAAATAAATGGAATTTGTAGGACCAATTTCACCACTACACCATAAAGGAAGTAGCGGATGGCCTTACGATTTTGAAAGAGGGCTTGAATCATCGGAGACAAGACTGTGTAAAGACCGAGAATTACGGTCTGCAACATTGCTACGATGAAGAGCCCTAAGGCCAAGCCATCTGGTTGCCCATAGAAAACCGTATAAAGTGGTTTTGCGACTGCTACTGCACCAAAGGTGGCTGGAAGCAAGAAAGCCAGCAACATGGTCAAGTTATCCTGTACGAGCTTCCCAGCCGCTTTTAGGTCCCCCTTCACATAATTCTCTGTCAACAGAGGAATCCCAACTCCCCCAATCGAAGTCGCTACCGCAATCAAGATCATGGTAATTTTGTTTGGATTAGCAGAGAAATAACTAAACATGACCAAGAGCTGTTTTTGACTATAGTCTGTGAACCAAGACATGACATTGATAAAGGTCATCTGGTCAACAATTTGGAAAAGCTGAATCGCGGATCCTGTGATGATAAAAGGAATAGCCTCACGAATCGTATCAATCAAGAGAGCCCGAGTGTCAATCCCTTCACTTCCCTCTTGCTTTCTAAAAATAGAAGAGAGCAAGCCTGTCTTTGCAAGGTAATAAAAGAGCACCAGAAGGCTCGCTCCCATACCGATAAAGGCCGCAAAGGTCGACTGCGTCACAGCCTGCACATAGTCTCCTGAGCCAATCTTCATAATGAAGAAGGTCGTGAGCAACATCCAGATGACCCGGATCACTTGTTCAGCGATCTGGCTAATGGCGTAAGGCTTCATGTTGTTAAAACCTTGGAAAAATCCCCGAATGACACTCATCGAAGGAAAGATCAAGACAGCCCAAGAAAGGCTCTGCATGATCGGAATCAACTCTTTTCCCCCACCTGAAAGACTCGCAAAGACAGGAGACAAAAGATACATGAGAATGGCAAATCCAAGGCCTAGAATTCCCATAAATTTCAAGAAGCCCCGAATCAAAGCAAAGCTATGATCCGCTTGGTCCCGGGTATTGTATTTGGCTACTTGCTTAGCAACAGCTACGGGTACTCCGGCTGTCGAAATCAAGAGAAACCAAGCATAGATATTGTAGCCCATTGTAAAAAGACCATTGGCTTGTGGCCCATATTTCCCCATCCAAATATACCAAGGAATAATATAAGCGGCTCCTAGCAAACGGCTGATAAAGTTGCTGGCTGTCATCCAGGCAGTCCCGCGTAGCATCTGGGCTTGCTGGTCATTTTGTTCGTGGCTCATTGGTGTCCTCTTTCGTTTCTTCTTCTCTTCATTATAAACTTTTCCATGACACTTGTAAAATAGGGACTTTAGGTTTACAATAGTTTTATGATTACAATTGAACAAACCCTCAATATTTTAAAACATGACCAAAATTTCCGAGAAGTTCTAGTAAATGGTGAATACTACTACCATCTAGAAGGAACAAATTTTGATGCTATTAGCTATGATAGCCGGAAGGTTTCTGCTAGCACCCTCTTTTTTGTCAAAGGGGCTAACTTCAAAAAAGAATACCTGGAACAGGCTATTTCTAATGGACTCGGCTTTTATGTCTCTGAAAAAGATTATGAAGTTGGTATTCCTGCCATCCTCGTCAATGATATCAAACAGGCTATGAGCTTAATCGCCATGGAGTTTTATGGACACCCTGAGAAACAATTAAAACTATTGGCCTTCACAGGGACTAAGGGAAAGACAACCGCGGCCTATTTTGCTTACCATATTTTGGAACAAAGTCACCGACCAGCTATGCTGTCGACCATGAATACAACACTGGATGGTAAAAACTTCTTTAAATCGACCCTGACAACTCCAGAGAGCTTGGATCTTTTTGCCATGATGGCTGAGGCAGTAGCCAATGATCGGACCCACCTCATTATGGAAGTTTCCAGTCAAGCTTATCTAGTGAAACGGGTTTACGGTCTGACCTTTGATGTTGGTGTTTTTCTCAACATCAGTCCAGACCATATTGGCCCGATTGAACACCCAACTTTTGAGGATTATTTCTACCACAAACGTCTCCTCATGAAGAATAGCCAAGCCGTTGTCATCAATAGTGATATGGATCATTTCCAAGTTTTAGCAGACCAAGTCGTGAACCAAGACCACGATTTTTATGGAAGCCAGTCTGAGAATCAAATTGAAAACTCTAGGGCATTCAGCTTCTCAGCAACTGGTAAGCTAGCAGGCGACTACGATATCCAACTGATTGGTCACTTCAACCAAGAAAATGCTGTAGCAGCAGGTCTTGCCTGTCTTCGTCTAGGTGCGAGCCTCGAGGATATCCAAAAAGGGATTGCTAAGACGCGCGTTCCTGGCCGAATGGAAGTCTTGACTCAGAAAAACGGCGCTAAGGTTTTCATCGACTATGCCCATAATGGAGATAGCTTGAAAAAACTGCTCTCAGTTGTCGAAACCCATCAAACGGGGACGATTTCACTGGTCCTTGGATCAACTGGGAATAAAGGAGAGAGCCGCCGTAAGGACTTCGGCTTGCTCTTAGAAGACCATCCTGAAATCCAAGTCTTCCTCACAGCGGATGATCCCAACTATGAAGATCCTTTGGCTATTGCTGAAGAGATTAGTAGTTTCATCACACGCCCTGTCGAGAAAATCGCAGATCGCGAACAAGCCATTCAAGTGGCTATGGCGACAACCAGCAAGCCTGAAGATGCCGTCATTATCGCCGGAAAAGGAGCTGACTGCTACCAAATCGTCAATGGCGTAAAAGAAGAGTATCCAGGTGACGCCGCCATCGCTGAACGTTATCTATAATCAAACGAAAGAAGGCTAGGAAGTTTTCCTAGCCTTGTTTATTGTTTGATAAACATCAGTCTTTCCTTGTCCAAGTCCACTGCTAATTCATATTTGCCTTCATCATTTTTGTGGATATAACCTAAGACTTCTAAACTATCGACAAAAATGTCCTTGCGCTTTTGCTGGACTTCTTCTTTTTTGAGGAACTTGAGCAAAAAGCTGGTCATATACTTGAGAGCATACTCGGGATTCACATCGCCCAAAATAACATAGAGCTTTTCTTGATCCTCTGTCAATGGATATTGGTGAGCAACCTTGTAGAAGTAATTGGAAAGGGTCTGTGCATGTCGCGCAAAGTCCGTCTCCTCTATGAGAATCGCTTCATTGGTCGTGTTGCGGAGTTCCGTTTGGAAGACCTTGGCTTTTAATTCTTGATAAACTGCACTGTCCTCTCGAACAAAGACCTCCTGATCCAAGTCAACAAGATCAGCTGACTTCAAGAAGGGCAGGTTGAGGGTGTAGCGTTTATTTTCTCGAAGGATGAAGCCCGCTTTGATATACTCCTCCATCAGCTTATCCACTGGTTGATCTGGAAATTGGGCCTTGATTTGCCGCAGGATCACATCGTCGTGCTGATCCAAAAAGTTGATCAAGTCCTTGAAAAATGGCTGACGTGTCAAACGTGTGGGATTAATGATTGTAATCATCCAAATACCTTTCTTTAAACTGTAGATAGGGTGATTGGGCTAACTGACTCGGGTTGGTCCCGAGCTGATCCAAAGGAACCGCTAGACCAAGCCCCCTGTAGTAATCTTCCCAAAACGGACTAATCTCCTCTTCCTCATCTCCAAACTTCATGGGAATGGTTTCAAAAATAGGAAGTAGTTCAGCAATGAACTGGGAACAGTAATAACCATCTCCATCCGGATAAAAGGAAGCATTGTAGGGAGCCCCTAAAAGACTCTCTGCCCGCTTTTTGACCTCTTTGAGATCGATTCCTGGATAGCGATAAAGGTCATATGCTTTCCCGTCTTCAAAGAAATCTTCAGGGGATTGGGCAAGGACGCCACCTTCTACCGTGGCATGATAAATGAATCCGTCCAAAAAGATAGCTACATGGCTATAGTTGCCAGTTGATGCCTGGATGGCTTGCCCTATATCCGAATCATCTTTCAAAAAGATTAAATCACCATTTTCTAGCATATTTCTCTCCTAGAAAAAAAGGAGCCTAAACTCCTTTTTAACAATGGGTATCCCCATCTATCATTAAGCATTAAAGCTTTCAGTCAATTGAGGAACCACTTGTTTCTTACGTGAAACGGCACCTGGAAGGAAAGCGTGGTTGTTTTCAAGTTTGAAGTTGAAGGCTGCTTCTACCTTGTCCATATTAGCACCAAGAGCCAAAATTTCTGAGTTTGAGTTGACGATGTCTGTAATCATCAAAACAAAGTCAGAATAGCCGTTAGCTGCATTTGCTGCTTGGATAGCTGCTTCGATTTCAGCTTGGCGTTCCAAGACTTCCGCAATATCAACTGTATTCACTTGAGCCACACGAACGTTATTTCCGTTCAATTCAAAAGTCTTAGCATCGATGTCGATCAATTCTTCTGCTGATTTGCTTGCCAAGTTGGTACCAGACTTGAGCATGGCAAGACCGTATTCTTCCAAGTTGACACCAGCCAATTCAGCCAATTCTGGCGCAATCACTTTATCAGATGGGTGTGTTGTTGGAGATTTCAACAGAAGGGTATCTGAAATCAAACCTGAAAGCATCAAACCTGCCAATTCTTTTGGCACTGCTACACCGTGTTCTTTAAACATGCGATACACGATTGAAGATGCTGATCCAACTGGTTCCAAACGCATGTAAAGTGGGCTAGCAGTTTCAAAGTTTGCCACACGGTGGTGATCCACTACACCATAAACTTCTACTTCAGCAATATCTGAAACAGATTGTTGGAATTCATTGTGGTCCGTCAAGATGACTTGTTCTGCACCTTCTGCTTTAGCTGATGTGATGACGCGTGGTGCTTCCACACCAAAATAGTCCAATACGAAAGCTGTTTCTTCATTTGGAGTTCCAAGAGCCACTGCTTCTGTATCCAAACCATAAGCTTCTTTTGCAAGATAAGCAAAAGCTACAGATGAGCCGATAGCATCTGAGTCAGGATTTTGGTGACCAAAAACGAGAATTTTTGACATGTTTCTACCTCTTTATTTCATTTATAGATTCACTCTATTTTAGCACGTTTTGCCATTTAAAGAAAGGGAATAGTTGTGCATTTCAATAGAAAAGACAGCTGGAGTGACCAACTGTCTATACTTTTTATCCTTTGACCCGTTTCAGGTAATCTTGGTAACTTTCTGTTTCCATCAAATCTTTTGCATTTTGAACCCGTTCTTTTGTCGGTGGTTTCACACCCTCCAACTTGTACGGAATACCCAATTCCCGCCATTTGAATTCCCCCATAGTATGGTAAGGCAGGATCTCAAATTTATCAACATTTTTAAGGGTTTTAACAAATTTCCCAAGTTCGATCAAGTCATCATCTCGGTCTGTAAGTCCAGGCACCAAAACGTGACGAATCCAGACTGGTTTTCCAATATCAGATAGGTACTTGGCACAAGCTAGAATCGTTTTATTGGTATGGCTGGTCACAATTTTGTGTCGTTCATCATTGATTTCCTTGATATCCAGAAGCACCAAGTCAGTCACTGCCATCAAGCGGTCAAATTTTTCCAAATAACGAGGCGTATTGCGGAAAGGCAGAGCACAGGTATCGAGCGTGCAGTGAATACCCAACTCTTGAGCCTTGGTGAAGAGGGCAATCAAAAAGTCTATCTGTAAGAGGGCTTCTCCACCACTGACCGTGATTCCACCTTTTTGACCCCAAAATCCACGATAGCGGAGGGCTTCTTCCAATACATCATCTACTGTTCGTTCTCTAGACATGTTGGTTTCCATAGCCCAAGTATCTGGATTGTGGCAGTATTGACACCGCATTTGACAGCCTTGAAGGAAGACAATAAAGCGGATCCCTGGCCCGTCTACTGCCCCAAAACTTTCTGTTGAGTGTACCATTCCTGTTACTTTTCCATAGTCAACTGTTTCATTTTCCATTGAGGAACCTCTTCTCTTGAAAACGTTTTATGATTTTATTATAACACGATTCCATCTATTTTAAAGAGTTTAAGCTTCTTTTTAAAAAGAAACTGTTCTTTTCAGTAGTTTTCATTGTCCTAGTACAGTTTCCAATATGGGACTATCTGTCCTGTATTTTAGGAGAAAAAAAGGAGCCAGCGACTCCTTTTTTAGATCTTTCTTTTGAAAACGTTAGTAAGTCTTTTTCTTCTTATACCAGACAAGACTCATCGTAGCTATTGCCACTCCAAAAAGAGCTAGATAGCTTGTTTCTTGTCCAGTTGATGGAAGGATTTTCCGCTTGCCTGGTGTCTTGGTTTCTGTTGTTGCCTCTTCCTTGTCGTCTTGCTTCTCATCTTCGTTCTTGCCCTTCTCTTTGCTTTCAGATGTTGAACTCTTTTGTTCATTAGCTTGGGTCTGATGAGGGACTAGTTGAGATCCTGTATTCGATGAAGAAGGACTGGTTTGATCCGTTGCTTGTCCTGTATTTCCTTGTTGATCATCCGTCGGCTTTCCTGGAGTTTGTGCTCCACTAAAGTCGATTTGGACCAAGACAGGATCATGGTCTGATGCACGACCGTGTTCCTTCATAAAGGAAGCATTGATATGGACTGGTTCAAACCTCGCTTTAGCTGCCATGTTGTTTGAGATAAAAATGTTATCCAAAACTTGATTGCTTCCACGGTAAAAATAAGAATAGCGATCGCCTGCATCATGTTGGGCCATTAAGTTGGTTAGTTCGTTACCCGCAAGGATCTGTGCTGTGGTTGAGAAATCGTAGTCATTAAAATCACCCGTCAAAACAAAGGTGGTCATCGGATTTTGCTTCAAGCCTTCTTGGACAAATTGATGAATGACATTAGCTTGTGCTTCACGAGTTGGCAAGGTATTTTCCACTGCTGGTTGGCTTGCCCCATAAATAGCATCATCTCCAATTTTTGATTTCAAGTGATTGGCAATCACCACAACTGGTTGACCTTTGAATTCAAATTCAACGGCTAAGGACTTGCGAGTATGATCAAACGATGGGTCATTAGGGGCAATCCGAGCTGGATTTTTAACCAGGTGTCCCTTGTCAAATTGCGCCGCTTCGTTGCTAGTTGCTGCCTCTTTTTTGGCTAAGCTCACGCGTTCTGGATTGTAGAGGATTCCCAAACGAATATTAGAACCGGGCTTTCCTCCGTCAGCGCCATCTACTGGAGCAACCTCCGTATACTCATAGCTCTTGCCACCCAATTCCTTGATCCGATTGGCTAGTTTGCGTCCACTTTCAACACCACTGGTCGTCCCGTTATCCACACTACCATTATTGTCCTGCACTTCGATCAAAGTGATGATGTCAGGATTGTGAATTTCATGGATAAAGGAATTGGCAATCAGCGTCACCTTATCCTCTGGGGTTTCATTTTTGGCATTGTTGGCCGAGAAATTTTCAATATTGTAGGAAGCAATGGTCAGCTTGTCCTCACTTGGTTGGGTTTGAGCTGCTTGACGCTGCAAGCCACCGTCTTGGACCATCAACTGTTGAGTAGGCTCTAACTTATAAAAGCTATTCCGATACGTTACCACTCCTGTTACGTCTTCTGCAAAGTAATCCTTGGCTTTTGCGACAAACTGATTCCCAACATAAATCGGGATCGTCGCTGTATTTTGCGCATGTGGCCGTAGATTCAGACCTCCAATATTGTTTAAAGGAAGGCCTGTAAAATCTTCTCCCAAGACATAGATATCTCCTTTGTACTGGGGACCAAGGACATGCGGTTTCTTCACCACCGTGAGCATTCCTTCCAAGCTTTCCCAATAATCGAGAGCATCAGTTTCTGGAGCATAAGCAGTCGGATTAGGCTTCACATCTGCTGGCATGCCCGCAGTGATATTCACAGCTTCTGGAAGAGGGGCTGTCCCATCTTTTGTGATCCAAGCATCGACCAGCATGGTCACCGTTAAACTATTCGTTGGTTCCTTAAAGGTTTTCCCAGCTCCCAAGGTAACCTCTTCCATATAGCCTTCCTTGACGGTACCAGTGATTTTCACCTTGTCACCGACTTTCACCTTGTATTTGGAAACAACATAAATCCCATCTGAAGTCCGACTATTCCCATCCGATTCAATATCTTGGGCATAAAAACCATAGCGGTCTGTTTTGGTCACCACCGCATTTTTGATGGATACCTTTTGGCCTTCCAGTGGAGAGCGTTGCGATTCCCCTTGAATCTCCCCGATCTTAACCGTTTTCTCCTCAGTATCGTCTGAGGAACTGCTAGATGTCTCTTCTTTATCACTCGAAGCTCTCGTCGTAGCTTCTGTAGTTGTTGTTGTAGCGGAAGTCGAACTATTTGTCGAGCTCTCCTCGCTACTAGTATTCGTCACAAGTGCTGGCTCTGAAGTCGAAGCTGTAGTCTCGTCTGCAACTATCGTGAGGGCACTGCTAAAGACCCCCAACTGACTAGCCAATAAGGTGACTACTCCCAGTAAGCGAATCTTTTTACCGTTTTTTCTCATGCTTTTTTCCATCCCTAAAAAGTTTTCCTCTTTTATTATAAGGGAATGACTTTGTATTTTCAAGCGCTTTCAAAAATATTTTTCAAAAAGAAAAACACTTCGACCCAAAAAGATCGAAGTGTGAAATACTTAAACTAATATCGCCAGTGTCTGATACGGTTTCAGAATTACCTTTTCAGCAAGCTCTACGTTCTCATAGTTGGACAAGAGCACGCGCCCTGTTTGGTAGTCTTTTGGAATCGCTACTTCGACTTCACTGCCATAGAAATGATTGAGCACTAAGAGTTTTTGACCGTCTAAGTGGCGTTCAAAAGCGTAGATTTCTTGACTATCTTCCAGTGCTGGCAGATAGCTTCCTTCTGAAATGACCCGCATTTCTTTGCGCAAGCGAATCAATTCATTATAGAAGGTAAAGATTGGACCATCCATTTCCTTTTCAACATTGATATCTTTATAGGACTTCCCAACTTTCAACCATGGCGCCCTGTTGAAAAACCGGCATTTAGAGAAGCATCCCATTGCATGGGCGTACGTGAATTATCACGTGACTTAGCTTGAATAATCTTAAAGGCTTGCTCAGGAGACTGACCTTGATCCAAAAGCATCTGGTAAGCATTGATGGACTCCACATCCACATAATCTGCCATCGAATCATAGTCTGGATCAATCATGCCGATCTCTTCGCCCATGTAGATATAAGGTGTACCACGTGACAAGTGAATGCTAGCAGCGAGCATGGTCGCTCCTTCATTGCGGAAGTTCTTGATATCTACAAAGCGATTCAAGGCACGAGGTTGGTCATGATTATTCCAGAAAAGGGCACTCCAACCACCACGTTCACTCATTTCCTTGACCCAAGTATGATAGAGACGCTCAAGCTCTTGCAGGAGGAAGGCTTTATCGAGACTGTTCAAGGGATGGGTTCGCAAGTTTCTAGACAAGCGCACTTTGACTTCCCTGTTTCCCAATTAACCAGTTATCAAGAAATCGTCAAAGCTTCTGGTCTTCGCTCAGAAACCAATGTCATTCGTTTGGAAAAAATCATTATCGATGAAAAGGGAACTAAAAAGACAAGTTTCCCCCTTCACCGATTGGTTTGGAAAGTAACCCGGCAACGGGTGGTGGATGGTGTCGCTTCTGTCTTAGATATTGATTACCTAGATAGAGAACTGATCCCAGGCCTAACCAAGGAAATTGCCCAGCACTCTATCTACCACTATATAGAAGAAGACTTGAAATTGCAGATTGGCTATGCTAAAAAAGAAATTTTGATTTCACCAATCGATAATCGCGACAAAATCTTACTGGATCTTGGAAAAGACCAACACGTGGTAACGGTCCGTTCCCAAGTTCACTTAGCAGACGGACGCCAATTCCAGTTCACCGAAAGCCGACACAAATTAGACAAGTTTCATTTTGTCGACTATGCAGAGCGGAGGAAATAAAGGAGGCTGGGACAAAAGTCCTAGCCTCTCAATTATTTTTGGATTGTCGAGCAAGACGCAGTGGTTGAGTGGGCTCTACTACGCCGATTTCATCAGCTT
>JAWGIA010000041.1:0-11137 GCA_032560535.1 Streptococcus parasanguinis | reverse complement strand
ATTTCCTAAAATTTATGAGTCAGCTCCTAATAAAACCCTATTTTTCGGTATCTTAAGTCTAGCATACTTGACTACCCGGCTGCGGTGCGGCGTGTTGTATCGTTTCATGGTCGGCAGACCTCCTTTCTGTGTGTGGTATCCTCTCACTAATAGGGGAAAAACAGGGGGGGTAAAGCGGAACTGTTTTTGAAAAATCCGAAAAATTATTTTGAGGGATTTTTAAGCGGCGCAAGCCGTATAAGCAGGGTTTGGGGAAGGCACTCCCCAACAAGATTCCCGCAGGGGCAAAATGAGCGAAAAGCGAATTTTGGAACCTCGGTAGAATCTTGCTCTGAAAAACTGCCGCTTTCCTCTGCGGCTGACTTTGCGGCAATCTACAAGGGTCGGTGTGGCTGCTTTCGTCAATATAGCGATTGCAGCGGCTCATTCTGCCCGCTGTGGTTTTGCTTTCTTCTACGGACGGAAACGGAAAATGCCAAACGCATTTTTACTTTTTTCATCACTACTACGGTAGCCCCATGCCGTTCTGCTAAATCCGGCGCAATTTTTTTAGGGCAAACTTCCCCGTCACCCCCTACTACAACGGGAATGTTCGGTTTGCCAAAAATAGGCGCAATAAAAGCAGCAAATCTTTTCAGACTTACTGCTTGCGCTACTTATTGTGGGCTATTGTCTCTTTGTCTTTGCGTCGGGATCTTTGTGTGTTGTGATTTTTAATTGTTTTACACTTATTAGCGTTTCTTGTTTGCATTTCGGGCAGTATAGCGGGAAGTTTTTAAGTTCTGTATCTTCCCGCATTTTCAGCCGGGTTTTGTTTTTGCAGACGGGGCATAAAATAAAATTGGTTGTTTTCACATTCTATATACCTCCTGCTATTTACTGAATAAATTATGTATTATGTTTTGCAATGTTTTTTATTTTTATAGATCAGTGCAGTGTACCCCAAAGAAACGGCTGTCAATATCACCGCAGAAATGATTTTTTCTGTTGTGGTGCTTTCCACGCCGATGACACTTAGCGAATTTACTACGCTGTGTGTGATAATACAAGGCCACAAACATTTCCCCTTATGAAACAGCATAGTAAAAAGAAAACCGATTGCCGTTGCATAGATAATTTGCAGGAATGTAGGTAATAATTCTGCACCATTAACAAGATTGATGATGTGACCCAATCCAAATGTTATACTTGATACAATAATTGCAGATTTGATTCCGTCTTTTGCCATAGCTTTGAACAGGAAACCTCTGAATATCAGCTCTTCAATAAAGCCAACGCAAAGCATACTCGATACATATAAAGCCGTTTCCATCGGCGAACAGTTTATCTGGACACCGTTCCAAAGATTACAGCTTCCGATTACGAACAACGGTATAAAATAGAAATAGTCTTTTGCCTTGCCGTCAAACGCACACAGCCCATATTTTTTGAGCAACCCGTTCTTATGAATCCATACATACAGAACCGCAACAAATAAAACAGATAATGGTGCTGTCAGTATTTTTTCTATTCCAATAGAACGAGATAGGTTGTCTGCGATACTGAAAAGCGCTACATACAAGCCAACTAAAACCAAAGAAAATGTCAACTCACTTTTTTTATACAGATGCTTCATTTTGCTCCCTTCTGCTTCATACAAATTGCTCCGTCCAAGACTAATTCCAAGTCGTTTGTAATACTTTTTTCATCGAATGAAATCGTGTTATTCGCTAACATACTGGCATAACCATGGACAAACAAAAACAGAATCCGGAAAATCTCCTTCGTTTTAATCATATCTATCTGGATGCCCTGCGAAAAAATAGTCAGTATTGGTTCAAGTGCTTCATCATTGATCAGTTCCACAATGCTTTTTCCTGAAAAGCTGTTGGATTGAAACAAGAAGCGAAACAGCAAAGGCTCGTCTGCCGCAAAGCGAATATAAGCCATTCCGATTCCCAACATAGGGTTATCTCCCTCGATGCGGCTGAGATATGTGGTGTGATATTCATCCGCTTTCTGATAGGTAGCCTTCTTCAATTCCTCTATCGTTTTGAAGTGGTACATGATTGGTTGGGTAGAGCAATTTAATTTTTGAGATACTGTACGAGCATTGATGTTTTCTGCACCTGTCAGCCGAGCAATTTCCAATGCGGCATTGACAATCATTTCTTTTGATATTTTAGCTTTTGGTGGCATAGCGTTCCTCTCATTCTGTAATCGTTGTTATATTACGATTATTATATAACAATTATTATGATTTGTCAATAGAGTTCACAGTAAAGTTACAACACGATCACAAAACTGTACAAAAATTTAGAGCAATAACATTTTTTATTACTGCTCCAAATTTTTATGGCTGCGTTTGCTGTACGGAATAGCGGTGGGGCTGGCTGTCCTTGTCCGTTTTGTTGTGCTTCTTTATTAACCATGAGCATTTGCACCAGGGTTATCATTACCATATCCTTCCATCAGGTTGATAACACCCCATGCTCCAAGACCAGCACCTACTGCCATTACCAAAATCTTTAATACATTAACTGCTTGTACGAAAAAATCCATTATTTATTCCTCCTCATTTTCTTCTTTCTTTTTAATTTTGTTCATAGACATAACTACAAAATTCTTATAGGTTTTTCCATCTTTAGTTCTTTTGTTGAAGTAGCCATATACATGAATGAAATCACCTTCTGAAAATTCCTTAGCTACTTCAGATTCATTGCCATATGCTGTACAGTTGATATACTCTCTACCTTTCCATATCCTTTCGAAAGAGCAAAATTTACAACTTGAACTTCTTCATCACCTCTTGTAAAAGTTCCAAAAGTAGGTTCTTTTAACAGATTGGCATTGATATTAATCATTTCTTTTTTCATTTTTTCCTCCAATTAAAAAAGCGACTGAAAGGTTAACTCCAATCGCCAAGTATTTGTATATTTAGTTGTCTTTTAGGTAGGGCTTCTTATCCTTATCATCTTTTCTCCTTTACTTTCTGTAACATATTTAAGGGAACTAGCATTTTGTCGTGTATATATTAGTGAGAGGCATTTGAAATACTAGTTGGCAACTCTTGCGAGTTTTCCCTGTTTATTGATCGCAATATAAATTGAAAATAGGCATGAAAAAAAGACGATAGATTTTTGATTTTTCTATCGTCTTTGTGTTTTATATTTAGTTAGACGAACTGGGGATTGTCATACAATTAATTTACTCGCCAGCTTGTAAACTTGCTTTATTTCTTTACTTTCTAAATCCCAACTATCAAGTTCAATTTTAATCAACTCTGGGAATTTCTTACTAATATCCCTTAAAGCATTTCCAACAGATTTTCTTACATATTCGCTTCCATCTTCTTTTAAGTTTGCAATTCTTTCAATAGCTTCATTCGGATTTTCCTTGAAATACGGTCTACTTGTCCATATTCTCAAACCCTCTGTAACTGCTCTTCTTGTATTTGGATTGCTATTTTGTAGCCATTCATCAATAATAGAAAGTGAATTCTCATAACCTGTTTTCTTACAAAATTCATCAAATGCCTTTGCTAATACTTCTTGAACTCTCCAATTATCGTCTTTAGAAACTTCATCTCTCATAAATCTTAAAATTTCTTCATCTGATGATAAATATCCAAAGAGAAACACACCATACATTCTAACTTGATATACATTGGATTTATAAGCTAAAAATGCTAATTTTTTGCTATGCTCATTATTATTAGATTTATAATCAGCAAATGCTCTTTTTTCTTGCTCTTTAAAGCCATTTTCTATCAAAGAGAATTCTTTTTCTAAACTCAAAATATATTCTTTCAATTAGCCTCGCCTCCTAACAAAATTCTAATTTGTTCTATTATACCAAATTTACCCCTGTCACATAAAGCTATAACAGAAAAATATTACAATCTTGTAATTACTGTATTTCTATTAAGCTTAACATTCTTATAAAATAAATAAGAAAAACAAACGATATAGTCCATCACTAGTAACAAGAAATACTAGAAGTTGAAAGATATAAAAACATTTAAATGGAAAGCATAGCAATAAACAAAACAGTCAGTAAAACGATGGTTTTGTTGTGTTGTTTCACTTGCTTTCTAATTTCCTCTTTTGACTTTATCCACAGACGCCCTTTGTATTTTGATTTAGTCATGGAACTTCTAATAAGTTCGCTGACGTCCGTACTCACTTAAGGAAAGTTTTTTATATGACTTTATCTTCAATCTGAGACCGTTAAAACCTCTTTGTTTGAATCTTTCTAACTGAATTGGACACAAAAAATCCACTCACTCGGGGTGAAATGGATTGTTTCTTCATTAACGGTTCAACAAGAAATTGAACAATTTTTCGACAATTTTTACGACCAACCAGCATAAGAATCCGATATAGCTAAAATAGAAAATGAGTGACAAAATCGTAATAATCATGGTTTCCTCCTTCGTCGATTGCAAGTACTTGTCTTATTATACCTTTTTATGCAATCGAACTCAATAGAATTTTGAAAATTGTCTGATTATTCTTTTTCTTCTTTAGCTTCTTTGGCGTCTTGATCTGCTTCTTCACTGCCTTTATTGACAGCTGTCTTAAATTCAGCAAACATTTTGCCGATAGACTGGCCCAACTCAGGCAGGCGTTTTGGTCCAAAAATCAAGAGGGCGCCCAGGATGATGATGATCAAACCTGGTGCTCCAATATCACGTAAAATTCCCATTAGTTTCTCCTTTTTCTTGAATAGATGACTTTACTGATGGCGACACTGACTTCAAATAAGAGGATCAAAGGGAGTGTCATGGCCAAGTCACTGATAAAGTCTGCAGGGGTTAACACGACGGCTAAGACCAGCAGAACAAAGTAAGCGTAACGTCGGTAGGTTATTAAAAACTGTGGTGTCAAAAGTCCAATCGAGGTCAGAAAAGCGACCAAAACTGGTAACTCGAACAAGACCCCTAAAGGCAAGGTAGTATGCCATAAGAAGGTTAAATAATTTTGTGCTGTTAATTGGGTATCAAACAGCCCTTCTCCTAAACGCATCAAGACCTCTAAAATAGCTGGACTGACAAAGAAATAACCAAATGCAAGCCCCAGCACAAAGCAAATAAAGCTAGCTGGGATGTAGGCAAAGATTGCACGCGCCTCCTTCTCCTTCAGAGCCGGCCTTACAAATTGCCAGATCTGGTAGACAATAAAGGGCAAGGTCAGGCTAAAGGCTGTGAGATTGGCCAGCGATACATAGATCCAGAGGATATCATTCGGTCCCAGCACCAGCAGTTTTTGATGCAGGCTAGCCGTCAAGGCTTGGTAGAGCTCTCCTCCAAATACAAAGGCTACGATGAAGACGATAATATAACATAAGACCACTGCGATCAATCGTTTTCGAAATTCGACCAAGTGCTCAACAATGGTCATTTCATCTGCTCTACTCTTTGCCATGTTGTCTCACCGTGATGAGGGCGATCAGAGCCACAAACATTAACTGAGGAAGAAGAACTTCCCAGCTTGGATAGATGCCCGCCCAATCGATGGTTGGAAATCCATTGACCAAATGGCTAGGTAGGATATTGGTCAACTGCAGGGCGTGGATGCTGACACCGAGCATCTTGAAGGCCAAAGCGTAAATCAACCACGTCAGAATGAAAAAGATTCGATGAGGTTGGATAGCTTGACTAGCCTTGGTCATGGCCACTGCAATGATGATGAGAACGGCTATGGCAAGCCCGATTCCCAGTAAGAAATTCGCGGTTGTAATCCGCGGAATGATCCCGACATAGAAGAGAATGGTCTCAGCCCCTTCACGAAAGACTGCTAAAAAACTGAGGGCAAACATAGAGACAAAGCTTCCTGTAGCCGTCACTGTCTTCATTTGACGTTCCATAAAGGCATTCCACTGTTTGACTGAAGACTTGCTGTGGAGCCAAATTCCTATGAGAATCATCATGACCACAGCGAAAATCCCAACGCCACCTTCTATGATTTCCCGGTTAGATCCCGAAGTAACGGCTGGAAACGCTACTTGCAAAACAAGAGCGATCGCTGCACTGGCAAGAACACCAGCAATAGCTCCACCGTAAACCCATTTGAGTCCTTTCCTCATCTTAGCGGCCTTAAGGGTCGTCACAAGCGCCATCACGATCAGAAGGGCTTCTACTCCTTCACGCAGAAGAATCAACATGGCATCAAAGGCGTTGTAAGAAGCTGTCGTATCTATCGCAGACAGGTCTCTGATCAAGGCTTGTAATTTCTCTTGATAGGTCTTTTCTTTCCCCTTGACCATAATGACCGGGGATTCGCTCTCTACGCGCGTGTAGAGACTGGGATTCGTCGTGCTGACATCCCCCTCGATGGTTGGCCAGATCGTGATGAACTGCTTCATAGTCGCTGCTGCAGATTTGTCGTCGCCGGATTGGAATTGGCTTTGCGCCTTCTCCAAAAGCTTGATCCCATCGTTCAACGTCAAATCCGTACTAGCACTGCTAATGGCTTCTCCTTTTACAAAGGCATCAATCCCGTTTTTGAGATCATCATAAGAGGACTGGATGTTGGTAAAATCGGTAGGCTCTGTTTCAATACTACTGCGCAAGAGTGAAATGGCCGTCTCGATTTTGCCATAGTAGGCTGTGCTATGATCTCTTACCACTGCTTCGTTTCGCGTCCAGGTATTATTGAGATCGGCATAGGTTTGACGAGTTTTATCCAGATCCTTAGCTGTAATGGCCTCTTGTAGATTCTTAAAGTAAGGTGCGAGGCGACTCACGAGTTTGTCTTTTTCCGCCTCTAAATCGACCGGATTTTGCTCTTTTTCAAAAGCGAGCAAGGCTGATGAGATCTTGGTAAGATCGTCTTTGGTTACCTCCCCTTTTATAGCCAGGGCTTGGCTAACTTTTTTCCCTGCTTTGGAATCATGGTGGTCTTTGGATTCAAAATCAGCCTGAATTTCAGCAATCAATTCCTTGGCCTTTTTCTGGTCCTTATTTTCTATAGCGGTTGTTGCATCTGTGATCTTGATAAAGAGATCGCTATAAGACTCCGCAGCTACTGGATGAGTGCAGAACAAGGCAAGAAGGCCGAACAAGATCAAGAGTTTATTCAAAGAGTGCTTGACCAAGATACCCTCCTTTCTCAACGCCTGCAAAGCAAGCAAATAGTCCACTTCCGATATGGGTGATGTACTCGTTCATTTTATCGACTGCGCCCAAGTTGGTTTGGATTTTGACAAAGCTGTTCGGATCCTTTTGAAAGGCTATAAAGATCAAGCCGGCATCAAATTGCCCAGTCTGTTCATTGATACCATCTGAATAAGAATAAGACCGCCGTAAAATTGGTCGATCCACTTCTTTGGCCAAACGGACATGTGAATCTACTGGTAGTTTAGATAAATCTACTTCATCAAATTCGTTGGTTTTACCAAAGGGAGCACCGGACTCCTTGTAGCGACCAAAGGTATTTTCCTGCTCCTGCAAATTCGTTCGGTCCCAAGTTTCCAAGTGCATTTGCACTAAGCGAAGAGCCATATAGGAACCACCCTTCATCCAATCCTTGCTGTCAGTCCAGACGACCTTGTCAAAATCCTTCTCCGTCGTGACATTTGCTGTTCCATCCTTGAAACCAAAGAGGTTGCGGGGCGTTTCTTTTCGGTCACCAATAGCCGCAAAGCCTGATTTGCTCCACTTCATGGTAATGGTATTGCGACCCTTACGAATCAGATTTCTCACCGCATGAAAGGCAACTTGCTCATCATCTGCACAGGCCTGAATGACGATATCACCACCAGTGTATTTGTCCTGCAACTGCTCCTTTGGAAATGGGGGCAAATCACGAAAGAGCTTGGGACGTTTGGACTCCAAGCCCAGCTTCTTTAGAAAGGAAGCAGAAACCCCAAAAGTCAGGCTCAAGCGATAGGGGTTAAGTCCTACTGTTTCACCAGTATCCGTTGGTGGCAAGAGGGCATTGGAACCATCTTTTTTGACCAACTCTCCTTCGACTAATTTACTACTATAATCAGTCCAGTCTTTAAAGAGCTGGATGACTTCTTTTTTGTACGTCGTGTGAAGATCTAACACCACCAAGTAACAAGCCTTCTGCATGGGCGTCGTAATCCCTGCTTGATGCTTACCATAAAAGGAGATATCTTCATCCCCATCATAAGCTTTCTTGCTGGAACTGTCTTGATTAGCGAAAAAAGCAGATGCACCAGAGAGACCCAGCGCTAGACCAGCCCCTCCAATACCTGCTTTTTTAAGAAATTCACGACGGTCCATTTTTTTATCTAAAAATTTTTCGTCAGCCATTTTTCTTATTTCCCATCTAAAATCACACCCATTTGAGATAATGGTTCACCAAGTTTGGTCACAGCTTCTGCCAATTCCTTGGTATCTTCCTTGGATAAATCTGTGTAAGACTTATAGTTTGAATCATCTGTCATGTGTTTGTCCAATAAAGCATTGACATTTTTGAACTCTGCTTCCAAGGTTTTAACCAGTTTAGCATCTTTTTTCTCAATCAAGGGTTTAAAGAGAGAGAAGATCTTTTCAGCCCCTTCAATATTGGCACGGAAGTCGTAAAGATCTGTATGAGAGAAGACTTCTTCTTCACCCGTAATCTTTTGCGTTGCCACTTCGTTGAGCAAATCGACAGCTCCGGTCAACATGATATCCGGTGTGACTTCTACTGTAGAAATTTTAGCTTTCAACTCCTTGATATCGTTCACTAGTTGGTCAGCGTATTTGTCTGTTCCATCTGTAGTATTGTTTTCCCAAAGGATACGTTCAATCCGGTGGAAACCTGACCAGCCATCTTCTGATTTATTTTCATCCACATAATCCACCAAACGGTAGTCGATCTTGACATCTGATTCTCCGAAGGTTTCAGCAATCGGTTCGGAACGTTCATAGGCCATACGGATCAAGGGATATTGCTTTTTAGCTTCTTCCAAATTACCGTCTTTTAGGGTAGCTCGGAATCCTTCTGTATCCTTGAGCAATTGGTCAATTTGCATTTCAACAAAGTCTTTGTATTCAGCTGTCGCATTGTCCAAGGTCTTCTGGTCAGCCTTTGACAACTGCACCGTTGAGCTGGTTTGCGTCTTTTGATTCGACTGTTTGCTAGTAGAATTCGCACACCCTGCTAAAAGAGCAACACTCAATAAGAGTAGACTATATTTTTTCATGAAAAGCTTCTCCTCATTCATTCTTGCTCTTATTTTACCAGAAGTTTTCTCATTTTTCAATAATTGTCTGAAAATTTAATAATAGAAAAGCTTTTCTGAGAATCTGTCTTTTACAAAAGAATATCCTTAACCCGTCCAATTTCGGATTCTTTAACCACCACAAAGATGCTATCCCCTAGATACAAGCGAGTCGCACCATTGACCGTATAGCTCTTACCGCTTCGCATTTGCGTGGTGATCAAGATATCTTGAGGGAGGTGCAGTTCATGAACTTGCTTTCCTGCAATCTTTTCTGATACAGGGATCTCAATTAAAGTCAACTCTCCTTCTTCTTGCGCCTTATCCGGCAACAATTGCTCGAGCATGGCTTCATAGACTGGCGCTCCATGGAAGAGATCCATGATCATATAAGCTAGCAAAGTCACCATTCCTAGGGGCATTAAACTGCGAATATCACCGACCATCTCTGTTACCAAGATCATAGCTGTTAATGGCGCTTTTGAAATAGCCCCAAAATACCCACTCATTCCTAAAATGATGAAAAGGGGCAGCTGGTTTTGAGAGATAAAGCCAATGTTTTGAAGGAAGGTTCCAACGATGGCTCCTAAAAGAGATCCTAATGCTAATATGGGCAGGAAGATGCCACCTGGCAAGCCACTACCATAGCTCAACATACTCCAGATGAAACGGATTGCAAAATAGAGAAGGATGGTCAGCACTGGATACGGTACTCGAGCCAAATCCAAGACCAATTGATTCCCACCACCAAGAATTTGGGGAAGGAAATAGCCGATTGGAAGAATCAAGACAAAGGCAAATAAGGAAGAATAATGAGAAGGAACATGGAAAATCTTCTCTAGTAAACGATAGAGGCTACCGATATTGAGCACCACTATTTCATAGACATACCCTGCTGCCCCTAAAAAGACTCCAAGAAAAAGATAAATCCAGTACTGAGACAGATGGAGCGGTGGAATATTTTGTGGCATATGAAGCACTGGTGTTTGACCAAAGACATTGAGTGAAATAAAATTAGCCGTCAAACTAGCAGCCAAGGTTGAAATCCAAAAGAAGCGTGAAAAATGATGGTAGACCTCTTCAACCACAAATAAGAGCCCCGCTATAGGTGCATTAAAGGCAGCAGCAAGACCAGCAGCAGCTCCACTTGCAATCAAAGATCGCTCCTCAACCGGACTGACCTTCAAATGATGGGCCACTCCTTTTCCCCCCATCGCTCCTAATTGAATACTAGGACCTTCACGACCAAGCATCAAGCCACTTCCGATGGCCAAGACACCTAAAATATACTTCTTCCACAGAGTATCCCACCAGCTCACCGCCAAGAGGCCCTTAAGCTCTGCTTCGACTTGCGGAATTCCTGATCCCTTGATATCCCGATTGGTACGAATAAGGCGACCAGCAATCAGTACGATCACCCCATAACCCAACAGCATCGCAAACAAATAAAATGGTTGACCAGACATCTCCTTATAAACGCCTTGAACAAAATGAAAAATATGTTCGATCAAAAAACGAAAACTCGAGACGATACAGCCCACAACGATCCCAACCAGAACACCTCTGACAATATGGGCCACAATCGAACTAGAGGCAAATTGAAATTCATTTTTAAAGGCTTCTTCTTTTGCAGACATTCCCTAACTCCTTCAAACTCTTATCCTATTCATTATACCTTATTTCACTGCCTCTGAATACATGGAAAGACAGAAAAAAACAAAACCACACTTGTTAGTTTTGTTTAGAATGTAGACAAACCATTTTATCAAGTAAAATAAGTTAAGAAATTCTACAAAGAAATATAAATATGTTCTATTTATTATGGAACGAATAAAGAAGAGTCAAAACTTTCCGCTGTGAGAAAAGTGCCTGAAACAATAGAGTTTCAGGCACTCGGAATTATTGAGACCTTAGGCTCAATAATTAGTCATGGAACTTCTACGAAGTTCGCTGACGTCCGTACTCACCTAAGGAAAGTTTT
>JAWGIA010000040.1:0-11324 GCA_032560535.1 Streptococcus parasanguinis | reverse complement strand
ACGCTGATTTCATCAGCTTTTACAGCCCTACTCAACTGTGCGGAGGTGGGACGACGAAATCGAATTCTAACGAATTACCGATTTCTGTCCCACTCTCTTCTTGAATTTTTCTATTTTAGAATTGCTTCCTAGGATACGATTTAAATCAGCAAGCTGAATCGTCCCTTTGTATCTGGAATTGAACACGCCCTAAGCTCTGTGTGAAAAAGATGAATCTTCCAAGAAGCTGAGGCTTCTTATGCAGATTCCCTATTTTCACTGTGAGCTTTTGACGGGCTTTGTATCTTGTTATTTCACTGCGCCGTTGCTCATTCCTGCGATGATATGGCGTTGGAAGAAGAGATAGACAATGGTGATACTGATAATGCCGACCACGTAAGATGCAAAGCTTGGTCCGTAGTCGTTGAAATATTGGCCTGCGTAGTTGTATTGGAACAAAGGCAGGGTCCACATTTTGGAATCCCGGTTCAAGACAAGGAGTGGCAACATGAAGTCATTCCAGAACCAAAGGGCATTGATGATCATGGTTGTCGCATGCATGGGTTTCATCATTGGGAAGATGATGCGGAAATAGGTTGTAAATTTATTAGCCCCATCGATTTCTGCTGCTTCATCCAGACTTTCTGGGATAGAGATTTTGATATAGCCGACATAGAGGAAGAGGGTCTGTGGAATCGCATAGGTCAAGTAGAGCAAGATCAAACCAAAGGTGTTAGCCAAACCGAGTTTACTCATCATAACCGTAATTGGAATCATGATGACTTGGAAAGGTACGAAGATCCCAAGGATCAAGAGGGTGTACATGATAGTAAAGGCTTTTCTCTTACTCATATTACGTGCAATGGAGTAGGCTGCCATGGGGATAAAGATCATTACTGCAAGTAAAGACAAGACAGTGATGACGACAGAGTTCCAATAATATCCTCCAATTCCATCAGCCAAGAGACGGCTAAAGTTGTCCCATGTGAAATTCGTCGGGAATCCAAAGAAATTATCTACAATATCTTTGGTGGGTTTGAAGGAACTAAAGAGGGTGGCAAGGAGTGGCACTAAAATCAGAACCGATCCTAGAATCAATAGAATATATTTGCCAATCAAGGCTTTTCTTTCATCTTGTTTCATCGTGCTTCTCCTCTTAAATTTCAAATTTCTTAGATACTCTCAATTGGATGATTGAAATCACTACAATCAAGAAGAACAAGATTACGGCAATGGCATTGGCATAACCGAATTGGTTGTTTTTAAAGGCGTAATTATAAACCAAGAGCCCAAGTGAGGTTGTGGCATTGTTTGGACCACCACCGGTCATGGCAAAGACTTGGTCAAAGGCGGTAAGCCCACCTTTTAGGGCTAGGATAAAGACCATAGAGACACTTGGCAACAAGTAAGGCAATTCAATATTCCAGAAGACTTGCTTGCTCGTCGCACCATCGATTCTGGCTGCTTCTGTAATCTCAGTTGGAATAGATTGTAGACCAGCTAGGAAGATAATGATGGGCATGGCCACCCCTTGCCAAAGAAGGACAAAGACAGCCGCAAAGATAGCTCCCCACTTAGTCCCTAAAAGACTAGTTTGAAGAAACTCAATATGAAGGGCATTCCCAATCGCTGGTAGACCGTAGTTGAAGACTTGTTTGAAGATCAACGCCACTGTCAAACCAGACAACACAGCTGGGAAGAAGAACCAAGCACGGAAGAAGGTTTGGCCTTTAATTTTAGAGTTCAAGACACGCGCAATGAAGATCCCAAGGGCAATCTCACCAACTACCATAGCAATCGTGATGATCGCAGTAAAGCCAATCGCATTCATGAATTTTGGATCCATAAAGAGGAGCTTAAAGTTGTTCAAGCCAACAAACTTGTAGTTATAGGTCAAACCTGTCCAGTTGGTAAAACTGTAAAAGGCTCCTTGAAACATTGGCACATAGAAGAAAATTGCTTGTAATAAGAGGGGAATGACCACAAAAGCCCATGCCCAATATTTTTGTAATACTTTTTTCATTGTCTCTCTACTCCTAATCCACATCCGCTTTCATCGGGTTAAAGAAGGCATTCAAATCATTGACCATTCCTTGTTTATCACCTGTCAAGACATAGTTCATCGTCAAGGTATGGAAGTCTGCTTCACTGGTCCAGTATTGTTGCAACCACACCAAGTGACGATCTGTAAAGGCATATTTGGTCATCCCAGCAAGCGGTGAATCCTCTCCTGCTTGTTTGACCCCTTCGATCGCTGTTGGAGATCCGTCCACATCATAGTACTTTTGCATGACTTCTGGACGGGTCATGTATTCCACAAAGGCATTGGCTTCTTTTGGATGTTTGGTAGTAGCGGAGATAGACCATGCTAAGTCTCCCGCACCAACGGTTAAGCTTTGTCCTTTTTCTTTTCCTGGAATCATGAAGGTCCCAATCTTAAATTTCGGTTTTTGTTCATTGATCGCGGTGATAGCCCAAGATCCATTTGGTGTCATGAGGACATCCCCACGCGCGAAGGCTCCGATAACGTCTGTATAACCTGCACCTTCCCAGTTCTTTTGCTTCGAACCTTTAATGCGAAGGATATCCATGACCTTGATGTCATCTTTCATAATCGGATCAGACAATTTAATGGAATTTGGCTTAGAATAACGAAGGTATTGGTTGGCTTCTTTTCCTCCACCTGCTGCTGTCGCAAAGGCCAATTGATTGTAACCATTGAGGGTCCAAGCATCTGCTCCTGCAATCCCAAATGGAGTTTGTCCTTTGGCAACGATGTCTTTTACTAACTGTTCAAATTCGTCCCAAGTTTCAGGAACCTTCAAGCCCAACTCTTCGAATTTATCTTTGTTGTAGTAGATCCCGTAAGCATTGGCTGTGAAAGGAACGTTGTAGACTTTTCCGTTTACGGCATATTTTTCAGCGTAGCCGTTTTTCACGCGTTTCAGATAGTCTTTATTGGACAAATCTTCGAAGACACCTGCTTTTGCCCATTCTTGTAGTTCGATGGACTGTGGGTATATATTAACCACATCTGGCACATCTCCTGCGAGGACACGTGTTTTCAATACTTCACCACCGTTCGGTACATTGACAACTTTGACCTTGACCTTTGGGTTTTCCTTTTCAAAATCACGCGCGATTTCTTCCAAGGTTTTGGTCATTTCTTTTTTCTGGTTGAAATACTCGATGGTCACTGTGCCATCCGCCGATTTTCCATCGTTGGAGCAAGCACCGAGCCCAAACAAGGCTAAGCCTGTTGTCGCAAGAAGTCCGATTTTTTTATACCATTTCATTTGGCTGTCTCCTTTTATTTTTTGACAAAAACATATTGTTTAGTGAGGAAATCTCCCTGAGGAAGAACGACGGTTAAGCCGGCATACATGAGCTCAGCTCCTGAATAGACTTGGTTGGTCCCTTCTAAGCTATAGAGCTCATCTTCTTCCAAACCTTTGAGCTTCAGAGTCGGCTCGATCTCCTCAACCGTTGATAAGACTCTTACATAGGTCACAACCGTACGGTCTTGATAAGTGAACTGGACGGCTGCTTGATTGCTACCATGACCTGGATTGATCAAGCGGTAGTGTTTTCCGAACTGAACAAGGGGTCTAATCGTTTTGTAATGAGCAACTTGATCTGCAATCCTATCCAACTCTTCTTGAGAAAGGCTGGTCAGATCCAATTCATAGCCCAGATTTCCCATCATGGCTACATGTCCACGCGTTTCTAGTGGTGTGATCCGTCCCATCTGATGATTTGGCACCGCTGATACGTGAGCGCCCATAGAAATAGTTGGATAGAGATAACTAGATCCATACTGGATCGGAAGTCTGGCAATGGCATCCGTATTGTCACTCGCCCAGACCTGTGGGAAGTAACGCATCATCCCTAGGTCATTACGGCCACCACCACCGGAGCAAGACTCAAAGAGGATGTGCTCGTATTTCTTCGTCAAGTACGAAACCACTTCATAGAGACCCAAGATATAAGCATGGGATTGCATCTTGGTTTCCAGGTAGGTTTTCCCATTTCCAAGCTTGGTGATATTGCGATTCATATCCCATTTAATATAGTCGATCTCATGGTTTCCAAGCAAGTCATCCAAGACCTGCTTGATATAAGCTACCACTTCTCTATTTGCGAAATCGAGCACCAGTTGATTCCGTGAATAGGTGTGTTCGTAACCTGGGACTTGAATAGCCCAGTCCGGATGAGCCCGATAGAGGTCGCTATCAACAGAAATCATTTCGGGCTCCACCCAAAGGCCAAATTGAAGTCCCTTGTCGTGGATGCCTTGGATCAATTCTGCTAGACTTCCACCTAATTTTTCTTCATTGACGGTCCAATCACCTAGAGCCCGATTGTCATCATAACGATTGCCAAACCAGCCATCATCTAGAACAAAGAGTTCGATCCCCACTTTTTGAGCTTCGTCTGCTAGCTCCAATAATTTGTCTTTCTTGAAATCAAAGTAGGTCGCTTCCCAATTGTTGATAAGAATTGGACGTTCTTTATGGGCAAACTGGCTAGGAATGATATGGTTTTGGACAAATGCTTGACTCTCTTGACTGAGACCGGTCAATCCCTTATGGGAGTATGTGATCATGGCCACTGGCGTATCAAAGCTCTGATTTGGTTCCAATTCCCAATCGAAGTTTTCAGGATTGATCCCCAGTCCAACCCGAACTTCATTGAGTTGATTCTTTTGAACAAATCCTTCAAAATTCCCACTGTAGAGCAGTTGGAAAGCCAGAGCAGAGCCCGCATCTTCTGTCACTTCATGATCGGCAAGGATGAGGGCCGGGGTCTGGGCGTGTCCTGAAGCACCACGATTGGAGCTGATGGAGAAGATTCCTTGCTCCACTTGCTGACGGCGAACTGTTTTTTCTCTCGCATAGGCTCCTTGCAGAGTGATGATATCGTAATCACTGGCTGGCAGATCGGCCAACACACTAAGAGCCTTGTGGATCACGACATTTTCATCACTACAGTTTTCAATCTTTGAGAAGCTGGTGATGGTTGCCCGATCCTCGTAGGCGGTGTAGTAGAGGGTCAAACGCAGGGCTGCTTGATCATCTTCAAAGACCAGTGCCAAGGTTTCGGCTTTATCTACTGAGTGAGGGTTCGGAAGACCGGTCGCCTCAACACTGCCAGAGTAGATATTGGCTCCGACATAAAGGAAATCCGTCACCTCTGTGGCGCCGTGCTGGATCTGAATAGACGGCTTTCGAAAATCTCCTAGTCCATGCTGTCCCAAGACCTGTCGCTGGGTATCTAGGCTAAAAGTTCGATTGTCAGGTGTTGGATTTCCAGCGAAAGCATGGTCCTTCTCATGCACGGTATTGGAAAAATGATAAGACGGGATCGGACGTCCCAGATGCTTGAGCATCAGGTAGCCATCTCGATTTTCAAGGATCAGGCTCAGTCCCTTACTTTCTACATAGAACAAATTTTGTTCAATACGAATTGCCATATCTTCCTCCATTGGACCCTAAAAATATCACTATGTATTTTTATATTCAGTTCCAATATTTTTCTTTTTTTACATGTCTTTATTTTACCTGTTGTAAACGCTTCCGAAAATAGAATTTTGTTGGGCTTATATGGTAAAATGTTAGGTAGGAGGTTTACCTATGTTAGTCTTTTCAGAATACCAAACCGACACTATTGATCTAGCCCTTGATTTTTACGGCTACGAAGATTGCCCCAAGAATTATGAATTTGGCCCTAGCGTTCGGGACAATTTTGTCCTGCATTTTATTACCAAGGGAAAGGGAATCTTCCACTTCAATAAGAAAGAAATCCACCTAGAAGCCGGGGATCTCTTCCTTCTCCCCAAAAATAAGGTGACTTACTATAAGGCCGATGCCGAAGAACCTTGGTCCTACTACTGGATTGGCATCAGTGGCACCAAGGTTAGTGATTTCATGCGTTTTTCAACCCTGCATGAAAAAGGTTTTCTAAAGAAAACAGAGGTGGACACCGATAGGATCGGCCAGTTTATGGAGCAACTCGTCCACAAGGCAGAGGCTTCGAAAATGACTTCTCACTACCAACTCCACCTTCTCTCGCAGATCTATGAACTACTTTATCTCATTGGGGAAATAGCTCCCAACGTACAAAAGAGCTACCTCTCTCCGACCTATCAACTCTACCTGACCTGCAAGCATGTGATTGAGACGCATTACAATAAAGAGCACTTGAGTATTCAAGAGATCGCTGATGACCTCAATGTCCATCGCTCCTATCTGACAACTGTCTTTAAGGAATTTCACCAGATCTCTCCCAAGGAATTCTTGCACTCGGTCCGCATGCAGCGTGCCCAACAGTTACTGACCAATACGGACGAAAGCATTAAGATTGTAGCTTACTCGGTTGGCTTTTCAGACCCCCTTTATTTTTCAAAGGCCTTTAAGGCCTATAGCCAACTGACTCCTAGCCAATATCGCAACAAACATAAAATTTAGTAAAATTTTATTTCTTTTTACTAGTTTTTAGAGTATACTGGAAGTAGAAATCAATAAAGGATGAACTATGGCAACGATTAAAGACATTGCGGAAAAAGCAGGCGTTTCTCAGGCAACGGTCTCTCGCGTCCTCAACCAGGATATGACCTTATCGGTTAGTGAAGACACGCGCAGTCGGATTCTTCGCATCGCCGAGGACCTGCATTACCAAAAGAAAAGCCGCAAAACAGCGCCTCAACCAGTTGAGGATTTTCATAAAATCGTCATTTTTGAATGGTACACACGCGAAGAAGAATTAGATGACCTCTACTACTATTCCATTCGGATGGGATTAGAAAAACAAGCCCAGGAATTAGGCTATGAGATCTTTCGTATCTTTAATAATGACGATTGGTCCTTGATTCAAGAGGCAGACGGCATTATCGCTCTTGGGAAATTCAGTCCCAAGACCATTCGAGATCTAGAAAGCTACGGCAAACCCCTGATCTTTGTCGATAGCAACACCCTCTATCTAGGGCATTCCTGTGTGACGACCGATCTAGAAGATTCTGTCATCACCGCTCTCGAGTATTTCCTTGATCATGGCCACAAGGAGATCGGGCTCTTGGTCGGGCAGGAAGAGACGGCAGATGCGATACCGCTACAGATGGATCCCCGTCAACGGACCTTTCAACAGTTTCTCACGGAAAAAGGACTTTATGAGGAGCGCTTTGTCTCTGTTGGGCAATTCTCGACCGAGTCGGGTTATCAGATGATGGAGCAGCTGATTCAAGCATTGGGCGACAACCTGCCAACTGCCTTTTTCATGGCTAGTGATGCCTTAGCTGTCGGAGCCCTTCGCTCTCTTCAGGAGCACCAAATCGCAGTTCCTGATCGCGTCAGTCTCATTTCCTTCAATGATACCTCCATCGCCAAGTACGTCTTTCCTGCCCTTTCTACAGTGACCGTCTACACGGAAGAAATGGGCAAGCAAGCCATTCAAATGCTACGGCAGACCTTTCAGGGATCTCAACCAAGTGTTCCCTATATGGTCAAATTAGCCACCAAACTGACGATTCGTGACAGCAGTCGCTAGGAGGTCCTATGAAAACACACGAAATCCTCTTTCAAACCCTTTCTCAGGCAGATGATTATGTCAACGGGGAGCAGCTGGCGCAAGAACTAGGTGTTTCCCGCACCTCTATCTGGAAGGCCATCCAACGTCTAGAAAAAGATGGGGTCGTCATCGAATCCCTCAAAAAGAAGGGCTACAAACTGGTCTCAGGCGATATTCTGCTTCCTGAGGTCATCGCAAAAAATACCCAGTTGACCGTGTCCTTGAATGAAGACTGTGGTTCCACCCAATTGGATGCAAAATTAGGCATAGAAAGCCATCAAGAAGGCAAGGCGCTCTACCTGGCCAATTCGCAATCCGCAGGAAAGGGCCGCTTTGGTCGTGACTACTACTGCCCTGATCAAGGGGGCATCTACATGTCCCTTCATCTCAAGCCACAATTACCCCCTGCAGAGCTCCCACCATATACCCTCATGGTAGCTGGAGCCATCTATAAGGCCATTAAAAACCTGACCCTGATCGATATCGATATCAAGTGGGTCAACGATATTTACTACCGCCATAAAAAAATTGGGGGAATCCTCACCGAGGCTATCACGTCCATCGAGACTGGTCTCGTCACGGATGTCATTATCGGAGTCGGTCTTAATTTAGCCATCCCTACTTTTCCAGAAGAGCTAGAAAGCAAGGCTGGTTCCTTATTTGAAGGGCCTTGTCCCATCACCCGCAATGACCTCATCAGTGAGATCTGGAAGGAATTCTTCCAAACGGATGTCGATGAACTGGTCTACCTCTATAAAGAGCGCTCCCTGGTCTTAGGCCGAACTGTCACTTTTGAGCAGAACCAACAGACCTATCAAGGCCTCGCCAAAGATATCTCTGATACTGGCCAACTCTTGGTCCAATTAGACAAGCAAGAAGAAATCTGGCTCAATAGCGGAGAAATCTCCCTCAAGCAGTGGAATCTATAAAACAGAGCTCACAACTCACAAAAGAGTCTGGGACAAAACGCTGTCTCAGACTCTTTTGTGTGAAGAAATATCAAAAATTTTTAAAGCAATTCTTGATAAATTCTAAGCATATATCCAGTAAGAATTTGATAAATAATAATACAATTCCAATCTTCACAAACATGTAATATTTAAATGTGTCATCAAATTCATGCACACGGATCGGAAAGGTGAAGATATTAGACGGATTGATAAGAAAATATAGTGAGATACAAATAGATAAAACCAACGCCACTATAAAAATTTTTTTATGTATTTGCATTTTTTACCCTACCCTTTCTTGTTTTACAACATTAAATACCAATCACCAATTTTATATAGCCTGATTCATTCTTTTCCTCCTCTTTCTAACAGGCTATTTTATAGTTCTTACACCTTCATCATATACAAATTTCAAAATAATACAAGTCTGTTTTTCTAATTATTTTCATGATATAATAATAAAGTTTGAATATTAAACAAAAAACTCAGTAACTATTCCAACAAACTCTATAAAATTAACTTTTTAGATAGCGCCATGATATATTTAAGCTACTAAACAGTTCAATTCAGTATGTTTTTTGCCCTACTTTATATCATGACATTGAAAATACCTAAAAGCGCCTTCCGAAATTCAATTAAATTTCAACATTATTAAGTACTCTCAATATGAAAGTTCTTTCCAAATCCATGCAGGGGGCATCTAAATCAACAGGAAAAGCCTTGAAATCAAGGCTTTTTCTTGTCTATAGCAGATTTATTTTTGTATTCATTAACAATTAATAATTGAGAATCAAATTGAACACAGTAAACAAATCCGATCCTTTCATACTCTACCAAACACCATCCCCATATTATCCCCCCACTTATGGTATGATAGTAGAGTATGTTTAGGTGCCAAGCTACTTGAGTACCTCCGTGCTAAAAGGAGAACGAATATGAAAATCGCATGGAATGAAATGAAATACCAACCCAAGAAGTTTATCCTGATTGAACTCCTCATTACCATCCTCATGTTTATGGTGGTATTCTTGTCCGGTCTGACAAATGGACTGGGCCGGTCGGTATCGGCCCAAATCGATAACTATGGGTCGCTGCACTACATCCTTTCGACGGATTCAGAAGGGATTATCCCCTTTTCAACTATTAAGGTGAAGGATTTAGATGAGGTCCAAAAGATAGAGGGGATGGACTATTCGGGCTTGTCGATCCAACGGGCAACCGTCTCAAAAACAGAGGATTCCAACACTCTGGATATCACCTACTTCGCGACCGATCACAATGAAGAGGAAATCCTCAATCCAATCATAGAAGATACCGACCTCAAGATCTCCGACTTAAAGAAAAACGAGGTCATTTTGGACAGTTCTTTCAAAGAGGATGAAGGGATCCAAGTCGGCGATCACGTGATCGATAAAACCTCTAAGCAAAAACTCAAGGTCGTGGCCTTCGCGAAAAATGCCAAATACGGCTATAGCGAGATTGGTTTTATCAGCTCGGATACCTACACAGGCATGCGACAAAAAACAGATCCAAGCTATCAATGGCAAGCCCAAACCCTTGTGACCAAGAAAAGCATCACTTCTAGCGATCTAGCCAGCAACTTAATGGTGGCGGATAAGAAGCAAGTGATCGATAAAATCCCTGGTTACAAGGCTCAAAACCTGACGCTACGGATGATCACGTGGGTGCTCTTACTCGCTTCTTCTGCTATCCTTGGGGTCTTCTTCTATATCCTCACCCTGCAGAAGTTGAAACAGTACGGTGTCTTGAAGGCTATTGGCATGTCCATGAGCCAGATTACCTATGTCCAACTATCCCAGCTCACCATCATCTCCCTCATCGGAGTGCTACTGGGGCTTGGCTTGGCAACCATGATGGCGCCATTTTTACCCAATAGCGTCCCTTCCTTTATGACCCTGAAAGACAACCTCACCATCTCGGTTAGCTTTATCCTGACCTCTATCTTGTGTGGTGCCTTGTCCCTTGTCAAAATCAAAAAAGTAGATCCAATCGAAGTCATTGGTGGAAATGGAGAATAAGATGGCCATTATCGAATTAGAAAATATCAGAAAATCCTACGCCGATGGCAACCAGATGCACCATGTCCTCAACCAGCTGAATTTAAGCGTCGAACCCAACGAATTCGTCGCCATCTTGGGCCCTTCAGGATCTGGCAAGTCCACGCTTTTAGCCATCGCTGGCTTGCTTTTATCAGCGGATGAGGGGAGGATTCGCATCGCAGGCCAAGACTTGACTGGTCTCAACCAAAGTCAGTGGACGCAAAAACGGCTGGAATTGCTCGGCTTTATCTTTCAAGACCACCAGCTCCTCTCCTATATGAAAATCGGTGATCAGTTAGAACTGGTGGCCAAATTAAAAGGGGAAAAGGACAAGAAAAAACGCCAAGAGGAAGTCAAAGCCTTGTTGGCAGATCTTGGTATCGAAGCTTGTTACCACCAATACCCGAATCAGATGTCCGGTGGGCAAAAACAACGGGCAGCCATCGCTCGCGCCTTCATCGGAAATCCACAGGTCATTTTAGCCGATGAACCAACGGCTAGCCTAGACCCAGATCGAGGGCAAGAAATCGCCCAATTGATCCAAAAAGAAGTCAAATCCAAAAACAAGAGCGCCATCATGGTCACCCATGACCGCTCCATCCTGACCTATGTGGATACCATTTATGAATTAAAACACGGCCAGTTACTAAAGGTAGAAAAGGTTGATTAAATACAAGAGAGTGGGACAGAAATCGGTAATTCGTTAGAATTCGATTTCGTCGTCCCACCTCCGCACAGTTGAGTAGGGCTGTAAAAGCTGATGAAATCAGCG
>JAWGIA010000039.1:0-12425 GCA_032560535.1 Streptococcus parasanguinis | reverse complement strand
TGATTTCATCAGCTTTTACAGCCCTACTCAACTGTGCGGAGGTGGGACGACGAAATCGAATTCTAACGAATTACCGATTTCTGTCCCACTCTCTATTTTCACTTTATCCGCTACGCCCTTTGTATCTTAGTCTTTCTCAAACAATTGATAGTAGTCTGCGATGGTCATTTGGGCTTTTTCTTCTTGATTGAGGTCTTGGACGATATGTCCGTCTTTCATGACAATCAAGCGATTTCCATATTTCAAAGCATCTTCCATGTGGTGGGTGATCATAAGAGCAGTGAGAGCGTCTTGTTTCACAAACTCATCGGTCAAGGTCATGAGCGCCTGACTGGTTTTGGGATCCAAGGCAGCAGTGTGTTCATCCAAAAGCAAGAGTTCTGGGCGTTTCAGTGTCGCCATCAACAGACTCAAAGCTTGTCGTTGGCCCCCTGATAGAAACTCAACTGCTGTGTCGATATGATTTTCCAAGCCATTGCCGATCTTAGCAAGGACTGTTTGAAACTCTTCTTTATAGCTGGCCAAGTGACGCGGGATCAAGCCACGTTTTTCTCCACGAAACTTCGCTACCAAGAGGTTTTCCGCTACTGTCATGCGAGGCGCTGTCCCCATTTTAGGATCTTGAAAGACCCGCGATAGGTACTTGGCTCTCTTTTCAGGAGAATAGTTGGTTACATCTTCCCCCAAAATATAAATCTTCCCACTGCTCACCGGAAGCGTTCCAGCAATGGTATTAAAGAGGGTTGATTTTCCAGCTCCATTGCCCCCCAAAATCGTGATAAAATCATGCTCTCGAATTTCCAAGGAAACATCATCCAGAATGACTTTTTCTTCGTTCATCCCATTGCTCACGGCTTTGGTTACATTTTTTAATTCTACAATTGCTGTCATTTACTGAGTTTCGCTCCTTTCATGATTTTTCCCTTAAAGGTTGGAATCATCAGGCAGATAGCCAAGATCAAGGCACTGAAGATTCGAATATAGCTGGTATTGATGCCAAGCGCAATCACGGCCCAAATCAAAAATTGGTAAGCGATCGATCCGATCGCAATACTGAGCAAGCGCTCTGTCAAGGTGACATTTGAAAAGAGCACCTCTCCAATAATGAGGCTGGCAAGTCCAATAACGATGACACCAATCCCACGTGAAGCATCCGCATAGCCTTCTTGCTGGGCCATCAGTGCTCCAGAAAGAGCAATAATCCCATTTGAAATGACCAAGCCCATCAATTCCATCCGGTCGGTGTTGATCCCAAAACTTCTAGCCATATCTGGATTGTCCCCTGTCGCAATATAGGCCTGACCCAAGCGTGTATCCAAGAAGAAGATCAAACCAAGGATCACAAGCGTCACGAAAATCAAGCCAATCAGAATCTCATTGAACCCACTGGCAAAAGGAAGAAATTCCTGAATTTTTTTATAGCCCAGAAGTCCCAGATTAGCCCGCTGCATGACAAAGAGAATAACCGAGTTACAAGACGTCATCACGAGGATCCCTGACAAGAGTGTCGGGATTCTTCCTTTTGTGTAGAGAAGACCCGTCGCAAGTCCCGCCAAGCACCCTGCACCAATAGCAGCCAGCGTCGCAAGGAGTGGATTGACCCCTTTGGTAATCAAGGTCACCGCCACCGCTCCTCCAAGCGGGAAGGAGCCTTCTGTCGTCATATCTGGAAAATCTAGAATTCGGAATGTCATAAAGATTCCTAACCCTAAAATGGCCCAAATCAAACCTTGTGAAACAATTGAATTAATCATAGTTTCTCCCTTCGATAATAGTAGTTTAATTGTATCACAAATATGGAGGAGAACCTATAGGAAATTGTCATCAATTCCCTTTTCATGCTTTATAAAAAATACCAAAAGGTTGTGCCTTCTGGTTTTTAATCATGAGATTTTTTTAAAGGATTAAAAGAACATCTTAATCTTCTTTTTTCTTTCGAGCAAGACCAAAGCCTGTTACGATCACACCAAGTAAGCCAAGGCTGGTAAGAGTTGTTGCTGATTCTGTACCTGTGTGTGGCAATACTTCTTTCACCTTCACAACATCTGAGACCAAATTTTCTTCAACCTTTTGCTCTACCATTGGCGCAGGCGTATGGTAGCCAATAGTTGGTTTAGGCTCTGGCTTAGGTGTTGGTGTTAGTTGTGGTTGTGGCTGCGGTTCAGGCTGTGGTTCCGGTTGCGGTTCCGGTTGTGGCTCTTCTTTTGTAACAAGAATATTATTTTTATGCCATTCTACAGTCGGTTTTACAGTTTCTTTTAGCACCGGATCCTTTTCCAATTCAGGAGCGGTTGGCTTCACTGGTTGTTCAGGAACTTTTGGTTCTACCTTGTAAAGTGGACAAGCTGGCGGAACAGGAACTTCCTTTTCAGCTGGAACGTCTTTGATTTCAGGTTTTTCAGGGGCGGTTGGAGCGGTTGGAGCGGTTGGTTTTACCGGCTCTTCTCCTGGATCTTGAGGAAAGGCAACATTTGAATTGATTGAGAACCAATAGAGGGTTGCTTCATCCGTAGCATTCGCTCCCTTAGCAGTGAACTCAAGATGGCCGTCTTTCAAGATAACTGCACCACCACCATAGTAGAGATACGGACTTTTTGGATCATCCCATCCCTTAGTTGAACTTGAAGGATCCGCATTAAAAGTTGCACCTTCGTTCATGTACTGGTTTTGTTCCTTGGCAAATACTTCTTTTGTAGTTGGATCTTGGTCAACACTAGAATTTGGCAATTTAATAAATTCTTTATTTCCAATATTTACAGACTCTACGTGGGGTGTATTTTGGTGCTTCATCCGTGGGGTATAGGTCAAAATTCCTGATCCCGCATCAACTGAATAAGTACCGACAATATCAGAATTATCCCCAAATTTATAGTCTTCTGTTCCGATAGAATGACCATTTCCTCCACCAGAAGCATTGACCGTCGTCACATCAAGGACAGTTTCTTCACTGACTGAGAAGCCATTCCCATCCCAAGTTGCTTTTTGACCAACGATCTTCAATGGATTGTCAGCATCATTAAAGACTTGAGCGCTACCGAAGTTTGCATAGCCACGCTTCACAGCGACATCTGCTCCATCAAGACTAGGGTTACTACCATCTGAATAAGGATCCCAAGTTCCACGAACAGTGTTTCCATTGATATCTTTAGCTTCTACAAGAAGGGCGCGAGGTTTGTCATTTTCAACATAAGAAGCTCCATTCCAGTGGTTTAAGGAATTCAAAGCCAAAATGGCATTATGGTTAGCTAAATTAATCAATTGATCATTTTCATCATAAAATTCAACATCAACACCAACTGTGACGGGTTGGTCTGTATCAGTTGAGCTTCCGATCGTCATTGTAACCGCTGGATCATTGTAGATTTGAACGATTCCTCGTCCGTCATTGGATGGCAAGCTTTTTACTTCATACTTGTAGACCACTTTAGCGATACGCTTGATATCACGACCTTCTTTGATATTAGCCTGGCGAAGACCCTTGTAAGTGACATCGAACTTGTCTCCAACTTTAACGACTGCCCACTCGATTTCATTATCTGCATATGGGTTCGTTGTTGTCAAATCGGAATCTTGTAGGTTCTTGGTTTCATACATCTTGGTAGCTTTACCGTCCCCATACAAGCGAGATTGACCTTCTTTTGTCAAATACGTAGTAAGACCTGTTGTTTGGTGGTAAAGCGTCGTTGTTTCCCCATCTGCCAACTCTTCTGGAAGTAAGGTCAAATCTTGTTTGTACTTCTCAGGGTTTCCACCACGCTCTTTAACCATCTTATTGAAGGCATCTTTAGCATCATCGTATTGCGCTTTTTTCTTCTTGTATAGTTCATTATCAATCAAGTAAGCTGCTTGCGCTTCATCATAGAGGCGCTTTTTCTCCTTGTAGTCGGCTAATTTGATATCGTAAGCCTTTTGGGCCAAATTGTTTTCTGTCTCAACGGCTTGTTTGGCTTTAACAGACTCAATATAAGCTTTAAAAGCAGTTTGGTATTCTTCAAAGGCTTTTTCATAAGCCGCTTTTGCAGCCTGATTATCTGCTAGGGCTGCAGCATTTTCAGCCACTGCTTTTTCGTAAGCAACTTGCTCTTTGTTATAGGTTTCAACTTCCTTGTCATAAGCTACCTGAGCCGCTGCATTTTTCGCATCTACAACTGCTTTTTCCTTCTCATAAGTTGCTTGATTCGCTGCAACTTCTGCCTTATAGTCTGCTACGGTCTTATCCATAGCAATGGCTTGCTTCGCATAATCTTGCTCAGCAGTTTTTTCATCTGCTTGGGTCTTTGCTTCTGTTTCTGTAACTTCAAGTCCAGTAGTTACCGCATCGGTTTTCGCAGTCTCTAAATAATCTGGTACAGCAACTTCTTTAGTCTCAGTTGTCGATCTTGTTGGAGTAGCCGTTGTTGAAGTGACTGTTGTAGTAGCTGAAACAACTTCATCTGCAGAAACAGATGCAGCACCTGCTACTGCAAGAACCGTAGCGACTGCTACAGAACCAAAAGCGACAGACGTTTTACGCAAGGCATATTTGGTAGTCTTGCTATCTTTAATTAGTGACATATAATTCCTTCTAACCTCTTTTTCAAATTTCTCCTTACAAAAATCAACACTTTAAACATTAATGTCGATTTTTGTAAGGAGATATTAACACTTGCCCCCTTATGTGTCAATATTATTTTTTGATTTTTTTCACATCTCCATTCAAATTTTGCTTCTTTTTTGATAAAACTCCTTGTTTATAAAAGCTTTCTTTTTAGTTTTCTTCTATATATGTCAAACGTTTGACATCTGATTTTTGCCGGTTCATTTTTCTAAAAAAAATTTTTTTAACTTTATTTACAGAAATAAAAATAGAATTAACTGCAGAAATTCTTTTACTAATGGGCCTTACAGCTTATGCAAACGTTTCTCCTTGTTTTGTTTTTTATCACTAATTTGTACTATTTTTAAAATGCGGGGAAATTTTGTGTCAAACGTTTTTTAGTTTTTCATTTTTATGAATCAAAAACCCCTATTTAAGGCCATTTTCTAACAATTCCATGAAAATTTTCAAACAGACTTTCGTTCTTAAATTGACACTATCTAGTGAAATGTCGTATACTTATTGGCATCGATAGAACAATTTACTTTAAACTGTTCAACGAACTATACAAACAGTATGTGGGAGAAAAAAATGAATCAACAAAAAAATAGTGTCTCTGAAAAAGGGCACGGCTATTTCCGCAAACGCAACAAGGCATTGGTCTCTATGATTACCCTTTTTGGAGCCTTGATGTTAAGCTCTGTTGCCATGGCTGACGAGGTCAACACCAATCCGACTTCTGAGATCCCAACAACCGCTCAACCAGTAGCAACCAATACCAGTACTCCTACCACTACTAGTGAGGAAGTTGCTACGACGGAAGCAACGTCTTCGCCATCGGAATCAACACCAACTGTAACTGCCACTCAACCGGTCAGTGCAGCTCCAGCAACTACTTATAATACTCCAAAAATCACCAACGACGTCACCTTTGATAAAGCGACTTATAAAAGTGGGGAAGACGTCCGGATCTCCATCAATAACCCTGAAGTGGTTTCTTCTGATGTCACTGTCTCTCATTTAGATCAGGTCATTTATGAAAAGAAAAACGTTGAAGGTAGCGAGCTGACAATTCCAAGTACGGTCTTTTCACCTAATGCTGGATTTATCGTTGATGTCCTTGGGAAGAAAGCAGATGGCTCCCAAGCCTTTCATGAGGCAGCGGGTCTTGCTGTTGAAGATGACTGGACGATCTACCCACGTTATGGGGTGGTTGCCGGCTCAAAAGACAATCACAACTCCATCACCAATGATCAGGTAGAAGGCTACAAGAATAGTATTGACCAATTGGCCAATATGCACATCAACAACTACTTCTTCTACGACGTTTACAATACGCCAGCTAACCCATTCCCAGCAAATGTTGAACGTTTCACTCAAGACTGGGCGACTTTCTTGATTCCAAATAGCGAAACAGATCCTGACAAGCGCAAATCCTACTTACCTGTCATCGATACAGAAGCCGTCAAAGAGCTGGTGGCTCATGTCCATACAACTGGTGCCAAAGCCATGCTGTATAACATGATTTACGCAGTTTCCCTCGAAGAAGGGGTCCCAAATGAAGTGAAAAGCGCCATTGTTCGCAATCTACAAGACCATTTCAACTTTGGTAAAAAGGGTGATGTCACAGCGACCGATATCCAACAATTTCTCGATCCAGGCGACCCAAATTGGCAAAAATTTATCATTGAAGTCATGACTAAAGCCATGAAAGAAGGGAATTTTGATGGATGGCAAGGGGATACCATGGGATCTAACTGGGTGGAAAAAGTCAGTGAACCTGGAAAAGGCTTCTCTTTGAGCGAACACTATCCAGAACTAGCCACAGCTGCGACAGAGGCCCTCAAAAAAGAAGGCTATGATTTCATGATCAACGATATCTCCACTGGAGATGCGGATCGACTAGGTAAGACCAATGTCTCTGCACCTTATGCGGAAGTTTGGGGAGATAGCATTGCCTATGACTCTACCTACCAAGCCTTGACGCGCCTTACCGAACGGATGCGTGATTTATACAAGGGGAAATCTCCTATCATCGCAGCCTATACCCATCGTGGTAAAAATGCATCAGCCCTCAGCAAAGACAACGAATTGCTGACAGATGCCATCATCGCAGCAAGCGGTGGTTACCATATGACGACTGCAGCCCTCAATACTTCTCAGGATGCTAAAGGTTTTGGGGTGATCCAAGCAGAATGGTATCTCAATCAAAACCTACCAGTCAATGCTGACTTTGCTAATGCAGAATTCAACTACCAAGAATTCATCGTTGCTTATCAAGAACTTCTCCGCGGACGCGACACCTTGGCACATGATACTCGTCGGATTGTAGACAATACAAATGTACTGGTGAACGGCAACTTCATCGGATCCAACCTAGATAATGCTGACGGGGTTCAACCTGGAACCGTTTATACCATTACAAAAGAAACCAAGACAGGTGATCGGATTGCTCACTTGATCAATTTGGTCGGCATCACTGAAAATAAATGGAACAGCGCTGTGAATACAACCGAAAAACTAACCAATATTCAAGCTTTTGTTCCACTTGGAAAAATCACAAAAGACCAAGCTGAACACGCCAACATTTACTGGGCTACACCTGATGCTGTTGAAGGAAAATACAACATCAACCTCCGAGAAACAAGAGCAAATGTTTATTATGACGGAGGGGCTGGCCAATGGATGGCAGCTATCGATGTTCCTAGTCTAGATGTATGGGATATGCTCTATGTCAAACTCAATGAAGCCGCTCATGTCCTTTATCAAGATGAAAACGGAGGTGAACTCGAGCGTTCCAGTGACTTGGTTGGTCATACAGGTGAAGCAATCAACTACTCGACAAAAGAAACTATTGCCAACTATTTGAAGAAGGGCTATGAACTAGTAGAAAATGGCTTTGATGCAGACGAACAACCAAACTTTGACCACAATGCTACCAACACCAATGAAGATGGTGTTCAAGAGTTTATTGTCCGCTTGGCACCAAAAATTGTAGAATTTTCAGAAGCACAACCCATCCAAGCCGGTCAAGTTGTTCCAGGAGATAGCGAAGGTCGTGTCTATCCAACTCCTCTAGCTCCAGCTGGTCAAACAACTGCTGATCTAGATCATTTATCTGAAACAGTGACTCGTACGGTGACCTATGTGACAGAGGACCAAGATGGAGCCAACCGTCAGCCAGCAGGAATAGCTGATCAAACTGACAACCTTCATTTCACCCGCAAAGGAAGCATCAATTTGGTGACAGGCGAGACGAGTCTTGAAGACTGGACAGCTCAAGATGGCACAAGTTTTATAGCTCTTGAAAATCCCGTCAAAAAAGGCTATGTTGTCGTAGCAGAAGGATCGACTGATGCCGTCTCTTCTGACCTGACAAAAGTAGGAGAACATACTGGCATTCATGCTGATGCAGCAGACATCACAGATACGGTCATCTATCGCCCAGTCGGTGCCTATAGGATCAGCTATGCTACTGGTAATGAACCAGCCCATGCTCAAAAAGAGATCGCTTATCTAAACGATCCCACAAATCCAACTGCCATCGCGTCTCCTACTGCTATCCTTCCTTACGTGGAGGGATTAGAGCCAAAAGATGCTCGTGGACAAGTCTTAAACCTTGTGGATCCACTTGACGAAACCAAAGGCTATCTTCTTCCAAGCCCTGATTCTCCAACAGCTGATACTGCTATTACCTATGCCATCAGCAAAGGATCGGTCAGAGTACGATTCCTCATTGAGGGAAGTGACACTGATCTGCAAGAGGCGCAAGACCTTGCTACAGAGGTAGATTTCGGCACCAAGTACACCAGTGAGGCCCCAACAGAAATCACAAAAGATGGTCGTATCTACCATCTAGTTGGACACCGTGCTGATTCTGCTGATCCAAGTGGCACAGTCACTAAGGGAATGAAAACGGTCATCTATGATTACAAGTTAGCTACGGGAACGGTCATCGCGCGATTTGTCATCCAAGATACTAGCACTGAATTGCAACCAGATCTTGCTGTTGCAACCAATGTGGACAATGGAACCCCTTACGTCGCTATCGCACCAGATGAAATCTCCTACGACGGCCACATCTATGAACGGATCGGTGCAGCTGAACAAACTGGGAACGTAGAAGTGGGAACAACCATCTTGATCTTTGCCTACAAGGTCAAAGAAATCCCTACTCCACAACCATCCCAAGAAACAGAAAATGAAGAAACAGTCAGCCCTCTTCCTTCCGTGACAAAAGCAAACACGACTGATGCTCATGAAGAAAAGGGATCACCACTTCTCTCTAACAAAGAAGAGGAGAAACCTCTTGAAACAACAAGCCAAAAAGAGGAACTACCTGAAGTTGTTCCTAACACCCCTCAAGAAGGAACTCACCTACCTGCAACAGGTGAAGAAACCTCTCAGCTAGCCCTACTTGGACTTGGCATCTTAGCAGGTTTGTCCAGTCTGATCCCTTACAAAAAGAAACAAGATTAGATCCCAAACACAAAGAAACTTCCTATGGAATTCTGTTCCAAGGAAGTTTTTTTATATTTATACAACTCATTCAGAGTCTAGATCCCTTTTATGAGGGTGACTGACGACAATAAGGGTGTGAAGTACTACCACTCCAAACCCTACTGTATTCCAATTCAAAGTGGATTCATTCCCCTTGTTGCCGGCAGTTTGAAAGATCAAATTGCTTTACTAGTATACTGTTTTCTCTACTTCAAGTCAATGGAATTTTACTGAAACTAGTAACCGAATGAAATGAATATATAGAATTTTACTGAAACTTTTTCATCACATTTATGCATGTTTTTCTAAGTTTCCAATACCAAACAAAGAGGCCTTGCTCTTTCGAGCAAAGCCTCTTCCTGTTGGATCTAAAATTGTCACCTCATCAACAAGTTTGCTGATGTCACCTCAATTTTAGTCTTCGCGTTTTTTGCGTTTTGCAAGTCCCGCAAGGCCAACCATACCAAGTGCAGCACCTAACAATGCAGCAGATGCTGATTGTTCTTCACCAGTTTCAGGAAGTGCTGGAGCTGGAGGAGTTGTAGGTGTTGGCGGTGTTGGTGGTGTTGGTGGTGTTGGCGGTGTTGGTGGTGTTGGTGGTGTTGGTGGTGTTGGTGGTGTTGGTGGTGTTGGCGGTGTTGGCGGAATAACAGTGTTGTTAAACTCTGTATCTTCTGGCAACTTAGTAGTAGCCACTAATACCTTACCTGCTTTATTCACCACGATACCAACGGTCGCAACCATCTTATCGTAAACAACGCTAGAATCTGTACCACGAATTTCTTCTACATGGTAGAGGTGAGTTCCTTCTTCACCACGTTTGAACTCAAGATTTGAGAAGGTAATCTTACCAGCCGCATCATTCTTCACAGTTTCGATCACATTGCCTTTTTCGTCTTTCAGAACGAAGCTGAATTCACCAGCTTTCAATGTGCGTCCTTCCAATTTCTTAGTGAATTGGAATTGAACCTTAACTGGAATGTTGACTACACGTTTTTCAGTTGGTTTTTCTGGTTTTTCTACAGTCTTCTTAGTTGGATCGTATTGGTGTACGATTTGTGAAGCTGTATTTTCAATGTCCACACCATCTTGAGCAGATTGTTTAATTTCTGCAGGAATTTCAAACTTGTAGTAACGTCCAAAGGCCAACTTAGTTGTGTCGATGACTTGTGTATTTTCTGCGTCTCCAAGTGACTTAGTCAAGTCTGCTTTAGAAGTTGCAGTAATCACACCGTTTTCAACCTTGATATCAAACTTAGCTGTTACATCTTCTCCTGTTACAGAGTCGTATGCCTTAATATCAGCTCCGTTGACAGTCAAGTTCGCACTATCATATTTATCTGTAACACCAACAGATTGAATATTGTGTGCTTCAGTGAATTTAGTTGTATCCAACCATACTTGGTAGTATACTTTATCACCTTTCTTAAGTGTCTTCGTATTGATATTTTGAGCTTCGTTGTTGGCAGTACCATCCGCATATGGGTTGGCATTTGTGTCCGCAACTTTATGTTCTAACTCGTTATCATCATCGAGAAGTTTCACACCTGTAAGATCGAATTTAGATTCGTTCAAGATGTATTTCTCTGGATTGAAATCAGGAGTTTCTGGAGGACGAACAGTATTATTGAATTCTTTATCTGCTGGATCCGTTACGTTAGTGATGAGAGCTTTCGCTGTTCCGTCATGTTTAACTTCTACAGTTACTACTGCTTTCATCGCATCGTAAGTGACAGTTCCGTCAGTACCTTTAACTTCTTCTACTGTGTAGTTGTGAACACCTTCTTGACCTTTCTTGAACTCAAGTTTAGAGAACTTAACGTTACCAGCCGCATCGTTCTTAACTGTTTCAACAACTTTACCTGTTGAATCTTTCAATACGAAGCTGAACTCGTTAGCTTTAAGCTCACGGCCTTCCAATTTCTTAGTGAAGTTGAATTCTACTGATACTGGCACGCTGTTTACACGTTTTTCAGTTGGTTTGTTTGGTTTTTCAACAGTCTTACTTACTGGGTTATAGTAGTTGACTACTTGAGCCGCAGTGTTTTCGATGTCTACTCCACCTTTAACATCCGCTTTAACAGTTGCTGGAATATCAAACTTGTAGTAACGTCCGAATTCGAATTTAGTTGTGTCAATGATTTGAGTGTTTTCAGCGTCGCCAAGTGACTTCGTGAAGCCATCTTTAAGGGTTGCAGTAATCACACCATTGTTCACAGCGATATCGAATTTAGCTGTTACATCCGCACCAGTCTTACCATCGTATGCTTTAATAGCTGAAGCTTCAACGTTGACTTTTGCCTCATCGTAGTCATCTGAGATTCCTACTGATTGGATATGGTCTTTGTTGTTTGCATCAAATTTAGTTGTATCCAACCATACTTGGTAAACAAGTTTTTGACCTGGTTTAACTGATTGAGTATTGATATTCGCTTTTTCGTTATTAGATGCATCGTCCGCATATGGGTTCGCATTGGTATCTGCGTACTTGTCTGCCAACTCTTTATCATCATCTAATAATGAAGTTCCAGTCAAATCAAATTCTTTTTCGTTTAGAACATATTTTTCTGGATTGAATTCTGGAGTTTCTGGAGGTGTTACACGGTTGTTAAATTCTTTATCCGCAATATCGCCTACAGTTGCGATAAGAACTTTAGCAGTACCATCGTGTTTAACTGTGACTGTTACATTCGCTTTCATGGTGTCGTATGTAACGGTTGCGTCGCTTCCTTTAACTTCTTCTACTGTGTAGTTGTGAACGCCTTCTTGACCTTTCTTGAATTCAAGTTTAGAGAACTTAACGTTACCTGAGGCATCGTTCTTAACAGTTTCAAGAGTCTTACCTTCTGAATCTTTAAGCACGAAGCTGAATTCGTTAGCTTTAAGCTCACGGCCTTCCATACGTTTAGTGAAGTTGAATTCTACTTCAACTGGAACGTTGTTTACACGTTTTTCAGTTGGTTTGCTTGGTTTTTCAACCTTCTTAGTTGTTGGGTTGTAGTAGTTTACAACTTGAGCCGCAGTATTTTCAATATCCACACCACCAGGTACATCAGCTTTCACTGTTGTTGGGATGTCGAACTTGTAGTAACGGCCGAATTCGAATTTAGTTGTGTCAATAACTTGTGTGTTTTCTGCGTCGCCAAGTGACTTAGTGAAGCCATCTTTAAGGGTTGCAGTAATCACACCGTTGTTCACAGCGATATCGAATTTATCTGTTACTTCTGCGCCTGTTACTGAATCGTAAGCTTTGATCTTAGTAGAATCAAGTTCCAACTTAGTTTCATCGTAGTCATCTGAGATTCCTACTGATTGGATGTTGTCCTTGTTAGCTAAGTCGAATTTAGTT
>JAWGIA010000038.1:0-20330 GCA_032560535.1 Streptococcus parasanguinis | reverse complement strand
TGTCGAGCAAGACGCAGTGGTTGAGTGGGCTCTACTACGCTGATTTCATCAGCTTTTACAGCCCTACTCAACTGTGCGGAGGTGGGACGACGAAATCGAGTTCTAACGAATTACCGATTTCTGTCCCACTCTCTTTTTTTAGAAATATTTGAGAATTGCTTGATAGTTATTTGAAAAGCAAGCTGTATACTAAGAGTGTAAAGAAAACAACTAGTCATTTGGACGAAGGAGAAAACCATGGAAAAAGTATTAGAAATTTCCCATTTGAGTAAAAAATTCGGTCATCAATACGCCTTAAATGATGTGAATCTCACCATTCGTAAAGGCGACGTCTACGGCCTGATCGGTAAGAACGGTGCTGGGAAAACCACCCTCATCAAGGTCATCACCCAGCTAATTCAGGAAACTGACGGAAGCGTCTCACTCTTCTCTTCTACAAATCGCTCCCAGTGGACGCAAGCCCTAAAACGGGTTGGTTCCGTCATTGAGAGTCCCGTGGCCCATAAGCATATGACCGCTTATCAAAATCTGGTCTACTATTGCAAGGCTCGCCATATCCCCAATCCCGACCAGGTCATCAAAGAAACCTTGAACTATGTCGGCCTGAATAATACGGGTAAGAAGAAATTCCGTGATTTTTCACTCGGGATGAAACAACGGTTGGGAATTGCGATTGCGCTCATTGCCAAACCCGACTTCCTCATTTTGGACGAACCCATCAATGGTCTCGATCCAGTCGGAATCAAGGAATTCCGTCAGATGATCAAGCGCCTCAACGATGAACTTGGAATGACCATCCTCATTTCCAGCCACATCCTCTCCGAACTCTATCTGGTTGCCAATCGCTTTGGCATTGTCGACCAAGGACGCCTGATCAAAGAAATTAGCAAGGCTGAATTCGAAGAACAAGGAGAAGATTACATCATCCTCAAGACTAGCCAGCTAGCCCTTGCGAGTCAACTGATTCAGGATCAGCTCCATCACCGCATCAAGGTCATCGATAAGGACGGCGAAATCCATATCTTCGGACAGACTCATGATATTAAAGTCATTGTCAAAGCCCTCGTTCAAGCGGATATTGACGTGGATGAAATCTACTATGCCCGCCAAGATTTAGAGAAATTCTTTACGGACTTGGTCGACTAGTCAAACCACCGTCTCGTATTACTTATCCCACATATTTCATTTAGGAGATTTATCATGTTGCATACCATTCAAGCAGATTTTTACAGACTTTTTCGCTCCAAAGGTTTTTGGATTACAGAAGCCATTCTCGTACTCAACATCCTGTCTGGAGTCATCTTTGGAGCTACCGGCCACGTCGGCGTCAATACGGAATCCAAATTACCCCAAGCAACCGAAGTTTGGACAGGCTTTAAAGCCTTGACCAACTACTCTTCCAGCATCAGTGTGACTATCCTCTTTACCATTATTGTCATCACCTTGGTTCTGGGAACAGACTTAACACAAAACTTATACAAGAATAGTCTGGCCTATGGCGTTTCGCGCACTAGCTACTACTTTGCCAAAAGCGCTGTTGTCCTGACCATTGCTCTCTTTCAATTTCTTGTTTCTTATGGTCTCGTCTTCTTGATCGCGACCCTCTACAATGGACTTGGCACCATGCCAGAGCACTTCCTTGCTCATTTTGGACTGACCGTGCTGATTCAATTCCTCTGCACCTTGGCTTGGGTCAGCATCATTTCCTTCCTTCTCTATGCTAGCCAATCCATCACCTTGGCCTTCGTTGGCTACTTCATTGGAAATATCCTCTTAAGTCTACCTGCGCTTTTCTTTAAAGATATTGACATTCTCCACTATCTAAACTTGGAGTTCCAATATTCCTTGGTACAGAGCACCACAGCAACAACCAACACCCTCTCAATCGCCCTTGGATTCATCCTTGTTTTCGGCTTCCTAGGACTCGCTACTTTTAAACACAAAGATTTATAACAAAAAGGCTTGAGCAATGCTCAAGCCTTTTCTCTTAGTGTAATGGTCAAAACAAACCAATCTGCCTCCGTCGCCAGTTGCAAGTCTCCGCCTAAGATCTCTACAAAATTTTGAATAATGTAGAGACCCAAGCCAGAAGACTCCTCTGTATCCGAGAGATTTTCAGAGTAGAATCGACTAGCCAATTGGTCTAAGTGCTGGATCGGTTGTTGCACAATATTGCGCAGCTCGACCCGAATCGTGTCCGCGTCTGAGGTCAAGGTCAAACGGGCCTGCTCCTTTCCATGCTTGAGGACATTGCTGAGCATATTTTGCAAGAGGCGCTCCCAAAGCTCAGGATCCGTAGCATAATGAAGATGCTCTTCTAGCTCTACCTCTAAGGCAATCCCCGCCTCAGACAGGCTGTCATAATACTGGAACAACTGCTGAGTCAGGACTTGGCTGAGATCGACGTCTGAAATCCGAGGCTGAATGGCTCCCTCCATCAAGCGTCTGTATTCCAAGAGAGATTCCAAACGTTTTGAGACGACTTGAAGATTGGAAGCAATTTTCTTCAGCTTTTCCTCTTCCTGCGTCCCACCCTTGATGATTTGTTGGGTATAGCCCGATGCAATGGTCAAAGGCGTCCGGATATCGTGGGCAATATTACTAATGGCCATATCCAAGGTCTTTTTCTCTTGAAAGGCAATCCGATTGGTCCGCTCGATCTGATCAAAGAGATCACTGACCTGCTTGGTCAAGGCGACCAATTCTTTTTTTGAAACACGTGACGTTAACCGTACTCCACTCCCATTTTGGAGCTTCTGTTGAATCTGCTCCTGCAAATCTTTGAGAGCAGAGAGTAGGCGAAGGTAGCCCAGTCCCAAGAGAAGGACAAGGACGACAAGAATTAGAACTAAAACCCACATTACTTGTCTCCTTTCAAGCGAACACCCAAGCCCCAGACCGTTTCAATATAGTCCTCATCTGGGTCAAGCTGGGCAATTTTCTTTCGAAGATTGCTTAATTGGGCATTGAGGGTATTGTCTCCAGGCAGATAGACTTCTTCCCAGACCGCCTCATACAATTCTTCCTTGGTAAAAATCTTCTTTGGATGCGCCAGCAAGGTCTCAAAAATTTGAAATTCTTTTTTGCCCAAGCGAAGCGTCTGTTCGCCGGACTCCAATTCAAAGGTTTCTGGATTTAAGACCAAATTCTTAAAGGATAGCTTTTGCGACGATTGAGCTTCCTGTGCTACCGTCGGTTGATTTCTCAACTGCACCGTCACCCGAGCCGCCACTTCATCCAGATTAAAAGGCTTGACAATATAATCATTGGCCCCTGCAAGGAGGTACTGGCTAATGAGGTGTTTGTCTCCAAGAGCGGTCATCATGATGACCGGCACCTGACTCTGCAAACGGATCTCCTCGAGGACCTGGTCCCCATTTTTCCCTGGAAGCATGATATCCAGGAGGACCAAATCAACGGCTTCTTGCTGGAAGAGCCGCAGCCCTTCTGTACCTGAAAAAGCCTGAAGGACCTCATGGTCTTCACTTAAGAGACTGTATAAAATTTCTTGGATATCATTATTATCCTCGATTAATAAAATCCGTGCCACTTGCCTCGCTCCTTTTTTCTTTTCTTGCGAAATCAGTTCTATTCCCCTAGCCTATCAAATAAAGGGACCTTCGTCAATGAAAATCTGATAAAATTCTATTGTCCCCAGGTAGATCTGCATGTTAGATCATCACAAGATGAACTTGACGATTCTTTCTTTCAAAGGGTATAATAGGACCAATGACACAATAGGGAGAATCATCTATGAAAAAAAATGCCAAAACTAAAATCAGCCTTGTATCCATCCTTGTCATCCTGGGCGTTGCTGCAAGAATGATGCGAGTCATCCACCGACAACAAATCAGGGAGCAAAACAAGCAAACCATCCAAACGACTAAAAAGGTTGCAGAGTTTCAGAAATCATTAGACGAGGAAGAAACGAAGAAACGCAACGAAACCTTCAACAAGATTTATAATGAATCCCTGGTTCGGACAAAATTTGAGAACTGGCAAAAAGTCGATGAACTCCATGGTTTGGGACAAAGAACTGGGCAATTTTATATCTATAACTTTGAAAAAAAAGAAGAGATTCTCTTAGAGAATACAGATCAAGCATTTGTTCTACCCATTCGAGACAAGAGCAATAACGTCACATTTGAGGCTATCTTTGCCCACAAGGACGGTCAGTGGCATATCCTAGATCCAGACGGAAGTTCACAGTTGCAACTAGGAGCAGCCAACGTTTCCGCTGAATCTAAGTTTGTAATCGAAAACAATGTCTTAGATTACGACCAGTAAATTCGTAAGGACTTGGCTAAACAACATACAAAAAGCTTAGGCCCCCATCTTGAAATTGGGATTCTAAGCTTTTTCGTTTATAGGAGAGAGTCGGCCAGCAAGTACCGAAAACTTTTATTCAACAGAAGCCCCATTTGTCGCAATGACTTCTTTGTACCAATAGAAGGATTTCTTACGTGAGCGATCCAAGCTTCCCTTGCCTTCGTTGTCCCGGTCGACATAGATAAAACCGTAGCGCTTCTTCATTTCTCCTGTCCCGGCCGAGACCAGATCAATACATCCCCAAGTCGTATAGCCCCAGAGGACAACGCCATCTTCATGGATGGCCTCCCGCATGGCCTTGATGTGGGCAGCCAGGTAGGCAATCCGGTAATCATCCTCAATCTCCCCTGCTTCATTTGGAGTATCAACGGCGCCTAGTCCATTTTCTACGATAAACATCGGCTTTTGATAACGATCCCAGATGGTGTTCAGCGTAATGCGGAGACCAAGAGGGTCAATCTGCCAACCCCATTCCGAGCTTTCTAGATAGGGGTTCTTCAAAGAGGCAAAAATATTGCCCGCTGTTTTTTCCCTTTCAGCTGGATCCCCTGAAGCGACCCGACTGGCATAGTAGGAGAAGGAAATAAAGTCCACTGTATGGTCTTTCAACAATTGAAGGTCCTGCTCCGTCATCTCAACCGTGATTCCCTGACGTTCCCACTCTTTCTTAGCATAGTTAGGGTATTCCCCACGCGCCTGCACATCGATAAAGAAATAGTTCTTGCGGTCTTCTTCTAGACCAGCCCAGACATCTCGCGGAGCACAGGTATGCGGATAGTTTTGCCCAGCTGCCAACATACAGCCCACCTTATTGTTGGGATCAATCTCATGGGCTAGCTTGGTAGCAATGGCTGAAGCGACCAACTCATGGTGAGTCGCCTGGTATTTGACCTGCTCCTCATTCTCCCCTTCTTCAAAGCAGAGACCTGCTCCCATAAAAGGCGCATGAAGGATCATATTGATCTCATTAAAGGTTAGCCAGTATTTGACCAAGCACTTGTAGCGAGTGAAGAGGGTCCGGCAGAGTCGTTCATAACATTCCAACATCTTACGACTACGCCAACCTCCATACTCGGTAATCAAATGCATGGGACAGTCAAAGTGGGTAATGGTCACCAAGGGTTCAATGCCATACTTGTGGCACTCCTTAAAGAGGTCTTCATAGAACTGTAGACCTGCTTCATTCGGCTCTAGTTCATCTCCTTGTGGGAAGATCCGAGACCAAGCAATGGACAAACGATAGGTTTTAAAGCCCATTTCACCAAAGAGTGCAATGTCTTCCTTGTAGCGATGGTACATATCAATGCCATCTTTAGCCGGATAAAAATAACCCTCTTCAAAGTCGAACATTTTTCTCTGACCTGTAATAATCGCTTGACGGTCAGGCCCAATCGGCACCACATCCACATTGGCCAAGCCACGGCCGTCTTCAGTATAAGCTCCCTCACACTGGTTAGCAGCCGTCGCTCCACCCCAAAGGAAACCATCTGGAAATTGAAGTTTGTCGGTCATCTCCCCACCTCACTTGATTTGATAGTTCTATTATACCCTTCTCTTTCCAAAAAATCCTACAAGATCCTATGAAAAACTGAACCTATTCTAAGGTAACTCCTACACTTGGGAACATAAAAAGACCGGATGACTCCGATCTTTTTATGTTCCACTCCAAGAACGTTTAAATTTTTTGATAATAGAATTACCTACTTCATACGATAAAAATCAAGCACTAGTCCGGAAGGGCCTTTAACTAGCAGGCTTTCAGTTCCCCAATCGGTTACAACTGGACCGTTTAAAACCTGAATACCAAGCTCTTTCAATCGTTTGTAGTTCTGGTCTACATCTTCAACCTCGATATGAAGAATGATTCCTGACTGAAAGTTTTCCAAAGGAACCAAATGATTTTGGGACAACATGAGACAGTGACTGCCAATCGTGAACTGAGCAAAACTGTCGTCAACATAATCGGCTTTTTTATCCAAAATATGCTCCAAGTCAGCACAGACCTGGGGAATATTTGAAACGATAATATCTAATTGATTTAAATTCATTTCTTATTCTCCACAAAAAGACCGGATTACTCCGATCTTTCAAGTTTCTCTCTATGAAAATCAATGAATAAACAAGGCATCGAACCGCAGGCAGTACTGGAGTACGGCAAGGTGAAGATAACGCAGTTTATTCTTTGATTTTCGACGAGAAGAATTATTTGATTGCGCGTGATTGCAACCCTTCTTCTTCCAAGAAGAGGCGGAATGGTACGAGTTCTTCTGCTTCGTATTTTTCCTTGAAGGCTTTGATAGCTTCTTCTGAGTGTTGTTTTGGATCCAACTCAAGAACTTCTACTGGAAGTGGACGATGTGGAGTGATGCGAGCATCGATGACAACTGTCTTACCTTCTTTGTTCAATTTAACAGCTTCTGCAACGACTGCGTCGATGTCTTCGATACGGTCAACTGTAAATCCAATAGCTCCTTGAGCTTCAGCGATTTTCGCATAGTCAGCATTAGGGAAGTCACAACCAAACAAGTGTTTGTTTGTGTCTTCGTATTTGTCCTTGATGAAGGCATATTTACCATTTGAGAAGACAACGTTGATAACTGGAAGGTCGTATTGAACGTTAGTGATCACGTCTGGGTAGCACATGTTGAATGCACCGTCACCCATGATGTTCCATACTTGGCGATCTGGATTGTCTTTCTTAGCAGCGATACCACCAGGAAGGGCGATACCCATTGTCGCAAAGAGTGGAGATGTACGCCACATGTTCTTAGGTGTCATGTGAAGGTGACGAGTAGATGTTTGAGTAGTGTCACCGACGTCGATTGAGTAGATCGCATCTTCGTCAGCATATTTGTTGATGGCATTGTAAACTTGGTACAATTGAAGCGCACCCTCAGTTTTGCCTTCGAGTTTGTTCATGTAGTCGCGCCAGTTTTGGTTATTCTTAACGTTTGCACGCCACCATGGAGTAGATTCAACTGGATTCACTTTATCAAGGATTGCTTTGGCTGCTTGACCTGCATCACCAAGGATTGAAGCGTCTAGGGCATGACGTTTACCAAGTTTGTAAGGGTCGATATCGACTTGGATGAATTTTTCAGTATTCTTGAATGCTTCGTAAACTTCAGCAAATGGGAAGTTTGAACCAAGGAAAAGAACTGTGTCTGCTTCAAAGACCACTTCGTTGGCTGGTTTCCAACCAACACGGTAAGCAGAACCTGTCAATCCTTCGTAGTTCCATTCGAAGGCCTCAAAGTTTTTACCAGTTGTGATGATTGGTGCTTTGATCTTGCGTGACAATTCAGTGATGACATCACCCGCACCAACTCCACCGAAACCAGCGTAGATCACTGGACGTTCAGCATTGTTCAAGATTTCAACTGCTTTGTCAATTTCCACTTCGTTCAAGGCAGGAGCGATAAAGTGACGTTCATAAGAACCTGATCCGTAGTATGAGTTTTCGTCGATTTCTTGGAAACCAAAGTTTACTGGAATTTCAACAACGGCTGGACCTTTTTTAGAAACGGCAGCACGGCAAGCTTCATCGATTACTTTTGGCAATTGTTCTGCGTAAGCTACACGTTTGTTGTAAACAGCGATACCGTTGTACATTGGGTTTTGGTTCAATTCTTGAAAAGCATCCATGTTCAATTCATTAACTGGACGTGATCCAAGAATGGCAAGGAATGGAGTGTTATCCATAGCTGCATCGTAAACACCGTTGATCAAGTGAGTCGCACCAGGTCCACCTGAACCAACTGCAACCCCGATAGAGCCACCAAATTTAGCTTGCATAACCGCTGCAAGAGCACCAGTTTCTTCGTGACGAACTTGCAAGAAACGGATATCTTTGTCTTCAGCCAAAGCGTCCATAAGTGAGCTAAGTGTTCCAGATGGGATACCGTAGATCGTATCTACGCCCCATGTTTTCAATACATTAAGCATTGCTGCAGATGCAGTAATTTTCCCTTGAGTCATTCTAACTCTCCTTTAATTCTATTTTGATCCCTTAAAATGCAGCATAGCGCTTCTACTTCATCTTTGTGATCATCTCGCCTTGAAAATGAGTTTTTTCTGACTTTTCTCATGAAAACGATTTACAAAACGATTACAGTATTAATTTATCACAAAGAGATTCACATGTATAAGGATCTGCTCAGAGATGCTCAATCCCTATTCCATAACAGATGCTCTTTTTGAGAAATTTTCACAAACTATCCTACAATAGGGTATTTTACTATAATTTGATACCTCCTCTTTTCCCTCGTCGCTCTAGGTAAAAGAGAAAAAGAGTGATACAGAATTCTGTATCACTTCTTATTTTCGTTAATCAATTTTCGCAACATTGAGAAGCAGCGAGCTAGTCAAAACAGACACAGAACTAAGGGCCATAGCAAGACCTGCTAGTTCTGGATTGAGGGTCAATCCCAGTCCTACAAAGACTCCAGCAGCAATTGGAATCCCAAGGATATTGTAGATAGAGGCCCAGAATAGATTGAGCAAGATCCGGCGGAAGGTCTTTTGACTCATGTCAAAGGCGCGCACAACGCCAAGCAAATCATTTTGCGTGAGCACGATGCCACCGGACTCGATCGCAATATCCGTTCCAGATCCCATAGCGATCCCCACATCCGCGATCGAGAGAGCTGGAGCATCATTGATCCCATCTCCAACAAAGGCTACCTTACTACTTTCTTGCAGTTTTTGGATGGCGCTGGCTTTTTCTTGAGGAAGGACATCAGCAATCACGGTGTCAATTCCCACTTGCTTAGCAATAGCTTGGGCCACCCGTTCATTATCCCCTGTTAACATGACCGTTTTCAAGCCCCGTTCTTTGAGCTTTTTGATCGCTTCTTTTGAGCTGGCCTTCGGAGCATCTTGAATGGCAATCAAGCCAATCACTTGCCCATCCACAGACAAACTGATCACTGTTTTGGCCTGCTCTTGCAACTCTACCATCCGTTTTTCAAGCTCCGGATCCATCGCTGTCCCGTCATGAAGTTTGCCATTTCCCAAGGTCACCAACTGCTGGTCGATCTGACCTTGGACCCCTTTTCCTTCAATCGCTTGGAAGTTTTCCACAGGGGTTAGCACCAAACCTTTTTCTTCTGCTCGTGATAAAACCGCTTGCGCTAGGGGATGTTCTGAAAAAGTTTCAAGACTAGCAGCCAGTGTCAAGACACGCGCTTCATCTCCTACAACATCGGTTACAAGTGGTTGGCCAATGGTAATAGTCCCTGTCTTATCAAACACAACGGTTTGAATCTTTTGCACTTCTTGAAGAACTGTTCCATTTTTAATCAGAACCCCCATCTTGGCACTACGGCCGGTTCCGACCATCAGAGCTGTTGGGGTTGCTAAACCAAGGGCACAAGGACAGGCAATAATGAGGACAGAGACTGCGTAGAGCATGGCCTCTTGAAGCGACGCACCCAGAAGCACGGACCAAACCCAGAAAGTCGCAATGGCCAAAATCGTCACCACTGGAACAAAGATACCTGAAATCTTATCCGTCAAATCTTGAATAGGAGCACGACTGGATTGGGCCATTTTGACAAAGTCCACAATTTGAGATAAGAGGGTCTCACTACCGACTTTTTCAGCCTTAAAGAGAATGGTCCCATTGCTGTTGATAGTGGAGCCGATAACTGCATCACCAACTGATTTTTCCACAGGCAAGCTTTCACCTGTCACCATCGACTCATCAATGGTCGTACTTCCTTCTACAATCGTCCCATCAACCGCGATCTTTTCCCCAGGACGGACCCGAATCAAGTCATCAATTTGGATATCTTCTGCCGCCACCTCGACATAGTTCCCATCACGGAGAACTTGAGCCGTTTTTGCCTGCAAATCCAACAACTTTTCCACAGCCTCGGAGGCATTGTTACGCATCCGTTCCTCAAAGATTTGCCCTAAGAGGATAAAGAAGATGATAAAACCCGCAGCCTCAAAGTATACTGGCTGACCAGTAAAAAGGGCAAATACACTATAGACATAGGCTACCAGGGTTCCAAGAGCTACCAAGGTATCCATATTGGAATGGTGCTTCTTAAATGAGGCCCAGGCACTCTTGATAAACGGCACACCTGCCACTAGCATAATCGGCGTTGTCGCGATAAAGGTCCCCCAGTGACTAACTGGATGCGACACAAAACCTGCTACCATCCCAATCATCAAGATCAATAACGGCAAGGTGAAGATACTGGTGATCCAAAAACGATCCAGCAAACTCAAGACACGACGGCGTTTTTCCACAACCGTGTAGGAACCCTTTTGCATCTTCATTCCACAAGAGAACTCAAAGTCCCCTGTTTCTGTTGGGGTAAAGGAAATGACCTTATCCACACCAACTTCCAAAGGTTCTAAAATTCCCTGATCTTCAAACAAAATCTCCTTGTAACAGCCGGATGGATTGACCCGATGGAAGGTGATTTCAGCAGGAATCCCTTTTTGAAGTTGAAATTCTTTGGGACTATAGCCCTTTTCTGCTGTAATACGGATCTTTTGCACTCCGTTTTCCACAACTGCTTTTTGTTTTTCTGCCATACCTACTCCTTTATTCCACAATCATGTGACCATGCATCATGTTCATACCACATGAATAACCATATTCGCCCGCTTTTTCTGGCGTAATTTCAATGACATGTTTTTCACCCAAAGGCAAAGCTTCATGCACCCCAAAGTCTGGAAAGATCACTTGATCCAGACATGAAGATGGATCCTTGCGATTAAAGATGATCCGGGCTGGAACATTTTTTTTCAGGACAATGGTTTCAGGCGAATAGCCCCCCATGACTTCGACTTCAATTTCTTGATAACCTGATTTCTGACGAGCGTGGCCGCTTACCTTTTCATGCTCTGCAAAGAACCACCAAGCAATAAAAGCAACCAAAAGTAAACAAACAATACTAATTAACAATCCAAACATGGAATTTCCTTCTTTCTATTACATACAATTGCAAGGGACTGTTTCGACAGCCTCTGCTTTCTTTTCTTCCAGGACCTGCTGCAGCTGATTAAGATCTGCAAGCGTAAAGTCACTCTCCTGAATCAAGTTTTCAAGCACCTGGACAATTCTTTTTGAGCAAACCTTGTCTTTCACCTCCTCAACCACCAAGTCTAAACTCTGGTCCTGCTTCAACAAAGCCGAGTAGACAAAGGCTTTGCCAGATTTTTCTCTGGTCAGACAGCCCTTTTCAACCAAGCGCGTCAAGAGGGTCTTGATGGTCGACTTCGACCAGTCAAAGCGCTCGGACAAGACGGCGATCAAATCCCTGCTGGTCTGCTTGCCTTCCATCCAGATAATTTTCATGATGCGCCATTCCGCATTGGAAATTTGCATGGCTTCTCCTTTCTAAATCTACATTTGTAAATCTTATGATGCTATTCTACTCCTAAGATTTACATTTGTCAACCAAAAGATTTAAAAAAAACAAATCTTCCTTTGAAGATTTGTCTAGTTGGGCTTTTTTCGCTCCCTATTTTTGTCTCTATACTATCTCCTGCAGAGCTTGGGATAGGATGCGATACCCGGCCACACTTAGATGGAGGCCATCTGTCGTATAGGCTTCTGCCAACTGCCTCTTTTCATCCAATAAAGACGAATACACATCAATATAGCTGACCTGGTGGTAGGCCTGGGCCAATTCGCGATAGGCCTGGTTGAGGGCCTGAATTTTTTCATTGGTCCGCACATAGACCTTTTGTTTGTAGCGCTCTTCTTGACTCACCGGTAAAACCGAGATCAGGTTGATGTGGGTCAGCGGAAAGTCCCTCATAATTGCTTGTAAGACCGCTTCTACATTGTCTAAGGTTTCCTTTTGAGGAATTTCTTTTCCGATATCATTGGTCCCGATCAAGAGAAAGATCTGATCCACCGCCGTTCCAAAGACATGGGCGTCTAGATGCTCACGAAGAAGACCCGTCTTATAGCCTCGCACTCCTCGATTGACCATGTGCTTGGGACTTTGTAATAGTTCATGAATGGGAAAATACTCTACGATGGAGTCTCCGATAAAGATCAAACCAGGCTCCTTCAGAGGGGCTTGATTGAGTTCCCGATAGGTTGTTATGATTTTCTCCTGCTCCTTTAAGAGCCAGTCTTCTAACAGTTGTACCGCCATCTATTTCTCTCCCTTCACTTGTTCCCAGGGGGTCAATCCTAGATACTCTTCGATCACCTGGTAGACACCACCTTCTTGATGGCTCGGTGCTAGGTGTTTGGCAACAGCTTTGACAGCTTCTTCTGCATTGGCTACAGCATAGGAGTGACCTGCCATTTCAAGCATTTCGATGTCGTTTCCACTATCACCAAAGGCCATGACCTGGCTGGCGTTAAGCTGCCACATCTCCATTAATTGAGCCAGTCCCCAAGCCTTGTGAATGCCAGCTTGTAAGAGATCCATGCTGCCAAAACCGCTCGAAACCGCCATGAGCTGATCTCCAAAAGCTTGTTGGACTTCCTGGCTCACTTGATCAAGACGATCCAAGCCTACCACCAAGCTCATTTTAAGCACCTGATCAAATAGATCTGCTGTCAATTCCGGAACAAACTTCATCCGCTTGTACAAGGCTTCAATCACTTCTGGCTGCATGAATTTCTCAACTTCTGTAAAGACCGTTCCTTCCTTGACAAAGCCACCATTGACAGCTGACACAACCAGCTGGTCTGAAATTTCCCGCCCCTTAAAATAAGCAAGAACCGCCTCTACTAGTTCTCGATCCCAGAATTTTCCTAGAATCATCTGATCATCTTCAAAAATCCGAGCTCCGTTGGCGACGACTAGAGTCACCCGTTTGACCAAAGGACCCAAGAGCTGGCGCATGCGATGGATTTCATTTCCCGTCGCAATGACAAAGCGAATCCCTTTTTGATCCAAGTGGTCCAATAGCCTTTCCAGGCGCGGAAGATCTACCTCTCCTCGCTCATCTAATAAGGTTCCATCCATATCTGTTGCAATCAACTTAATCATACAATCTAACCTTTTCCCTTTCAAAGGGTGTAAATTATCTGGTTCCATTATACCACAGATCAAGCCAGTCAAAACCACCCGTGAAAACAGGTGGCTTCCTCTTGGGTTGAAGGTTCCTACTGATGGCCAGGGGATCTTATGAATATAAGCCCTTTTCCACACTTTCCTGAACCAACTCTTCTGTCAGTTTCCATAATTCTTCCGATTCACTTTTTATGAACTTTTTCTTTTCTAATACCATCTCTGAACGGATATGATCAGGATTATAATTGACTTCTGACACTTCCAAGTGATTAATCAGTGGTACCAATGCGTCAATCACTCTTGCATATCTTGCCTCAGGACTCTGCCCTTTTTCAAACTCCAACCACGAATTTTTCATATTCAAATAGGTTGCTTCTGGAAGGAGGCTCATTGTTTTTTCTATAGATGCTAACTCTCTATCATGAGAATGAAGCTTTTTTTCATCATCAAACACCCAAGTATCTCCAGCATAAACCTCACCTAAATCATGAATCAATAACAGAAACATGACCTTTTCCATATTCAATTTTTCGGGATAATAATCTTGCAGAACCATCGCAGCTATCGCACCCTGCCAGGAATGCTCGGCACTATTTTCAAACCGTCCATCAAGAGTTCTATTAAACCTTGTTACTGACTTTAATTTCTCGATTTCTTTAATAAATTCAACTGTCTGATTCAAATCACTCATGGCGACTCCAACCTCCCTATTCGAAATTACGACTATCATACCAAAAATCAGGTTTTCCATAAATGAATTCCCGTATTTGCAAAAAAGATAATGTTCCTCCTTTTTGGAGCACCGCCATTTTTCTAACAAGAGCACAAGGACAAGCAAAAAAACTAACCAGTCTTTACCGGTTAACTTTAGAATGAGACAAACTATTTAAAAGTAAAATAAGTTAATCGATTCTAAAAGTAAGTAAAAATGAGTTCCTATTTTTAGTCAGGCACTCGGAATTATTGAGACCTTAGGCTCAATAATTAGTCATGGAACTTCTACGAAGTTCGCTGACGTCCGTACTCACCTAAGGAAAGTTTTTAAGTTGACTTTGTCTTAAATCTGAAGCTACTGCTTAGCTTCTATTTTTCACCCGACAAAAGCCCAAATAATGGCAATTAGCACTGCTGGAAGGAGATTGGCGACCTTGATTCGTTTGCCCCAGATGAGATTGATCCCTACACAGAGAATGAGGCTGGAGCCAACTAGGGACAGATTCGAAAGGGCTTGCGGAGTCATGATCGGTGCGATCAAATGGGCCAACAGCGTGATCAATCCCTGAAGGATCACGAGTGGAACCACCGCAAAGATCGCGCCCTTTCCTTTTGAAACGGTCAAGACCAGAACGATAACCATATCGAGAATAGCTTTGGCCAACAAGGTCGAGGTGTCGCCTGTCAGGCCATCCTGGACAGCTCCAACCACCGCCATAGCCCCGATACAAATGGTCAAGGCCGTGGTCATAAAGGCATCAACAAAACCGGTATCGCCTTGGTTGCCCGTCTTTTCCTTCAGCCAGGTTCCCAGTCGCTCAAAGCCCTCCTCAATCTTCAAGAGTTCCCCGATAACGGTCCCGATCACTAGACTCAGAATCAACATCATACTGCCGTGACTTTCTACATGACTTCCATGCACCACCAGCATCTTTTCCAAGGTCCCTGCGATGCCCAAGACAAAAACAGCAACACCCGTCACTTTCAGAAGGGTCTCATGAAAATCTTCTGACAAACGTTGACCGATGAGCAGTCCTAAAAGCCCACCAAATACGACCCCTAAGGCATTATAGAAGGTCCCTAAACCGATCATTTACAAACTCCTTTATTCATTTTCATTCTTTTTCAATCGCTTTCAAAGACCAGTATCCCGTCTCTTCATACTGGTCAATCAAGTCCTTGGCTGTTTGCGTAATCTCCTCTGGATAATGCAGGCTTTCTAGGGTATTGACCGCATTCTTGGTCACGGCTGACCCTGGTTTGATCTGGTAGTCAAAGACGATCTTGCCATCCACATAGCGACTATCAAAATGGTAATTATCATTGACCTCACCAGAAGCTGAGACCAGCTCAATATCATGACTGGAGATCATGTAGAGGCAGTTTTGGGCAGCCAACCAGCGGACAATCCCAAGGCCTGATCCGATCCGCTCGATAGTATTGGTCCCCTTAAAGAGCTCGTCAATAAAGAAGTAGTGAAAGCCAGGCTTTTTCAGATGCTGAATCATACGTAAAATAGCTTTACTCTCAGTGATAAAGTAGCTATCTCCAACTTCAATATCATCGCTCACATCCATAGCCGTTAGGACATGACCATAGGGAAGGGCTAATCTTTCGCCATAGGCAAAGCCTAACCCTTGAGCCAGAATGGCATTGATGGCGACAGTTTTCAAATAGGTCGATTTCCCGGACGCATTGTCCCCACTGATGACCATATTTTTTTGAAAATGCACATCATTCGCAATCGGATTGGACAGCAAAGGATGATAGAGCGTCTCGCCCTCAATGCCACCCGTCTCTGTAAAGACTGGCTGGCAGACCACTTCTAGATCCCGCTTATGGCGCAAGAGACTAATGGCGACTTCCATCTCTCCAAGGAGATCCAGAAGTTTCTGGGCCTCTTTTTGATGAGCTTTCACCTGATTGTAAATATAGACCTGAGCGATCTGCGGGAGTAAAAAGAGAACGTTGAGGTAGAGGAGAACAATTTCCATCTCAGAAGTCCCCGTTGGACTCTGCAAGACACTGGCAAGGATCCGCGTTTTCTTAAAGGGTTTGACCGCCTGCTTGAGTTCTTCTTGTTGTGGCAAGGCTAGATGGCTCAAGCGTTCTGCCGAAGCAAAGATGCGGACCAGATAACTAACATTGTCCAGACGGATTTTATTAGACCAATTGCGCAAACTTGAAAAGACGATATTAAAGACCACACTGATCACCAAGAGGGTAATCGCCCCAACTGGCTCAAAGGGGATGGCAAAGAGACAGAGGATTGGAAGACAGGCCAAGGCTATATAGAGGGGCAAACCTGCATAATGCTTGCCAGGATTTGCGACAATGCTACGCGCCATGTTGTGATTCTTCTTACCCAGTTGGTTGAAAATGACCTGGACCTTGAGCCGCAAATCCGGATGCTCTTCAAAGAAGGCTTCTAAGTCATGAAGCTGATCCTGAGGCTGGAATTCCAGCAGGCGCATTTTGTGATAGAGAGCTTCTGCCCCAAGGCTCGATTGGGTGTAATTGAGCTGATCAAAGACCGCATCCAAAGCCAAATCATGCCAGGTCTGATCATCCACTTGGCTATCGATCGTCCTTCCCTTAGCTGGATAAGCCAGACTGTCTATCAAACTTTCTTCTGTATCTTTCTTACGAAAGAAAGGCGCCCCGTCCCAAGCCTTCTTCAGCTTTTGCTTGAGGCGAATGGCCGTGAGAAATTTGGTTGCCCAAATCACCACGATCAATCCTAGGATCCCTAGCGGAATCCAGTTTACATTTCCTTCCATACTCTATTCCTTTCCACTCTGAGGCCAATCCAAGTGAACATGTTCCTTCATTTCTCGGTAAGCCGTGTCCACTCTCTCCTTGGTCTCCTCATCCAGCTTGTCGCGGTACTTGCCACCCTGGATAAAATCTTCCAAGATATAGGTCTGGTACTTGTACAAGTCATAGCCTTCAGGAGAATAGGTTCCCTTCGGAGTCCGACTGACCCAGGTTGGATGAGCAGTAGCCGTCTTAATCCGTGTCTTGCGACCAACCTTTTCGATGGTCACATCCATCAAGACCCCTCGCTCTGTCCATTGGGCAGTCTCCACATCTCCCATGGTTTCCAGACGCTGATTGGACAGGAAATTCCCCATCGAGTAGATGATGAGCTTGTTTTGACCATCTTTATTGACCACTTCAGCAGGCTCTACAACATGGGGATGCCCACCAAAGACGATATCAGCTCCCCAAGAAACCATCTTATGATAGAGCTCTTTTTGCTCTTCTGTCGGCTCCAATTGGTACTCAATTCCCATTTGGGGCATGACAATGGTAATATCGGCCTCTTGCTCCGCCTTTTGGATCTCCGCCTTCATCCGCTCTTCATCCAGATCAGACAAGACATCTGCTTGCTCCTCTGGAGTAAGGGTCGTTTCCATTCCATTAAACCCATAAGCGTAGGCTAGAATAGCAATCTTGATGCCATTCACTTCCTTGATCACCAAGGGGGCCTGCCCTCTCTTTTCATGCGTGTATACACCGACAGGTGTGATGCCTGCATCTTCAAAGGCCTTAGCTGTCGAATAGACTCCTTCTAGACCTGAATCCAAGATATGGTTGTGTCCCAAATCCATGACATCATAACCAGCATCCTTGATGGCTGGTACGACTTCGCTCGGCGCATTAAAAAGAGGATATCCTGACAAATAATAATTGGGGTTAATGGTTCCCTCAAAATCACCCAAGGCTAGATCCGCCTTTTGTAGCCAGGGTTTGACATACTCATAATTTTCATGAAAATCATAGGTCCCATCTTCTTTTTGTGCGCTCATATAGACCAAATCATGGTAGAGCTGATCTCCATTGGCCATGATCCGCGCTGTATGAGGAATCTGATCAGCCGGTGTTGTTGCCTTGTACACAACCTCTGGCCGTTCGGTTGCAGTAATCGGAAAGCCTTGGAACTTTTGCACCCACAAAATGGCATTGGCCACGATAAAAACAACAGACAAGAGCACATAGACAAACTGTTCATTGGTCAGCCGAATCTTTGAAAAGAGACGATCAAAAGCCCAATCAAAGGCCGCCGATAGCTCTTTCCCCATCGTTTTGATGGTCCCTTTCACACTCTCCAACTTCTCTAACATTCCTACCTCTTCTTCGTACCTAGTTTCTCCAATGATCCGCCAACAAATTGAGCTGTCATTGAAATACTTTCTCTTCATTGTATCACAATTTTTAAGAAGAGAAAAAAGAGAGCAGGACAGAAGCGCTATTGTTTAGAAACGCTTCATCGTCCTGCTCCTGCACAGTTGATGGATTCATGTAAATGATCGATCATCACTTCTTATCGTTTGATTTGGACAAGCTGATTGCAACCATGACAAGACTTAGGAAAAAGGCCGAAAGTAACCCTTTTGTCGTCCGATTCATAAAAGGTTGATGGAATATAAAATGATTATAGGCAGTAAATCCTAATCCAATCAGAGTTACCATAGCTGAAAGCGTAAAAATCATTCGCCACAAATTTCTATTTTTCATCATAAACTCCGTTTTTCGATCTGCGAGAAAGACCTACTTATTCCAAAGCTTTTAACAAATATCCATAACCTTCTTGCTCCATTTCATCTTTTGGAATAAAGCGCAGAGAGGCCGAATTGATACAATAGCGAAGACCTCCTTGGTCTTTTGGTCCATCTGTGAAGACATGTCCTAGATGGGCATTGCCTGAGCGGGAACGAACTTCGATCCGCTCCATACCGTGGCTTTGATCTTGGTAATAGTGGATAACATCTTTGGCAATGGGACGAGAGAAACTTGGCCATCCACAGCCAGAAGCAAACTTATCCTTGGCAAAGAAGAGAGGCTCCCCAGTCGTAATATCCACATAGATCCCCTCTTCAAAGGTCTGATCATAGGCATTGTGGAAAGGACGTTCCGTCGCGCTTTCTTGAGTGACTTGGTACTGCTCTGCTGTCAGTTTCGCCTTTAAGGTTTCTTGATCTGGCTTCTGATAGGCTGCTGGATCAATCAAGGGCTGCTCAGCATCTGTCACATCGATATGGCAATAGCCTCCAGGATTCTTCTTAAGGTAGTCTTGGTGGTAGTCCTCAGCCAAGATATAGTGGCGCAAGGGTTCTAGTTCAACCGCGATTTTGCTACCCAGTTGCTTCTCTTCTTCCGCAAACACTTGGGCAATCACTTCACGATCTGCCTCGTCTGTATAATAGACACCGGTTCGATATTGGCGGCCTCGATCATTTCCCTGTTTGTTAATGGATAAGGGATCGATCACCCGGAAATAGTAGAGCAGAATCGCTCGTAGAGTGATCTTGTCTGGATCGTAGATAACTTGTACAGTCTCTGCATGATCCGTTTCCTTGATCAGTTGGTAATTGGTTGTCTCTACCTGGCCATTGGCATAGCCCACCGTCGTCTGTTCTACACCGGGGATCCGTGAAAAATACTCCTCCAAGCCCCAAAAACAGCCACCTGCTATATAAATCTCTGCCATCTTTCTTCCTCGCTTTCCGCATTCCCTAAAAGGAACACTTCTTATCTATTAGCTCCATCATAATCCAAGAGCCTCAGATTTTCAAGGATTCTGCATCAAAAATCCCTTCTACTATATGTAAAAGGGATTCAATCCTTCTTATTTTTCAAATAAGAAAAAGAGCGAGTAATAAAAGTTCCAAAACGATAGGATTAACTGATGTAGAAAATCATGAAGGACTACCATGACCAACACCTCCTCTGAATATCTGTGGACAAGCACCAGGCACATCAACTACAAAAGCACCGTCGGTCCATAGACCTGTAACTGAGGCTTCACAACCTCGTAATGCCAGTGATCATAAGCTCGCCAAGCTTGAAAGGCCTCTTCGTTCAAAGCTAGCCCACCCAGACCAATCAATAGACTGGCAGTCTGATAAAACTTTTCTAACTCAATCAACAGACGATTGTCTACCCGCCTAGCCTTTCGTAAACCTTTCAACATCTGATCTAGATTTTCTCGAAATCGAAAGGCATCAGGACTGGGGGTGCATCCTTTCAAAAAGGCTATTTGAAGAAGGGTGATCGTCGTCCTTGCCTCTTGAATCACATCCCTTTCTTCCATAGAAATCACCTTCCTTTTCACCTCCATTGTACACCTTTTTCTCTCTATAAAAATGGAAAATTCCTAAAACTAGGAACAGAATGAGGTTGGGTCAAAAGTCCTAGCCTCTCAATTATTTTTGGATTGTCGAGCAAGACGCAGTGGTTGAGTGGGCTCTACTACGCTGATTTCATCAGCTTTTACAGCCCTAC
>JAWGIA010000037.1:0-15812 GCA_032560535.1 Streptococcus parasanguinis | reverse complement strand
TCGTCCCACCTCCGCACAGTTGAGTAGGGCTGTAAAAGCTGATGAAATCAGCGTAGTAGAGCCCACTCAACCACTGCGTCTTGCTAAACAATCCAAAAATAATTGAGAGGCTAGGACTTTTGTCCCAGCCTCTTTTTATTCTTGTGGCTCTTTGGGCAGTTCCATACGGAAGCGCAAGCCCATAGCCGTTTTGTCAAATTGGTAGGCCAGTTCCTCATGGTCTAGCAAGTGTTGGACCACGAAGAGTCCCAAGCCGCCTTCCTTCTTCTGACGGCTAGCGGTCATTGGCATTTCAGCAGTCTCTACCATTTCTTGACTGGTATTTTCAACTGCCAAGTGCGTCCCTTCTTCTTCGAGACGGAGCTGGATCTCTCCACCGGCATCCGAATGCTTGACTGCATTGCTGATGACATTTGAGAGGACCAATTTCAGAATCGCTGGGTCCATATAGACTGGTTTGGCTGGAATCTGATTGTCAATCGTGAGCGCGCGGGAGTGAGCCAAGACTTTGTACTGGTCAAGGATCTGCTCTAAAACTTGATCCAGCTGGATCCACTCCTTGTCTCCGGCCAATTCTTGGACAGAGGACAGGGACAGGATTTCTAGAACGATCTGGTTCATCTCATCGACAATATCGAGGGAGACCGACAGGTAGCGGTCCCGATCCTTGTAGCGGCCGATCTTATCCCGCATATTTTCTAGGATAATCTTCAAGCTGGCTAGAGGCGTCTTGAGCTCATGCGAGGCCCCCCGTAGGAATTCGACCTTCATCTGCTCCAATTTCAGATTTTCCTGTTTCTGCTGCTCTAGATTGTCGATCACTTCTAGGAGATGGTGATAGAGGTCGTTGATCTGTTGCTTAAGGACGCCGATCTCATCCTGCGAGTGAATGGGAAGACTGGCTGTCCGATCCAAGCGTTTCATCCGCTTGGTCATTTGCTTGATCTCCAGGATCGGAGCAGAAATCATGCGGGCATAGAGATAGGAGGCAATCAGTGACAGAACAAAGGAAGCCAGAAGACTATAGGGAAGAAAGCCCAGACTGATGTCCCGCGCTTCCTTTTGGGAATCGACAGTTGCTAAGAATTGCAAGGTCAAGTCCTTTCCCTCTTTGGTCTGGATCTTTCGCTCTTCAATGACAAGGGAATTGTTTTGGCTGTCAGGGTTCAGGAGCAAGTCATCCTTGACTTCTAGGGCATTTTGTTTTTCCTTGCCCTTGATCGAGACCTTGATATCATTGGTCTTGGAATAAAGATCAATGACCGACTCAATGGTCCCTTCTTCCTGACCCTGAAAACTCTTGGCCAGGGCTTGCGATTTCTTCAAGATCGTCTGGCGCTGGGACTCGATATAGGTTGATGGGAAAATAAAGTAAACCGAAGCGTGTAGAAGGATGACTAAGCCACTAAAAAGGGCAAAGGTGATCAGAAAGATCTTTGCAAAGATACTCCGTTTGGTCATGGTCTCTCCAATTTATAGCCGACATTGCGTACCGTAACGATACAGTCCAGCTCTAGTTTTTTTCGTAGTTCCTTGATATAGACATCGATCACCCGATCAAAAGGAATCTCCTCTGTCTCCTTCCAGACGGCATCGAGAATCTGAGAGCGGGTCCGGGCCTTGCCTTCATGCTGGAGCAGGTATTCCAAGATTTCCAACTCCTTGGCATTCATGGAGATGGCTTGCCCAGCTAGACTGGCTGTGTAGCTCTCAAAATCCACCCGTGCCTCTCCATAGGTGAAGACTCGGGAAGGCTGCAGCTTTTTAAAAATAGCTTCGATACGGACCTTCAAGAGGGACAAGGAGAAGGGTTTTTCCAGGTAGCCATCTGCCAACTCTCCAAAGGCTGTCAACTTATAGTCTTCATCATGGAAGGCCGTCAGCATGAGGACAGGAACCGAGCTGGTCTTCCGGATGGTCTTGAGGACCTCCAAACCATTGAGGATAGGGAGCTGGATATCCAGCAAGACCAGATCTGGCGCCTCTCTGTGAAAGAGGTCCAGGGCCTCCTGCCCATCACCTGCTTCAAAGACTTCATAACCACATTCCATGAGATAGTCGCTCATCCCTTCGCGAATCAGGACTTCATCTTCTACGATTAGTATCTTCATACACTTTCCTTTTATCTAAGAAACTTCTTCTACCTCCTATTATACCCTATTTCTATTTTAGAAAACAATTTCTTATTCGACATCCACCAAGAGATCTTTTGGTTTCTTATGCAAGAGCCATTGAGAAGAAAGGATGGATACGAGAATCAAGAGGAGGCCGCCAACCAAGACAATCACCAGCAATTGGCTCGGTTGGATGTCCATATGGAGGTCTGTCAGGGTCTTACTGAAGCTTTCTGCCTCAGCTCCACCACCAAGGTTGGCTGCAGAGGATTCTTGAGCCATTTGTTTGGCAATGCCACTGGTTACGTTCTTGAGTACCGTATCTCCGACTGTTTTGGCAAGAAGTCCTGCAACTCCATAGGAGAGGAGGAAGGCTGGGATGGAAATCATGACTAATTCTGCCACGAATTGCCCTGCAATCTGCACCTTGGAGAGTCCCAGAGCTAGCAAGATACCCACTTCTCTGCGACGAGCATTGAGCCACAAGACGAGGAGAAGGGTGAGAAGCAAGCTAGCAAAGATGAGGCTACCGATAAACAAGTAGTCCGCCACTTGGAACATGCTGCTGATCGATTTTTGCAAGGCTGGATAGTTGGAAGAGCTCTTAACCAAGTCAAAGTAATTCCATGGGATATCCAAGGCTTTGATTTTTTCGATCAATTGATCGAAGTCCTGATCCCCTTTGGCAAAGAAGGTCGCATCCTCATAGGTAGCTGTTTGGACGGTATTGCCATAGAGTTTGGCAGCTGTATCTAGGTCAGAGATGAGGGTATCTTCATACAATTCTTGGGCGTAGGTTAGAGGAGCTTGGTTCTTCCCTGAGAACAGACCCTTAATGGTCACTTCGACGGTTTCATTGGCTCCTTTTTCATTGTCAGCATCGTAGAGATTAGACTTGAGACGCACCTTATCGCCTACCTTGAGGCCATTCTTTTTCGCCAAATCTTCGTGCATGAGGATTTGGTTTTTATCCTTGTCTGTCAGATGCTCCCCTTGGACCAGCTTGTAGGCTCCAGAGACAAATTTATCTTCTTTTGAAGAGTCATTGACCCCCGTCACCATCAAGGTATTCTTGAAGTGCTTGGCCCGCTCTGGAGATTGATTTTGCAGGGTTTCTTCGGTCTCAATGATCTCGTGGTCTAGGATATCTGCGATGGCATTGATCCGCTTGATAGAGGAGGTGATTCCCTCTACCTGGCTGATTTTCTCGATATCTTCTCCTCTGAGATTCCCAGCTCCCCGAGGGGTTCCCGGATTCGTCCGTCTGTTGATCTGCATGGAGAAGCTATTGGTGATGGAGCCCAGGCTTTCCGATGAAGCTTGTTGGGTCGCTCCCTTCATAGAGAGTCCGATCAAGCTCAAGGTCCCCATGAGGAGAATGATGGCAAAGAGCAAGAGAGACTTGGGCCATTTCCGTGTGATATAAGCAAAAGCATTGCGCAACATAGCATTCCCTCCTTACTTGCTCTTCTCAACGAGGCTACGGCGACTCAATTCCAAGACCACATCAGAGGCCTCTGCCACTTCCTTACTGTGGGTGACGACAATGACACATTTTTGGCGTTCCTTGGCCAACTTCTTCAAAATGGCAATAATGTCACCTGCTGTCTGTTCGTCAAGGTTTCCTGTCGGCTCATCTGCCAAGATGACAGGTGCTTCTGAAACGAGCGCACGCGCAATAGCCACCCGCTGTTGCTGCCCTCCGGATAGTTGCAGGACATTGCGTTTGATTTGCGTTTCGTCCAATCCCAATTCCAAGAGAATGTCTTTCCCAGCTTGTTTGTTGACCAGGCGGACATTTTCCAGTGGCGTCAAATAGTCAATCAGATTGTAATTCTGAAAGACCAGGGAGACATGGTGCTTGCGGTGATAGCTAGACCCTTTGGTCTGGATATCCTCCCCATCAAAGAGAACCTGCCCCTTCTTTGGATTGTCCAGACCAGCCAAGAGGGAGAGGAGTGTCGATTTCCCTGCTCCAGACTGACCGATAATGCTGTAAAATGTCCCATTTGCGAACTGATAGTTCACGTCTGAGAAGATCTCTTCTTGGTAGCTTTGGTAACTATAGGATACTTGTTTGAGTTCTAACATAGGTGTCATTTCTCCTTAACTCATTTTTGTTAATATTTCTTTTGGACTCTTGCGCCAGATCATGCTGGTCGTTACACCGAGTGACAGAAGGATCAAGCACAAGAGGCTAGCATAGGCGATTCCTAAGGAAAGGCCTTGAGGGATTTGGTTGAGTAATTCTAGGGTCTGCTGTTGACCGGTCTGTCCGACAAACTGCTCTAAGAAACGATGGCTGACCATCCGCCCGATGAGAAAGGCTGGGATCACTGCTAGTAAGGATACCAGCACCACTTCCAAGAGGAACTGTCTAAAGATCCGGCCCTTGCTCTTCCCAATGGATAAGAGGACCCCGATTTCGTGGATCCGCTCCCGTGTCCAGAGACTCAGTAAGAGCGATAGAGCTCCAGCTCCTGTCACCAGGAGGACGATCATCATGATCCGTACCAGGCCTTCCAGGGTCTGAGAGGATTCTTTCATCTGGTCAAAGGCCTTGCGATCTTCGACCACGCGTAGCGATTGCCAATCCAGATCCAAGCTTTTAACTTGCTTCAAGAGGGCATCGATTTTCTCAGGATCTTTGACGCCAAAGGTGACCTGGGTCACTTCTTGCTGACTGAGACCAAGGAGCTTGGTCGCATCCTCATAAGGGAGGTAGACTTGATTCTCACTCAGATCAGAGGTCATTCCTGTGAATTTTTCCTGTTTCTTACCTGAAAAGATCCCAACGATTTTAAAGGTTTGCTCTTTGGCAGGAGTCTCTCCCATCTGAAAGCTGGATAAGGTCAAGGAATCTCCGACCTTTAGCTTGTTCTTCTTAGCCAACTCTTCGTGGATCAAGATCTGGCCGCGAGCCTTGTCAGATAAGTGCTTGCCTTGCACCAGTTGGAAACTGCTACTCCGGAAATCTAGGTGCTGGTCTGTCTTCTGGGTGAAGACAGCGCCTAGCGCTTGCTTGGCTTCCTGACCCAGATCATCCCGTTCTACCGATTGCTGTCCCGTCACCGCTTCTTTACCAAGAATACGAACGGGACTTTCATATTGAGGAACCATAGATCCAACTCCAGCTAGCTGCTGCACCTTTTCAGCTTCTTTCAGAGAAAAGGGCTTATCCCCCTGCTTACTGGTCAGGGCAAAGCTGGTCCCAGCCGACTGCTTGATATGATCCTCCAGCCTTCCTCCTACTTGCATCAGTGAAAAACAGAAATACAAGCAAGAGAGGATTAAGAGCAGAATCAGAAAGAGGACCAGATTCCTCGTTCTTTTTCGAGAAATATAGGCGATTGCCTGTTGTAAGAGCATGATCTCACCCTCCATTTCAAGGTCCACGACAATACAATGTGGACGCTTTCATCATTTGTTATAGTTATTATAGAAAAGAAATGTGAAATGTTTATGAAATAGAAAAAGTTTCCTAGATTTTCTAGAAAACTTTATTCGATTTAAATAATATCAGTAACACATACGCCCCACTTGCTTGACTTTATTTTTCAAAGATTTCTCCTTCTTGGATCCTTGAAAAGATCTGATCGGTCAGTCGGACATTCAAGAAGCTCCAAAGAGCGAAACCACCAAAGGTGAAGAGATAAATAGCTGTCAGTAACCGTTCAGGACTACTAAGACTGATATAAACTACTGCCAGATTGAAGAAGATAAGAAAGATGGTTTGAATTGGATTTAAAAGAGCAATGAGGAAACTATTCAGACAGACCTTTCTTGTAGGGTCTTCAAAGAGGCCGATATAAGGGAAGATCAAGGTCATCCCTCCACATAGAAGAACGATAAAGGGAAGCAAAATCCAAATCCCATACTCACTTAAGAGCGCCGTATTTGAAAAAAGACAGTAATCCAAATAAAGAAGGGCTGATAGTCCTAGGCAAGTCAACCAAATCACCGTCGCTTGCTTGAAATTAGCTCGAAAGATTCGGAAAAAATGAAAGACGAGATCCGTATCTACCCCTTTCAACAAGCGGTGCCACATGGTTGCTAAAGCGGTAAGCGATGCACCGATCGTGAAAATCGGAAGGCAGCAAACGATAAACAAGGTGTTCAAGATAATGATGTCTGTCAACCGGGTCAAGGTCTTGACCAAGCGTCCATCCAATGAAAATAATTTTTGCATCTTCTTCTCCTTGTTCTTCATCTCTATTTTCTTCCACTTCCTCCAAGGAAGCACTCAGGGGCTTTAGGCCCCTGAGTTACTTACTTGAATCCATTTAGACTCCTGTTACTTCACTTCTTTTTGGTAACGATCATAGGCATCCTGTTGAATCTTCATAAAGTCATCAATGCCCATCTTCTTCAATGTTGCTTTGTAATCGTCCCAATCCTTTTCGACGCCCCCTTCGACTACCCATTTAGAAGCTTGTTGGGTAACATAGGAGTTGATATCGACATAAATAGAGGACAATTTGTTCAATTCTTCTTGAGAGTAGATGACATTTGGATATGCTGGCAAAGCGTATTGTTTCAATTCTTTGTCCATCTTCAATTTGAGGCCATCACCTTGCGTTTGGTCGATGTCGACATGACTATTGATATCATCTGACACATATTTTGGTCCAAAGTCACGAAGGGAATTAATCCAAGCCCATTCATCGGCAGATTTACCATCTTTTGGAGCCAAGACCTTGTACTTGTCACCATCTTTTTCAGTCGCAATGCCAAAGGATCCATAGAAGTTTTGGATGCTGGCATCATCCGTGTAGAATTTATCCAACCATTTGAGCAATTTTGCAGGGTCCTTGCACTTATTTGTGATCAGGATTTCATTGCGTCCATAGTTCAAATGATCTGGGTCAGAAATGACATATTGTTTGCCATCTGGGCCTTTCAATGCTGGGAGAGGAGCATATTCGCTGGCATGTTGGCCAAAGGTTGCATCTGCTGTCCAACCACTTGATACGCCGACACGCGCCACACCCTTGTCCATCCGTTTGGCAACAGACATAGAGGTATCTTCTGTAAAGAGTTCAGGGTCGATCAAGCCTTTCTTGTAGGCTTCATGCATCGCCGCTATCCCTTGTTTATAACTTTCTTCTGTTCGGAGGTAGACCGGTTTACCATCTTTGACTGACATTTCATAGGTATTATCTCCACCCAGACGGTTGTTGAATGGCAAAATATAAGAGAAGGTCGGATCAAAGTTACCAGAACCAAATGGAATTTCATCATTGACATCCCCATTGCCATTAGCATCCTTATCCTTAAAGGCTTGTAAAACAGTCACCAATTCATCATAGGTTTCGGGCATCTTCAAGCCAAGGTTATCCAACCATTTCTTATTAATAAAGAGCTGGTTGCCGACGATTGGCCGCATTGGCAATTTCTTAGGCAGACTGTAAATATGACCATCTGGGTTGGTCACCATGGCTTTTAATTTTGGTTCTTTTTCAAAGGCCTTGTTCAAGTTTGGCATATTATCCTTGATCAAGTCTTCCAATGGAATGAACATGTTTTGGTTCTGAGCGATTTCAGAATCCGTGAAGGCATTGGATCCCAAGAAAGCGTCTGGTAAATCTCCACTGGCAACAAGAACGGATTTCTTATCAGACCAGTCTGCAGCCACCATGGTATCCCATTTGATCTTGATACCTGATTCCTTGGCTGAATCATCTAGAAAACCTTTGTGATAGTCTTCCCCCCAATCCGACCAACGAACGGTCGTGATCTTGAAGGTATTTCCATCATTCTTGTCAGTGCTTGATTTATTTGTGGAAGCTCCACAAGCCGTCAAGCCAGCTAAAGCAGCTGCTCCAAGGAGCAGATAGGCAAATTTCCTGTTTTTCATGATCTTCTCCTATTCTTTCAAGGCTCCTATCATGACACCTTGATTAAAGTATTTTTGGACGAATGGATACAGCATCATAATCGGTGCTGTTGAGATAACGATGGCTGCATATTTCATCATATCAGCCTTAATACGGAGGTCAGAAGCTACCTCCCCTGTTGCTTGCGATTGCAACATTTGATTACTAATTAAGAGACGGCGCAGGATCAGTTGTAGGGGTTGGAGATTTTCATTGGTCAAATAAATCAAGGCATTGAACCAAGAATTCCAGATCCCTACTGCTGTCCAAAGTCCAATAACGGCAATAATAGCCTTGGACAAGGGGAGCACGATCTTTCTGAAGTAATGAATGGTTCCACACCCATCGATCTGGGCGGCTTCCCACATCCCTTCTGGAATACTATTGTTAAAGAAAGTTCGAGCTACAACGATATTGTAAGGAGATACTGCAAACGGTACGACCATTACCCAGAAGGTATCGAGCAAGCCCAATTGTTTCACTGTCAAATAAATGGGAATCAAGCCCCCAGAGACAAACATGGGAACGATAAAGAAGACACTGACCCATTTCTTAGCAAAGAGGTCCTTTCGCGACAAAGCGTAACCAGCCGGGATATTAATGACCAGGGCAACGATGGTCCCTACAACCGTGTAGAGGATGGTGTTGAGATAGCTCTTTAGAAACAAAGGTTGCTCAATCAAGCGTTGATAGCCGTCTAGTCGCCATTCTCTCGGGATAAACCAAACCTTACCAGTTGCCACATCAGACGGATTACTGAATGAAGCGATAATGACAAACCACAAAGGGTAGACAATCAAGAGAATCAAGCAAATCGCTAGACCATAGATAAAAACATCAAAGAGGATTTCTGACTTGGTCTTTCTCGCATGTTGAAACAATTTCACAATTTCTCCTCCTTTCTAGAACAATCCTGTCTTGGTATAGCGTTTCGCAAACCAGTTGACCGACAGTAAGATGATCAAGTTAACCAAGGTATTAAAGAGACCGATCGCTGTCGAGTAACTATATTGAAAATTAATCATCCCCACTTTGTAGACATAAGTCGAAATGATTTCACTTCCAGCTAGATTGAGTGGATTTTGCAAGAGCAAGACCTTTTCAAAACCAACACTGAGTAGACTGCCTGCTCTGAGAATCAAGAGAATCATCGCCGTTGGTAACAGTAAGGGTAAGTCAATATGGCGGATTTTTTGCAATCGACTCGCCCCGTCCATGGTCGCTGCCTCATAAAAGGTCGGATCAATAGCCGATAGAGCGGCTAGATAGATGATACTATCCCAACCAATATGTTGCCAGACATCGCTCCAGACATAGACACCTGCAAAGCTACCCGGTTTGGATAAGAGAGCAGGCATCTTTAAGCCGACCAATTTGAGGACATTGGCTAACAGTCCACTACTTGGAGAGAGAAAAAGAATAATCATCCCACACATGACCATGGTCGAGATAAAATGAGGCAAATAAGTCGTTACTTGAAAGATTTTTTTGAACTTGCCCACACGAATCTGGTTGCAAATAATGGCTAGAACAATCGGCAAGGGAAAACCAACCAGAATACTGTAAATAGAAATTTTCAAGGTATTCTTCATGGTTGTTGCAAATTGGAAGGATGAGAAGAACTGGTTAAAATACTTGAGACCAGCCCAAGGACTTCCAAATATCCCAGTAGCGGGAGAGTAATCTTTAAAAGCGATGACTAGACCCGCCATAGGGATATAGGCAAATAAAATCAATAAAATAATCGATGGCAGGAGCAGCACATATAAAGGAATATTTTTCTTACATTTGCTCTGCTTCGCATTAACTTCGCTTTTCATAAGGCCCTCCTTTTCTTTCTCCTTTATTTTATAGGAATCTTTTCCATCTTTATAGAACTTTTTCGTGCATCTTCATTCACTTTTCCGTTTTCTCCACACAAAAACATGCACTTTCCCGATTTTTTTTACTTTAATATCGGTTTTATTCATGAATCTGTTTTCAAATAGTGCTATAATATATGTGAGGTGCTCATTATGAAAGCTATTCACAGAAGTACACGAGATCACTCGATTCAATTTTTTTCGCGCCTACTCTTTCTCCTCTTAGTCGTCAATACCTTGATCAACCTTTTGATTGGTGGGATTAGCCGAAATTTTATTAAACACCAAAATATGCTCCATTTAGAGGACTCGATTCATATCTATGCGGATTCCTTAAACACAGAGCTTCACTCCGTTGAGCGTTTTATGTACAGTACTATTAGTCACAATGACTATTTGACAGAGCTCAATACCCCGCTTGATTTCACGGATTTTCATGAAAATCTAAAAAAATTGCGGATCGATTTTACGGAGTTTCAGTACCAGATGGATAGCCCCATTACCTTTTTCATAGAGACAAGAGATATCCCCCATTTTTTCAATGCCTCCAGTCTTCAACTGCCCTACCTGGACTATGTACAATTGAAAGATCATCTTAAAACCTATGACAAAGAAACAGACAAGACCAATCAAAAATGGCAACGAATCAGCCTGAACCAGCATGATTATCTCTTAAAATCCCTCCATTACAAGGGCAAGGCTATCTATGCCATCATTTCTACCCAGGATATTTTAAAACCCTTGCAAAAGCTCAATATTGGGAAAAAAGGGCGCTTATCCATCGATCGCCCCAACCAGATTCATGCTACAGATTCCGTCATTCAAGCCGATAGCAATCAAACCCACCTGCCTTTTGATCTGTATGTGACGGTCGATTACGGAGACGTTTTCCGTACAAATATCGTACTTGAAACCCTTCTCTCCTTGGTCCCTTTGATCATCGCCGTTCTCTCTACCATTCTGATCCTTTATATTCGTCAACGGATGATCCAGCCAATGAAACGACTCACCCAGCGTCTTTCTCAGCTAGATGCTGCTTCTACCAAGCTAGATGTAATCGAAGACCAAGGGATCTTAGAGATCGATCAGGCCAATCACAAGCTCAATCAGGTTCTGATCCATATGAAAGACCTCCAAATTCGAGCCTACCACGCGCAACTCAATCTCAAAAAAGTCGAACTCAATTACCTCAAAAATCAAGTCCGACCCCACTTTTACCTCAACATGCTCTCCATGATTCACAGCATGCTCCAAACCAAGGACTATAAGGAAATCGAGGAGTTGACCAAGGTGACTTCCAACTACTTGCGTCACCTCTTTCAAGCCAACCAAGATTTCAATCGCTTAGCAGATGAAATCCAACATATCCGAAATTACCTAGAGATCCAGAAAATCCGCTATGGCGACAGCATCCACTTTGACCTGGACTGGGATCCTGGTCTGAAAGATGCTGCTATTCCCCCTCTGCTGTTACAAACCTTTGTGGAAAATGCCATCAAACACGGCTTTTCTTTCCAAGATTCCTTCCACATCCAGCTTTCCATTCATGAAGAAGCAAACCAACACCTTGCTATTTGCCTTCAGGATAATGGTCCTGGTTTTAGCTCCGCTATCTTACAAGATCTAGCAGAGAAAAAATCCTTAGTCACAGAAGATGGCCACCACATTGGTTTGACCAATGCACGGGAACGACTAGATCTCCTCTATCCAGATCACTACACGCTTCAATTTTCAAATGGATCCCAAGGAGGGGCCCGCATCCAACTGAGCCTTCCTTATGAACCCTACAAAGGAGACACACATGAATATCCTACTCGTTGACGATGATCGTTTTATCATTAAAGCCCTACAGGAAACCATCCATTGGGAAGCCTTGGGCATTGAGCAGGTATATACTGCCTCCAGTCTGAGCCAAGCCCAAGCCATCATTCAAAGTCACCCAATCGCCCTCATGATCAGTGATATCGAGATGCCACTAGGCAGTGGGCTAGATCTCCTAGCCTGGGTCCGGTCAGAAAAATATGACATTCAAACGATCTTCCTTACCAATTATGCTGATTTCAATTATGCACAAAAAGCCATTGAACTCCAAAGTTTTGAATACTACCTCAAGCCGATTGACCCAGATCGCTTAGAATTTATCATTCAAAAAGCCCTCAATAAGATCAAGCGCCACAAGAGTGCGGCCCAATTAGCCCAGCAAGGACAAAAAGAAGCTGAATTTTGGCATGACTACTTGCGAAAACCACGTCCATCTCAAGCAGAACAGCTCCTTCAAGAAGTGACAAAACGGGGTTATAGCCCCAAACCACATGAAGACTACCTCTTAGTCCTCATCACTCTCCACTTAGTTGAAGAAGACTTTCACCCCAGCGTCCCTTCTTGGCGCTTGCAGCTCCGCCATTGTATCAAGGATCTCTCCCTGGATTTCCCTGTCCACTACTGCGCCCTCAGTAAAATCGAAAGCCAGACCGATCGCTACCTCTGCCTCTTCAAAAAGAATCAGACTACAGAGTGTGTAGACTTCCTAGAGGCTATCCAGCAGAAGATCCAGCAAGACTTAGACCGATCCTCTATCCTTCTCTATTCAGATGCTATTTCCCTTGAGACGCTCTTGATGAAGGCTCTGCAACTCTGCCAATACAGTGAAGAACAAGTCTTCCATTGGAACAGTATCCACTCCTATGCTTCTTTGGGTCCACAACCTCAAAAGCCCGCTCATCGGACATCGCTTACTTTTACAAATCAACTAGAGACGGAACAGCTTCTCCAAATCATCCATAGCTTAGAGACTCAAGATCGCATCCCGCTCTCAGCTCTGAGTGAACTCCAGCTAGACTGGACCCAGCAAATTGGGATTTATCTGGACAAGAACGGCATTCTCGCCCACAAGTTATTTCAAAACAAACACCATCAATTTCTCTTCGAACGGCGTTTTCATGCCATCGAAGCTTTTGAAGCCTATATTGGGGATTACTGGAGCTCTGCTCGCCATTATGTGATCGATCTAGAACACCAATCCAATCTCATCCAGCGGATCACCGACTACATCGACCACCATTACAAGGAGGATATCAGTCGCACCAAGCTGGCCGAAATGGTTTTTCTTAGTCCAGATCATCTAGCACGGATGTTTAAGCGCGACACCGGCGAAACCCTGGTGAAATACATCACCGATAAACGGATGGCCGCTGCAAAAGAGATGCTATCGCAAAGCGATACCCCCATTTACCAAGTTGCCCTCCAGGTGGGATATGACAACTACTCCTACTTTACAAAGGCTTTTAAACAGAAGGTCGGCCTCTCCCCAGGAGATTACCGCAAGCAATGCCAAGGAGCCTTTTAAAACAAGAAAAAAACCTTTGAAAAAAGATTTCTTTTCAAAGGTTTTATTTTCTTTTCTTTCTGATTTCTTTTTCAATGGCACTAGCAATTTTCTCCACCATATAGGCTGTTTGGAGATTGCGCAATATCAAGAGGGCCCAAAAACATGCAAAGAGCATTTGACCCGCCATGGTCGCTTCATTGAAAAAATAAGTCTCCATAGCAGTAAAGACTGCTATCACTGCAAATTGTTTTCTATTCATAAAATTATTTTACCATGATTCAGTAAAAAATTCATGTATTAATCGTCTTGCAGGGTGATTTTATCGGATAAAAAGTGAAATTCCTCAGGGATGACACTTTCCTCTTCTTCCACCACTTCCGCTTTTTGCCCACGCGCCTTAGCCGAAAACTCTGCCCGGATTTGGGTCCATTCTTCCATCGAAACCGCTAAAATCTCTGGTGAGAAGCCCGCAGCATTGCTGAGGATATTTCCAAACATGGTATTGAGGTTGTCCCTCTTCATAGTCTGTTCAGCATTAAAGGCAGACTCAAAGGCTAAAATAGCGTGATTTTCATTGGCAGCGACCGGCTGGGATCCGATTAAGAGGGCCTTATCCGCACCTGCTAAGCTCTCGATAATTTCCCCCCAAGCGTTCTGAAGACGGATCAAGTTGGTCCTTGCCAACTCTGGGTTTTCGACCGCCTCTTGCAAAATCGCGTTGACCTTGTTTCGATCTGCACGGTAGCCCTTGCTCGACTTGGTTGGACGAGCTACTGTCGGTTTTGAAGTAGGAAGACTGCTACCCGATTGCGCTAACTGTTGCTTAAGCTGAGCGACTTCCTTCTTCAAGTCTTCCAGCTGAGCTAGCACATTGGAGGGAACCTCCACAGCAGCTGAGTTAGAAACTTGGCCTGTGCTTTCAGCCAATTTAATGGTCATCATTTCAGTATAGATACGCGGTTGCAGACTATTTTTGATGTCCGCCAGACTGGTCGTCGCCTGGTCAATCAGGGCAAAAAGACGGGCTTGATCGGCTTCAAGATTCGCCGCAAACAAGTCACTAGCGTGAGTGTTTTCGCCACCTGTCTGGACAATCAAGAGATCTCTCAGGTATTGAAGTAAGTCCGTAACGAAACGGGCCATATTCTTCCCGTTATCAAAGATAATCACCAGCTGATCCAGCGCCGCTGTCGCATCATGAGCCAGGATGGCAGCTACGTAGTGATCGAGCGCAGCTAGGCTGATTGAGCCCGTAATCTCTTCAGCGATTGCTGTCGTCAACTCACTACCCGCAGTCAGACTCAGGGCTTGATCCAAAATGGACAAGGCATCCCGCATCCCACCTTCAGCGCGCCGAGCAATGATCTGCACAGCATCTGCTTCATAGGCAATCCCTTCTGTAGCTAGGATGCTTTCCAAATGGTGAACGATATCCGGCAGTTTGATGGATTTGAATTCAAAGCGTTGCACCCGTGACAGAATGGTCGCAGGAATCTTGTGTAACTCCGTTGTTGCAAGGATAAAGACCACATTTTCCGTCGGCTCTTCCAGCGTCTTCAACAAGGCATTAAAGGCCCCTGTTGAGAGCATATGGACCTCATCGATAATGTAGACCTTGTGCTTGGCTAGACTTGGAGCATAGGTTGACTTGTCGCGAATATCGCGAATTTCATCGACCCCATTGTTGGAGGCTGCATCGATCTCAATGACATCTTCTAGGCTCCCATTGGTAATGGATTCACAGATATAGCAGTCGTTACAAGGCTCCCCATTGACTTGATTAGGACAGTTCATAGCCTTAGCAAAGATCTTGGCCACACTGGTTTTCCCAGTACCACGAGGACCAGAAAAGAGATAGGCATGGCTGATCTTCTCCTGCTCCACTGCCTGTCTCAATGTCCGTGCCACCACTTGCTGGCCGACCAATTGGCCAAAGGTCTGGCTACGGTATTTCCGATATAAAGCTTGATACATTAGTTCTTAACTCCAAACATCTTAAAGTCCCAGTTTGTCTTTTCGATCAAGAGGGCGACAAACTTTTCTAAATACTCCTGATCCAGCAGATCATAGTCAGAGACACACTCCGAATCCAGGTCTAAAACCCCAAGGAGCTGACCGTCCTTGACCATAGGCACCACAATCTCACTCATAGCCCGGCTATCACAGGAAATATAGTTGGCATGCTGGCGCACATCATCGACAATCATGGTTTCCTGCTTTTGAGCTGCTTCTCCACAGACACCCTTTCCAAGAGCGATATGGACACAAGAAACACCTCCCTGAAAAGGTCCCAGGATTAATTCCGTTTGGTCATACAAATAAAAACCTGCAAAGACCGAACGAGGCAGGGCTTGATTTAAGAGCGCACTGGCATTGGACAGATTAGCCAAGGCATTGCTTTCTCCTGTTAAGAGAGCGTCTAACTGAGCCAGCAAGAGCTGGTATTGTGATTCTTTTTCCGAATGTTTCATACCTTCCATTATACCAAATCTTTGCCCAAAAATTAAGCTTCAAACAGCGAAAGAAAAGAGAGTGGGACAGAAATCGGTAATTCGTTAGAATTCGATTTCGTTGTCCCACCTCCGCACAGTTGAGTAGGGCTGTAAAAGCTGATGAAATCAGCGTAGTAGAG
>JAWGIA010000036.1:0-16573 GCA_032560535.1 Streptococcus parasanguinis | reverse complement strand
ATTCGTTAGAATTCGATTTCGTCGTCCCACCTCCGCACAGTTGAGTAGGGCTGTAAAAGCTGATGAAATCAGCGTAGTAGAGCCCACTCAACCACTGCGCCTTGTTCGACAATCCAAAAACAATTGAGAGGCTAGGACTTTTGTCCCAGCCTTATCTATTTGACTGACAAAAGGGGTGATTGATGGTAAAATGAGGATGAGATTAGGAGGAGATGGAATGAAGAAGAAAATAAAATGGGGACTTGTCTTATGTTCGGTACTTATACCAGTATGTTTGAGTGCCTGCAAACAAGGAACTGTAGAAAAACAAGGTTCTTCGAATAAAGAAGTACAGAAGAAAATCGATCGAAAAAACATTCATTTTGACAAGACAGGACCTGCAGCAACATTTGATTGGGATGCAAAGAACAGTATCAGATACATAACGTTTGAAAAACTTCCACAATATATGAGGTCAGATGATAGCGATGGTATTTCAATATATGGACAGCAACCGAATGAAGTCTCTCTATCTGAGGAAGGAAGAGTTCAAAAAGCTTTGCAGGTCGTTGAAGGAATCTATGTAGATCCAAGGGGAATAGACACAGTAATCAAGGCCAATGGGGCAAAAAATCAAGAGGATATGTATACTCGACTCTGGAACGATTATATTATCCCTAAAATTGAAAAAAACAGTAGTACTTTTGATCCAAATACTTATGTGGAATATCTTGGTGAGAAGTACCCCCTCAAAATATATGGTCCCATGTATTTGAAGCTCATGACGAATGCATTGAGCTTTGGAAAAAAATATGAATTAAAGGGTTATGCAGTTAAGGGAAACAAAGTATTTATTCGCATTCAGGTACCAACGTACTTCCCAGAGCTTTTACCGAGAGGGAATAAATATTATAAAAATCCTAATGAGTCAGATTTCAATCAAGCCTTCTATGATTGGCTCGATGAATTCCATCAAAGGTATGCTGAAAAAGAAATAAATCGAGATGATCATATTTCCTATATCATGCTTTCAACAGTTTTACAACAGTTAGTTAACAAAAATTTCGAGGCAACCTCATTATCCGGTTATGCTTATAGTAAAACTTCGCCTACGGAATTCACGGTTGAAATGGAAGTGACAAATCAAGGTGATGTTCGAATTGATTTAAAAAACTTGGCTATTCTCTTACAAATCCCTCAGCAAATGAAGGGGGATAATCAGTATGGTAAGCAAGATGAGAATAATATCTTTTGGACCATCCCATCTGGAAATAATAATGACGGACAAAAGATAAAAGAAAAATTAAAGAATTTTAATCCCAAAAATCCTGTTAAAAGTTATGCAATTGGAGAGCCAGTTGTATTTGCTAATGGCTTAGAAGTTACACTGAATAGTGTAACAGACGATCCAAATTTGGATGTTCAGGATGATCAAGACCGTATCGATACAAGGAAAAAACAACATCGATTGATCGTCGAATTCACCCTATCGAATACAACACCTCTCAGTATTGAAAATACTCCAGATTATACAAATGTAGATCTCTATGATGGCCATGGCAAATCTGCTTATATGTTGAATAATACTTTAAATTACAAACAGCCAACAGTCCTTGAAGCAGGAGAATCTGGTATATATAAAATTAACTATTTAACAGATGGGGATGGGCCGTTTACGATCGTTTATGGTGACGCCAAATGGGTCATTCAAAAATAGTCAAGATATAATAGGAATTTCTCAATTATCATTAGAATTTTCAATCGGTTCATAGGTTGTTCAGATATGACTATATAAAAAATTAATCGATTAGGTCGGATTTAACAAGGAGGTCAGGCTATGAAGCCAAACTATTTCAAACTATTCGCAGGAATTCCACTTATTCTTTGTTGCCTGTTTCTTTCCAGTTGTAAGATCATGAAACCGAGTGATTATAAAAAAGCGAAGGAAGTTGTCAGCAGTGAGCTTGCTAAAGTTGGTCTGCATGGGGATGTGACCATAAACAAACTGGATTGGACTGCTTTGGAAATCCCAACCTATCATGTGTCTTATACCTACTCTGAGAAAACCTATGATGGACAAACAGTGACATTAGAAACGGATACGGTGTTTCATAATGATTGGACAGATACAACTAGTGACCATCTTCCAGAGTATAAGGAAGCGTACTTGAAGCAGCAATCTGTCCAAAAGAAGGAGAAGGAAATTGAGGGACAATTAAAGAAGCAATCTCTAGGTCTTCCTATTAGTTTCTTTGGTTTTTTATCGAACTCCAACCGTGATGAGAAGGAGCAAATTCTAGATAGTATCGCAAGTCAAAATCTCAAAGAAGGGAAAAAGGACTTTGCCGGTTACTATCAAATCCCTTTTCAGACCTTAATTGATCAAGAGTTAATCCGTATGACTATTTATATAGAGGATGGTGTATCCGTTAAGGAGCAAGACTTAAAAACAGCAGCCAAAAAATTAGACGCTAGCAAACTACCGGATGGTGCCTATGATTTCTACTATTCCAAAGGTAGTTATGCTAATTCCATCAGTTACTCATTCAAAGTTAAAGATGGGAAAGTTATTTTTTATGAAGATCAAAACAAACCAGAATAAGAGAAGCAGATACAAAAAAAGATCTAGTCACGTTTGACTAGATCTTTCATGTTTCTTAGAAGTCTTCTTTCTTCTTAAGTTTCATAGAAGCAATAGCTGTAGCGACGAATGTCAAACCAGTTACAAGAAGTCCTAAATGATCTGCAGTTCCTGTTGAAGGAAGAGATCGTTTACCTTCTTTAGGCTTGTCACTAGATTTAGGAGTTTCATTTGATTTAGGTTTGTCACTAGGCTTAGGCTTATCTCCATTTGGTGATGGAGGTGTTGATGCTTTCGGTTTATCTGTTGATGGTGGAGGTGGAAGGAGTTTGTTTACCACGTTTCCTTTATCAACAACAAGGTTTATTGCAGAAGCAAAGTCGTTTGCAGAAACCTGGATGACTTCATTTGAAAGTTGGTAACCACTTGGAGCTAAGATCTCTTTGATTACGTAATCTTTCGCTTCAAATCCAACAAAGCTTGCAAGTCCATCTTGACCAGAAATTGCTTGCGCTTGGCCTTGTCCATATGGGTTGGCAACAGGTGTAACCCCATCTGCTTCAAAGAGTCCAAAAACGGCACCTGCAAGGTAATCACCCTTTTCATCCACTTTACGAACCTTAAGGGTGTAGAGTTTTAATTCAGGGGTATCAATTGTTGGTGGAGTTGGTGGGATCACCTTGTTGATAAAGGTTTTCTTGTCCCCATAAGCAACAACTGCTTGGATAGCATTTGATGCTTCATCTTTTGTGACGGTAACTGTGACATCCACTTGACCTTCATCATATTGGATGTTTGCTTTATCAGCTGGTACGACTTCTTTAATGGTATATTTATGAGTACCAATCATCGCTTCTGTGTAGGCGATCGCATCAAATGTCACCGTGCCATCAGCAGCATTTTGTTTTGTTTGAAGAACAGTTCCATTTTCGTCCAAGAGGTTAAAGCTAAATTCACCACCTTGAAGGTCACGACCTTCTAAAATCTTGCTTGTGGTAATTTGTTTTTCACTTGGAGTTGGAGGTGTCGGAGGTGTATAAGTGTTGGTAAAAGTAGGAGTATCCTTTTTACCGTCGTATTGCACATCCGCATTCAATTGTCCAGTTGCATCCTTTGTGACAGTCACTGTTACAGTATGAACAGATTCATCATAAGTGATCGCTGATTCTGGTGTAGCTGGTTTTTGTTCAACAATTGTGTAGGTGAAAGTACCAGCTTCATTAAAGCTTACTGGATTGAAGAGAATATCCCCATTCTCACCATTTGTCTTGGTATCAACGAGCGTACCATTTTGATCCTTGAGAAGGAAAGTAAACTCATTTGCTTTCAATGTACGGTCGCTCGAACCATTGATCGCCAATACTTTTTTAGCCTTGAATTGAGCTGTCGTTGGTTTTTCAGCAGGAGGAGTTGGAGTCGGAGGTGTTTTCGTATTTGTAAACGTATCTCCTTTTTCAGCATCCCCACCTGAGTAAGTCACAGTAGCGACGAGTTTATCGTTTGCTTTCTTCACCTCAACTGTAGCAGTGATCATTTGTTTGCTGTAGTTGATTGAAGTATCCGTACCTTGGTTTTCGGTAATGGTATAAGTATGTGTTCCTTCTTCAGTATAAGTAAGTTCTTTAAAGGTTACAGTACCATTTGCTTTGTTTTTAGCCGTTTCAAGGGTATTGTCTCCTTCTTTCAAGACAAATTCAAATTGATCATCTGTCAACGGTAAGGTTGTTTCACCTTCTTTAAGGAGCTTTTTCACTTGAAGTGTAGCTGTTACACTTTCTGTTTTAGGAGCTTCTTTTTTGTTGGTGAACGTATTTGTCTCAGTTTGACCATCAGAGTAGCTGATTTGTTCTACAACCAAGGCGTTGTCTTTTTCAACCACTACAACTGTAGCCGTGATGGTTTTATCACTGTAGGTAATGGTTTTGTCCGTACCTTTTGTTTCAGTGATGGTATATTTGAATGTGCCTGCTTTGTCTACAGTGATGTTATCAAAAGTAATTGAACCATCTTTTTTGTTCTTGGTTGTGCCAACAACTTTATCGTTTGCATCTTTTGCAACAAACTCAAAGTCATCACCCTTAAGTTCGCCACCTTCAAATGCTTTTTTAAGGGTTAAGGTCACTTTAGCATTTGAAACTTTTGGTTTGTTTTGAGTATTGGTGATCGTATTTTTTTGTTCACCATCTCCACCTGAGTAAGTGACAGTAGCGACGAGTTTGTCGTTATCTTTCTTCACATCGACAGTAGCCTTGATGCTTTGTGTGCTATAGTTGACACTAGCATCTGTACCCTTATTTTCAGTGATGGTATAAGTATGAGTACCTTCTTTATTGAAAGTCAGAGACTTAAAGTTAACAGAGCCATCTGCTTTGTTCTTGGCAGTTTCGACTACTTTGTTGTTTTCGTCTTTCAAGGCAAATTCGAATTGACCTTCTGTGATCGGAAGTTGTGTATGTTTCTGATCGCCGGCTACTTCGAAAGCTTTTTTAACAACAAGATTTGCTGAAACCGGGCTAATAGTTGGTTCGCTATTGAAAACTTTAGCATCGGCTGAGGCAGCTTTATTCACCCAAGTGTTTTCTTTTGAAACACTTTCTGGGTGTTGATCACTTTTTAGGCTAGCTACATTAGTAACACTCTTAATTTGATCAGCATGTTGCAACAGTGTTTGGTAAGAAAGAGTAATTTCATCTGTTGATGCATTTTTAAATTGGTCACTAATCTTAGTTAGATCAAGTTTAAATCCGTGTTCAGTCCACTCAATATATGGTTCTAACCCAAGGCCAGCCATTGGGACTCCATTGGCAACAAAAGTTTTTCCATTAACCCTCAAGTCAAATGAAGCAGGAAGATAAGTTCCTCCCTTAAAGTATTGAGCAACATCTTGTCCTTTAGCAGATTTAATACGGCTCAAATCAAGTGCTGGAAGGTTAGGCATTTGGTCAGTAAAGACAATGCTTGATGCAGGTGCTTGTTTATCGACAGCATTATTTACTGAGATATGCCAAGTTAAAAACCCATCTGCTTGTTCATCAGTTACTGTTAAAGTATCTCTCCAGTCAGGAATTCCTGTTGGTCCCCAAATTTTCTGAGCATGTTGTAAATTAGTATTATCAGTAGCACCAGAATTGTACTTTTTAATTGGGAGTAATAATGGAACTGGACCTTGTCCAGAACGTTTAACGATAACAGATTCGGTACCGATTTTAATCGTTCGTTCTTGATCTTTTCCGGTCGTATTGTCTTTATCCCATTTGTAATAGAAGGAGACATTTCCTTCAGCCCCTTTATTTCCACCTTTAACAAAGGTGATGGTTAGGGTCTTTCCGTCGTCTGAGACTTTACCAGTTGCGATCTCTTCTCCCTTTTCATTCTTCATTGAATTGAAGGCAGAAGAAGCGAATTTGACGTCTTCTGGCATAGAAATTTTAAAGGTATCACCTATTTCTACGCCAGTTCCGATTTCCCAGTGGTAAGAGATTTGATCTCCGTCCAATTTTGCTTGGGTTATCTTTACTTGGGTTGTTAATTCTTTTGCTTGTGTTACTTTACTTCCTGCTACAAACAGAAAAAGCAAAGCGGCTAGCAATGAAAAAACAACTAAAATTGGTTTTTTCATAATTCCTCCTAATTTTTAGTATTACCAAACAAGTCCATTGTACTAATATATAGTAATAAAGTCAAAGAATAAGTACTATTTTATTATGCTGTTTTGTCATAATGATTTTATACCAAAAAAATCGTTTATTTCCCGCCATTTTAGCCTTTCATGTTATAATATTCAGATAAGAAAAAGAGGAGACCAAAAGCTAGATGATCACTTCAAAATACGATTGGCAGTTAGCTTCGCCAAGTGCAGATGAGGCCTTTTTAGCCCTTGCCAAAAAAGCAGGCCTGGAAGCGTCCGTAGTAACCTTGCTGTATGAGCGTGGCATTCAGACCAAAGAGGATTTAGAAGACTTTTTAGAACCCAAACTAGAGAAGCTACACGACCCTTATTTGCTCCATGATATGGACAAGGCAGTGGAGCGCATCCGACGGGCCATCGAAGATTATGAGCAGATCCTCATCTACGGAGACTATGATGCGGACGGGATGACCTCGGCCTCTATTATGAAAGAAACCTTGGAGCAGATGGGAGCAGAGGTGCAAGTCTACCTACCCAACCGCTTCACAGACGGCTACGGTCCCAATGAGAGTGTCTACAAATACTTTATCGAGCAGCAAGGCATTTCCCTGATTGTCACGGTGGACAATGGGGTCGCGGGCAATCAAGCCATTGCCATGGCCCAAGCAATGGGGGTTGATGTCATCGTGACCGACCACCACTCTATGCCAGAGGTTTTACCGGATGCATATGCGATCATTCATCCGGAGCATCCTGATGCGGATTATCCTTTCCATTATCTAGCAGGATGTGGTGTGGCCTTTAAGTTGGCCTGTGCCCTCCTAGAGGAAGTACCAGTTGATCTTTTAGATTTGGTCGCGATCGGGACCATCGCTGACATGGTGAGTCTGACAGATGAAAATCGAATTCTGGTCAAATACGGCCTGGGGGTTCTCCAACATACCCAGCGCATGGGCTTGCAAGAGCTCTTGGAGATTGCAGGGATCCGTCCGGAGGATGTCAATGAAGAAACGGTTGGTTTTCAGATTGCTCCTCGTCTCAATGCCCTTGGCCGCCTCGATGACCCAAATCCAGCCATCGAACTACTGACTGGTTTTGACGATGAAGAAGCGCACGAGATTGCCCTCATGATCCATCAGAAGAATGAAGAACGCAAAGAAATTGTCCAAAGCATCTATGACGAAGCTAAAGCCATGGTAGATCCGAGCTTGTCCGCCCAGGTCTTGGCCAAGGAAGGTTGGAATCCAGGGGTTCTTGGTATTGTCGCCGGCCGTCTATTAGAAGAGCTTCATCAGCCGGTCGTTGTTTTAAGCATTGAAGATGGACGGGCTAAAGGAAGCGCTCGGAGTCCTGAGTCGGTCAATATCTTTGATGCCCTCGATCCTCACCGGTCGCTCTTTGTCGCCTTTGGCGGACATGCCGGTGCTGCAGGAATGACGCTCGAGGTGGACCAACTCCCTGCCTTGTCTCAGGCCCTTTCGGATTATATTAGAGAACAAGAGATTGATCTCAGCAGCAAGTCCAGCTTAGCCATCGACGAGGAACTGCATCTAACAGAACTAACGCTTGAGACCTTGAAAAGCTTTGATCGCTTGAGTCCTTTTGGCATGGACAATAAAAAGCCCGTCTTTCTGGTCCGTAACTTCAAGGTAGAAGGGGCGCGCTCAATGGGAGCTGGCAATATCCACTTGAAACTCAAAATTTCTCAAGAAGATGCGACCTTTGAGGTGGTTGCCTTTGGCTTGGGAAGCTTAGAGGCAGAGTTTGCACAGGCGCAAGACCTAGAGCTAGCTGTGCAGTTGTCGGTCAACCAATGGAATGGCCAAACAACCCTTCAGCTCATGCTGGTTGACGCGCGTGTGGACGGCGTGCAGCTCTTTAATATCCGCTCTAAAAATGCCAGTCTCCCCGCAGGTGTTCCTGTTCTTGATTTTACTAAAGAACTGCCAGATCTGACAGGGGCATCCGCTGTTGTAGTTGGAAATATCCCTGAGGATTTAGAGCAACTACGGCAAATCTTCCAAGAGCATGATTTCCAAGCCGTTTATTTCAAAAATGAGATCGCCAAAGCCTACTATCTGACAGGATATGGTAGCAGGGACCAGTATGCCAAGCTCTATAAAACCATCTACCAGTACCCAGAGTTCGATGTCCGCTACAAACTCAAAGACCTAGCGGCCTATCTCAAGATCCAGCAGATCCTCTTGGTCAAAATGATTCAGATCTTCCAAGAACTGGGCTTTGTGACCATTGAAAATGGCATCATGAAGGTCAATAAAGAAGCAGAAAAACGCGAAATCGCAGAAAGCAGCATCTACCAAAACCTCAAACAAACCGTGAAAGAGCAGGAGTTGATGGCCCTCGGAACGGTTCGTGAAATTTATGATTATCTGACAGGTCAGGCCTCATGAAAAGACAGCTAATAAAATTCCTCTGGCTCAGCCCCTTCCTGCTTGTTGCTCTATATTGGTTGGGAATCTACCTGAGTCTCAAAAACCCATGGAGGAGATCAACTACTCCGAAAATGGTGGGTGGATGCGCTATGTGATGTTTAAGCCATTTACAGAAACGATAGGAAATGATGGTATCTGGAAAGAAGATGAGGGATTTCAAACCTACCCTTATTCAAAAGGAATTGTTGATGGAAACGAAGACCTATCCGTGATGATGTTTAGAGGAACTCCCAACTGGACCTATATGTATGATTTTGAATTGGAAAAAGGTGTGACACTCGGATTTATATTTAAATACAACTCGTCTAAAAAGCTGTTTTTCCAGAAAGAGATCTACCTTTCTAAAGAAGATACTACCTACGAGGGCCAGCAACTTCTTGATCAACTTGCCTCCTACGGTAAAGACCGGACTTGGTTGAAAAAGCAAAGTAAGAAAGTGGCCGAGCAATACATCCTTGGTACCTGGTTCAAAAATGGAAGCTCCCGTTATTCCTTGAAAAACTTGGGAGATATGAAAATCGAGTACAACAAATTGATAGAAGAATAGTAAGTTTTTTTGGAATCCAATCCCACATCATTTTTCGGATGTGGGATTTTTACATTTGACGCGAGAGCTTGGGAAAATGATTTGGCAAAAAATGATGCAAGTTAGTGGAATTCATGATATAATGGAATGTAAAAAATTTTTTATGAAAGAAAGTTAACCATGAATTTAAAAGATTACATTGCAAGTATTGAAAACTATCCACAAGAAGGAATTACCTTCCGTGATATCAGCCCTTTGATGGCAGATGGCAATGCTTATAGTTATGCGATTCGTGAAATCGTTCAATACGCAACGGATAAGAAGATCGATATGATCGTTGGTCCTGAAGCGCGTGGGTTCATCGTTGGATGTCCGGTAGCTTTTGAGTTGGGAATTGGATTTGCGCCTGTTCGTAAGCCTGGTAAATTGCCACGTGAAGTTATTTCTGCTGACTACGAAAAAGAATACGGTGTGGATACCCTCTGCATGCACGCAGATGCCATCAAACCAGGTCAACGTGTCCTCATCGTTGATGACCTCTTAGCGACTGGTGGTACGGTGAAAGCAACCATCGAAATGATCGAAAAACTCGGTGGGGTCGTTGCAGGTTGTGCCTTCTTGATCGAGTTGGATGAATTGAAAGGTCGCGAAGCGATCGGCGATTACGACTACAAAGTCTTGATGCATTACTAATATAGTCTAATGCTATAACTGGCTACAGAAAAACCATAATTGAAAACTATAAGCTCCTATCATATAATGTTAGTTAAGAACTTGCACGATGGGAGCTTTTTATGCCAATTACACTAGATAAAAAATTACCTGCAGTAGATATTCTTCGTTCAGAAAATATTTTTGTCATGGATGATGTTCGAGCAACTCACCAGGATATTCGGCCAATGAATGTTCTCATTCTTAATCTGATGCCGACCAAGGTTGCGACAGAAACCCAGCTCTTACGGCTCCTTGCCAATACTCCCTTGCAGATCAATGTAGATTTCCTCTACATGGCGAGCCATGAATCCAAGAATACAGCGGCTGAGCATTTGGAGAGCTTCTATAAGACTTTTGAGGATATCAAGGATAATTACTATGACGGCTTGATTGTGACAGGAGCACCTGTCGAAAAGATGGACTTTGAAGAAGTGGACTACTGGGAAGAATTGACTCAGGTCTTTGAATGGTCCAAGCGGCATGTCTTTTCTACTTTGCACCTTTGTTGGGGAGCCCAGGCTGGACTGTACCACCGTTACGGGATTCAAAAAGTAGAACTCTGTGACAAGCTATCGGGTATCTATGACCAAGCAGTGGTGCGTCCCGAAAGTCTGCTCATGAGAGGCTTTGACGATCGCTTCCTTGCCCCTCATTCTCGCTATACAGATATTCCTTTGAAGGAAGTCCTTGAAAAGAGCAATCTTCAAGTGATCGCTCAAGGAAATGAAGTTGGGCTTTCTATCATTGCCAGTCCAGACATGCGTGAGGTGTATAGCTTTGGCCATCTGGAGTATGATCGCGATACGCTGGCAAAAGAATACCACCGAGATGTCAAGGCGGGCTTGGATCCGGACGTTCCCAAGAATTATTTTGATGGGGATGACGCTAATACAGAGCCTCGCATTCGTTGGAATCTAGCTGCGACGACCTTCTTTAGTAATTGGATCAACTATGCGGTTTATCAAGAAACACCTTACCGCTTGGAAGAATTGGAAAAAGATATTTCATTTTATGGTTACCTATAAAGGGGAATTATGACATATTCACAAGCATTTAAGTATGGCAACTTGGTTCTTCCAAGTGCCTTGCTTTTTCATTATCATGAGTTGTTTGACCAAGCAGATGACTACTTGGTTTGGCAGTTTTTCTTCCTTCAAAATACGACTGGTCAAGAGGCCTTGACTCCTAATCAGATTGCTAATCATCTAGGAAAAACGGTGACAGAGGTCAATCGGATTATGTCCAATTTGACCACCAAGGGACTCCTTCAATACCGGACGATTGAGCTCAATGGCGAGATTGAAGCCATCTTTGATGCGACCATTGCTCTGGAGCGCTTGGATGAGATTTTAGAAGCCCAATCACAAGGGAAGGCACAAAGTGCGTCAGCTAAGGGAAATGTCATTAAGGACTTGGTGGAAACCTTCCAACAAGAACTTGGGCGACTCTTGACACCTTTTGAGATTGAAGACCTGACCAAGACTGTCCGCGAAGATCAGACAGATCCAGATGTGATCAAGGCAGCATTACGAGAAGCTGTCTTTAACGGCAAGCCTCACTGGAAATATATCCAAGCCATTTTACGCAACTGGCGCAGTGAAGGCATCAACAGTCTAGCCCAAGTAGAGGCGAAACTACAAGAACGCGAACAAGCCAACCCACGCAATGTGACCGTTTCAGACGATTTCTTGAAGGCCATGGATTTGTGGAAGGATTAAAAAAACTAGCACTTTATAAAAGTGCTAGTTTTTTTCGTTTATAGATAATCCGCATAGGCTTCTTCTAACTTGGTAAGGAGTTCTTGTTTTTCCTCGTCACTAGCAAAGGAAGCCTGGATGGCATGGACATTGTGTTGGTAAAAGTCAGTTTCCTTGGTTTGGAAGTGCTGATGGTAGAGGGCATATTCCTTGGTAAGATCGGTATCAGATACAGTCCGGTTATCGGTATTAATACTGATCCGAGCTCCGGCTGCCTTCATTTTCAAATAAGGGAAATCCTCTATAGTCGGCGCTGCTTTTGTCTGTAAGTTGCTGGTCAAGCAGAGTTCACCAGTGACCCCATTCTCAATAAAGGATTGGAGTAAGGCTGGTTCATGAGATAGAGCCGTCACGTGCCCATTGCGTTTGATGCCAAATGCAATCGATTGGGCAACAAAGTGTGGGCAATGACACTCACCTGCATGAAGCGTCATATGACGATGGTAACTCTTGACTTGCTCGATTAGAGTTCGAATATCTTCTGGAGAGTAGTTGTGCTCATCCCCGGCAAAGTCAAAACCAACAAAATCCTGATCACTAACTTGGTTGGCTTCTGCAAGAATGCGAGATGTGAGATCTTGATCGGACTGGCGCATGCCACAGACTAAGGCTTTTGCAACAATGCCAAATTCCTCCTGGGCTTGACGCAGTCCTTCACAGACAGCATCGATAGTTTCTGGGACGGTGAGCCCTTGGTCCATGGACAATTCTGGTGCAAAACGAACCTCAATATAAAGGACATTTTCGAGAGCAGCTTGCTTGGCCACATCGTAAGCAGCAAGCATCAAGGCTTCTTTGGTTTGAAGAAGGAGCCGAATGTAGTCAAAGGCCTCTAAATAGTCCAAAAGATTCTAACAGTGGGCAGGCGCAGTGACATGGTGCTTGAGCTCCTCATCGCTAGCAGGTAGGTCAATATTGGCCATAGCTGCCAACTGGCGAATGATTGGAAGCGACAAGGAACCGTCTAAGTGACAGTGAAGTTCTGTCTTTGCCAAACTATGAAAATCGATCGTGGACATGGTTTTCTCCTTAAAATTGTATTTTTTCTATACTATCATTTTGACAAAAAAAGTCAAGTAGCCTTCGCGTAGCAGATCTTTGAAAGGAAGCCCGAGATTTGATATGCTAGGAGTAGCGAAATAAAGGAGAAGAATGATGTCAGACTATCAATTACCAGAAGTATGGGAAGCACCGAGCCAAATGGGAGGAGCCTGGGGTGGCTTGAACCAACCAACAGCAGGTGCCCGCTTTGAACAAACTCTTCCAAAAGGGGATCAACCTTTCCAACTCTATACCCTTCCAACACCCAATGGGATCAAGGTGACCATTATGCTGGAAGAATTAAAAGAGCTGGGAGTGGATGCGGGCTATGACGCTTATCGCATCAAGATTGGTGATGGGGATCAATTCGGCAGTGACTTTGTGGCCATCAATCCAAACTCGAAAATTCCAGCCATGTTGGATCAATCAGGGGATCAAGCCATTCGGGTCTTTGAATCAGCCAATATTCTCTTGTATCTAGCAGAGAAATTTGGACAATTGATTCCGACAGATCCTGCTAAACGGACAGAAGTGCTCAACTGGCTCTTCTGGCAGACAGGGGCTGCACCATTTTTAGGGGGAGGCTTTGGTCACTTCTTCCATTATGCGCCTGAGAAAATCGAGTATGCCATCAATCGCTTTGCCATGGAAGCCAAACGCCAATTGGACCTACTGGACAAGGAATTGGCGACCAAACCTTATATTGCAGGAGATGACTACACCATAGCGGATATTGCCATCTGGTCTTGGTATGGCCGTCTAGCCCAAGACAAGGTCTGGGATCGTGCTGGAATTTTCCTAGATGTGAAGGAATACAAACATTTGCAAGCTTGGACAGAGAAAATTGCTAATCGCCCAGCAGTGCAACGTGGCTTGGAAGTGGACTATAAGGAAATTGACTAAAGTCTAAGCATAGATAATTCTATTGTATTGAGATTTTCCTTAGGTGAGTCCGGACGTCAGCGAACTTCGTAGAAGTTCCATGACTTAGTTTTGAACCTAAGGTTTCAAAACTCCCGGGTGCATGAAACAAAATAGTTCCATGCACTTTTCTCACTGCGGAAACTCAATACGTATTTTATTGGCTCCAAAAATAAGAGATTTCTCAACTTATCTATCTAGCTAGAACAATATAGAAGCAATTTGACAAGGCGCCGTCGCGCCTTTTTTTAATGGTGCAAACATGGTATACTAAAGGGTGGAATAAAAGTATAGAAAGAAGCACATGGAATTTACAAAATTATCGAATCGATTGGACTTGGTGGCCAGTTTCGTCCCAGCTGGAGCGCGTCTGTTGGATGTGGGAAGTGACCATGCTTATCTCCCAATCGCCCTATTACAAGAAGGCAAGATTGAGGCTGCTATTGCAGGAGAAGTGGTTGAGGGACCTTATCAGTCTGCTCTCCAAAATGTTGCCGATAATGGTTTAGAAGATAAGATAGAGGTCCGTCTGGCCAATGGCTTGGCTGCCTTTGAACCAACAGACGGCATTTCTTGTATCACTATTGCGGGCATGGGAGGACGCTTGATTGCAGATATCCTAGCAGCAGGGCTTGAGAAATTAGCCGGTGTCTCTCGCTTGGTCCTGCAACCCAATAATCGAGAGGATGAACTGCGGGCTTGGTTAGTAGATCATGATTTTCGCATTGTCGATGAAGCTATCTTGGAAGAAAATGAGAAGTTCTATGAGATCCTCGTGGTGGAACACGGTTCTCAAGAGTTGACAGCCAAGGAACTGCGTTTTGGTCCCTATTTGATGCTGGAACAGGCCCCAGCCTTTGTCCAAAAGTGGTCCAAGGAAGTGGAGAAATTAGCCTTTGCTTTGGAGCAGGTCCCAGTTGAGAATCAATCCGCCAGAGCATCGTTAGAAGAGCGTATCGCCCAAATCAAGGAGGTCCTAAATGCTAGCAAGTGAAGTCATCAAACGCTATGAAGCTTACTGTCCTCAAGAACTTTCCATGGAGGGAGATGTCTGTGGCTTACAGGTCGGCACCCTGCAAAAAGACATCAAGAAGGTCATGGTGGCCCTAGATATCCGCGAGCAGACGGTGTCTGAAGCTATCGCCCATGGAGTGGACTTGATCATCGTCAAGCACGCGCCCATTTTCCGTCCGATTAAGGATCTGGTAGCCGATCGGGCTCAAAATCAGATCTATATCAATTTGATCAAGCATGATATCGCAGTCTACGTCAGCCATACCAATATTGACATTGTTCCAGATGGTCTCAACGATTGGTTCTGCCAGCTCTTGGACATTAAAGATACAGAACCCCTCAGTATGACGGGAGAAGGGCTCGGAATTGGTCGCATCGGTCGGGTAGCTACTCAAACCTTTGGACAGTTGACTAGCAAGGTTAAAGAAACCTTTGGCTTAGATGCTTTGCGCATAGTCAGTTATGATCAGGCGGATTTGGATCGGGTTATCAAGCATGTCGCAATCTGTGGAGGAAGTGGCCAGTCCTTTTACAAGGATGCTCTCGCCAAGGGAGCAGATGTTTATATCACAGGAGATATCTACTACCACACGGCTCAGGACATGCTGAGCGATAGCCTCTTGGCCTTAGATCCCGGGCACCATATCGAGGTTCTCTTTGTGTCAAAACTAGTAGAAAAGCTCAATCAGTGGAAGGCTGAGGAAGCCTGGGAGATTGAAGTGATTGGCAGTCAAGCCAGCACCAATCCTTTTTACCATATCTAAGGGGTCATGATGAAAGTTGCCATTATCGGTGCAGGGATCGTAGGATCCACTGCAGCCTATTATTTATCCAAAGAAGCACAAGTGGATGTGACCGTCTATGACCATGGTGTCGGCCAAGCGACTAAGGCGGCCGCTGGCATTATCAGCCCTTGGTTTTCCAAACGGCGGAATAAGGCTTGGTATCGCCTAGCTCGTCTGGGAGCAGATTTTTACCAAGAATTGGTAGAAGACCTGGCCAAGGACGGAATTAAAACAGATTTTTACCAGCAGACCGGCGTCTATCTCCTTAAGAAAAAGGAGGAAAAATTAGAGGAACTCTATCAGTTGGCGCTGACTAGACGAGAAGAATCTCCCTTAATCGGGAATTTGGCGATTTTGACTAAGGAAGAAGTAGCCCAGCAATTCCCAGTTTTACAAGGTTTTGAGAAGCTTCTTTATGCCTCAGGTGGAGCCCATGTGGAAGGAGCTCTTCTCACGGAAACCCTTCTTAAAGCCAGTGGGGCAAGAGTGATCCAGGAAGAGGTTGCCCTCTCAGTCTCAAGTGATGGCTATCAGATTGCAGGAGAAAGTTATGACCAAGTTATCCTAGCAACAGGAGCCTGGTTGGGGAAAATCCTTGAGCCGCTTGGCTACCAAGTCGATGTTCGTCCGCAAAAGGGGCAATTGCGGGATTATCAGCTAGACCGAGATACTGATGACTTTCCTGTGGTCATGCCAGAAGGAGAGCTGGATATCATTCCCTTCCAGCAAGGCAAGATCAGTATGGGAGCCACTCATGAAAATGAGATGGGCTTTGACCTGACAGTGGATCAAGCTCTGCTAAATCAGATGGAAACAGAAGCTTTGGCCTACTATCCAGAACTAGCTCAAGCAGAAGTTATCGGGGAGCGCGTGGGAACTCGTGCCTACACCAGTGACTTTTCACCATTCTGGGGAGCTGTTCCTGATCAAGCAGGCCTCTATGTCGCCAGTGGACTTGGTTCGTCTGGCCTCACCACAGGTCCCCTCATTGGTTGGCATCTAGCTCAACTAGTGGTAGGAGGAAACCTGCGCTTAGATCCAGCGGATTATCCAGTTGAACAATATGTGAAGAAGTAGGCTGGGACAAAAGTCCTAGCCTCTCAATTGTCTTTGGATTGTCGAGCAAGACGCAGTGGTTGAGTGGGCTCTACTACGCTGATTTCATCAGCTTTTA
>JAWGIA010000035.1:0-18784 GCA_032560535.1 Streptococcus parasanguinis | reverse complement strand
GGGACAGAAATCGGTAATTCGTTAGAATTCGATTTCGTCGTCCCACCTCCGCACAGTTGAGTAGGGCTGTAAAAGCTGATGAAATCAGCGTAGTAGAGCGCACTCAACCACTGCGTCTTGCTCGACAATCTAAAAATAATAGAGAGGCTAGGACTTTTGTCCCAGCCTCTTTTTTCGGGCCTCTTCTTGGGAAAAATGAAAGGGATTTCTTTTTTCCACTGAAATTCAGAAAAATCGTCTAGAAATCAAAAAAGCGCTTTTCAAGCACCTAATTTTTTTGTATAATAGAGTTAGATAGTTATATATAAAAAAAGAAGTGAACCACATGATTACATTATTTTTATCACCGAGTTGTACATCATGTCGAAAAGCTCGGGCTTGGTTAAAAAAGCACGATGTTCCATTTAAAGAACACAATATAATGACAAGTCCTTTGAGCAAACAGGAGTTGACAAGTATATTGGCCTTGACCGAAAACGGAACAGACGACATTATTTCAACTCGTTCAAAAATTTTTCAAAAATTGGATGTTGATGTTGAAGATTTATCGATCTCAGCCTTGATTCATCTGATTGAGGAAAATCCAAGTCTCTTAAGGAGACCGATTATTTTAGATAACAAGCGCATGCAAATCGGCTTTAACGAAGACGAAATTCGGGCCTTCTTGCCGCGGAGTTATCGAAAACAAGAGTTACGCTCTGCCACTCTAAGAGCAGAAATAAACTAAGAAGTATGTCGAATGCAAAAAAATTATAGTTACCCACTGGACTTATCGTGGAGCACTGAAGAGCTTGCTTCAGTGCTTTCTTTTTTCAATAAAGTTGAAGAAGCCTATGAAAGTAAGGTAGAGGCCAAAGAATACATGGAAGCCTACCGCGCTTTTAAGAAGGTCGTGCCTAGTATCGGAGAAGAAAAACGTCTCGGACGGGAGTTCGAAGAAGTGAGCGGTTATTCTCTCTATCGTGCGACCCAGGCTGCAAAGCAAAAAGAGGAAGGATGGTTTTCTCTTGAAGAATAAATTAGAGTTTGCCAAACAAATCGTTTTAGAGGCTGGAGACTACTTGCGTCTTCATCTCCATGATGACTTGATGATCTCAAAAAAGACTGGGCCGACAGATTTGGTGACCCAGATGGACCAACAGGTTCAAAAGGATTTGGTTGAAAAAATCACAAATCGCTACCCAGAAGATCGGATTTTTGCGGAGGAAGATGGCCTTCGTTCACCGATTTCAGAAGGATCCGTTTGGGTGATTGATCCTATTGATGGGACCAATAATTTTGTGACCCAAAAGGAAGATTTTGCGGTGATGGTGGCCTATTTTGAAGACGGAATTGGTCAGTTTGGCCTGATCTACGATGTGATGCGGGATCACCTTTTTTACGGGGGTGGAGAATTCCCTGTTTATCGCAATGAGGTTGAACTGACACCCTTTGTGGACCAACCTCTGGAAAACCTTTTGATTGCTTCAAATGTCGGCATGCTTGAGAAAAATGACTGGGGCATGGCCGATCTTGGTATGGACTCTCTTGGCATTCGGGTCTACGGAAGTGCCGGTATTAGTTTTTCAAAAATTCTCTCAGGTGGGATTTTAGCTTACTTTAGCTATATCTGGCCATGGGACTATGCAGCCGCAGCGATCATGGGCGAACGGTTAGGCTATACCGTCCTAAATCTAAATGGGGATAAACCTAATTACCAGACAGTCGAACCCATTATGATGGTTCCAAAGGTGAAGTTAACAGAGATTCAAACCTATCTTAAGAAAGGGAGAAGTTAAATGAATTTTCCCCATGGTTTTAAAGAAAAATACCAGCATCTTCTAGGTGAGGATGCTGCTGCTTTTTTTGCGACCTTTGATCAAGAAGCAGTAGCAGCCTTTCGCACCAATCCTTTGAAAGAAGCACAAAAAGTATTTGATGATCCGATTCCCAATACTCCTTGGGGTCATTATGGAAAGGTCTCAGGGAAATCCATCGAACACGCAACGGGCTTGGTCTATTCACAAGAACCAGCAGCTCAGATAGTGGCCCAAGTCGCCCAGCCGAAGCCAGGGATGAAGGTCCTAGACTTGGCCGCAGCACCTGGTGGTAAGACGACGCAACTCTTGTCTTATTTGGACAATCAAGGACTCTTGGTCTCCAATGAAATCCACAAGGGACGCTCGAAAATTCTCGTAGAGAATGTCGAACGTTTCGGTGCCCGAAATGTATTGGTAACCAATGAGTCAGCCGATCGCCTGGCAAAAGTTTTCTCAGGCTTTTTTGATCTGATTGTATTAGATGCTCCTTGTTCGGGTGAGGGGATGTTTCGTAAGCAACCAGATGCCATGGACTATTGGTCTGTCGAATATCCTCGAGAGTGTAGTCTTCTTCAAAGAGAAATTCTGGAGGATGCCGTCAAGATGTTGGTCCAAGGTGGTTCCTTGGTTTATTCAACCTGTACCTGGGCTCCAGAGGAAAATGAAGAAATTGTATCCTGGCTTGTGGAAAACTATGATCTGGAGCTGGAAACGATCGAGAAGATCAATGGTATGGCAGAAGGCATTGACCATCCAGAAACGGCGCGGATGTATCCTCATCTCTTTAAAGGGGAGGGCCAATTTGTCGCTCGCTTCCGCTATCTAGGAGAGAATCGGCCTGCTAAAATCCCTTCCAAAAAGGACCAATTATCTGCTGAACAAAAGAAATTATGGCAGGAATTTGCTAAGAAACATTTGAAGATTACTCTAGAAGGGGTCCTTGAAATCTTTGGTGACGAGCTATATTTGGTTCCACTTGGTTTACCTGATTTGCGAAAAGTAAAAATTGCCCGAAATGGCTTGCACCTAGGAACCTTCAAGAAAAATCGATTTGAACCTAGTTTTGCCTTGGGCCTTGCTCTGAAACCGAGTGAGGTAAAAGAGACCGTTTCGATCACGCCTGAAGACTTTGTTCATTATGTGGCGGGAGAGACGGTTCAATTGAAGGAAACGCATCCAAATGGATGGTACCAGGTCCTTGTCGAAGGCAATGGTTTGGGCTTTGCCAAAGTGACCGGACAGACCCTGAAAAATTTCTATCCAAAGGGGCTTCGTTTTAGGTAAAATGCTGGGCAAAGAACTCGTTCTATGATATAGTGGGAGTACAGGTTTTTTTGAAAAAACTTGTCAAAATCATAAGTGAAATAGTGAAATATCAAGGAGACATGATTTGAAAAAGTCTAAAAAGCTGATCCTAGGACTAGCGACGATCGCATTAGCAGGAAGTTTATCTGCTTGTGCTTCTTGGATCAATCGCGGAGAATCCATCACTGCTGTCGGATCGACTGCCTTACAACCCTTGGTTGAAGGAGTAGTAGATCGCTACATTGAAGAACATCCTGGTAAGATTGTAAATGTACAAGGAGGAGGTTCTGGTACAGGACTTTCACAAGTTCAATCAGGCGCTGTGGACATCGGAAATAGTGACCTCTTTGCAGAGGAAAAATCTGGGATCGATGCCTCTAGTCTGGTCGACCATCAGGTAGCCGTAGCAGGAACAGCCATCATTGCCAATAAAAATATCTCAATCGACAATTTGACAACGGAGCAATTGCGAAAGATCTTTACGGGTGAATATACCAACTGGAAGCAATTGGGAGGTCCAGATCTTGAAATCACGATTGTGAACCGGGCGGTTGGTTCTGGTAGCCGAGCTGTCTTTGATGCCATTATCATGGATGGCAAACAACCCAAGCAGGCTCAAGAGCAAGACTCTAATGGAATGGTGAAAAACATCGTTTCTCAAACGCCAGGAGCCATCTCTTATCTAGCCTTTACCTATTTGGATAGCAGTGTCAAAACCATGAAGCTTAATGGCTATCAACCAACCAAAGCCAATGTTGTCAACAATAACTGGCCAATCTGGTCCTACGAACACATGTATACCAAAGGAAAACCCAATGAGTTGTCTAAAAAATTCATTGACTACATGATGACCGATGAGGTTCAGCAAAAGGTTGTTGGTAAGATGGGTTATATCCCGATCAATGACATGAAAGTCACCCGTGATTTAAAAGGGAATGTGTCAAAAAAATAAAAGAATTAGGTAAAAAATGAACGAAGTAGCAAAAAAAATGCTGACGAAATCAAAAAACTCCCGCCTAGAAAAATTTGGGAAAACCATTACTTTTTTATGTATGAGTTTGATTGTTGTCGTCGTTGCCATGATTTTGATTTTCGTGGCCCAAAAAGGTTTATCGACTTTCTTTGTCAATAAAGTCAATATCTTTAGTTTTCTATTTGGGAGTACTTGGAATCCTGCTGCAAAGGAATTCGGAGCCCTACCAATGATTCTAGGTTCCTTTATTGTAACCTTGCTTTCTGCCCTCTTGGCAACGCCGTTTGCCATTGGTGCAGCAGTTTTCATGACAGAAGTCTCCCCCAAAGGAGCTCGTTTCTTGCAACCAGCCATTGAGCTCTTAGTGGGGATTCCTTCAGTTGTTTACGGATTCATTGGCCTTCAAGTGGTCGTCCCATTTACGCGTAGTCTCTTTGGAGGGACTGGTTTTGGGATCCTCTCAGGGGTCTTTGTCCTCTTTGTTATGATCCTGCCAACTGTTACCTTTATGACGACCGATAGCCTCCGAGCTGTGCCCCGTCATTACCGGGAAGCTAGTATGGCTATGGGTGCGACACGCTGGCAAACCATTTGGCATGTCACGCTCAAGGCAGCCCGCTCAGGAATCTTTACAGCGGTTGTCTTTGGTATGGCGCGTGCCTTCGGGGAAGCCTTGGCTATCCAGATGGTGGTCGGAAACTCGGCAGTGGTACCAACCTCGCTCACTACACCAGCTTCCACCCTCACCTCTATTTTGACCATGGGAATCGGAAATACCGTCATGGGTACGGTCAATAACAATGTTCTTTGGTCACTCGCCTTGGTATTGCTCCTCATGAGTCTTGCCTTTAACAGTGTGATTAAACTGATTACGAAAGAAAGAGGTAAGAAGAACTATGCACGCTAAACGAATGGATAAAATTGCGACAGGAGTGCTGTATGCTATTTCCGGGATCATCGTTGCGATTCTTGCCTCATTGATCCTTTATATCTTGGTCCGTGGCTTGCCCCATGTATCTTGGCACTTCTTGACTGGGAAATCTTCTTCTTACCAAGCAGGAGGAGGGATCGGAATTCAATTGTATAATTCCTTCTTCCTCTTGGTCATTACCTTGGTGATTTCCTTCCCACTTTCTCTTGGAGCTGGGATTTACCTCTCTGAGTACGCTAAAAAAGGTCGCTTGACCAATTTGGTTCGTACCTGTATTGAGATCTTGTCTTCTTTGCCATCTGTCGTTGTAGGTCTCTTTGGTTACCTGGTCTTCGTTGTCCAGTTCAAATACGGATTTTCGATCATTTCAGGGGCCTTGGCCTTGACCGTCTTTAACCTGCCACAGATGACCCGCAATATCGAAGATAGCTTGCAGCACGTTCACCATACGCAGCGCGAAGCAGGTCTAGCACTGGGCTTGTCTCGCTGGGAAACTGTGATTCATGTTGTGGTACCAGAAGCTCTTCCAAGTATTATCACCGGGGTCGTCTTGGCCTCAGGACGGATCTTTGGGGAAGCTGCTGCCTTGATCTATACTGCAGGTCAATCGGCTCCAGCCCTTGATTGGTCAAACTGGAATATCTTTAGTGTGACCAGCCCGATTTCGATCTTCCGTCAGGCTGAAACCTTGGCTGTCCATATCTGGAAGGTCAACAGTGAAGGGACTATTCCAGACTCGATCGAAGTCTCAGCTGGTTCTGCCGCAGTTCTTTTGATCTTTATCTTGATCTTTAACTTTGGAGCGCGCAAACTCGGAAGTTACCTCCATAAAAAACTAACATCTGCTTAAAGGAGAAGAAATGTCAAAATACAATTGGGATGAGAGACACATCATTACTTTTCCTGAAGAAAAGGTGGTTCTATCGACCAAAGATTTGCATGTCTATTATGGAACGAACGAGTCCATTAAAGGCGTCGACATGCAGTTTGAAAAGAATAAAATTACAGCCTTGATCGGTCCTTCAGGATCTGGGAAATCAACCTACCTCCGTAGTTTGAACCGGATGAATGATACCATCGATATTGCGCGTGTAACGGGTGAAATTTGGTATGAAGGAATAGATGTCAATCGTCCAGATATCAATGTTTATGAAATGCGTAAGCATATTGGGATGGTTTTCCAACGGCCCAATCCTTTTGCCAAATCGATTTATAAAAACATCACCTTCCCGCATGAACGCGCTGGGGTGAAAGACAAGAAGATCTTGGACGAATTGGTCGAAACTTCTTTGAAACAGGCAGCTCTGTGGGATCAGGTCAAGGATGACCTTCATAAATCAGCCTTGACACTTTCAGGTGGCCAACAGCAACGACTTTGTATCGCACGGGCCATCTCTGTGAAGCCAGATATCTTACTCATGGATGAGCCAGCTTCAGCGCTTGATCCGATCGCAACAGCGCAATTAGAAGAAACCATGCTTGAGTTGAAGAAGAATTATACCATTGTCATCGTGACCCACAGCATGCAACAAGCAGCCCGTGCTAGCGATTATACCGGTTTCTTCTACCTAGGAAACCTCATCGAGTACGATAAGACTTCGAATATTTTCCAAAATGCGAAATTGCAATCGACCAACGATTATGTATCGGGTCACTTTGGATAAAGTAAAATGACAACAAAAAGGAAAATAGAATGACAGAACCAATTTTGCAAGTCAAGGACTTGTCGGTTTATTACAATAAAAAGAAGGCTCTAAATAGCGTCTCCTTGGACTTTGCTCCAAAGGAGATTACAGCCTTGATTGGTCCTTCAGGATCAGGGAAATCTACCCTTTTAAAAGCCATTAACCGCATGGGCGACCTCAACCATGAGGTCACCACTACAGGAACTATCCTCTACAATGGACATAATATCTACGGACCACGGACCGATACGGTCGAATTGCGTAAGGAAATCGGAATGGTCTTCCAACAGCCCAATCCTTTCCCAATGTCCATTTATGATAATGTGACCTATGGCTTGATGATTAATGGTGTCAAGGACAAGGCTGTCTTGGACGAAGCAGTTGAAACCTCTTTGAAACGCGCATCCATCTGGGATGAAGTCAAGGATCGCTTGCATGATTCAGCTATCGGACTTTCTGGTGGTCAGCAACAGCGGGTCTGTGTGGCGCGGGTCCTTGCGACCAGTCCAAAGATTATTCTTTTGGATGAGCCAACTTCAGCGCTGGATCCAATTTCAGCTGGGAAGATTGAAGAAACCTTGTATGGACTAAAAGACCGCTACACCATGCTCTTGGTGACACGTTCCATGCAACAAGCAAGTCGGATTTCCGATAAAACAGCCTTTTTCTTGGATGGGGATTTGATTGAGTACAATGACACCAATGAAATGTTCTTGAACCCAGCTAAGAAAGAAACAGAAGACTATGTCTCTGGTAAATTTGGATAGGAAGAAAATAAAATGTTACGAGTTCAATTTGAAGAAGATTTAGAGAAGTTGCATAACCAGTTTTATGCAATGGGAAATGAAGTGTTGAGTCAGATCAACCGTACAGTTCGTGCTTTCGTGACCCATGACCGTGAATTGGCCCGCCAGGTCATCGAAGATGATGCGGAGATCAACGAATACGAAGTGAAGCTTGAGCGCAAATCTTTTGAGATTATTGCTCTTCAACAGCCGGTTTCACAAGACCTTCGTGTCGTGATGACCGTCTTAAAAGCAGTTTCTGACTTGGAGCGGATGGGGGACCACGCTGTATCGATTGCCAAGGCAACGATTCGCATGAAAGGGGAAGTCCGTATCCAATCTGTTGAAGAAGAAATCAGCAAGATGGGCCGTGAAGTCAAAGATTTTGTCGAAGCAACACTTGATGTTTACCTCAAAGGCGATGTGGATTTGGCCTATGAAGTTGCTTCACGAGATGAAGTCATCAACCATTATTTCGATAGCATCCAAGAATTAGCAACAGAAGAAATTCGGAAAAATCCTGAGTCCATCGTGACCGGACGGGATTATTTCCAAGTGATCAACTTCTTGGAACGTATCGGAGATTATGCAAAAAACATCTGTGAATGGGTGGTTTACTTCGAAACAGGTAAAATTATCGAAATGTAAGATCATAGAGTCTTTTCGATATCAGACAGGCATTGTCATGCTTGTCTTTTCTTTTATCCCAACTTTGTGATAAAATAGTTTTATTAGGGCTTTTGATTGGAAAAGCGTAAAACATTTAAAGGAGGAAATTATGCAAGCAGTTGCACATTTTATTGATACATTTGTACCTGAGCACTACGATTTATTCTTAGATTTGAACCGCTCTAGTAAAACTTTCTCAGGGAAAGTGACCATTAGCGGAGAGGCAAAAGAGACTCGCATCTCTCTTCACCAAAAGGATTTGACCATCGAAACAGTAGAAGTAGCAGGTCAAGCCCGCCCATTTACGGTTGATGATGCTAATGAAGCGGTTTATGTTGAATTGGAAGGCACAGGACAAGTAACGATTACCTTGACCTATTCTGGTAAGATCACAGACAATATGACAGGAATTTATCCTTCTTACTACACAGTAGATGGTGTGAAGAAGGAAGTAATCTCTACTCAGTTTGAGAGCCATTTTGCGCGTGAAGCTTTTCCAAGTGTGGACGAGCCTGAAGCCAAAGCAACCTTTGATTTAGCTGTGAAGTTTGACCAAGAAGAAGGAGAAATCGTTCTTTCTAACATGCCTGAAATCGATGTGGAAAACTGCAAAGAAACAGGTATTTGGAAGTTTGATACGACTCCACGTATGTCTTCTTATCTCTTGGCCTTTGCGGCTGGAGATCTTCAAGGAGTGACAGCTAAGACCAAGAATGGAACCCTAGTCGGTGTCTACTCTACCAAAGCTCACCCATTAGAAAACTTGGACTTCTCATTGGATATTGCCGTTCGTGCTATTGAATTTTATGAAGACTACTATGGTGTGAAGTATCCAATCCCTCAATCCCTTCATATCGCCCTTCCAGACTTCTCTTCAGGAGCGATGGAAAACTGGGGCTTGGTAACCTACCGTGAAGTCTACCTTCTAGTAGATGAAAACTCTACGGCCCAAAGCCGTCAAACAGTAGCCTTGGTGGTGGCTCACGAATTGGCTCACCAATGGTTCGGAAACCTCGTGACCATGAAATGGTGGGATGATCTCTGGTTGAATGAAAGCTTTGCCAATATGATGGAATATGTCAGCTTGGATGCCATTGAACCAAGCTGGAATATCTTTGAAGACTTCCAAACAACTGGAGTGCCTGCTGCCTTGAAACGCGATGCTACAGATGGCGTTCAATCCGTCCATGTGGAAGTCAAACACCCAGACGAGATCAACACTCTTTTTGACCCAGCAATCGTTTACGCTAAGGGTAGCCGTCTTATGCACATGCTTCGTCGATGGTTAGGCGATGACGCCTTCCGTAAAGGGTTGAAGATCTACTTTGAAAAACACCAATACGGCAATACTATCGGTCGTGACCTTTGGGATGCTCTTGGGCAAGCTTCAGGTCGTGATGTCGCAGCCTTTATGGATTCTTGGTTGGAGCAACCAGGATACCCTGTTGTTTCAGCTTCTGTGGAAAACGATACCTTGATCATCCGTCAAGAGCAGTTCTTCATCGGAGAAAGAGAAGAAAAAGGACGCAAGTGGGTTGTTCCGTTAAATAGCAACTGGACGGGTATTCCAGATACCTTGGATACAGAAGTCTTAAAGATTCCAAACTACAGTGCCTTGAAAGCAGCTAACAGCGGTGCTCTTCGCTTCAATACAGAAAACACAGCTCACTATATCAGTGACTACCGTGGGGAATTGTTGGAAGACATCCTTGCTGAACTTGCTAACTTGGATAGCACTTCGAAACTGCAAGTGGTTCAAGAACGCCGTCTCTTAGCGGAAAGTGGTCAAATTTCTTATGCAAGCCTCTTGCCAGTAATTGAACACTTAACAGAAGAAAGTTCCTACTTGGTTGTTTCAGCTGTTTCGAGCGTATTAGCTGGAATCAGTCTCTTTGTGGATGAAGGAACTGAAACAGAAGTGGCCTTCCATGAGTTGTTGAAACGTTTGAACCGTTACAACTTTGAACGCTTGGGTCTAGAAGCTAAGCCTGGTGAAACAGAAGAAGACGAAAAAGTTCGTCAGCTAATGATTGCTAATATGATCAAGGCCAATGATGAAGCTGCAAAAGCTCAAGCGAGCGCTATCTTTGAAGCGCATGCCGATGATTTGGAAAAACTTCCAGCTGCCATCCGCTTGCAAATCTTGGTCAACCAAATCAAGCACCAGGAAACCAAGGAGCTTAGCCAACAATACCTGGATACTTATGTTAAGACAGTAGATGGGAACTTTAAACGCCAGTTGGCGACTGCACTTTCTTATACCAAGGATGAGGAAACTTTGGAAGCTCTATTGAAGGAGTGGAAGAACAAGGATGTGGTGAAACCTCAGGACTTGGCTATGAGTTGGTACTACAACTTCTTACACGATGACTTTACCCAAGGAAGAACTTGGACTTGGGCGCGTGAAAACTGGGATTGGGTCAAGAAAGCCCTCGGTGGTGATATGAGCTTTGATAAGTTTGTCATCTACCCAGCTAACTGTTTCAAGACCCGTGAACGCTTGGATGAATACAAGGCCTTCTTTGAGCCTCAATTGGATGATATGGCTATCAGCCGAAACATCAGCATGGGTATCAAGGAAATTGCAGCGCGTGTGGATTTGATCCAACGGGAAAAAGCAGCAGTAGAAGCCGCTATCCTTGCTACGAGATAAATGAAATAAATTTATAAAAGATGCTACAGAATTCATTCTGTAGCATCTTTTGTTTTTCAATGAATCATTTGTATTGGATATCGAAGGAGAAGGATCATTAGTTTATTGGACTTGGTAAGAGAATCTCCGTTCGATAGTGGCCATTTTCTTTGAAACGCTTGACAGTTCCTTGGTATTCTTGTACTAGAGCATCAACGTTTCGTAAGCCCCAACCATCTCTTTGACGTGTTTTACGAGTCTCTTGTTCATTAAAGGTATTGTTGATCGAAATAAATAGGTTTTGTTGAAAATAACGTATATTCAGAGCCAAGGTTCTATCCGATTTATCAGTTAATCGAAGACAGGCTGAAATACTATTATCTAAACAATTTCCTAAAATAACAGCTAGAATATCAGGCTGAATAGATAATTCTTGAGGGACAAAGCAGTCAATTTCCAATTTAATTTCATCTTCAACATCGTGCAGTTTTTGATTCAGTAAAAAATTAATTGTTGGATTTTTGGAGTAAAAGGTTTGTTTTCCTGAAATACTATCAGTTAACGAGTGAAGATACTCTCTAGCCTCATCTGGATTTTCTTCTAGAAGTGCTAACAGAGTTAAATGTTTATTTTTTAAGTCATGCCGAAGACTTTGCAATCGTTGGTATTCCTCTTGAGACTGTTGTGTTTCTCTTAATTGGAATTGAAGCTGTTCTTTATCTAATTTATTTTGATAATAAGCGTGCTGTTGTTGAGAAAGATGTAGGGTAAAATAAAGCGAGGAAAACGACAATACAATAAGAGACAAGAGTGAAATGACAGAAAGATAATCTGGTCCAAATACTTGCCCTTGAATAGCTGATACAGTAAAGGCAAAAATAATCGATAAAATCGGCACGATAAATAGATACAGCCAATTTCTTTTAGATGTTGCCATGCCTAACTTTTGATGTGTTCGAAATAACTGTCGAAGAACAAGTGTTATGATGGTTGAAAAAAGAAAACTAGTGGCAAGGTAACCACTAATCAGTCCTAAATTTTTCGATACTTTTGACAGTGGAAGAAAAAGTTGGATAGCTTGATTGAGGACAGCTCCTGCTAATAATGTCAGGCTTGTCTGTAAGAATATCCAAAAGGAAGAATCACGAAAGGAGTAGCCAAAATAGAGTCCTACAAGAGAGGATTCTACAATACTAAGGAGGAGATTGCTCACTAAAAAAACGCGACTTTCTAAAAAAATAAACACAAAAGCCACATGAAAAAGAAAGCAACAACATAGGACTAAAAGTGTCTCTTTTGATTGTTTACTTTTGGATATTGGCCTAAAAAATAAAACACTTGCCAGAAATAAGTCGAACAAGATACTAATGATCCGTAATCCTATTAGCATTAGAAATTCCTTTCACTGAGGTAGTTATAGTATTTTTCTTTAAAAGAAGACTGGAACTTACGACTAATTGGAAGTGAATGCTCCTCGGTTCCATTTAGCAAAATAGTCACTGTTTTCGCATCAAAATCTTTGATATATTTGGGATTTACAATATAAGAAGCATGAATTTGAATAAAATAATCAGGTAGTTTATCTAAAATGTCTTGAGTTTTCAGTAAGGACTTATAGGTATCTGCTAGCGTGTAAATAAAAACGGAACGCTTATCTTTCTCAAAATAGGTAATGTCACTTAAAGGAATAGAGTAACTTTGTTTTCCAAATGAGAAGTTAAAGATGGTTTGTCCTAAATCTAAATAATGTAAAACTCTGTCTACTACCTTATTTAGCCTTTGAGGTTCAATTGGTTTTACTAAGTAATCAAAAGTCTGTACTTCAAATACTTGTTCCATGTAATCACGATAGCTGGTCACAAAAATAATGGGGATAAAAGGATTGAACTGCCGAATTTCACGAGCAAGGTCAATTCCAGTAATTTGTGGCATATCAATATCCAAAAAAACACAATGAGTATCCCTTGTTAACTGTTCTAGCATTTTTTGTGGATTGGTATATAGTTTTGTTTCTACAGGAACCTTGCCGTAAGAAAGCAAATACTGTTCTAACTGACTAGCATCTCTAGTTGAGTCATCACAAATAACGACGTTTAACATAAGTCCCCCTTATCAAATTGAGTTGGCTAATTATGACACTATAATGGTAAATCATGACGTAAACCATGGAAAGTCATATGTTTATTATACAATAATCTTATCAAAAATGAAGGAAGCTGGGAAAATCTTCTCAGTCTTGAGTGATAAGATGAAGACATTTGCGACACTGACTATTAGAGATTTGACAAAATCATTTGATAAGCAACATTTTGCTAATAACCATATTTCTTTAGAAATAGAAGCTGCTAAAATTACAGCCTTTTTAGGACACAATGGTGCTGGTAAGTCCACCCTCTTAAATCAAATGATTGGTTTTACCAAACCCGATAAAGGAGACGTTTGCTATGGAGACATTTCTTTTGTACAGAATCGTAAACAAGCTCGCTCAATGATGAGCTATATGTCGCAACAGTATGCGCCACTTGAAAAATTAACGGTGGAACAAAACATAGAAATGCTTGGAAGAATGAGAGGATTAAACACCTTAGATTTACAAAAAGAAATGGATCAGCTCCTAATCGACTTGGAAATCAAGGAGTACCGGGCAAAACAAGGAAAGGATCTCTCAGGCGGTTTAAAGCGTCTAACTTCTTTTGCAATGGCTTTGATCGGATCTCCGACCATTATTCTTCTTGATGAGCCGACGAACGATGTCGATCCAATACGTCGTGAAAAACAGTGGCAATTATTACAGAAGCTAGCTCATAAAGGTCATACCATTATTATTGTGACACATAACTTGTTGGAAGTTGAAAAATATGCAGACAACTATGCCTTATTTAACCACGGGAAGTTAATCAAATCTGGCCCAGTTCAGCAAATAACCTATCAAAAGCAGTATCAAATCTCTTTTGAGTTTAGGAGTGAAGATAGCTTAGCTCCATTCCAAGATTATAGCATCATCAATGGTTCGATCTGCCAGATTGAAATAGAAGAGGAGGAGTTAACGATACTGCTACCAAAACTAACACAGGAATTGGATAGAAAGAATATTTTTAATCTGTCACTTGCTCAGAAAAACGTATCCATTTCAGATCTTTATAGAGAGGAGTTGACAAACTGATATGACTCAATTTTTTTACTTACTTCGTTGGAACTATCTTCGTCAAAAAGATCTATTTCTACTCTTTACACTAGCTCAGGTTCTGTTATCCATTTCACTTCTTTTTGGTTATCCACTAGTGATCGGTGAGATTGATACGACAGCTGCCTACTATCTCTCTTCTGGTTCAGTTCTGATAGGAATTATTTCTATTGGCTGTACGATCTCATCCCCTGTTATAGCAAATGCGAAGTCAGAAGGACATGTAGACTATGTACGAGCCCTTCCAATACCTCGAATTCTGATTTCCTTAGCAGATCTTTGGATGTGGATGATTGCTATTTTGCCTGGAGTATTCATTTCTGTTATACTAGGCTATTTTCGTTTTGCTGTCCGCTTAAATATATCTGTTCTGGCTGTTTTCATCCTATTTCTCATCTGTCTTACGATGATCAGTCTTGGATTTGCCATTGCTTATACTTTTTCTCCTAATATTGTCACGCTGATGTCTCAGTTGATTCTCATGATTGGTTTGATGTTTTCACCAATCATGTACCCTGCGAGTCGTCTTCCTGATTGGATAAACCATCTCTACCATGTTCTTCCATTTGTCCCTTCTGTAAACCTCCTACGAGCTTGTGTCTATAGTCATGGTCCCGTCTCATTTTTTGACTTCACTATTCTGATCATCTGGATTTTGCTAACACAGTTACTGATCTTGAGAGTTCTTTATAAGGAAAAATAAAGGAAGGAGGCTCTATGTTTTTCATCATTAAAACAGTGTTTTCTTTAAAAGGAGTTCAATTGAAGAGATTTATATATGTTTCCCTACAACAAAAATCAACATCTGCGTTCAGATGTTGATTTTTTTAATATATCTGCTAAGCCCTTTGTATCTTATTTGAAATACCAGTGGTGTTTGAGGCTGGCAAAAATCGCCTTGCTGGTGATCGTGATGATGATCAATTTGATGAGGTCAGCAAGGATAAAGGGAGCAACGACCAAAGCAAATGCTTTTTGGAGATCAGTATGCGTAACCAGCATAAAGCCGATAGCTCCTGATACAAAGAGGAGAGCACTACTGAGGAGATTGGCAAAAAAGATAGTGACAAGGCTGGATTTGGCATTGGTAAATAAAGACGTGATCCATGCTCGGAATGGGAAGAAGAGGAGGAAACCAGCAGTAGGACCAAGGAAATGTGAAGCGCCACCAGCACCGCCGGCAAATACTGGAAAACCTAAGAAGCCTAGAAGTAGGTAAAGGCAGACTGTGACAAAGGCATGGCTGGGTTTATAGATGGTCCCGATGATCCCGATCATGAGTGTCTGTAGGGTCAAAGGAATCGGACCAAATGGAATGGTGAATTGAGATAGGACGGAGATCATGGCCACTCCAATGGAGATGAGAACTAAGGGAAAGATTTTCTTCATAACAGTTAACCTCTGATTTATTTTATGGTAACTATTCTACAATAAGGAGCTCAACCTGTCAATAGCCCACGCTTGTTTTAGGATTTTTTAAGTAAAAATTTAGGCAGGCTTAAGACTCCTAAAGTATAATCGCCTTACTAAAGGATCGAGCTCACTTTAAATTTTAAAAGACAAGTACTTGTACAAAAAGATAAAAGGTAAAAAGATGAATCAAAAAGAAACAAAACAAGTAGTCGAAACGCAAGAATCCAAAGAAAAAATGGTTGTCCTCAAACGAAGTCCTAAGTGGTGGATTGGCATGGCAGCCGTTGGCGGATTGTTGGTTGGTGCTGGAAGTGGCTTTGGTGTCGGTGTCATCGCCTCACAATCTTCCAATAACCAACAATTTTCTCAACCGGTCCAAACGGGTCAGAACCAAGGATCCAATCAGCAACAAAATAGTCAAAATGGCCATGCTTCACAAGGGAACCAGCAAAATGGTGGCCCACAGGATGGGGGCCACCAAGGCGGTGGTCCTCAAGGTGGTGGTCAAGGACAAGGCGGCCCACAAGGTGGCGGTCCGGGTCAAATGCCACAAGAAGGCAATGGCGGCCCACAAGGGAATGGTCCAGATAATGGCATGAACCAATCTGGCGGACAAGAAGGGAACCAGGGGTCCTCTAAAAAGTCCAATAAGAAGAATTCAAAAAATAAAAACAAGACGAGTGACAGTCAAAGTAACAAAGAAAACACGACAAACTCATAGAATTAGCCTTCCTCAGGCAGGCTGAATTTGATCATAAAACCAAGTTCTAAACTATAGGAAATGAAGGGAAGTCGTGTTATAATGGTTAAGAATAGATTAGAAAGACTCACTCACGAAAGAGAAGAGGATACGACAATGATTAAAATTCTATTGGTCGAAGATGACCTTGGTTTATCAAATTCAGTATTTGATTTTTTAGATGATTTTGCGGATGTCATGCAGGTCTTTGACGGAGAAGAAGGTCTTTACGAAGCAGAAAGCGGGATCTATGATTTGATTTTGCTGGACCTGATGCTTCCTGAAAAAGACGGTTTCCATGTCTTGAAAGAATTGCGTGAAAAAGGCGTGACAACCCCTGTTTTGATCATGACAGCTAAAGAAAGTCTGGATGACAAAGGGCACGGCTTTGAGCTAGGGGCAGACGATTACCTCACCAAGCCTTTCTACCTAGAAGAGCTTAAGATGCGGATTCAAGCTCTCTTGAAGCGCTCAGGAAAGGTCAATGAAAACACCCTTAATTATGGCAATTTGAAGGTCAATTTATCTACCAATTCGACTTATGTGGATGGGAAAGAAGTGGAACTTCTTGGGAAGGAATTTGATCTTTTGGTCTATTTCCTTCAAAACCAAAATGTCATCCTTCCAAAGACCCAGATCTTCGATCGTCTCTGGGGCTTTGATAGTGACACAACCATCTCAGTGGTTGAAGTCTATGTTTCAAAAATCCGTAAGAAATTAAAAGGTACTGATTTCGTTGAGAACTTGCAAACATTGCGCAGTGTGGGGTATATCTTAAAAGATGCTAACCAGAATTAAGAAAACCGTCGGGGAAGATGATTTTTCCTACTTCATCCGATATTTTGGGCTCTTTACTTTGATATTCTCAGCCATGACCCTGATTATCATCCAGGTCATGCGCTCGAGTCTCTATACAACGGTCGATGAAAACCTCAAGACTCTCAGTCAGGATCCCTACTCACTTGTAGCGATTGCTTATCGAGACCAGCGACAGTCAAATACCAAAGGAGATGATAATGATCATGAGATGATGATCCCAGATCATGATAAATCAGAACCTAAAGGGGATGTCACATCCAATACCACTGTTGTTTTGCTCAATAAAAAATATGAAAACTTGACAACCGGTAATGGGTTTTTAAACTTCAAAACGGTGACGTTTGGTCGAAAGCTCCTCAACAAGGTTTCCCAGCTTCAAATTACAAATAGCTATGGGAAAAAAGAAAGTTACCGGGCCTATATGGCAGAGTTGAGTTTATCTGATGATGAAAGTGATAGTGACATCAAGTATGCGGTTGTCATGACCAATATCAGTCAGCTAGAGCAGACCAGTGAAGAGCACGAAAGTCAAATCGCCCTCATCATGATCTGCTTCTGGGGAATCTCCTTATTCGCTAGTCTCTTCTTAGCACGTCTCAGCGTCAAGCCCCTTCTTGAGAGTATGCAAAAGCAAAAGGCTTTCGTGGAAAATGCTTCCCATGAGTTGCGGACGCCTTTAGCAGTTCTACAAAATCGCCTTGAAACGCTTTTTAGAAAGCCTGAAGCGACCATTATGGAATCGAGTGAGAATATTGCATCCAGCTTGGATGAAGTTCGAAATATGAAGCTCTTGACCACCAACCTTCTTAACATTGCCCGAAGAGATGACGGCTTGAAACCGGAGATGGAAGACATCGAACCAAGCTTTTTCGATCAGACCTTCTCGAATTTTGAGATCATTGCGGAAGAAAATGACAAACTCTTCCGAGGAGACAATCAGGTGGACAAAGTCATTTGTTCTGATAAAACGCTCCTCAAGCAGTTGATGACCATTCTCTATGACAATGCCTTGAAGTATACCGATGAAGATGGCGAGATCCAGTTTGAAGTTCAATTGAAGGATAAAAATCTTCTTTTGAGAGTGCTGGATAATGGTCCAGGGATTCGAGATGAGGATAAGAAACGGATCTTTGATCGTTTTTACCGGGTCGACAAGGCCAGAACCCGTCAAAAAGGTGGATTTGGTTTGGGGTTATCCCTCGCTAAGCAAATCGTAGAAGCCTTTAAAGGGACCATTCAAGTCAAAGATAATAAACCAAAAGGGACCATCTTTGAAGTGAAATTATCCATTAAGACGGAAAGTCGTAAAAAAAATCGTTCATAATCTTTAAAAAAAGAAAAGAGGAAAACCTATGAGTTCAAAAATGTTGCACACTTGCCTTCGTGTGGAAAACTTAGAAAAATCAATCGCTTTTTACCAAGATGCTTTTGGTTTTGAAGAAAAACGTCGGAAAGATTTTCCAGACTACAAGTTTACGATTGTTTATTTGGCCTTGCCTGGAGATGACTATGAGTTGGAATTGACTTACAATTATGATCATGGTCCATATGTCATCGGAGATGGCTATGCTCACGTTGCTTTGAGTACTCCTGATCTAGAAGGTTTGAATGCTGAACACAAGGCTAAAGGCTATGAAGTGACGGAACCAAAAGGTCTTCCAGGAACGAAACCGAATTATTATTTCGTTGTAGATCCGGATGGATATAAAGTAGAAGTCATTCGCGAAAAATAAGATTGATTAAAAATTAGGGGCTGGGACAAAAGTCCTAGCCTCTCAATTATTTTTGGATTGTCGAGCAAGACGCAGTGGTTGAGTGGGCTCTACTACGCTGATTTCATCAGCTTTTAC
>JAWGIA010000034.1:0-22130 GCA_032560535.1 Streptococcus parasanguinis | reverse complement strand
TGATTTCATCAGCTTTTACAGCCCTACTCAACTGTGCGGAGGTGGGACGACGAAATCGAATTCTAACGAATTACCGATTTCTGTCCCACTCTCTTTTTTTATTTCTTCCGATGAAAGAACCATCCCACTAGTTTCTTGAAGACTTGAATCAAGATGAGAGCAAGAACGGCCATGATGGCACAAATAACCAGTGTTTGGATCCTCAAGGGGCTCATGTTAAAGAATTTCCCTAGAACACTACTTGAAACTAGGAAGGCTAGGATATTTCCTAGAAGAACCAGTCTCTTGTAGTGATTGAGAGGCTGGGATTCTTGGTAGATGATGGTAAATCCAACGAAGGCCATCAAGCAGATGGCTGCACTCGAGAGTTCTTCTGACCTCATGCCAAATGTTGAAGAGAGCAATACCAGACTGAAGATCAGTATAAAATCCGTCAAGGCAGCAGGTAGCGCATTTTTAAAGACCGTTTCGATAAAGCGCCCTTTGATGCGCTCGCTATTGGGCTCAAGCGCTAGAAAGAATCCTGGAATCCCAATCGTAAAACCACTGATCAAGGACATCTGCGACGGCATGATGGGATAGGTAAAGGCTAAGAGCGTCACTGAGATAGCCAACAAAATAGAAAAGATATTCTTGATCAAAAAGAGACTGGCTGATCGTTGAATATTATTGACCACACGCCGACCTTCTGCCACGATGGACGGCATCTTCCCAAAGTCAGAATCCAGTAAGACCACTTGCGCCATCTTCTTGGTCGCATCGTTTCCAGATTCCATCGCAATACTACAATCCGCTGTTTTGAGGGCCAGAATATCGTTGACGCCATCTCCAGTCATGGCGACTTTATGCCCCTTTGCCTGCAAGCCTTCTACAAGGCTTTTCTTTTGCTCTGGTGTTACTCGTCCAAAGACCGTATATTGACTCGCAGCCTGGTGCAAATCTTCTTCCGTCAGTAAGGTTCTGGCATCGATTAGATCCTCTGCTCCTTCAATGCCTGCTTTTTGTGCAATAGCCGAGACCGTTGCTGGGTTGTCCCCTGAAATAACCTTAATAGTCACTCCTTGTTGTTTGAAGTAGGCGAAGGTCTCTTTGGCATTTTTTCTCAAAGGATTGGAGAGAATAATCCAGGCCACCAAGTCTACAGGAGCCTCTAAAGTCTCTCCAAGCTGTTCTCCTCGATATTTCCCAAAGGCCAAGACCCGATTGCCTGCCTGAGTAGCAGGAGCAATCTCCCCTTCAACCTCAGAGAAGCCCTCTCGTAAAACAAACTCTGGTGCCCCCAATACATAGATCCCAGATTCAAAGGCAATCGCCCCATACTTTTTCTTAGACGTAAAGGGCTGAATGTCGAGAGCCTCCCAAGGCTGGCTGACTTGTGTCTTGTGGAATTTACGGATGGCATCCATGGTATCGTTTTGATCCATACTAGCTTCTACATACTGAGCTAGAGCTTCCAAGTCTTGAGCGTTTTTAACTGGACGAATCTCTGTTACTTCCATACCCGGCTCTGTAATGGTCCCTGTCTTATCGACACAAAGGATACCCACGCGCGATAAGGTCTCAATCCCCTTCATGCTATTGAGCAGGACCTTTTCCTTGGCCAATCTGACAGCACCCAGAGCCAGTGCCAAGGTCATCAAGAGATACAAGCCTTCCGGAATCATCCCGATCAAGGCCCCGACTGTTGAAGTCACACTGAGCTTGAGACTATCGCCTAGGCTGATATAGCTGCGAAGAAAAAGGAGAGAACCTAGCGGAATGATGAGAAGACCAATGATCCCCACAATACGATTGACCGCATGGACCATGTCAGACTCCTCATGAGACTTGACCTGCTTAGCTTCCAAGCTCAATTGGTTGATGTAGGAGTCATTCCCAACTTTTTCCAATCGCGCCAGTCCTTGACCAGCGATCACAAAACTACCTGACATGAGCGCATCTTGTGCTCCTTTTTTGACCTCATCGGCTTCACCTGTCAATTGCGACTCATCGACTTTTAGCTCGCCCTCCAGCAAGACCCCATCCGCATAGATCTGATCTCCAGCTTGAAAGCGAACCAGATCGCCCTCTACCAGCTGATCGATAGGTAGAGCGACTTCTTTTCCTTCTCGAAGAACGATCGCCTCACTTATATGTAGAAATTGCATCTGACGCAAGATCCGTCTAGAGCGGACTTCCTGCACAATTCCTACCAAGGAGTTGACCACGACGACCGGGACAAACAAGAGATTGTTCCAAGACTTCACTGCTACCAGCAAGACCGCCAAGACCAGGAAAATCAGATTAAAGTAAGTAAAGACATTGTCTCGAATGATTTGCCCAATACTTTTTTCTGTCTTAATCGTGACCTTATTTTGCTTGCCCTCTTGGATCTTTTTTGCTACTTCTTCCTGACTGAGTCCTTCTAATCTATCCATTGCTTTCCTCACTCATGTATTTCCAAGGGCAATCCTTCTGGATCGAAGAAAAATGCCATCTTCTTGCCATCAAAGTCATCATAGCGAAGGCCTGTATTCTCAATACCTAGCTGATCCAATCTAGCTAGATAGGTCTCTACATCGTCCACTTTAAAGGCCAGATGACGCAGTCCCGCATGCTCTGGCAAGGGGAGCTTAGGCCGTTCTGGGGCCGTCGGTTTGATAAAGAGTTCTAAAGTCAGCTGGCCCTGGCGGAGATTGATCAAGATATCTCCGCGTTCGGGACGGTCATACTCACTGACAATTGCAAAGTCCAACTGGTCCACATAAAAGTGCAACATGGCATCGCGATCCCGTCCAATGATGGCAATATGATGAATCGTATCTAACTTCATCTGGTCCTACTTTCTATTTTCTATAAAAAGAAAAGGGAGTGGGGCAAGTGCCCTCTTCCCCCTAGACTTATTGTTGCAATACTTTTCGAGGCTTGGTCCCTTCAGCTGGTCCAATCACACCCGCTGCTTCCAACTCTTCCATGAGGCGAGTCGCCCGATTAAAACCAACCGATAAGCGGCGCTGGATCATCGAAGCACTGGCTTTTTGGGTCTCGATGACGAGCGCTTTGGCCTCTTCAAAGAGAGGATCACCTTCGTCTGAGCCACCCATACCTCCATCAAAGTCTGACTCCGATACTTCGCCTGGATCAAAGGCATCATCATAATCAGCTTCTGCCTGCTCCTTGACAAAGTTGACAATCCGCTCCACATCGTCATCTGAGATAAAGGATCCTTGTAGACGGATTGGATGATTTTCATCGATCGGTTTAAAGAGCATGTCCCCACGACCGAGCAATTTCTCTGCTCCATTTTCATCCAAGATGGTCCGTGAGTCGGTCCCAGATGATACCGCAAAAGCGACACGGGAAGGCACATTGGCCTTGATCAAACCTGAGATAACGTCAACCGATGGCCGTTGGGTCGCGAGAATCATGTGGATCCCCGCTGCACGTGCCTTTTGTCCAAGGCGAATAATAGCATCTTCCACTTCTTTACTTGCGACCATCATCAAATCTGCCAACTCGTCGACAATGACCACGATCAATGGAAGGGGCACTTGCTTCATCTCAGACTGGGCATTGTACTCAGCTACCTTGGCATTAAAGCCAGCAATATTACGAGCACCCACTTTCGAGAAGAGCTCATAGCGATTTTCCATCTCATCAACGACCTTCTGCAGGGCTCGACTGGCCTTACGTGGGTTGGTCACCACAGGAATCAAGAGATGAGGAATATCATTGTAGACAGAAAGCTCCACCATCTTTGGATCGACCATCATAAACTTGACTTCGTCCGGACGAGCCTTCATCAAGATACTCGAAATAATCCCATTAACCGCTACTGACTTACCAGATCCAGTAGAACCCGCTACCAAGAGGTGGGGCATCCGAGCCAAATCAAAGGTCCGAGCTGAACCATCTACGGCCTTCCCAAGAGGAATCTCAAGGAGTTTAGCTGGGTCTGTCTTGGACTGCTCCCACAATTCACGGAAGGAAACGGTCGCAATCTCTGAGTTGGGCACTTCAATCCCGACCAGAGACTTCCCTGGAATCGGTGCTTCAATCCGCACATCCTTGGCTGCTAGGGCCAAGGCCAAATCATCTGCTAGGTTCGAAATGCGGTTGACCCGCACACCGACAGCTGGTTTAACTTCATACTTGGTGACAGAAGGACCGATCTCTGCCCGCTCCACAGTCGCCTTGATATTGAAGCTTGCAAAGGTCTCTTCCAAAATACGGATATTCTGACGAACGATGTTTTTCTCTTTGGATTGATTTTTCGGCTTGTCAGGTGCGAAGAGATCAATGGTTGGAAGCTTGTATTGAAGCAATTCCTTAGGTGTGAAATCCACTTGAACTTCTTCCCCATCGTCCTCGAATTCTTCGGCTACTGGAAGCTCTTCGTACGCTTCAGGCTCTTCCGCCCATTCTTCATCTGGCAGGTAGATCTCTGGTGTTGCTGGTGCGAAAATTTCGGCTTCTGGGAAGGTCTCTGTGAACGGCTCTTCCGCCAGCACCTCTCCCGTTTCAGGGTCTACAGGATGCCCTTCCATTGAAAGGGGGGTTGGAAGAACTGCACTTGCTTCTTCTTGCTCTCTTTCAGCTGCAGCAGCTTCCTCGGCAGCTCTCGCTTCTTTTTCAAGGAACTTCTGCTCGCGACGTTCTTTGCGTTTTTCCATAGAAGCGTGGAAGGCTTCCGATCCCTTTTCAAACAAATCATAGATGGAGTAAGGACTCATCAAGAGAATCCCCAATCCAATAAAGAGAAGGCCAATAAAATAAGAGCCAATATTTGAAAAGAGGAAGGAAATCGGAGCATAAAGAAGGGCACCGATCATACCACCACCAGCAAAACTCTCCACTCGCAGATGAATCAAGTCTGCCATAATTCTTGAAAAGGTGACCTTGATTCCATTATTGTCTAAATGAAGGGAGGATACAAAGAAGGCCTGAAACATCAAGAGAAGCCCAGCAAAGAAGCTTAGGAATCCTGAAATCACCCCTTCGTGTTTGTCCAGCCATTTAAAGGCATAGAGGTAGAAAAAGGTCGCTAAAATAGCCAAATAAGCCAAACTCCCAACAAATAGTCGGATCAAGTTGTAGGCCAAGACCCCTACTGCTCCCAATTTCAAAGCCGCAAAAATTAAGACCAGACTAATCAGAATGGTCGCAATCATGCGATGAATTGCTTTTTTTCTTTCTAATTCTGCTTTGGACAGTCGTCTTGTCGACCGTGTTTTTTTTGATTGATTATTGTTTGCCATAACCTTTATTATATCACATTTCCAAGCTAGTTCTCTAGTAAAATCTCTTCCACAAATTTGTAGCAGAAAGCAGAAAAACAGCACCGAGTGGGCACTGTTTTAGAGGTTTTTCTTGGGGTGGCGGTCAATGATGGCTTGATAGTCTTTCAGCGCTTGCTTTCCTTTATCTGTCAACTGATAGCCTCGAATCGCGAACTGTTGCTCCAACTCTTCTTCCGTAAAATGGTCAGCCAAAGCTTGATTCAAATCCGCTGCTTTCATCTTGGACAAACCCACGACTCCCTTCTTTTTGAGAACGGCTTTTTTCATGGTCGCATTGATATGGTCCAATGAATCAAAAGCGGATTCGATAAAAGTATAGCCCTTCTCCACTAAAGCCTTCAAGTGTTCCGACACATGAATCCCATAGGTGTATTCAAAATACTTGGGAAACCAAGTCTCTGTCGTAAACGTTCCAAAATGGATCCGCCACAAGAGAATGATATCCCCTGCAAGCAAGCCATCTCGAAGGAGCTCCATATTTCGTTTGGAAACAGGTTTTGGATCTAACAACCAAGCTTCTAAATCCCTCTCAGGCGAAATATAGGGTTTCACCTCATGATCAGCGTAAAATTTTTCCATTACATCTGCAATAGTCGTCATAAGTCTCTCCTATCTATCATTGACTGTATCATAACAAAATAAAAAGAACCTGTCGATCAAGAATGCTTCCTGATGACAAGTGCCTAATGAAAATGGATCTTACTAAGCCTTTTTCCTATTTTGTTAAATAGATTTTAAACTGTCATATTTTTCTTTGTATTGTTCGTAGTACAAAAATAGGTAGTAGCCCCCTACTATTTCTAAAAAGAAGACATAAAGAGCGACCGCCATAATAGCGGGGCAGAATGGCGTTAAGATGGCATCAATGCCCCCTCTTACATTTGTATGATTTGAACGATCAAACAATACCAAACCCGCTGTAACTCCACTTCCTCCCCAGATTAATAATTGATCTGTTATTTTTTCTGTTGCTAGGGCAGCCAAGGAAGCATAGGGTTTTCTTTCTTCAACCGCAGTCTTTATCTTTTTAGGGACCGTCCTAAAGAGATATATCACAACAACTATCGTTAATCCAGCTGATAAAAAACCGAGAAGTTTTCTGCAAAAAATCCCAATTAATACAAATCCTAATTCCATAAATAGTAATAGAAGGTACATATAACAATATGTGAGATATTTCAAGATCATTTTTTTCTTTCGATATTTAAACGAATAGAAAATATAGACCAAATAAAATAAAAGTAGAACAAACAAAAGAGGTAAATTTAACCATTGATAGGCAACATCCGCATCCCCATCTCCATCTAATCTTATTCCCTTAAAGACTGCTGGAAGAAGGATATAAAGTAGATAGACTATTGCAGAAAATAAAGGCATTCCAATAAATCTTTTCCAATTTCCCTTATCGTTAAATCGACTAATAATGGTCTCATTTACGAAGGATTGACTTTCTTCAAATGAGTAAGTAAATAGTTTCATATATTCCCCTTTTAGATTCAATCTGTCACTTACTAGTCCTGACTATCACTCTTAGGCACTTCAATATCAGGCACATCGATTACATTATTGACTTGGATATTATCTTGTTGATCCTTCAGATTTGTCTGCTGGACTTGTGGTTTAAATGACGAAGCAAATCCTACTCCAATCACCAATAGACTCGCTCCAAGGACGCAAAGTCTCTTGACATGCCAAGCCATCGGCAAGGGAATTTTCGCTCGAATACCTGATTTCTTGACCCAATCCGGATGATCTCGCATGACACGATTAGCTGCCATCAGAGGCATCAGGTAGCCAAAGAGCGCAATGACCGTTGTCAAACCAATAACCCGAAAACGATTCTGATTAGATGGAGAAACATGGTTCACTTCCATCAGGACCATGCCCGTAATCACCAAAATAATGACCAGTAATAAGCCCAAAGATCCCCATAGACCTTCCCTACGGTAGCATTTCAATTCATCAAATAACATCTCGTTAAAATTCTTATTCATTCTTTAACAACTCCTTATATTTCTTCAGGTATTTCTTGCCATACCACTCTTCTACAGTTTTACCTTCCCACTCACGATATTCTTCAGGATATTTTAATTTGTAGTAGCCTTGCAACATATAGGGAAACATGAAATATATTTCAAAAGCAGAAACCAGTATATCGAAAATTAGAAATAAAAATAAAATCCACAATCTTCCAACCAAATTATCTGCATTTCTTATTGAATCCGAATATATCCTACGAAAAATTATCCAGAGTGCTACAACTATTCCACCATACTTGACAATAAATCTAAATACACTATTAAACACTCTATCGGTCGGACTCTCTATTCCAGTACCACCATATAATAATTTAAGTAATGATATAGACTTAGCATGTATCAGGTAAATTATCGTAAATAGAATCAAACCTTCCATGGCAAATAACCCTAAATATTCAACTAAACCATAAAGTAAATTCAACAATAGAAGATTTAACTCAACTAGAAGCCATATTATAAAGGAAACCATAACATGAAACTGACCTCTATAGATCAAAATGAACTGTTGGTTGAATCGCTTTCCTAATATAATCAGCAAAATCCATATTGCCAGCCCCATCCAAAATACCCAGTATGGAAGAAAATTAATTTCGGGCAAGCGTACTGTTAAATCTCTAGGATTAGCATGGTAAAATAAATAATCATTTAAAGCAACAATTAACCAATTGGGACCGATTATAAATAAGATCGTCAAAAATACTAGCCAGACATATGATTTCAAAGCCCCTCTATATTTTTCTTTTTTTAGAGCATCCTGATAATTTTCCTGAGCAAATTTTCCCGAAATGCCATCATCTAATAAATTCAAACTCTCTTCAAAACTGGCTTTAAAGATCGATTGTTTTTTCAATTTTCTTGAATCCAATTTTTGATTTTTCATCTCAATCTTCTCAATTCACTTTCTAGATCACATTGTTTGTCATTTTTCAATGTTTCTCAACTCTGACCGTTCCTTTTTCGTAGCCGTCATACATCGGGCTATTCTTGCTCACATAAGTGCGAATATCATGTGAGGAGTCAGACTGCTCAAAAAGCGATAGAGAACCCCATTGCAACATTCCATGATACTGTTTTCCATCAACAGTCAGCTCGATATCTTCCCTATCGAAAGAATACGTCTTTTCCTCACCACTCTCCCTCACTATCACATGATCTCCATCAATCTTGATCCAGGATTCTTTATTGAGCGAAGCAGTTTTGGTCTCCATATTGGCAACCGACAAATAATAGACCCCATTAATTGGCAGATTGCTCTCCACTAAGTTCATAATGATCGCTCCAACAAAAAGAATCGGAATAATCAACAATAGCCATTTCCATTTCTTCCTCCCCTTCTTTTTTGGAAGTTCCGTCTCAGGAAGAGGCAGATCAGCTGTTAGAGTCGCAAGTCTCTCAGACTCCAGCTTTGGATCTAGCATAAGAGCAGATAAAGAGTGATCTTCACTCGCTAACCATTGCTTGGCCATCTGGACAAAATACAGACGCTCATCTTCTTGCGCTATCTCTTCAAATAAAGAAACAGCCAGCTCCATATCTCCCTTTAAATAGGTATTTAATCCTTTAAAATAACGATTTTCTAAGCGTTGAAAAGCCTGTGAACCGGTCACATGATCAAAATAATCATTGGGTTGCTGGTCCACAAGGATGTCATAGATGGCCAGTTGCTTCTGAATAACTTCTTCTTTTTCTGCTTCATTCTTGAAGGGAACATAGGTAAACTTCTTCTGAATATCTTCCTTGCTGATGGCTTTTCCTGAAAGTAGGGAAGATTTTACGAAAATTCCCAAGAGGGATGAACGATCAGTCCTAGCTATGTTTTGATTTTGTAAAAACTCTATTCGATCGATTGCAGATGAGAAATCTCCAATCATGTAGCAATATATTACACTAGCAAGATGGGCAGCTTTTTTGCTTATACTAAATCTAGCACGACTTCCAGATTGTGCACATTCATGCCAAAAATCTATCCCCGAGGAAACATTTAAAATCTTAAGACATTCTTTTCCAAACCATCTATTCATCAAAACATAAAGAAGGAATATAAGACCAAGCACTACTAGCAAGGTATTCGAATAAAAGTCTTGATGATCCGGATACAGACTAGATAAATAGAAATGGCCTACAAATAAACTGATAATCCCAATCCAGAGTATTATGACATATTTTTTTCTTAATTTGCTATAACTCATTTAATGATACCTCTTTTAGTGTTATCTCCCATCATACCGAATTTTCCATCTCTACGCAACTTCCTTCTTAATTAGTGATTTAGACCAAAAAAACACCCTCGTGGGTGTTAGCATTGACAGACTGAACCGCGATATCATCTTTTATGTTCTACTTTTCTACCACTATCTATTCTGAAGAAGTCATCAGACTATTTCCCACTATACCGACGATCACAATGAAGACCCCTAAAAATCCTAGTGGGGTTGGGATCTGATCTCCCAGAAAGAGACAGCCTCCAAATAGGGTGAAGAGGACCTCGCCGGCCTGGGTAGCTTCAACAACAGCTAACTGCTGATGATTATGTTTCACCAAGTTGGTTGCTTCGAAAAAGAGCATGGTTGCGATAACTCCTGAAAATACAGCTACGATCAAGGATTGGAGCATTTGCCCACCTGATGGCAAGCCTGCATCTATTCCTGCAAAGACGGCTAAGAGCAACCAAAAGGGAACACTCATTAAGGTCATCCCAAAGACCCGTTGGGTCGTTGATAATTGTTCTTCTTTACAATGAGCCAGCATCTTGCGATTTCCCAATGGATAGGAAAAAGCCGCGATCAAAATTAAGATACTAGCTCGCACAACACCTTCTCCGAGACCTCGTCCAAAATATGGAATTTGAATCAATACGATTCCTAACAAAATCAGCAAAGTCATTCCTAACTGTTTTCCTGGAATCTTTTGGCCAAAAAGTGGGGTCAAGAGGAGACCTGCTAAAATCGTAATCTGCCAGGTCGCAGCCACAAACCATGATTCTCCATAGATAGAAGCCATCGATAAGGGCGCATAAAAGAGACCAAAGCCGACCGTACTCCAGAGTAACCAAGTCCACGGGGCTCGCGCAATTGCTGACAAGACACCCTTCAACTCGCCTTTCTGCCAGACTAATACAGCCATCATGGGCAAACTAAAAAGGTAACGCAAACTAGCACTCCACATCCAGGAACCACCTGCCAGGTTCATGCTTCGATTAAAAATAAAGGTAAATGCAAAAAAGAGAGCACCTAGGATACCAAACCAAAGGGCTCTCGCAAAATGTGATGATTTCATTTTTTGATGATCGTTCTCCTGTAGTCATCCTATTATACAAAAATTTTAAAATAGCCGCATCCATTTTCTGTAAATTTTCAAAATAGTGTTTTCGCCTTAAATTCTATCCAGATTTGAAAGTATCGTAAAATTAAGGTACAATAGAGAAAGACAACTATGTTGGAAAGGAAGAATATGAAAAAATTAATCGCACTACTATTATTTTCCGGCTTGGCTTTGACAGCTTGTTCGTCCAATAAGACAGACGCTAACTCTTCAAGCTCAAGCAAAGAAAAGACAGAGCAAACAGCAACTTCTAGCTCTAGTGAAAAAGATCAAAAGAAAATTGAAGAAGAACAAAAGAAATTAGAACAACTGCGCAAAGATTTTAACGATGCCATGACCAATGAAAATGCTGTCTTCCCACAACTCTCAACTGATGTGGCTGAAGACGAAGCAGAGGTTAAAATCACAACAACTGAAGGCGACATCACTGTGAAGCTCTTCCCTAAATATGCGCCCCTTGCAGTTGAAAACTTCTTGACCCATGCAAAAGAAGGCTACTACAATGGCTTACTTTTCCACCGTGTCATTAACAACTTTATGATCCAAACTGGGGATCCTAAAGGAGACGGTACTGGTGGCGAATCTATCTGGAAGGGCAAAGACAAATCCAAAGATTCAGGTACTGGTTTTGAGAATGAGTATTCTCCATACCTTTACAACCTTCGTGGAGCCCTTGCCATGGCCAATTCTGGTCCAAATACCAATGGTAGTCAATTCTATATCAACCAAAATAAGGATGATATTTCAAGTAAACTTCCAACTGATCGTTTCCCAGCTAAGATCATCGATGCTTATAAAAATGGTGGAAATCCAACCCTCGATGGTGGTAACTACACTGTCTTTGGCCAAGTGATCGACGGCATGGATGTAGTCGATAAAATTGCATCTGCCGAAACCGATGATAAGGACAAACCAAAAACAGACATCAAGATTGAAAAAATCGAGATTTTAAAAGACTATATTTTCAAGAAATAATGAGAAGAGAACCAAACGGTTCTCTTTTTAAGATATTGATAAACATTTTACATAAAATTAGCTAATAGATTCATTGGTAAATAAAATGAATTCTAATTATTTAAGACATTCATCTACTGAAACTTTCCGCTGTGAGAAAAGTGCCTGAAACAGATTTGTTTCAGGCACACGGAATTATTGAGACCTTAGGCTCAATAATTAGTCATGGAACTTCCTGGATTGCTGAAATCATCCACTGGATAATTTCACCTAACCTCCGTACTCACCTAAGGAAAGTTTCTAAGAAGAATCTGAAAAGAGAACCATGCGGTTCTCTTTTTGTCTTTAAGTCAATTCATTAAAGTCCCAGATTTGGTCCATCCAGCCTTCATAGAAGTCTGGCTCGTGGCAAACCATGAGAATCGATCCCTTGTACTCTTTCAGAGCCCGTTTCAATTCATCTTTGGCATCCACATCCAAGTGGTTGGTCGGTTCGTCCAAGACCAAGACATTGTTTTCACGATTCATCAAGAGACAGAAACGTACCTTGGCTTGCTCCCCACCGGATAGTACCTGAATTTGGCTCTCGATATGCTTGGTAGTCAACCCACAGCGGGCAAGGGCTGCACGGACCTCTGCTTGGTTGAGAGCTGGAAAGGCATTCCAAACTGCCTCAAGCGGTGTCTGACGATTGCCTCCTTCGACCTCTTGCTCGAAGTAGCCAAGCTCTAGGTAATCTCCACGTTCTACTTCTCCAGCGATCGGTGGAATGATTCCCAGCAAGCTCTTCAAGAGAGTGGTTTTCCCGATCCCGTTGGCACCGATGATGGCTACCTTTTGATTGCGCTCAAACGTTAGGTTCAAAGGCTTGGTCAAAGGACGGTCATACCCAATCTGGAGATCCTTGGCCTGGAAGATAAAGCGTCCCGGAGTCCGGGCATTTTTAAAGTCAAAGGAGGGCTTTGGTTTCTCACTTTGCAACTCAATGAGTTCCATCTTGTCCAGCTTCTTCTGACGAGACATAGCCATATTCCGTGTAGCCACACGCGCCTTATTACGGGCTACGAAATCTTTCAAATCAGCAATTTCTTTTTGCTGACGCTCATAAGCCGCTTCCAATTGCGATTTCTTCATTTCATAGACTTCAAGGAATTGGTAATAGTTCCCAGAATAGCGGGTCAACTGCTGATTTTCCACATGGTAGACGATATTGATCACATCGTTCAAGAAAGGAATATCATGGGAAATGAGGACAAAGGCATTTTCATAATTTTGCAAATAGCGCTTGAGCCAATCGATGTGCTCTGCATCCAAGTAGTTGGTTGGCTCGTCAAGTAGCAAAATATCAGGTTTTTCTAGCAAGAGTTTGGCCAAGAGGACCTTGGTCCGTTGCCCACCTGACAAGGAGGTCACATCCGTCTCCATCCCAAAATCCATGACTCCAAGAGCACGCGCCACTTCATCGATCTTGGCATCCAAGGTATAAAAATCACGACTTTCTAGACGCTCTTGGAGTTCTCCTACTTCTTCCATCAAAGCATCGACATCGGCTCCCTCTTCCGCCATGGCCATATAGAGGTCATTGATGCGAGCTTCAGCTGTGAACAACTCATCAAAAGCGGTCCGTAAGACATCGCGAACCGTTTGTCCCTCTTCTAAGACCGAATGCTGATCCAGATAACCTGCCGTCACGTACTTAGACCACTCCACCTTTCCTTCGTCAGGTTGCATTTTACCAGTCACAATGCTCATAAAGGTCGATTTTCCTTCACCATTAGCCCCGACAAGACCGATATGCTCTCCCTTTAGCAAACGGAAGGACACATCCTCAAAAATCGCCCGGTCCCCAAAACCGTGACTCAAATTTTTCACTTCTAAAATACTCATGCTTGACTCTCTTTCATTGATTTCACTCGTATGATTATATCATCTTCACTGCAAAATGAAAAGGGAGCCCAACTCCCTTTTCTTTTACAAATCTAAGTCTGCGTACGGTTTCCGGTAGCCCACTTGAATAACTTTTCCGTCTTTGACAAGCAGAGGCCGCTTGATCAGCATACCATCTGAAGCAAGGAGATCCGCCGCTTCTTTCACTGTCAGTTGATCCACCTTATCCTTCAAACCGAGTTCTCGGTATTTCATTCCGCTAGTATTGAAGAAAGACTTGATCGGTAGGCCAGAAGCTGCCATCCATTCTTGCAATTCTTGGCTAGTCGGTGTTTCTGTGACGATGTTTTGGCTTTGAAACTCACATTGGAGACCGTCCAATTCTGATTTAGCCTTTCGACAAGTCGAACATTTTGGGTATTCAATAAAGGTATACATCGGTTTTATTTCTCCTTCCAGGTAATTCCTTCATGTTTTAAAAGCCAGCGTTTGCGATCAAGTCCAGACGCATAGCCCGTCAGTTGTCCATCTTTTCCCATCACACGGTGGCAAGGGACTAAGATCGTCAAGGGATTGCGTCCAACAGCCTGTCCTACGGCTTGGGCTGAACCACAAGAAAGATCCTGGGCAAGCTGGCCATAGGTCTTGGTCTCACCATATGGGATCTCTCGCAATAACCGCCACACCCGCTCTTGAAAGGCTGTCCCTTGCGGTGCTAATGGAAAGCTGATAGCGATTGGATCCCCAGCAAAATAGTGGTCCAACCACTCCTTCACCTTCTCATGGAAGGGATGGACCTGCTCCAGCGCCCCATAGGGATCAGTCGCCTCCTCTTTCGGATCATAAAAATCAAGCTCAACAAGGCCTTCTTCACTGACAATGATCGAAAGAAGCCCCATAGGGCTTTCATAAAATTGTTTAAGATAGAGAGTCATTGTAGGCCGCTTCTGCTCTTTGGTCCCAGCGGTCCTCTTCTGAGACCACTTGGAATAGACTAGTTTCTGCTTTTCGTTTGATCTTTTGATAAGCCAGACGGACTCCATCAATAGGGACCTTTCCACAATAATGGTAGCCCAATTTTTCAAGCAAATGCTGCATCACCAGATTATCCGGGTGCGTATCGCAACGGAAATCTGGCCCTTTTTCCCCTTCGATTAAACCTTGAAGGAAGGTCTGCGCTACCCCTTTGCCAGCAGCTTCTTTGGCTACAGCGACCCGGTGAAAAGTGACATACATATAGTTGTCATGCTCCCACTTACCATCATAAATCTCATTGTAAGCCGCTTCGTTGCCCTTGTAGACAGCTGCATAGGCCACGACTTCCTGATCTTCAACGGCGACATAGCCACGACTTTCTAGAATATCCTCAAAAATGATCTCTTCATCTGGATAGCCATCCTGCCACTGGTCGACCTGTCTTTGAGCCAGGCTTTCCTTGGCATCTTGGATAATTTCCATAATTCGCTTAATCTCGTTGGGATAAGCCATTCTAATTTCCATCCTGCTTCCAACCTTTCCTAGTCTTGATGGTAACGAGCATAGAGCTCACTCTTTTGCAGGCCATATTGTTTGGCGACCTGTTTAATTGCTTGATTTTTCTTCATGCCCTCTTGGACCAAGGTGTCGATCTCTTGAATCAAGTCGACCTCTTCTAGGTCTAGCTCTTCTTCCTTGGCTCCTTCGACGATCAAGAGACACTCCCCTTTGAGGGGATTTTCTTCAAGAAATGCGACTAACTCAGAAATACTGCCACGAGTATATTCCTCGTAGATCTTGGTCAATTCACGAACCAGGACGACCGAACGATCCCCATAGACAGCCAACATATTCTCTAAGGTCGCCTTCACCCGATGGGGCGACTCATAAAAGATCTGAGTCTCAGGATAGGCCACTTTTTCTTGGAAAAAAGCCTTCTGTTGCCCCTCTTTGCGAGGCAGAAATCCATAAAAAATATGAGGTTGAGGGGCTAGGCCACTGGCAATCAAACCCGTTATACCTGCACTAGGACCAGGCACAGCTACGACAGGAATCTCGCGTTCAATCGCTGCCTTGACCAAATCATGACCAGGGTCAGAGATACTAGGGAGTCCTGCATCTGAGACTTGCGCCACATCCTTTCCGGATTCTAAATGGGCGATCAAATCTGGAATTTTCTCCATGGCATTATGCTCATGAAAGCTAGTCTGGGGTGTCGCAATCTCAAAATGCTTGAGCAAGAGGCCTGTATTTCTAGTATCCTCAGCTGCAATCAAGTCCACATCCTTTAAGGTCTGGACCATGCGGTAACTCATATCCTCCCGGTTACCGATCGGTGTTGGAACCAGGTAAAGCACCCCAGTTTTCTTTTCCCCTTTAAAACTTCGTTGGATCTGCATGTTTACTCCCTAAATAACAACTCGTCACAAAACATACACTCTTCATCGTTCTCACGGCGTTGACCGTAGGAATAAGTGCAGATATGAAAACCGTCATTGTAAATACGTTGCAAATTTTCACGACCATGGTGTTGGGACTTTGCGGATGAAGTCTTCTCAACTTCCCCCAAACGCTCTCTCAATTTATCATTTTCTAAGCGAAGAGCTGTATTTTCTTCGATGACTTGTTTCAAATTTTTCTTGATGGCTTCGACTTCAGCCAAGGTGACCAACAAATTCTGAGAAAAGCCGTCTAAAGCATCAAATAATTCTTTTTTATTCATTCTGACTCCTTAACTTTCTAAGCTCAAAACCATATATTCTAGAGCATTTTGAAAAGAAACATTGGCCTTCCACATCCTGCGAGCAAGACTCAATTTCTCAAGCAACTGCTGGGATCTACTCAAACGCAACTGCTCTTCTAAAGCCAACTCCATCAAACGAAAGGCTTGGCTTTGTTTTTCCTTATCATCTGCTAGGCTCACTAAGCGGGTCACTTCCAAATAAGCACGATTCAAATTGGATTGACACCGTTCGATGAACTGATCACAAACTTTTGCTAGTTCAAAAAACGTAGCATTCTTTTTTTGTTGCTCTGCTTCTTCGAGACTAAAACTAAAACGAGCTACTAAATTTGCCTGTGACTTGATCAAGCCTTCTTTTTCTAGCAGTTCGGTTAGGTAGGCTTGCTTTTTAGGAAAATGGACCTGCTGGGCCCGACTCTTGATAGTCGGTAAGATCAAGTTTTCATCGGATGTCAACAAGAAGAGATAGATCTCACTCTGGGGTTCTTCCATGACTTTTAAGAGAGAGTTGGCCGCATTGGTATGCATCTTATCCGCATCTTGGACGATAAAGACCTGGCGACTGCCTTCAAATCCTGATTGAGAAAAGTCTTGAACGAGCGAGCGAATACGGTCAGTCTTAATGATCTGGTTGACTGGACGCACGATCTTTACGTCTGAGAATTCTTCTTCTTCAATCAAGCGGCAGGAACGGCATTTGCCACAAGGCCAGACTCCCTGCAAGTCTTCGCAAAATTGACTTTGAGCTAGCAAGAGGGCCATCTCAAAACTGGCAAAAGAGCCTGTAAAAAGATAAGCATGACTGAGCTGTTTGTGTTCTAAGATCTGGGTGAAGCGCTCCACCAATTCTGGCTGAAGCTGTTGGATCTCTTCTAGCTTCATTTCAATATCCCCAAGCGATTTTCTAAAACAGCCAAGACATCCGCAAAGACTGCTTCAAAGGATTGACTGGCATCGATTTTCACAATGCGCTCTGGCTCCTTTTCATACAAGGCCAAATAACCTTGTCTGACTTTTTGGTGAAGCTCCAAACCTTCCAAATCCAAACGATTGACTTCCCGCTCTTGGTTTTTGGCAATTCGGGCGAGCCCTTCTTCGACATCCAGATCAAAGTAAAGGGTGAGATCTGGTTTAAGACCATCTGTCGCGAATTGATTGAGCCACTCGATATCTTCCACACTCAGACCGCGACCATACCCTTGATAAGCGACAGAGCTATCAATAAAGCGGTCCATCAAGACGATTTTCCCAGCTGCAAGGGCTGGCAAGACACGTTCCACCAAATGCTGCCGGCGACTAGCAATATAGAGCAACAACTCGGTCTTGGCATCCATACTAGTATGGTCTGGATCCAAAATGACTTGGCGGATCTTTTCGGCAATGTCGACACCACCTGGTTCACGGGTTGTAATAAAAGGAATTCCTTTTTCTTCAAGTAGAGGCAAAATGGCTTCTAGGACCGATGATTTTCCCGCTCCTTCTGGACCTTCAAATGAAATTAATGTACCGTTTACCATAGTATCCTCTTTCTGTTTTTCTTCTTTTTATTTTACCAAAAATAAGGGTAAAAATCTTGTATTTTAGGAGAGAAAATTTTTCAAAGTCATTTTCATTTTTTCACTTTTTTGTTACAATATTCTTATAAAGTTTTAGGAGACAACCTATCATGTTTAAATTTAAAGATATTCTGGCTATCATTTTTGGGGCCGGCATTTTTTCGTTTGGGATCTATTTTTTAGTCATTCCCTTTCACTTCTATGAAGGAGGAGCAACAGGGATTACCTTGATTACCTATTACCTTTTCAAAATCCCTGTATCCATCATGAACTTGCTGATCAATATCCCTCTCTTCGTTTTGGCTTGGAAGCTGCTGGGCAAGAAATCTCTTTATCTGAGCTTACTGGGGACTTTCTCGGTTTCGGCTTGGATGGCTATTTTTGAAGCCATGCCCCTCAGCCACCGCTACCATCACTTCATCTTTGACGCCTTTAAAGGAGATATTCTGCTTGCCTGTATTGCCTCAGGGGTTGTGCTTGGTTTGGGGCTAGGGATCATCTTCAATGCTGGAGGAACCACTGGAGGAACAGATATCCTCGCTCGCATCTTTAATAAATACACTTCCCTCAGTATGGGAAAACTCATGTTGATTGTAGATGCCATTGTTCTGACAACTGTTGTCGTAGTCTTCCAAGATGTCCGTACCGCCATGTATACTCTCTTCTTCATCCTGATTGACACCCTGGTGATCGACTTGATTGGAGAAGGTGGTTTTGCTGGAAAAGGCTTCCTCATCGTTACATCTAAACCAGAAGAAATTGCCCAAAAGGTATCTGACGATCTGGGTCGCGGGATTACCTTTATCCGCGGGATGGGCTATTACAGCCGTAAGGACCTGGATATCGTCTACTGTGTCGTTTCGCGGAATGAGATGAAACAAATGAAAGACATCATCAATCGTATTGATCCATTCGCCTTTATTACGATTTCCGAAGCCCATGAAATTCTCGGCGAAGGCTTCACTTTAGATAAAGAAAAACAACCCATTACCCGTTAATAGAAAAATCAGACTGGATTGTCATCCAGCCTGATTTTTTATTAAATAGCTTTTGCGGTTGTTCGAATGATTTCATCGACTTTCAAACCGTTGGCTTCAAATTTAGTACGGATCCCTTCTAGATCTGTCACCCCATCAATTTGAACTTCGATGACGACACGATCGTCTTTGGTTGGGATATTGACTGTATTTGCGATGTTATACCCTTCTTCTACAATCAAGTGAATGATTTGCTCTAGAACGCCAACCTTATCTTCCGTCACGAAGCGTACACGGACTCCTTCTTCTCCATAACCGGATACTTCAAGGAAGGCACGGAAAATATCACGATCCGTGATGACACCGGATACTTGCTCATTGTCTACGACTGGAAGAATTCCCACCTTGTTCTTATACATGAGGTAGGTCGCATCTTCTAAGCTTGCAAATTTTGAGACGGTAATGACATCGCGAAGCATCACATCTTTGACCTTGGTCTTGTTCAAGAGATAGTTCATTTCATAAATCGACAAGCTGGTTGCTTTAGATGGACTTGCTTCTGCAATCGTACCTTCTGTCACCAAGCCAACTAATTGATCATTTTCAATGACCGGCAAACGGTGTAAGCCTTGTTCGCGCATCAAATCTGCCGCGTGGGCAATTGTAGTATCTGGACTAATGTAAACCACTTTACGTGTCATAAAATCTTTAACAGCCATAACAAGTTCTCCTATGCTTTTATTAGTTTCATTATACTTGATTTTAAGAATGATTTCAAACGCTTTCAGCAGTTTTCTCTTGTTTTCAAAATTTAGAAAAATCAAACACACGTACCTTTTTATGCAACATTTAATCTTGTAAACTAATCTTAGTCACTAGTAACCGATTTATTAGAAGATAAGGAAAGTACAAATACCACAATGGATAATAATAAGAATATACCCCAGGCAAACTGAGAGTTCCACATAGATAAACTTGTAAATAAAATAGTTGCTATTGGCATTGATAATACTGATATAACCTTAAAAAAACTACTAGTTTGTGCAAGAATATCCGGTGGAAGTTTTGCCATTAAGAGACTATTTAATTTGGGATTTACCTTACTACTAAGATACATCATGAATGCCAACACACTAAAGGAAATAATTTCCAAACCATTTATCCAACCACATATTCCTATGACTATTAATAATCCACTATCTATTTGAAGTATTTTAATAAGTGATAGTTTAGAAAAATAATCATTAGGGGTCATTCCACCAATTAGGGCTGAAACAAATAATATTGTTTGAAGTAAAAATACCGACTGAGCAAAAGATAAACCAAAAGGAGTTATTTCTGTAAATTTCAGATTGTACATTATTAAAATAGCACTGCCTAACGAATTTAATCCTAAAATTGAAAAAATCATTAGACCAAAACGTACTTTCTCTTGATATTTAAATATACTTTTACTATTTTTGTAAAGGTTCTTAAGTTGTGAGATAAACCCATTTTCTGGTGAATAATTAACTTCTGGATGTGTCAATTGTCTTTGGATTTTAAGCAATACCATCGATGATAATAAGAAACTTATAGCATTTATCGTAGCTAAAAAGAAGAAATTATTATGAGAAATCGTTAGTAACCAAACTCCCAAAGTTTGACCAGAAATCAAAGTTATTTGACTAATTACTTGATCAAAAGAGTACGCTTCCATCAGCTCTTCTTCGGGAATGTGGGACTGAAACATGGGTAATACTAAGCCTCTTCTGTACTCTGCAATACAATCTGATAGGATGTTAATGAAACATACAATCGAGAAAACTAGCCATGAATTTTCTTTCGATAAGAACGCAACCATAATAAATAATACTGCTTGTATATATCCTAATAATAGCAACCACAATTTCTTATTCTTTGTTTTGTCAGCCTGCATTGCAATAAAAAGAGCACAAATCGTTGGAATATATTGTATAAAACTTGCTACACCAACCGCCAATTTACTATTCGCCATACTTGCTGCAAATACTACAAAAACAAGATTATAAATTGTTGATCCTAAATCATCGAAGAAACTAGATAAGACCAGATTCCTAAAAAAAATATTTCTTAAAAAAACTTTCATCTGCTATACCTTTCTAATAGAAACTTGATAGACATAACTTCATTCAAATAAAAAATATTTTTAAGTTTTTCAGAATTACTTTTTCTTTTATATGAATTAACAAAATATCGAAGTATTTAATTGTTATATCTAAATATAGTTTACTACTAAATTTTAAATATTTAACAGAGTTTCAAATATGAAATATCCTATCTCATACATCTGATCTTTTGCCTAATTTATATGTATCCCAAACTGGTCCAATTTTACCTCTAAAATATTAATCAGTTGACTATCACCAACAACTCGAAGAGACTCTATAAATTGTTTAATTTCCTTTTTAGAATTTTTTGACTTTAAGTAACCATTTACTAATTTTAAAAATTTTAACAACATGATTTCTAGCATATCATATGGGAAAAGAAGCTTTTCTAGCTCGAGTATAAACAATGGAACTTGAGTATCAATTTTTCTTAAAATCAATTCGCCAATTAAATTTATGTACGTTAATTTTAAAGAACTTAAATTGTGTTTAAGAAAATTATAATCTTTAGTCCTTTCCGCAAGCTGATCTCCAAAAAATAATAGATCTTCATCTGAAATTAAAGTCATTGTATTTCCAAATACATATAATTCAAACCATGTCCAAGATTCAATTGAAAATAGATAATCTACCAATACTTTTCTATCTTCTATATTTCTTTCATAGTTTTGATCTAATGAATGTATCGCATTTTCAATAATGAATGACTGAATTCTTTGATATCGATCCGTCTCTTCACTCTGTAATACTTCAGTTAATAGATACTCTAATCCTTTAATATCCTGTTTCAAAAATAAAGTGGATATCTTCTTACCTAAAATAATATCTTTAGGTAATTCATAATTATTTAATTTATGGCCAAACTCTTCAAAAGTCATGTGGATTGATTCTATCGCTATTAATAATTTATCAGCACTTAACATCGTTTGCCCATTTTCAAATTTAGACAATTGTGCTATGCTTAACCCTTTCCTAGCAACATCCTTTTGTTTTAAGCCTCTGGCAATTCTCAGTTCCTTATATAATTCACCCAATTGAATTTTTCGATCTATATGCATAACTTATAATCCATTTCAATCATTAGTAATTACGTTTATTTTACCAAATTAATAAAGGAAATTATATATTTTAAATTATTTTACTAAGAAAAAATCTTAGCCAGTAAAAATGAAAAAAGAGAGTGGGACAGAAATCGGTAATTCGTTAGAATTCGATTTCGTCGTCCCACCTCCGCACAGTTGAGTAGGGCTGTAAAAGCTGATGAAATCA
>JAWGIA010000033.1:0-23455 GCA_032560535.1 Streptococcus parasanguinis | reverse complement strand
CCTAGCCTCTCAATTATTTTTGGATTGTCGAGCAAGACGCAGTGGTTGAGTGGGCTCTACTACGCTGATTTCATCAGCTTTTACAGCCCTACTCAACTGCGCGGAGGTGGGACGACGAAATCGAATTCTAACGAATTACCGATTTCTGTCCCACTCTCTTTTTCTGCCTGTCAAACAAGCCAGAGCTTTTATGTATTTTCTTTCTTGGTAAATCCTGCTAGACCGATCGAAGCGACTAGTAAAATTTGCGGTAAGAATTGGATGAGGTAGCGGGTCTTCCCACCTTCAAAGATGGTCAAGAAGAGCAAACCACCAAAGACTGCTAAGGAAAGGAAGTTAAAGTCATCTGTATCTCGACGTTTGAGATAAGCCCCAACCAAACCAGCCGATAGGACGATCCAGATCACCTGCTTCACAAATTCATAATACTTGTACTGCGGGCGATCAATGCTAAGGAAATAAGTCCGCACCCATTTTGCCAGACCATTATTTTTAGTCAGGGATGCATAGAGAGGATTGATAAAAGGCATCTTCTCATACTCTACATCTCGGTAAAGCCAGCCCAGGGTCCCTTCTGCTACCGTCAAAGATTGCTTGTAGTAGATATGCCCGATCAAACCGAACGGTCCGTACTCCTTGAGACGGCGCTTGATTTCTTTGATCACATTTTCTTTTTTAAAGAGGCCATTGTTGTAATCCGAGCGCTTATCCTCATCGATATAGGCCAACAAGCCTTCTTTCATATCTTCTTGGTTGTGCCCCATATCTGTCAAGCCCAGATTGATAAACAAGAGCGGTCCTTTAGCCAGCCCTTCTTGTTTCAAGATCGGCACAACTCTTTGATGATTGACCGCTGTATTCAATCCTGCAAAGACAAAGCCTGTCGTCATGACTGTCACCGTAGCAATCTTTCCAAAGGCCTTCCAATTCCCTCTGAAGAAGAGCACAGCCAAAAAGGCAATCATGACAATAATCGTCGTTGGACGGATCAACATGTTCACGCCAGATAAGATCCCCAAGCCAACAATCTTCTTCCAGGAGACTGCTTGATCTTCCTTCAAGAGATCCAAGGCCCACCATAACTGAAAAGCGATCAAAGGAAGCGGCGGAATGTCCGTGTACATGGAATAGAAATACGGCGAGTAACAGACCAAGCTCACATAGAAGAGATAGACCAGATCAGCCGTTTTTTGATTGAAATGCTTCTGGGACAGCTTGTACAAGAGGACTGCACCCAGATTGACATAGAGGATATTGAGAGCCTGCATGACCCACAGACCGCTAGAGCCAAATAAGACATAGAAAAACTTCTCGTAAAGAAAGAGCGGAATGTTATTGGGATTGCGACTGAGGTAGTTGGTGATAGAGGATTGCTTAAGAAGATCAAAAGCCCCTTTGAAAACAACCGCGGCATCCCGACGGATAAAGAGCTCCGCACAGACCATAACAATCAACTGAAAGACAACTGCTCCAAGCAAGAAGCCTTTTTTGTGCCGAGTCAACCAAGCAAAGGCACTCTTTAGCCCATCGCGTTTCAGCCAGGCTAGCAGAAATAGCAATCCAGCACCTAAAATGGCTAGCCATGAAATCTCTCTCAGATAGGTCACACTGATCAAGAACCAGTGGACCATCACTAGCAACATGACAACATGAAGCATCCCAAATAGAATACGTTTACTTTTCGATAACATAGGTCCATTATATCAAAAAAACAGCATTTCTGCTGTTTTGGACTGACTATCAACTGTAAAGTGCAAAGAAAAGTTGTTCTAAAATGTAATTTATAAACATACTCATTCTATCGAAGCAATTTTTAACTCTTAACCTTAACTAACAGACCTAAAATACTAGAATTAAAATACATAATAATACAAGATAAATCCCAACCGTTAGAATCATTCCGATTTTATAGAAACCGACTAAGCCGGCATATCGTTCGACAAAACCAATTTGTGGCTTGCTTGGATTATAAAAGACTGTCATAGGAGACCCGATTGGGAATATCATCCGCAAATCCAGATTTTTGCCGGCTCCAAGAACATAGGTTCTATCGAAAACATTGGCCTGCCCAGAGTTGGAAGAAGTCTCCCTAAAATAAGCATAGGTGAATGTCTTTTGGTATCTTTCGCCCCCGACCTGATACTCCACCACAGGCAGAGAAATAAGCTGTTGATTTTTGGAATCAAAAGCAACTACTTCTCCCATAATTTTTGCGGTTGATTCTGTTTTCACTTTAATTTCACGACGATACAAGGTGTAAAAGATAAGCAGCATGACCAAGAAAACAAGGGTCAGAATGCCCAAACTAAGCCAGAATGTTGTTACTGTCATTTGTTTTTTATCCTTTCACAAAAACTAGTTGATTTCAAACCACTTGAAAAGTCATCTTACTCTCCCCTTTTCAACCAATTCTGTTGCTGCGCTTTTTCTGCAAAATCTTTTGCTTTGTTTATATCTAGTGAGTTTGAATCTGATGGGGCATTGGATTCGATTTCTTCTTTCAATTCTTGTAAGGTTTGAACATCTTTCGGAGTTAAATTAGAGACTGTGCTAGATCCTTTTTCTGTTGAATTTTCTGGCACAGACTGGATCTCGCGATAGGTTTTGATCACTTCAGTTCCTGCGTCTGTTTTTGGAGCTGGTCGGTATAACATGAAGAATCCAACAATTACAATGATGAAAGATAGGATCGATATCCCATTTCGTTTTTGAATTTCTTCCTGAGGAATTTCTACTCCTTTTGTTGATAAATTCTTCCATTCTGGATGTTCCTTCTCAGCTGCTTTTTTCTCATAAAAGACAGGTGCAATCAATGACTGATTGATGAAGGTGAGAGTTCCAAGACAGGTTATAAAAAAGGGCACTTCACGAGAGTGGCTAAGCAATATCTGAATATAAAATACACTAGCAATTATACCTAGGACGATAATAATTGTAAATCTAATTTTAAATTCCTTCTTCATTTGCAAATAATGTTCTTTTGTCATCTTATTCTCCCTTAAAAATAGTTTTTCCTTCATCCATAAAAACAATTACTACTATCATACCGGATTTTACTTTGAGATTCAAGTTAATCACCAACTAGTGAATAGAGTATAAAAAAGAAGCGTTAGAAACGCTTCCGTCCTATTATTTATCTTGCCAAGTTTCTTGGTTTTCCTTGAAACGGTGTAACAACTCTAAACCTTCAGAAGTGATGTAACCTTGTTCTTCTGCTAAATGAATCAATTCTGTGTAGTTAGACAAGGTTTCAAGTTGAACGCCAGCTTCCGCAAATTTCTTATCGGCTTTCTCCAATTGGTAGGTGAAGATGGCAACCACACCAAGAACGTCCGCCCCTTCACGCTTGGCAGCTGCGACAGCATCCAAGACAGATCCACCAGTAGAAATCAAATCTTCCACTACGACCATCTTTTGACCTTGTGGTACACGGCCTTCAATTTGATTTCCAGCACCGTGGTCTTTTGGTTTGCTACGAATGTAGGCAAATGGCAAATTCATCTTGTCCGCAATAATGGCTCCGTGAGGAATCCCAGCAGTTGCTGTACCTGCAATCACTTCCACTTCAGGGAAAGCTTCCTTGATTTTATCTACAAATCCATTTTCGATCAAGGTACGAGTTTCTGGATAAGCGAGGGTTACACGGTTATCGGTATAAATTGGGGACTTGATCCCAGATGCCCAAGTGAACGGTTCTTCTGGTTTCAAATAAACCGCTTCGATTTTCAAAAGATGGCTAGCAATATCTTTAGCTAATGACATGACGACTCCTTTTTACGATTTTAATCATATACGAATTAAATCAATCATTGATTTAAACAACAACTTTACAGGTTAGTGAACGCGTTAGGGAAGGTCCAGTAGGACTTCCCGTAGAGCTACAAAATTTTCACTTTTAGTAGCAATTAGTGTTCCGACGATTATGAGAATAAAACGATACTTTTTATTCTCATAATCTAGTGAATAGTTTAGGGAAGGCCCTATCGGGCTTCCCGTAGAACGTCTTGAAGCACAGCTTCTTAGACGTTCTTAACTATTCCATTGTCTCTTAATTTCATGGTAAGCGTCCCATGGGTTTTCTGCTTGGATAATTGGGCGTCCAACGACAATATAGTCAGATCCAATTTTATGAGCCTCTTGTGGGGTCATGACCCGTTTTTGGTCGCCGATTTCAGCTCCAGCAGGACGAATCCCTGGTGTGACACAGACAAAGTCTGACGAAGTGGCATCTTTGATCAAGGCTACTTCATGGGCTGAGCAGACAACACCATCCAAGCCTGCTTCTTGGGCCTTGCGAGCATAATTAACTACAGACTCTTGGACTGTTGTTTGGATGTTTTGGCAATCACGCATGTCTTCTTCACTGGTAGAAGTCAACTGGGTCACGGCTACCAATTTAGCTCCTTCACCAAGAGCTGCCTTAGCTTCGCGCATCATCTCCACACCACCGGCTGCGTGGACCGTCACCATATCTACTCCGAAAGTCCCCAGTACGGACATAGCTGATTTGACTGTATTTGGGATATCATGCAATTTTAAATCAAGGAAAATACTGTGTCCAAGCCCTTTGAGGTAATGTACAATTTCAGGACCAACTGCATAGAAAAATTCCATTCCGATTTTTACAAATAATTTTTCGTCTTCTGGAAAATGCTCTAAAAAATTTTTGACATCCTCGAAAGCTGGGAAGTCAAGGGCGATAATAGGACGTTCTTCACGCATGGATTACTCCTTTTTTGATTGATCATTTTGTCTACAAAAAAACCTTGCCCGAGGCAAGGTTACACGAAAATTAGGTAGGAACAACTACCATGATTCACCGTCTAGACCTTAGGAGCCTCTCTGGACTGCTTTAAAGGTTTTTATTTATTGTAGTACGATATTTAGGAAAAGTCAAGGATTTACAGTAGATTTTCCCGTACATGTTTTCGGAAGTTCTCAAGGGTGTCAATACCATAGCGATCCATGACCTGTGGCAGATCTTCGATGATGCTTGGACAAGCATAAGGATCAGTGAAATTAGCGGTTCCAACTCCAATCGCAGAAGCCCCTGCAATCATCATTTCAATGGCTGCTTCGGCTGAATCCACACCTCCCATTCCGATAATCGGAAGTTTAGTGGATTGGGCAACCTGGCGGATGAGTTTTAATGCAACTGGGAAAACGGCTGGACCCGACATGCCTCCGGTTCCATTGGCAATGATGGGCTTACCAGTCTTGAGGTCAAAGCGCATCCCAACTAAGGTATTGATCATGGTTAAGCCGGTCGCCCCTGCATCCTCTGCTGCTTTTGCGACCTGCGAAATGTCTGCCACACTAGGCGTTAACTTGACATAAACAGGGACTGAGGACGCTTCTACCGCTGCTTTCACAGCCGCATAGGCCAACTCAGGAACCTGCCCGATTAAGAGACCATTGTTCCCATGGTCTACATTTGGACAAGAAATATTGAGTTCAATCGCTTTGACATTTGGCGCTTGAGAGATCTTGCCTGATACCGTCGCATACTCTTCGTTGGAGAAGCCAGCTACATTGGCAATAATCGGTAGGTCTGGATAATGTTGGGCCAACCAAGGAAGTTTCTCTGCTAGGACCACGTCTACGCCTGGATTTTGGAGCCCAATAGCATTGAGCATGCCTGCAGGCGTCTCAGCGACACGTGGCGTTGGATTACCAAAACGAGCCTCAGCAGTTGTCGCCTTGATCATGATGGATCCAAGCAGGTCTAAGTCATAGTATTTAGCATATTCCTGACCAAAACCAAAACAGCCAGATGCCGGAATGATGGGGTTTTTCAAGTCTAAACCGGGTAAGGATACCGCTAGTCGATTTGCTGTCATAAGGTCCTCCTACATCACAATCGTACCGGTTTCAAATACCGGTCCATCTTCACACACGCGCTTATTGGCTGCTTGGCTTTCATTTTCCAGATGCACCACACAGGCGTAGCAAGCCCCCATCCCACAAGCCATACGGGATTCCATGGAAATGTAGGCGCGGGGATGGTCATGAAACTTGGTATTGACATATTTGAGCATGCCAGGTGCTCCACAAGAATAGATAGCGTCAAACTCCTGGTCCATCTGATCAATAACCGACGAGACATAGCCCTTGGTACCATAAGATCCATCGTCTGTCGTTACAGTGACATGAGCCACCTGAGAAAGCTCTTCTTCCAAAATGACGGCTTCTTTGGTCGCAAATCCGACAACCACTTCAACTTCTACCCCTTGCTCATGGAGTTGTTTGGCCACTTGGACCAAAGGAGGAACACCGATCCCGCCACCGATGATCAAGGCTTTCTGACCTTGGCCGAGATTGGTGAGATCAAAGCCATTTCCCTGAGGCCCCATCACGCTTAGTTTGCTACCGATTGGCAATTGGGAAAAGATAGCTGTCCCCCCACCTTCGATGCGGTAGATCAAGCGACACGTCTGTGTCTCAGGATCAATCTCAGAAATTGAAATCGGACGGCGAAGGAGCTTGGCCCCATCAGGGACTCGGATATGAAGGAATTGACCTGGTAGCATCTGCGCCACCATTTCCCCCTTCAAGATCATAGAATAGATGCGGGGAGCGATCTCTTCTTGAGCGACCAGCTCCATCTCCTCCATCATGATTTTGCCAAAGCGTTTTTTACAACTGTCACTGACCATTGATATCCTCTTCTTTCTTTCAGCAAAAAAGACCTCGCAAAAGCAAGGCCCTACAAATGATCAGCTAGACACCGTCCGCTGATCTTTTTTCTGTCTTTCCTTGCAGGCCTCTCTGGACCTCTTAAAGGTTAAATTTGTCTCATTATATCGCGCTCCTTGTCACTTGTCAAGTAAAAATCGGTGACTTAGGAAGCTTTCTTGGGATCAAAATCTTCTGGAATCGGCTTGATGTATTGCATAGCGATTCGGTTCTCGGGCTTACGATCGACTAGATAAAGAACCAGTAAAAAGAGCCATTCCAAGGGTTTCATCAGATAATAGATCAGGTCCATAGCCCATTTCTTCTTGATATGTTTGGCAAAGGGATAGCCATAGCGGTCATAATTGCGACGCAAGAAGCGATGGAATCGTGGCGTCTTTTCTTCTAGCACCTGTTCAAAGGCATTGGCAATACAGAGCTGGCGATTGACAACGACTGGATGACCGTGGCGGACGCCCATCCGCTGGGGCTTGACAACATTTTCATGGCCGCCAGCCGCAACCGTACAGAGATAGTGCTCATCCATGATGAGATTCTGAGGAGGGATCTTCTGTGAGAAGGCCCAGTCAGCTGTATTGGTCCAGGCCTTGATCATGGAATCCGGTTGTTGCCCAAAGAGCATGAGAACGAGGACAACAAGGGCAAGGGTTGGAAGAGCGATTAGGACCGCTAGCCAAGGCCAGTTACGCGACCGATTTAAGAGCTGATGGAGCCATTGAAGTAGACGATTCTCATAGCTTATCTCTGTTCGATCTTCCTGCCACTCCTTAATGCGAACCCATAAGAGATGGATGGAATAGATCAGTAAGAAAAAGGTGTGAAAACTTGCTACCTGCAGTTGATTATCAAAAACTAAGAGGAGAACCACTCCTCCTAGAATGCCACTAATACAGAAGACATTTGCTAACGGCGAAAGTGAATTCGCATCCCGGTAGGAATAGATAATCAAGGCTAGTAAAGTAAGAGCTGCCAGTGTAAAGAAGGTCGGATAGGCGCCAGACCAGATCAAGGCATGTTTCTGAGAATTGATCAAGGGCTCATTCCATTCGTAAAAGGTCATCTCCTTGACGATGTAAATGAAAATCGCTTCGAGAAAGCAACCAAAGAGACCAAACCAAAGAACAATGGTAGGCTGTTGCTTTTTCTTTTTGCTAGGCTTAGGACTAGGTGATTCTTGCCTTTCTTTCATAAGGAATGCGTCATCTTCTCTTGTTCCTTCTCCTTCCTTTGGCCCTCCATCTTCAAACAAAACCGGATCTTTAAGGGATTCTTCCTTTGCTTCTTTGAACTGGAGGCTAGACCAGCGACCGATCCCATAGATAATGACAAAAATATTGGGAACAAAAAGGGCTAAGGTCACACCATAGGGCAAAACCTCCATCGTAAAGGACACTATAGCAAGAAAACTAAACTGAATGAATGGATCCTTTATTGCATAGATCGACTCACTAACAACAAAATAAATGTAAAAGGCTAATAGAATCAGTGCATTTGTCACAAAATTGATCTGCAACAGACCGGCTGTGAAATGGGTTTCCAATTCCTTATCCTTTTTCTTATACCAGGAAACTAGTTTTTTCATAAGATCTCCTCAATCAATTTTTTACCATTCTATCAATCAGATCTCCCCTTAATCAAGGCAAAACTGTATTTTTCCAACAAAATCAGTCCCCAGATGGAGATTTTGTTTCCAATTTTCTATTTTTTAAATATTTGATCTAGCCTACTTCTTATTACCTACCTCAGCCTGCATTATACTCTGATACAGTCCTTGAAAGACCACATTTTACGGGAAAAACGCGCTCTTTTATGTTAAAATAAAAGCATGAGAATACAACAATTACAATACATTATCAAAATCGTCGAAACCGGCTCTATGAATGAGGCCGCAAAACAACTCTTCATCACGCAACCTAGCCTTTCCAATGCCGTTAAGGACTTGGAAAATGAGATGGGAATTGAAATCTTTATCCGGAATCCTAAAGGGATCACTTTGACCCGCGATGGGATGGAGTTCCTCTCTTATGCCCGCCAGGTGGTGGAGCAGATTGACCTCTTGTCCGAGCGCTATAAAAATCCTGTGGGTTCTCGTGAGCTTTTCAGTGTCTCTTCACAGCACTACGCCTTCGTGGTTGAGGCCTTCGTTTCACTATTGAAGAAAAGCGACATGGAAAAATACGAGCTCTTCCTACGGGAGACGCGGACTTGGGAGATCATCGATGACGTCAAGAATTTCCGAAGCGAAGTTGGCGTCCTCTTTTTGAATAGCTACAACCGGGATGTCCTCTCTAAGATGCTAGATGATAATCACCTGATTGCCACCCACCTCTTTACAGCGCAACCTCATATCTTTGTCAGCAAGACCAATCCTCTTGCCAAGAAAGAGATTGTCCACTTGTCTGATCTGGAAGATTTCCCATACCTTAGCTATGACCAAGGAACCCATAACTCCTTCTACTTCTCAGAAGAGATCCTCTCTCAAGAGCATCATAAGAAATCCATCGTCGTCAGTGACCGGGCGACCCTCTTTAATCTCTTGATTGGTCTGGATGGCTACACCATTGCGACCGGGATCCTCAACAGCAATCTCAACGGGAATAACATCGTCTCCATTCCCCTTGATATCGAAGACCCGATCGAGCTGGTCTACATCAAACATGAAAAAACAGCCCTCTCAAAAATGGGAGAGAAATTCATCGAATACTTGCTTGAGGAAGTGAAGTTTGATAAGTAATAAAATATCTGAGTGATCCATGTTCACTCAGATATTTTTTATTGTCTTAATTGAGAAAATACTTCTCCAATTTTTCCTTCGATAACTAGGTCTGCTTGCTTATCTTGTGGGATACTGGTTTTATTGATGACAACCAGCTTCTTCCCTCGGAAATACTGAATCAAACTGGCTGCTGGGTAGACCACAAGAGAGGTACCACCAATAATCAGCAAATCAGCCTCTTGGATGGCTTGGGCAGCTTGACTAAAGACGTCCATATCGAGAGGTTCCTCATAAAGAGTTACATCAGGCTTGACCACCTTGCCACAGTCCAGACAGTGTGGAACCGGGCCTTCCAAAGCTAAAAAAGCTTCCAAATCATAAAAACGCTGGCAACCCGTACAGTAATTGCGATCAGCACTACCATGGAGCTTCAAAACGTTTTTAGAACCAGCCATTTCATGGAGACTGTCAATATTTTGCGTCACCACTGCCATGAGCTTACCAGTCTCTTCCAGCCAAGCCAGATACCGATGGGCAGCATTGGGCTTGGCATCAGGGTAGAGCAAGTACTTCTTGTAAAAGTCGAAAAAGTCCTCAGGATAGCGCTCAAACATGGTATGGGAGACCAATTGCTCAGCTGTCAAATGCCGCCCCACCTGAACACTATAGACACCGTCTGAACTTCGAAAATCTGGAATATTTGACTCCGTGGAAACTCCTGCCCCTCCGAAAAACACGATCCGTTGACTCTGATCAATCATCTCCTGTAGTTGAGCAATCTTATCCATCTACTTCTCCTTTAGTAGCTCTTCCATGACAGCATTGGCCTGATCAAAATAAAAGTTAACTTGATCATAATGGATGCCTGTGTAGCTTGCAAGGTCAATCAAATTCTTCATAAAATCCTGAGAAGAGAAACCCGTCGTCCGATGAAGCTCTTCCTCATCAAAGGGCTTGATCAAGTGGGCCAGGGGGTTGCGAACTGATTTTTCTAACTCCCGCAATTGTTGGGCCGCAACTTTGACGCTATCTGGCAAATCCAACTGCACAATCAACTCCGTCAAACTGGACGAATTGACCACACTTTCACTGTGAAATTGCTGCAGGATAGGGTTTTCTGACGCATGAAGGCTCTCAAACTTCCAACGGTCATAACTCGATTCTTTGGAGTTATGAATATAGTTTGTTATGTCAGGAATTTTCAACTGAATCAATCGCATAAAGATCCGATAGATGGCTGGGCTAACGGCACGAACAAAGTCAATAATCTGCTCATTTCGCAACTTCGCCTCTAAGTCATAAAGGTAGTTGGCCAACTGCTCATCTTCTGGATCCTCATGCCAAAAAAGCTGAAAACCAGTCGCTTCTAGCAACTCGGTTCTCAACTTTTGATTCATGACGGGTTGGATATTAAGCTCTCGACGCTCCGCCATTAACTGCAGTAAGCTCACCAACAAATCCGGTACTTCTTCCTGCTGCTTGATAGAGCGCAGAGCCCGGCTGTAGTGATAATTTTGGAGATCGTAGAGCCATTCATCATGAAAGAATTTTGTCATTAGTCTGCAATCAAGGTCTCAAGACCAACTTTCATCATGTCTGTGAAAGTATTTTGACGTTCTTCAGCGGTTGTGTCCTCATCAGGATTGACCAAACTGTCTGAAATAGTCATGATAGCAAGGGCATCAACATGGTGTTGAGCAGCAAGATAGTAAAGGGCTGCCGCTTCCATTTCTACAGCTTTGACACCCCATTTACCAAGCTCGATGTTCTTTTCACCATAGTTTGAATAGAAGACATCTGATGACAAGACATTGCCGACGTGAGTGGTCATACCAAGATCTTTGGCAATATGGTAAGCCTTGTCTAAAAGATCAAAGCTAGCGATTTGTGGGAAATCGTATTGAGGCCAGTCGTTGCGGATGATGTTTGAGTTGGTTGCGGCAGCTTGCGCCAAGACCAATTCACGAACATGGACATCCTCGTTCAAAGAACCAGCCGTTCCCACACGGATCAATTTCTTCACACCGTAGTCGACAATCAATTCACGCGCATAGATGGAGATGGATGGCATCCCCATTCCAGTTCCCATGACAGATACACGGTGACCTTTATAAGTTCCTGTGTAACCAAACATGTTACGAACTTCGTTGAAGCAAACAGCGTCTTCAAGGAAGTTCTCAGCGATAAATTTCGCACGAAGAGGATCCCCAGGAAGAAGAATTTTATCAGCAATTTCACCCTGCTTAGCAGCAATATGGATAGACATAGTTTATGATACAAAGAGCGACCAGAAAGCGACTGAAAATTAGGAATCTGACGAGAAATCCTGATTTCTCAGTCAGATTATCTATTTTCCGAGCTTTCCGCTCGTGTTCAAATTAGAACACATGCTCTACCTTTCTTTTTTATTTATTTTGTTAATGAATCCAAAAACGCAAAGAGTTTGGCATTCATTTCTCGATAATCGTAAGCACGAATGGCTTCAGGTTTTTGAACAAAGGTCAATTTTTGACTTTGTTCTTCCAAAACTTCTTCACCGTCAGCAGCAATCAAGAGATCGACTGCTTCTGGATCAAATTCCAAGTGGGCTTGGAAGGCATAATGTTTAGGACTAAAGCGAATCATCTGACGTGGACACCCTTGACTGGTTGCAAGAACGACAGCATCTTCTGTCAATCCTGGCATATCACCATGCCAGTGACCAGTTTCAAGAGTTGCTCCAAACTCACCGACATGCGGATCTGTGAGTCCTTCAGGCGTCAAGGTCACAGGATAAACCCCAATCTCACGTTCTGGACTGTGCTCATACTTCGCTCCATAGGCGACAGACAGGAGCTGGGCACCAAGACAGACCCCAACAATATAACGATCTGCCTTCATGGCTTTTTGAATCAGCTCAATCTCTGCCTGAGGATCGTAGTATGGAAAAGTTTCCCGATCTTCATCTGGCGATTGAGGTCCTCCCATGATGATCAAAAAGTCGATCTCATCCACTGTCTCTGGTAAGACTTCATTCTCATAGACTTTGGTCGTGGTTACCTGATGGCCACGCTCCTGCGCCCATTTTAGATAAGCGCCCGGCACTTCAAAGGTTTCATGCAGTACAAAATGTACCTTCATCATTTCTTCTCCCATCTCTTTCGAATCACGTATGACAGACCAGCCGCAAGTACAAGCGGAATAGTCAAATTCCAAGTTTGGCCTGTAAATCCAAGGCTCAGGGCAATGGCTGTCAGAGGAGCTTCTAGGGTCGTCCCTAAAAAGACTATCGCTCCTAGTAACATCCCTAGAGCAGGATCCAGATGAATCCCAAGGACTGTCAAAAGCAAGGTCACTAGGTAGCCAGAACCAATCCCAAGGGCAAATGATGGTGTCAAGGTACCCCCATAAGCACCATTGCGCAAGAGGAGGTAAACCATAAGCCCCTTCACTGCAAGAGTCAGTGGAAGATAAGGAATCGGCTGACTAGACAAGAGGGCTTGCGCTAGTACCTGGCCATTTCCCATAAAGATAGGGAAAAAGGCTACTAGGCTCCCCAGCACCAGAAAGACTAAAGGAAGAGCCCAAAGAATCGTCCCATCCTTCCGCCTTTTGTGACTAGCCCGCTTGGCTAGAAAAACAAAGACCAGAGCCAAGGGAGTAACCAATAAAGCAATCAGAAACGCCTGCAAGAAGCTGCTAGCCGACCATGAGACTGCGGACAGGTGATAAACGGCCTCCTGACCAACGATGGGCTGAGCGACCCAGGTGGCCAGATAAGTACTGGTCAAAACCAATAGAAAGTTCTGCCAACTGTAGGCGAGTCCTAAGGTCTCAAAGACGAACAAGCTACTGGCAAAGGGGACCTGATAAACCGCAGCCAAACCAGCTCCAGCCCCACAGGCGATCAAGACTTTTCGCTCTTTGAGAGCTAGTGAGAATCCCTTCGCCAAGCGACCAGCTAGAAGAGCCCCGACCTCACGTGGGGCTCCTTCTTTTCCGACCGATGCACCTGCTCCTACAATTGCCACCTGCATCCCTGCATGAAGGAGATGGGTTAAGGGCTCTGGTTCCCTGTCTCCTGCTAAGTCAATTTGCTGGCGAATAGACAGAATCTTATAACGCTTTTGCAGGACATACCAGAAGCCAGCTGCCAAGCACCCAGTCACACACAAAACCAGAAATCTACGGAGACCTCCAGCTTCTTGAAATTGCTGGAGCAAATCGGAACTAGCTTGGCCAAAAGCCAGCTCTTGCACCCCTTCTAGTAGATAATGGCAGGCAATTCCGACCAGACCTGTCCCGATCCCTAATAATAAGGTGGCTAGAAGCAACCTCAGTCCGTAGGGCAGCCTTTGGAGTCGTACTTTCATTGGATTAGAGTTCAGCAAGAATCGCTTTCAGCAATCCTTTGAAGTCGCCTTTGATGCGCTCTGTCACTTCTACTACTTCTTCGTGGTTGAGCTCTTCTTGGAAACCAGCCGCAAAGTTGGTAATACATGAAATACCAAGAACCTTCAAGCCAGAATGCGCTGCAATGATGACTTCAGGAACGGTTGACATTCCGACAGCATCTGCGCCAAGTGTCTTATACGCACGGATTTCAGCTGGAGTTTCATAAGTTGGACCAGTCACACCGATATAAACCCCATCATCCAATTTGATACCCAATTTGTCTGCTACTTTGTGGGCGATTTCACGGTATTCAGGTGTATAAGCTTTTGACATATCTGGGAAACGTGGACCAAAGTCATCCAAGTTTTCACCGATCAATGGATTTTGACCAGTCGTATTGATGTGGTCTGTGATGGCCATCAAAGTACCAGGACCAAAGCCGATACCACCGGCAGCGTTGGTAACAAGAACCCCTTCACAGCCCAAAACTTTCATGACACGAACTGGGAAAGTCACCACTTCTAGTGGGTTTCCTTCGTAGAAATGGAAACGTCCTTGAAGGGCCAAAACCTTACGTCCAGCAAGATCACCGTAGACCAATTTACCAGCGTGTCCGACTACTGTTGAACGACCCCAGTTTGGAATTTCAGAGTAGTCAACTACGACTGGATTTTCGATTTCTTCAGCCAGTTCTCCAAGACCTGATCCAAGGATCAAGCCAAACTCAGGCGCTTCCATTCCTTTGCCTTTCAAAAAAGCAGCTGTATCATTGATTTTTGCTAATAATGTCATTGCATATCTCCTTTATGATTTCCTTAAAAATTGGCCAATTTTGTCAAATGTATTGGCATTGCGAATGGTCAACAAACGGTAATCCGGCATCTTGAGGACTTGTCTGTGGTAAGCGGTCTTTGTATAGGTCTCTTCTGAGTATTTGCCCCAGTAGATCCCTAGATTCCCACGATGGATGATTTCATCACCGAGCGAAAAAGAAGAGACCAGCTCCCAGACAGCATCCTGATTGAGGCCTTCTGTGTAAAAGAGAACATCCTTGCGGGCCAGATCCTCCTGCCACCAGGCTGGTAGAGTAGCGAGATCTTGCGCATAGTCCTCAGCTGAAAAGAGAGAAAAATACTGGATAAAGGGATAGTGATCTCTAAAGAAATGTCCCAGCAAATCTACCAATTCTTCTTTAGAACTAGCTGATTCAAAGAAGATATTGCCACTATTGATGTAGGTCTCTACCCCATCCAGCCCGATCGTTTGGAGCTCCTCTCGAAACTCTGCCATCACGACCTTGTTTTTCCCGCCAACATTGATCCCTCTTACGAGGAGAGCGAAGCGTGTCATCTTAGTTCAATTTGTCTAAGAAGCTTTCACCGATCATGGCTTTTTCAACACTAAAGTTCTCTGCAATCGTCGCAGAGATATCAGAGAAATGACCGACTGGAATCACACCATTGCCCTTGAAGGATGGGCTATAAGCCAAGAATGGGATGTATTCACGCGTATGGTCTGTACCAGCGTAGGTTGGGTCATTTCCGTGGTCTGCCGTGATCATCAAGAGATCATCTTCACGCATCGCTGCAATGATTTCTGGCAAGCGTTCATCAAATTCGTGCAAGCAATCGCGGTAGCCGTGAGCATTGCGACGGTGGCCGTAAAGAGCATCAAAGTCTACCAAGTTGGTAAATGAGAACCCTTCTTGGAACTCAGTAAGTCCCATGGTCTTAATTAAGGTATCCATACCGTGGCTATTTGATTTGTTGTGGCCCATATCGTGGTTGATACCAGCTCCGTTGAAGATATCGTTGATCTTACCAACTGCATAGGTATCGATACCCGCTTCGTTCAACTTATCCAAAACAGTTGGCGCAAATGGTGAAACAGCTAAGTCACGACGGTTAGCTGTACGTGTGAAGTTTCCAGGTTCCCCAACATAAGGACGAGCAATGATACGGCCTAGAAGAGCTGGACGTTCCAAAGTGATGGAACGAGCGTATTCACAGATACGGTAGAGTTCATCCAAAGGAATGATGTCTTCGTGAGCTGCGATTTGAAGAACAGGGTCTGCTGATGTATAAATGATCAACTCACCAGTTTCCATTTGACGTGGACCAAAGTCATCAATCACCGCTGTACCAGAATAAGGTTTGTTAGCTTCACGGATGACCTTACGTCCTGAGAATTCTTCAATTTTAGTCAAAATTTCTTCAGGGAAACCATTCCAGAAGGTATCAAACGGTTCTGTAATGTTGAGCCCCATGATTTCCCAGTGACCAGTCATGGTGTCTTTCCCAAGAGAGACTTCTTGCAATTTTGTCGCATAGCCAGTTGGGTTGCTTTCAGCTGGCACAGTCTTCAATGGTACTTCACGAGGGATATTTCCAAGACCGATTTTTGCCATGTTTGGTACATTCAAACCGACAGTTTTAGAGATGTGACCCAATGTATCAGATGCTCCATCTGGAACTCCTGCATTGACAAAGTTATTGGCATCTGGTGCAGCACCGATCCCAACTGAATCCAGCACAACTAAGTGCATGCGTTTAAATTTTGACATATACTGCCTCTTTCCTTTATTAAACTAGCTATATTATACCATATCCCTATAAGAAGAGAGCCGTGTTAGATCCGGCCCCTCTTTAGAGAAACCTATTTTTCAATGATGACAGGACCATCTGGTGTCCCTACAATCACTTTTGAAATCATGTTCAAGAATAAACCGTGCTCTACGACGCCTACGGTGTGATCCAGTTCATTGGCCAGAGCTTCTGCATCCTCGATCACCTTGAGATCCAAGTCAATGATAAAGTTGCCTTGGTCGGTGACAAAACGTTGGTCATCCGCGATACGGAAAGCAGGATGGTAACCTTTTTGCTCAAAGTGACGGAAGAGATTTTCAGCTCCGTATTGCACTACTTCCACTGGAAGTTTGAAAGCCCCAAGAGTTGCGACTTGTTTGGATTCATCCACGATCCAAATGCAATCTTTTGAATTGGTTGCGACGATCTTTTCCATGAGGAGAGCCCCACCGCCCCCTTTAATCCCGTTTAATTGAGGATCCACTTCATCTGCGCCATCCACTGTCACATCGACCACTTCGACATCGTCGATAGCCTTGAGCGGGATGCCTAAACTTTCAGCCTGATCATAGGTCACACTCGACGTTGTGACAGCTGTGATCTGCAAGCCTTCTTCTTTGATGCGACGACCCAATTCAGCCACAAAATAATAAGCAGTTGACCCTGTACCTAGACCGACAATCATGCCGTCTTTGACAAACTCAGCCGCTTTAATTCCTACCTGTTCCTTTAGGTTTACCATCATAGACCTCCTTTTATATTCTATTACAGTATAGCATATTCTGAAAGAGATTTCACTAATTATTTGAAAACCTTTCCAGTTTTAGTTCTAAAAGCAAAACCTTGCCCGTCCGCTGACTTTACGATAGAATAGAGATGAAATCTACAGGAAAAGAGAAATGACATGATTACTAAAGAATTTGATACTATTGCTGCCATCTCGACCCCTCTTGGTGAGGGGGCTATCGGGATCGTCCGCTTGAGCGGGACAGACAGCTTTGCCATTGCGCAAAAGATCTTCAAAGGGAAAGATTTGACCAGCGTGGCGAGTCACACGCTCAACTACGGTCATATCGTAGATCCAGATAAGGACGAGATCCTCGATGAAGTTATGGTTGGAGCCATGCGCTCGCCGAAGACCTTCACCCGTGAGGACATCATCGAGATCAACACCCACGGCGGGATTGCCGTAACCAATGAAATCCTGCAATTGGTCATTCGTGAAGGCGCTCGATTAGCTGAACCTGGTGAATTTACCAAGCGGGCCTTTCTGAACGGTCGGGTCGATTTGACCCAAGCCGAAGCCGTCATGGACATTATCCGCGCTAAGACCGACAAGGCCATGAACATCGCCGTGAAGCAACTAGATGGTTCCCTGTCTGACCTCATTAACAACACGCGCCAAGAGATCCTCAATACCCTGGCCCAGGTCGAAGTCAATATCGACTATCCGGAGTACGATGATGTCGAAGAAGCAACCACTGAGATCATCCGCGAAAAGACCAGTGAATTTGAAGCCCTCTTGACCAACCTCCTCAAGACTGCCCGTCGCGGTAAGATCTTGCGTGAAGGGATTTCTACTGCTATCATCGGTCGACCAAACGTCGGCAAGTCCAGTCTCCTCAACAACCTCCTGCGCGAAGAAAAAGCTATTGTTACCGATATCGAAGGAACCACCCGTGACGTCATCGAAGAATACGTCAACATCAACGGCGTTCCCCTCAAACTAGTCGATACGGCCGGGATCCGGGAAACCGAAGACATCGTCGAGCAAATCGGTGTCGAACGTTCGAAAAAAGCCCTCAAGGAAGCCGACCTGGTCCTCCTGGTCCTCAATGCTAGCGAACCCTTAACCGATCAAGATCGCCAACTCCTTGAAATCTCTCAAGACAGCAACCGTATCATCCTTCTCAACAAGGTCGACCTCCCAGAGAAGATCGAAATCGACCAACTGCCGGAAGATCATATCAAGATTTCCGTTCTAAAAAATCAAAATATCGATCAAATCGAAGACCGGATCAACGCCCTCTTCTTTGAAAATGCTGGTTTGGTCGAGCAAGATGCGACTTATCTCTCTAATGCTCGTCACATCTCCCTTATCGAGAAAGCTGTGGAAAGCCTACAAGCGGTCAACGAAGGCTTGGCTCTCGGTATGCCGGTCGACCTGCTTCAAGTCGACCTCACCCGCACCTGGGAAATCCTCGGAGAAATCACAGGGGATGCTGCTCCAGATGAGCTCATCACCCAACTCTTCAGCCAGTTCTGTCTTGGAAAATAACAAAAATGCGTATGTGTGCAAACATACGCATTCTTTTTTGTTTTATTTTCCTTGTTCTAATCGCTCGACGGTCTGATACGCTTGGTAGATCAGGAAGAGCCCAGTAGCATTCAAGACTGGAATCGCAATAGGCAACTCGGTCACGATTTGTGAGAAGGGTGAATTGCCAACAAAATGAAGTCCAAACCCAGCTACTAAATATCCCCAGCCTGCTAGAGCTAGATCCTTGCGTCCTCTGCTTGCTTGGACAATCAAGAAGAGCCCCAGCATGACAAGTCCTGTGTAAACCCAGTGAGACATGGGCGCATTGGCCACACGACCGAGAATCCCTGACACCGTGTAAGAGAAACCTTCCGGCAGATCCTGACGGATATAGGCAAAGTCCTCGACGATCTGGAAACCAAGACCAGAGGCAATGGCCAAGAGGAAAATCGACTTGATGCGACGAACGCTGAACAAATAGAGGACAAAGAAGATTGGAATCAACTTAAAGGGTTCCTCAAAGAGAGGCGCAGCGATGGCACTCTCGTACTGGTTCCAAAAGTCGCTATTTGGAGCGATAGCTTGAATCATATCATGGAAATAGGTATTGGCAAAGCTAGACAACCAACCAGCAACAAAGCCCCCACCTAGTAGAGAAAAGAGCACCGGTACCCAAGACAACTTCCACTTCTTGGCGAAATGAAAGAGGGCCCAGACAGCAGGAATCGCATAGACCAGGAGGATGAGGGTAGAAAGACCCACAATCCCATACTGACTACCAGACATCCAGCCTTCCGTCAGTGACTGAGTCTCATAAGCCAGACCAATCGCTAGCAAGAGTAAATAGAGAAACAAAATCGATTTACGTTTCATAAAAGACCTTTCTATGGTGAAATGAAAAAGGCTGGAGGACCAGTCTTTTCCGTGTAGTATCATTGTAACAGGATCAGCTTAAAAAAACAATAAAATCACCCAGCAATTTACTTCAGTACCGCAAGAATTTGACGAATCAAATCAGGATCTCCATCTGGCAAAGTCACCGTCTCCGCATGGTCCAAGATTCCTTGGGTAAATTGCGTCATAAACTCCTCACTATTGAGTTCATCCGCAGACTGTTGCCAGTGGCTCGGTACAGGATAGATCGTCACCGTCCCATCTCCGTTAGATGCGTAAGTCACATGACCTTCTGCAGAAATAGGTGTAAACAACTGACGCACATCTTTAGGATAGTCAACTCCTAACCCACCAAAGTAAATTTTTGTACCAGCACTCTTTTCATTAATACTCAATTCTGTCGGTACAGACTTGATCACATAAGCCCAGACACGCGCAGCTTCGATCTGAGCAGTGGTGTAGCCTGGATAATCATTCTGGTCTGCCTTCTTCGAAGACTTGACCTCACCATCCGAACGAGTATTCCACTTCTTGGCCTTACTCGTCTTAGACGTACTACTGCTATCGTCTGTATCTACTTGCTCCCGATCTTTCGGTTGCTCTTTCTTGCGATAGTAGAAATTGTCATCATCGCCATATGCCGGTGACTGACCTGCCCAGATCCGATCCTTAGACTTATCCGAAGCATCGTCTTTGCCCGCTTTCTGACCTTTTGGAAGGAGCAAGAGACCGTATCCTCCAACACCCGACTTGGCACTAACCGTCATCTCAGCGATCTGGTCCTTCTGCTTAAAGCTCGATGCATCAAGCTCGACATCCTCGCTGACCAAGCCCTTGTCATCAAAGACCAGCTCATTGCCACGACCATCGATCCAAGTCCCCTTGATACTCGAGTAGTCCTTAGCCTTGATGGCTTTTAAGTCCATACCAGACTGTTTCTTTTCTTCAATGCTTGTCTGCTTGGTCTCCGAACTCTTAGGCATCACCGTCCTCTGAGGACGACCACACGAAGCCAAGACCAAAGCAGAAAGCACAATCAAAAAACCTTTTTTCATATCAATCTCCCTTCACACAGCTACTATTTTAGAAAAATAAGAAAGGAGAGTCAATGGAAAAGCGGAGTGGGAGAGGCGGCAATCAGTTATTTTTATAACTAAAATTATATTTATTTTCTCTATTAATAAATGCATCTTCTCCTCCCTCCAGAATATCACAAACATGTGTTCTAATACTATGTTTTTGAAGTATGAATTGAGATTTTAAGTTGTTTTTATTATTCTCTAAAGCTCCATTTATATAGTCAAACTTCTCACCATTTTGATTTGGAAAATCATCAGATTGTTGGTTTGCTACAATAATATTTTCTGCATCTCCAGAAACAACTATATTGGGATTATGAGTAACAATTATTATTTGTCGTTTTAGTTTAGTTTGTTTAATATACTGCGTTAATTGATTATATATTGCTCTATTATCCAAGCTGTCTTCAGGTTGGTCAATTAATACTGGGATTTTACTATCCGAAAATTCCAATATTAATTTTAATACTATAAATGCTTTTTTCCCAGGAGACATTTGATCAAACTTGTCACCTTGATACTCGATTTCAAATTGATAGTCATAAAAATTTGTTGTAAAAAAATGCTCTATATGGTTTAACTTATTTCTATTTCCATTAAATGTGAGGTTATCATCTTCAAATATTGAGTCAATTACCTCATCAAAAGAATTAGTTAGTTTATCTAAAAAGTCTTGTTTCGAACGACCACGTGCACTGATGTAATCAAACTCCATTTCAAGATCTTTTAAATTAAATTCTATTGAGATTTTTAAACTATCGTCATCCTCAATTTTAAAAGAACTTAACAAATCCTCTCTATATTTGGAATAATCTTTATATTTTAAAATAATTTTATTCTTGATATCTATACTTTCTCTGTCAAGTTCATTTTTTCTATTTTTGAATTTTTCAATCTTAGATAAATTATCATATTCACCCTTAATAAGGGAATTTAATCTTGCTATCTCTGAATTATTTTTAGTAGCCTCAACACATTTTTTATAAGTACTATCATTTTCTATACTTTTTATCTTATTTTCATTATTTCGAATTTGGTCTTCTTTATTTAATTTAATTCTTCCAATTTCATATTCTTGTTGTTTTCTAAATATATCTTGTAATTTAGCATTCAGTTGACCAATCTCGATTCTTAACTCTGGTGAAGGTAACAATGAATTATCATAACTTTTAATTTCAAATGTAATTGGTGGTATACTAGATAAATATTTTAAATCGGATTCATAAATAGTTCTTTTACTTTTTAACTCTTGTAATTCTCTATTTTGAGTTTCAAATAACTTACCCTCCGTTTCAGATATCTTACTATCATCCATCAATAATTTTTTATTAACCTCATAGTTTTCTATTCGATTTTTCGTAGCATGTTCCTCTGCTTCAGGCTTAACCAACTCACTAATAGAATTTTGATTCTCTTTATAATTTTCAAGTAACTCTATAATTTCAATTCGCAAATTGTTACAATTTTGCTCGTATTTCTTTAGCTCAAGGTCCATATCTTTTGACTGAATAATACTTCCCACTAGATCCTTAAGTTTCTCCCTTTCTCTAGCTAAAGTATACATATGCTCTTGAGGTATATACTCAATACGTCTCGAATTTTCCTCTTGCTGGTCTTTCCATATAATGTGAAAATCATCCAAATTTTCAAATGAGTTAGCCTTCTCACTCAATTCATGTCCCAATTTTTTCGCAATTGAATTTAACAAAGTTGACTTACCAGTTGAACGTCCCCCAATAATTACATTTAAATTTTCAGATAAGTATATATTACAATTCTTATATTGGACCTTGTCAACAACAAGTTCATCTTTTTCAAGAATTGGTTTATCTTTCTTAACACAAATACGATATTCTGGTTCATATTTAATTTGCTTTAAACCTTCAAAAGTTAAATCAGCTTTAACCCAAGAATATTTTGTCCCGATTTCTTCTAATGAATGAGCATCTGATGATTGAAGTAACGGCCTAACGTATTTGGATTGTTTTAGCCAGTACTCTCTATCAAGTACAATATTGTTATGGCTACATTTTTTATCTTTACAAGTTGTTGAATTATTACAGCTTGAATGTATAAGAAAATCTGAATTAACACAAATATTTTCGTAAACTGCCATATTTTTAGAATCTGAATTGCTAGTAGCACTGCCATGACCTCTAGCAAGAAAGCCAGTTAAAAATCTACCACCTAAATCATTATCATTATTTAACACTCTCATCAATGTGCTGAAATCAATATTTGCAACATTTTCAATTTCACTCTTTGTTAAAGTATTAAAAGACTTATCTATGCTACCTATATTTGCTTTTAATTGTGCTAGTAGATTTTTAATAGTTACATCTTTCAACTCATTATCGAAAATTATATGGTAATCAAAAAGTTGATCAGTTTTATTTATGTTTGAAAGTCTAACTTCAAGATTCAAGAAAGTTGCAATACCTTTCCTATTTAACTTATCCTTTAACTTAAAATCATCCTCAGTAAAATTAAAATAATTAGTTAGTCCAACTGCAGATATGTTACTTTCTTTTATTTTTTTTATAAATCTATCTTCATCAATTTTTCCATCACCATCTAATAATCCAAACTGGTTATTTACCATAGTATATGGAGAATGGATATGCAAATCCCATTTTCTAAATTCTGATCCTCTGTTTAACAATTTAATCCCCCAATGTTCTGAAATTAATATTAAGAAGGGCATTTTAACCTTCTTAATAATAGTCATTATATTAATACAATTTTACTCCTTCCTTCCTCAAAAATCAATTCATTACATGGAGATATTCCTTCTTTTCTTGACTTTACATTTACACACAAAAAGGAACTCGCATGTACGAGTTCCCTTTTT
>JAWGIA010000032.1:0-25027 GCA_032560535.1 Streptococcus parasanguinis | reverse complement strand
TAGCCTCTCAATTGTTTTTGGATTGTCGAGCAAGACGCAGTGGTTGAGTGGGCTCTACTACGCTGATTTCATCAGCTTTTACAGCCCTACTCAACTGTGAGTAGGTGGGACGACGAAATCGAATTCTAACGAATTACCGATTTCTGTCCCACTCTCTTTTTGAGGTTAAGATGACCTCAATCTATCTGTGCCTGATGATGTATTGATCATGGTAAAACAAATCTTCGTGAGAAAGCAAGTCTACTCATTTTTTTGAATGATTAGTTCTCCAGATCTAATTTCCCAGACTTGGTCAAAGTTCTTCAGTGCTTCATTCTGTCGGTGTAAAGTAATGATGACAGCACACGGTAAGTCTAGTACTTTTTTCAATTCTGCCTCGAACTGATGAGCATCCAAGGCTGAAAAAGGTTCATCCATAATAACTAATGGACTCTGGCGGTTTTTTTCTCGATTGAGGTACATGCGTTGTTGTTGTCCAGCTGACAGGGATTGAGGAGGTGTTGCTTCAAATTCCTCATCCTTAAACTCTGCGGGGAAAGTATTGAATAGCGTAACATTATTTTCATAACTAGAGATGAAGCTATGCTCTTGTTGCAAGATCAGGCCAAATCTCCCCCAAAGCTGATTTAGGGGAAGATCGTTCAGCAAGATCTCGCCTTGGAAATCCTCATCCGTACCATTTAAAATATTGAGCAGGCTACTCTTACCTGATCCGTTCTCTCCTATGAGGGCAATCTTATCTCCTTTGTGAATGGTGGCAAAAGAAATCTTCAATGTTGATTCCCCAAGTTGTTTAGAAAGATTTTTCAATGTGATCGTTTCAAAAGAATGCTGTGGTGCCTGAATTGAAGATGGATGTTTAACGATAGTTTGAAAGCTTTTAATTACAGGTTTTACCGACTCTAACATTTGCAGATCGTAAAGGATTTCTTGAATTGGTTCTGAGAAGGCTGTAATATAACCAAAACTTGCAACCACCTCAGGGATACCAATTTTATGATGATATAGAGAGTAAGCTAGATAGGAAAAGAGAATAAGGCTAATGAATTCAAAAGAAATACCCGTCAAGAGAATACCTGTAATTTTAGTCAAACCATACCCAAGATACTTATCCTGCAAATTTTTGAGAGAACTTCTTTGTTGCTCTATAAAATGAGGTAGAGTAAGTTTGTTAACTAGGTGATGTCCTCGGAATAGATCCTCCAAGGTCCGATAATAATCACCTTGCTTTTCAAGATAGGTTTGTCTACGCTTCGCAGTCAATTGACCAACGATCTTTGGAATTTGAATACTGATGGCTGTTGAAATCAGTAGGATCAGTGCCACTATAGGATTGATCGTTCTGGTAATAATGATGGTATAAATCAAAATTCGTAGAATCTGCTTAAAAAAACTCATCAGTGGAGGTAGATAATCTTTTTCCAGTGAATCAAGATCATTAGATTGATAAGAAATGTATTCTGCGACTGTTTTCTGCTTGAAATCATGGTGGGCAAGTCCTAAAAGAGATTGAAACCAATCGTTCTTTAGATTTGTCGAAAAGAGAATGGCCTGTTTCCAGTCAAGTCGCATTTGGATGTAGTTGCAAGTCAAGTAACCTATAACTGCGATACAATAACCTGACAAAGCTATTTGATAGTGGCCACGAATTAATTCTTGTGTAAAGTATGGAAGAAGAGCCGTACAAATATTGGACAGTCCACTAAAGAGAAAATTAAAGAAAAGATACCAGCGCAAAGGCTTAAGGTATTGAAACATAGACGAAACTCCTTGATAAAGCTATAACATAAAACTGATAATGACATAACAGCCCAGTTACATTAATGAGCAAATAGGGGCATTAGTTAGAAACTTTCATTTTTGTAAAATATAACTAAATTATAGCATATGATGAAGTCAGTTTATTAATTTGAAAGAAGTTTGTCCATGTATTTCTCAAAAAAATTTGATATTAGGATGATTCTGTAGGCGTGTTAATTTAAACAAAAGAATTGCTAGCGACAGAAGATGCTGCGAGTGGAACCTACTTGCCTCCAAGTAGTGGATCTGATCTATCGTGGAAGCAAACAACCTCTTTAGGATGGCAAAAACGTCAAGCCATTCTGAACAAAGTGAAGAATCCGAAAGTTGAAACATTAGAAGAAAAACTCTCAAAAATGTCACGTGCTGAACTGGAGGAAGAGTATGGAGATGTGATTCAAGCCTATAAAAGGTATACGAATATGGGGCAAGGTGATGCGATCCTTGCCAAATGGGATATGAACGATCTCAAATTGTTATGGAAGCGGTATAATGAAGTAAAGGATGATCACTTAGGATTATTACCTTCAGAATTAGCCAAGGTGGACCCGAAATTTAAGAAACGTATCGATGCAATGGATCAAGAAGCGTTAGAAGAGGCCTACCCAGAACTTAAAACATTGATCTCCATGGCTCATGTGAATCCATATGCACAACTATTTAAATCTGAAACAGAACGAGCTAATTATGATTACCTACTAGACCGCTATTTCCTTTTAGATAGTCAAAAAATGCTTAGTTGGCGAGATCCTGCTTTTCAAACTAAATATGATTATTATATAATTGAAGAAGGTATTGATCCTTTTACAGGCAAACCTGCTACACAGGAAGAAATCAATCGGGCAAAAAATATCAAAAAGGTGAGAACTGTTACTGAGAGCTTCCAACTGGCAAGTACCCTGTATACCTCTTATGTTGGATATAATCAGTACTACAATAAACCCTACACAACTTTCTCGGATGGATATAGTAAGGTAAAAGGGAAGATTCCTGTCTTCAATAGAAATCCAGTAATTCCTGAGGTTAACCTTAAGGTAGATATCAATGGTAAAACTATAACAGAAACCACAAAACCTTATGATCGCGAACATATTTTACGAAATATAGAAGAAAGCAGGCTTGCGAGGGAGAATTCAGGGTTTAAAGACTTTTCAACCACGAGGCTTCAGCCGGTAGTCAAGCCTCAGCCTGCACCTAAGAATTTAGATGTTGAGGGACCAGTAGTAAATAATATTCAATCTAAATATCCCGATTTGCAAACTTATGAATATAATTCATATACAAATCCTGGTCCACTAAATGATTTAAGAGGTCAGCCTAATGTTAATTTTTATGGGGGACGGTATGATGTTGAAGTTTTGAAGTCTCCTAAAATATTATATCGAGCTGGCGACCAAAGCAATCCGCTAGGGCAATGGTTTACAGAATCAGCCCCACATTCTGAGATAGAAGTTAGAATAAATACGGCAGTAAAACCAATTTGGACAGATCGTTCAGGAAACTACACTGGCAGCTCTCCTTTAAATACAGTTTACGAAATAAAAATACCAGCTGGCACAACAATATACAGAGGACCTGTTGCGAGTCAAGGAGGCATCTATCAAGGTGGTTTGGAATATGAACAAATTTTTATTGAAACTCCGTGGAAAATAGAAGGTGTAGAGGTTATTAGCTCAAAACCATTAAATTAGTGAGGAAAGAAATGAAACGAAAAGAATTATTAGATAATATCAAATTAATATTACCACTATTAAATCAATACAATGATGGGACAATTCATGTACAAATTTCATTTTTACAAGGATTAGAATGTGCATTGGAAAATGGTGACTCACTCCCTACAATAAGAGAAATTAAAGATATCCTTTATCCTCCAAGAGGAGGTCTATCAGACTTTTTTGTTTGGAAGAATGATTATTTGGAACGACTAAAAATTAATGAAGAAATTGAAGCCTACAATAATAGATTATGGGAGCTTTTAAATCAAATAGAAAACTTGGAATCATAGTAAATGCATCAAATTTTAAAATTAGAAGCATTTCATCAATCTCATACAAGAATTCCAAGCGGAAATGAAGCATCTGCTTTTGAAGATTTTTGGAAACCAGGAGGACAAACCTTCCCAGGAAATATGCCAGAAGCAATCATTGATGAAGTTCCGTGGGGAGAATTTACAATTAGAAAATTAGGAGGCGACTAGAACGATTTTAACTAAAATAACATAGGAAGAATTTGATGCCTTTGATAAGATTGAGTCACCGAAGGGATATGATTTTCGAACACATGAAGGAAAATACTACACTTTTGGAGAGTTTGGAGTAGCTTCAGTTCGTCGTATCTTTGAAATTAATCCTTCGGATTTTCACGAATACTTATTAGGCAAGAGGACGGCACATGAAATTGATTATAAAGCGCAGAACGATTGCTGGCCACTGACGGAAGAAGAAAAGAACGAAATAAGAAAAAATAGGGCTATAGAAAAGCCAATTGTGCTGATTTCCAACCGTAAAAATCAGTTGCTTTTTAGTAAGAAAGAACTTGAAATACTTATTCCTCAAGCCGAACAACAATGGATAAATCAATGGGCAAACTTCCAGATGATTATGTATCACCATTGAAATAGCCTGTGAGGAACTTGTTTATACACTGTTAGTTGTAAGCAAGTTCCTGTTTTTACATTAAGTGAAAATCTCCAAGGTCAGGCCATCTCGAGTATGCGCAGCTACCTAGTAGAGGTGCATGGAACCCTCCTTCAGACTCTGGTCAACCTGATGAATGACTATTCATCTAACCTCTTGCTATACAAGGACGGTTACTAACAGATTGATAGTGATCTTCATACAAAGCTACCTGGTCAGGTGTTTACAAACCTTCATAGTGATTTGAAGAGTCGAGGGACAAGTTAAAGACCGAGATTGAACTCTTGAAGACGACTGAGAGTGATATTTCTGACTTAGTGAGTTATGAAGGAAGCAGTCATACCAGTACGGTCATGAACTATAACTTCCTCATGAATCAGATTAAGAACTTGGATACCTCCAACACACAGAGAACTTTACTGAGAAGTCTTTAATTCACATTTTTGAAGGTGATTTAAATAAAAAAGGTCGAGCAGGAGGATACCACTATGATATGATAGAGGGGACTTCTGGCAGTATTATAGAAGGTACGAAAAGTTCTGTCTTAAACGATGCTGGAGTTTATGAAGCGAAAGTTGAAGTAAATGGAATTCCTAAAAAAGGAAATGAAGGGTATTCAACCTTTTTCCCTGACCGTATGAGCCCTCAGGAGATTGTAGATGCTATTAATGAGGCATATAGTAATAAGATTTATCAAGGAGGTTCAAGAGGTGTTTATGTCGGCAATAGTAAGGAAGGAATTATAATTAGAATGGTTCTTACTGATGATGGAAAAATTATTACAGCTTATCCAACTGTTTCAGAGTAGAAAGGATTGTAGATGTTAAGAAGAGAATATAAATTATATAAAAGTATTGAGAACAGAAATGCACTTACGGTATTGTATGATAGAGAAGATTATGAAATTATAACAACCTTTATGATTACAGAAGTCACGGATTTTTATCTGTATGTCAGAGAAGCTTTGGAAAATGTAATTTCTGGGAATATGGAAGAATATGCTTTTGATGGTAATTTGTTAGGGATTGAAATTGGAAAAGAAATAACAGAAGTTTACTTCCAATTTGAGGAAGAAATATTAGGCGATCCATGCTTTATTCCTACAAATGAACTTTATAAATTGGTTTTAGAGTGGAAAGAAATGCAAGAAAAAATGCACAGAGGGGAAGATATTTTTCCGGTGACTTTAGAGGATTGATGTTGAAATAATTCCCCAAATAATGGAGAAGTGATGAACAATAAAGAAGTAAAAGATGTATTTTATAAAGTCCCTGAAGGGGTTGATTATGCAGACATATTGGAAGATGTTGATCTAGAGGATGTTCCTGAAGAAACGATTCAAAAGTTGACTTCATTATTGGACAGTGATAATGACTATATACGCTATCAAGCTTCTAGATTGTTGACCATTTGGGGAATCAGAGAAGGCTTTGATATCTTGACTCAGATGTTCAGTCAAGGGCAATTAGAGTGGATGATTTCGCATCGTCTGTATGGCTATGATGATACCAATCGGATCATATTGGATGCTCTTAAAAGCTACTGGGCTACTCAGTCAGATAGAGGTAATGGCGATCAAGCAAGGAAAGATATATTTCCTTATGTCTGTCAAATTATAGATCAAGCAGGAAACAGTTATTATCATCTTTCATATTTTTACTATTTAGTTGAGGATAATGGTTTTTCTGAATACATCCCATACCTGAAACACTTCCTTTCAACTATTATGGACAAACCTGAGGATAATTATTGGCGAATTCATGATACCTTGAAGCTATTCCTCAAGGTAGAGCCTGATTATGTGACACAGTTATTAAAAGAAAAGCAAAAATCATTGGGAGATTTTGGAATCGAGGATAAAGGTGAAAGAAATTAAATTTTATAAAGTAAATGATGAGTATGGTTTTATGTCCAATTTTGCTCCCTACCCTTTTTCAGATGGTAGCAGAATCTGGCCAACATCAGAGCATTATTTTCAAGCACAAAAGTTTTTAGTACCCCAAATTCAAGAGAAAATTCGTCAGATAGCATCTCCAATGGATGCTGCTTTGGAGGGACGCAATCGTCAAAATCCCTTGAGATCAGATTGGGAAGAGGTCAAAGATGAGGTAATGCTCCAGGCTCTTCGGATGAAATTTAGCCAAAATCCAGAAATCGTAAGGGAATTGCTGGCGACAGGAGATGCCAACATCATCGAACATACGCGAAACGACGCCTGCTGGGCTGATGGGGGAGATGGCACTGGGAAGAACAAACTAGGCCTTCTCTTAATGCAAGTGCGGGAAGAGTTGAAAAACTCTATCCTGTAAGATCTCTCCTCTAGCTATTCCATTTAACAGTCTGGGTTTGGTATAACAGTCAACTAGATAGTTACAATGATCAACAGGAGATATTCCTGAATGTGTAATGAAAGATATTAGTACAAAGAGCGGAGAGCATACATGGAACATAGTAAATTAGAATGGGAAGATGTTATCCAGTTTGAAGAAGTAGAAGGATACGGGAAGTCAATCTGGAAAAATGAGGACAAATATTATTTAGTTTTAGAAGAGGGAACTGTGGCTTCTTGGTTAGCAGTCTATGATTTACCCCAAGAATTATTCTCTCTATTAGATAGTGGAGAGAGATCACTACTCGAAATATCTTGGAAGATTAAGCATGATTCTTGGCCACCGACGGAAGAAGAAAAGAGGGCTAGTGAGAAACGTTTCATAGAAGAGAGTCCCACATCATTAATTGATATACCTGAAACTAGAGAATTATTTACTCAGGAAGAGCTAAAAAGATTAATTCCGATTGCTGAGCAAATGTGGATTGACTGGAGAGGTAAACTTCCAGATGATTATGTATCACCATTGAAATAGCTTGTAAGGAATTTGTTTATACACTATTAGTTGTAAGCAAGTTCCTGTTTTTACTTTAAGTGGACTAAATGAATCGCTCCGAAAATGTGTCCAAAATATTGACAGAATTCCATTATTACCAAATCAATGGCCATTAGACTGGATAGTGAATATAGGAATTGTACCAAGTTAAGGTTTTGAACTATGAAAAACAAATATAAGAAGTATGCAGACAAATTACAAGATTTAATTGACTTAGAATATCCAAGTCAGAAGTTATACCCGGGAATTATACAGGATATATATAACTTAACTAAGTGTATAAGAAGAGGAGAAAACATCGATGACATTAGTTTTTTTAGTTTAGCAAGAAGATTTGTAGATGAAACTATGGATTATAAAAGCGAAATTTTACTAGTCTTAAAACAATTAGAGAAAGAGTTAAAAAAAGAAAATTGATGGACAATAGATTAATTGATTAGATAATGAACCTAAGAATATGTTATGATAAAAGTATAGAGATACAATTATTTAAAGAATTATTACAGACAAAATTTTTGTGCCCTATCAGTATTGATGATCACCAAATATTAATACAAAGAGCGGATAATGTTCATGAAATATAGTAAACTAGGCTGGGAAGAAGTTAGTAAGTTTGAGGAAATAAAAGGTTATGGACAACATATTTGGCGACATCATGAGAAATATTTTTTTGTTACAGATGAAGGGGGAATAGCTGAACAGAGGGTAGTCTATGAATTACCATTAGAACTATTTCAATCACCCTACCAAGTTTTTCTAAGTTACTTGAAAAGTCTAACTTAATTTGACAATTTAGGCAATAAAGAAATCCTAGACAAGCTTTTGAGCTATTCAGAAGACTTGAAATACCACTATAATCTCTATCAGCTCTTGCTTTTTCACTTTCAGAATAAGGAACCAGAGAAATTTTTTGGACTCATTGAAGACAATATAAAGAAGGTTCATTCTCTTTTTCAGACTGTCTTTATAACATTTCTAAAGGACAAAGGGAAAATCATCAATGACCTTCAGTTATCCTATTCCAACGCAAAATTGGAAGCGACTAATAATCTCATCAAACTTATCAAACGCAATGCCTTTGGTTTTCGGAACTTTGAAAACTTCAAGAAGCGAATTTTCATCGCTCTGAATATCAAAAAAGAAAGGACGAAATTTGTCCTTTCTCGAGCTTAGCTTTTCTTCAACCCACTAAAGTTGACAAAGAGCCGTAGATTTTAGGTATTTACCTTGTCTACTTAAGAGGTATCATATCATCGAGATAAAGGTGATTTGTTTGTTCCTAAGAATTAGGTTTTAGGTTTGACTTGTGGCAACTTCTGGAAAAAGCTTGTCTAGAATTTTTGGAGTGATAGCTTGTCCAGGACCTTCAGCACAATAGGTGTGAATATACATAGCGGGATTGAAGTTGAGCTCGATACAAGTGAAATGAGGTTTTTCCTTGCTAGCAGGCTGAGTTTTATCTGGAATGATGAGGTCAACCCCGCAAGCCCAGGCCCCCATGCTAGTTGCCATAGCTGCTGCCAATTCTTGGTAAGAGGAATCTATTGTCTCAGTGACATCAATAGAGTCACCACCCGTAGAAATGTTGGAGTTACGGCGGAGATTGACCTTTTTCCCTTCTGGGAGAATATCATCAGGTGCATAACCTTGCTGAGTCAACATCAATTGTTCGATGTCTCCTAGCTTAATGATTTCCAGAGGTGAGCGGTGGTCACGGCCTCGCAATGGATTGGCATTTTTCTGAGCGACTAATTCACGAATGGTGTGTTTGCCATCACCGACAACATTAGCAGCGACACGAAGGAGGACAGACTCACAACGCCCGTCCAGAATGAAGAAACGGTATTCGGTTCCTGGGATAAATTCTTCAACAAGAACAGCTGTATCTTCTGCAAAGGCAATCTCGAGAGCTTTCTTATAGTTATCAAGGCTGGCAGGCTCTTGGAAAATGGAAATGCCCAGACCGAAGTTGGTTGATTTTGGTTTAACCACAATTTGCTTGCCCTTGATAAGAGGATAGTAGGCTAGACCTTGTTCTAGACTGGTAAATTCGTCGCCGGCGGGGACAGGGAAGCCAGCATCAGCCAGGATTTTTTTGGTCACGGTTTTATTAGCCATGGCAAGAGGAACTACATAGTTGTCTTTTGAGGTCATGTTACCATTTTTGACGTACTCAACATGATCTTTATGCCAGAGTTTAAGGAATTGATCCTGCTCATCTAGGATTTCAAAATGAAGCCCTTTTTGAATGGCATCAAAGAGCAGCATCTGGGTAGAAAGTTCCATCTCCTCATAACCCTTAAGGGCATAGTGGGCAGTCCAGTCGTAATCATGATAGGCAAGCGCCTTGTCAAGGGCAAAGTCAGAAAGGGACTTGTCTTTGATATGAGGAAGAAGTTGAGCAGCTAGTGTCTGACTGGAATCTGCAAAGGCATCTTTAACTTGTTTGACCAGCCCTTGATGATAGTCACCAAGCCCAAAATGTTGCACCAGTTGGTCTAGAGCTGTCGTAATGTTCTGAGTTTCAGCTTCAGAAGGTAGAGGTTCTAAAGGATGAGAGAGGGCAATTTTTTCATTCAGCGCGTGACCTTGAGCCAGAGCCTGATCAACATTTTCAGGGGCATCCAGCCAGAGGAAGGCTAGAAGGAGTAGGTGTACGGTATCCATGGTAGTTTGGCTAATACCGATACGCTCAAAGGGGTTGAGGTCGAAGTTACGGAATTCTAGGTAGGTGATTCCCTTGTCAAGGAAGGAGCGATTAACCTTTTGTCCACGGAAACGAACAGCCGAGTAAAATTCCTTTTCCGCAATCAAATCACCTTGTTCGATATAGTTTTCGATGGCAGAGACATAGTCTTCTAGGCTTGCAAAAGATACTTGTATTTCTTCCTTATTGACATAGCCGTGGTCACTGTTACGGAAGGAACGCACAGGTTCTGGAACTTCTTGGTCGAAGAATCCTTGCTCAGCAATAGGTGCAGCCCCAAAAAGATAGGTAATCACCCAACGGTAGCGCAAGTAGTTTTGAGCCAGCTTAAGATAGAGGGCGTTTTTGAAAGCAATTATATCAATCTGGTCACTTTCTTGGAATAGGGCTTCAACCAAATCTTTCCCTAGTTCCATATTATAGTGGATACCTGAGATAGCTTGTAGTTTAGTTCCGTATTTTTCGGCCAGGTAGTTACGATAATGGCGTTCAAATTCATTTTCCAGTTGGGCAACTTGGATTTCTTGGGCGTTGATACGAGGAGGCATGGACAAGGGCCAGAGAAGTTCATCTTTACTGATGGAACGTCCAGCTACATCGGTAATGGCTCCAAGAAATCGACGAGCCTCAGTGGTAGATTTAGCAACTGGTGTGATGAGTTCCATCTGAAACTCACAAAAATCTGTTTGAATATAAGGGTGGAAACTTCGAGCTCCTAGCCATGAAGGGTGAGGCGTATGTGCTAATTTTCCCTGTCTATCGACACGAAGACTTTCGCGTTCAATTCCAAAGTTAGCTTGAAGGATAGGGCTAGTAGGCTCCAGCTTTTGAAGCAGTTGATTTATAGTCATAGAGTCACCTTTTCATCTAATGTTAGTGATAGTCTATTATAAATAGGAGAAGAAAACAACTTTCCGCTACGGTTAAGGGGAATTTCCGAATGTTTCAGATAAGAATTCTTAAAACCAATTGTTTTTTAGCTCTATTATATGCAAAAATTGTAAAATACCCACTGATTTTTATGTAAAATGTTATTTCTCTTGGAATTTAAATCAAATTAGCCTATACTAATGACGTATATATGAGAACGAAAGAATCCCTAGGGTCGGCACTGCACCCATAAAATGAGACACAAGAAAACACTCCTGTTGAATTCTGGTAAACTAGAAACAGGGGTGTTTTGTTATGGTCAAAAAGCATATTCAGTAGAAACTAAGCTAGCCTGTATCGAAATGAAGAAGGCAGGCAAATCAAATAAAGTTATCATGGATACCCTCAGCATCAAAAATGCTAGTCAGGCCAAGACCTGGTAGCGATGGTATCAGAATGATGAATTGTACCGTTTCCAACAACCCGTGGGGAAACAATATACTTATGGTAATGGGATGAAACAGTTATCTGAAGTGGAACAGTTACGTTTGCAGGTAGAATTACTAAAAAAGTATCAGAACTTGATAAGAGAATCGACAAAGTAAGTCTTATCAAGCTAGTAGAAGAGTATAAGAAAACGTGCCCTGTATCGATTATTTTAGAATGTTTCGGCGTCAAACGCTCCACCTTTATCGCTGGAAACAGGAGTGTAAGAATTCTCAGAAAAGAGGCGAAATAGCAGATAATGGCTGTATCGAATGGTTTCACTCTGTTCTCAAGTCTGAAACCTTCTATCTCCATAAGTGGAGAAACATAACTGAAGATAGTCTAACAGATATTGTCAAAAATTACATCATATTTTATCCTGATAATTATGTATCACCATTGAAATAGCCTGCGTGGAACTTGTTTAGACACCGTTAGTTGTGGACAAGTTTCTTTTTTTATTTTAGGTGCACTAGATGAATCTCTCCCAAAATGTGTTGAAAATATAAATAGAACTCTGGCTTTCTCCTAATGCAAGTACGGGAAGAGTTGAAAAACGCTAACCTGGAATCTCTCCTCTAGCTATTCCACCTATTTCATGCTAGAATAAAGAAAAACACATTTGGAGGCATTATGAATCAGACAGTGACTTATTTGCAGGAATTGACAGCCATTCCTTCACCGACCGGTTTTACACGTGAGATCGCAGACTATTTGGTCAAAACCATTGAAGGCTTTGGGTACGAAGTAACTCGGACTGCTAAGGGTGGCGTGAATGTGACCGTGCCTGGTGTGATCACAGACAAGCAACGCTATGTCACAGCCCATGTGGATACCTTGGGGGCTATTGTCCGCGCGGTGAAAGCAGATGGCCGCCTCAAGCTAGACCGTATCGGTGGTTTCCCTTGGAATATGATTGAAGGGGAAAATTGTACAGTCCATGTAGCCAATACAGGAAAGACCCATTCGGGGACAATTTTGGTCCATCAGACTTCTTGCCATGTCTACAAGGATGCTGGAACTGTCGAGCGGACCCAGGACAATATGGAAGTCCGTCTGGATGAAAAAGTGACCAATGAAAAAGAAACCCGTGCCCTTGGCATTGAAGTGGGTGATTTTGTCAGCTTTGATCCACGGACCATTGTGACAGATACCGGCTTTATTAAATCTCGTCACTTAGATGACAAGGTGAGTGCGGCGATTCTCTTGAATCTTCTGCGCGTGTACAAGGAAGAACAGATCCAATTGCCAGTAACGACCACCTTTGCCTTTTCAGTCTTTGAAGAAGTGGGGCATGGGGCTAATTCTAGTATTCCAGCTGAAGTGGTCGAATACTTGGCAGTGGACATGGGAGCTATGGGAGACGACCAAGCGACGGATGAATACACGGTATCCATCTGTGTCAAAGACGCTTCAGGACCTTATCACTACGAATTCCGTCAGCATTTGGTAGCCTTGGCAAAAGCCCAAGAAATCCCTTATAAGTTGGACATCTATCCTTTCTATGGATCAGATGCCTCTGCAGCCATGAGCGCAGGAGCAGAAGTCAAACATGCCCTTCTTGGAGCAGGGATCGAATCTAGCCACTCATATGAGCGGACTCACTTGGATTCTGTAGTCGCAACAGAGCGCATGGTCGATGCCTACCTCAAGGGCGACTTGGTAGATTAAAAATAACAACTATATTACGTAGTGGTTTAGATTGAAGAGAGAGTTATTTTAGAAACTTTCCTTGGATGAATACGGACGTCAGCGAACTTCTCCGAAGTTCCATGACTTAGTTTTGAACCTAAGGTTTCAAAACTCCCGAGTGCTTGAAACGTACTGTTTCAAGCACTTTTCTCACTGCGGAAAGTTTCAGTATACTTTTGTTTGGATCTAAAATCAATGATTTCAATTATTATGTATCACTATGTCACTTGATTTTAAAAGGATTTGATTCTATTCAAAACTACTCTTCGGAGTAGTTTTTTCATAAACTAAAATTTTCTGAAAATTCCTTTTCTTCTGAAAACCTTTGTGGTATAATCTTAAAATAAACTTAAAATTTCTTAAGGAGTTTTACATGAAAAAAAGAAATGTCATTGCACTTGCGGGAGTTGCCCTCCTTTCAGCAGGTATCCTAGCAGCTTGTTCGGGTGGTTCTAAATCATCTAGCTCAAGCAACGGTCAAAAATTCTCATATGTTTATGAGACTGAGCCAGAAAACCTAAACTATATCACATCTGGTAAAGCAGCAACCCACGATATCACTGGAAACTTGATTGATGGTTTGTTTGAAAATGATAAATACGGGAACTTGATTCCATCTCTTGCAAAAGATTGGACAGTTTCGCAAGATGGCTTGACTTATACTTATAAACTTCGTGACGATGCTAAATGGTATGATTCAGAAGGCGAAGAGTATGCGGATGTAACAGCTAAAGATTTCGTCACAGGGATCAAATATGCGGCTGATAACAAATCAGAAATGCTCTACATCATCCAAGATTCTATCAAAGGCTTGAATGACTACGTCAGTGGTAAAAATAAAGATTTCTCAGCTGTAGGAGTAAAAGCAGTTGATGATCATACCCTTCAAATCACTTTGAACCAACCAGAATCTTACTGGAACTCTAAATTGACTCTTGGGATCACTTTCCCTGTCAACGAAAAATTCGTGAAATCAAAAGGGGATAAATTCGCTCAAGCAAGTGATACTAGCTCCCTTCTATACAATGGTCCTTACATCTTGAAGAGCTTTACTTCTAAATCTTCTATCGAAATGACCAAGAATGAAAACTACTGGGATAAAGACAAGGTCTACATCTCAGATGTGAAATTGGAATTCTACGATGGACAAGACCAAAGTAAATTGGCTAAATCATTCGGAGAAAATGCTCTTAGCTTGGCCAAACTCTTCCCAACTGGATCTGGTTACTCAGAGCAAGCTAAAGAATTCAAAGACGAAATCACCTACACTCCTCAGGATGCTGCTTCTTTCGTGATTGGTACCAACATCGATCGCCAATCTTACAAACATACTGCTAAGAAGACCGATGAAGAAAAACAATCTACTAAGAAAGCCCTCTTGAACAAGGACTTCCGTCAAGCGATCAGCTTTGCCTTCAACCGTGAAGCTTATGCTGCTCAATTGAACGGAAAAGACGGAGCAAGCAAGATCATCCGTAACCTCTACATTCCACCAACATTTGTCCAAGCTAATGGCAAGACCTTTGGTGAAATGGTGAAAACACAATTGGATACCTACGGAGATGAGTGGAAATCTACTAAACTAGACGATGGTCAAAATGGTCTCTTCGATGCTAAGAAAGCGAAGGAAGAGTTTGCAAAAGCGAAGACTGCTTTGGAAGCAGAAGGTGTGAAATTCCCAATTCACATCGATATGCCTGTAGACCAAACCACACCATCAAGAGTTCAACGGGTACAATCCTTCAAACAATCTGTTGAAGAAGCACTTGGTAAAGAAAATATCGTCATCGATATCCAAATGCTTTCGAAGGAAGACCTTCAAAATGTAACCCTCTTTGCGCCAAATGCGGCTGGCGAAGACTGGGATCTCTCTGATAATGTTGGATGGAGCCCTGACTACCAAGACCCATCAACTTACATGGATATCTTGAAAGCTTCATCTGGTGAAAATACTAAGACTTTCCTTGGATTTGACCCAAGTGAAAACAATGAAGCAGCTAAAAAAGTTGGTCTGTACGACTTTGAAAAGATGATCAAAGATGCTGGTGCAGAAACACAAGACGTCAACAAACGCTATGAAAAATATGCGGCAGCGCAAGCTTGGTTGACTGATAGCGCCCTTGTTATGCCAACTTCTTCATCAACTGGACGTCCATTCTTGACACGTATCGAACCATTCTCAGCTCCATTTGCATGGACTGGTGGTAAAGGAAAAGACAACGTGATCTACAAAGGAATGAAACTCCAAGATAAAGCTGTGACAAGTGCTGATTACAACAAAGCCCTTGAAAAATGGCAAAAAGAACAAGCAGAGTCAAACAAGAAAGCACAAGAAGATCTTAAGAAACACGTTAAATAAGAATCGATAACCGAGGCTGATGCCTCGGTTTTTTTTGGATCAGATGAACATCTGTTTGATATAAAAACGCTTACATAGTATAATAGGAGTGTTGATTACAAAAAGTGAGGAGATTGACATGAAAAAGAAAACAATGGTTTCCATTGTCGCATCGAGCTTACTGATCGCGCCAATAGTCTTGCATCAAGTAGCAGCAGCAGATGAGCAGACAGAAGAGCTAGCCCCATCGACAGAAGTGGTCCATGCTCCAGCTACCGGAGCAAGACCGACAACAAGTGACGCAAGTACTGTCACTAGTGAAGAAGCTGCAAGCTCGAATGAGGCATCGCTGGATCGGACGGCAGTTGCAAATCAAGTAGCCCCTGCTACAGAAGAACACACAAGACAAAGTGAGCCTACGGTCCCAGTAGCAAGTCCAGCAGCAACCAACAGGGAAGCTGCACCTCAATCTGCTCCTGCTTCAGAAGCTCCGGTAACAAGTCAGGATTTGGCAAAGGTCACAGGTAGCCCCCTTGCAGCGGATCAGGCCTCTAAAGAGTTGACAGTCCAAGATGCTGTTAATGGCTTGCTTCAATGGGCAGCAACAGATCCTAGTCAATTGGGCCAAAGCCAAGCAGATCGCGAACGCTTTGCCAAGAGTTTAGGCTTGATTGAAACATCAGAAGATCTGACTCGTAAGGTTAGTCAGCCAGAATTGGCCAAGATGTATGAAACAGCTAAGAAACTCTACGATGCCTACCGGGCTGAAAAGAAAAGTCCTCTCTTTTTAAATGGTCGTGCCCAGCCTATTTTCCCTTATACGACGGGAGAAAAAGCAGACCAAGACTACAAATATGAAGATAGCCAAATTGTACGCTTCCCAGTCTATGTCGAAACGGACTACGATACCGATGCAGATGGCAAGCCTGACTTGGTCAAAGCCATTGTTCAATTACCAAAAGCAGTCGCGCAAGGCGATTTTAAGGCAGCCACCATTCTGGAAGCGCGCCCTTACGTAGCGGGGACGCTCGATGAAAACTACGTGACCCTCGAAAGTTTGGGGCTTCCAACGGACGGTAGCTACGACATGAAGAAACTGCACAGCCAACCTGCAAAGAGACAGCCAGTAAGCAGTGAAACAACAGTAGAAGCAGCCAAAAAAGCCAAGGCATCTGATTGGTATTACTACAGTCCCTACGAGTATATCTATGACTACGAAGATCTGAACTGGTACGACTATTTCTTAGTTAGAGGCTATGCCTTTATCTCCAGTGCTGGACTTGGTACCAAGGGATCAGAAGGATTTAACACGACGGGATCCGATCTCGAAATCAATGCCTTTAAGAATATCATCGAATGGGTCAATGGCAAACGCAAGGCCTACACCGATAAGACTAGCAATGTCGAAATCAAGGCAGACTGGGCAACTGGCAATGTCGCAATGACCGGTCTCTCCTGGGCTGGAACCACGACCTTTGGTGTGGCAGCGACAGGCGTAGAAGGTCTAAAGACCATCGTTCCAGCTGCTGGGATTGCCTCTTGGTATGATTATTTCAATAGTCAAGGGACCCAATTTGGCAATGCACCTTATAGTGATCTTTCGTGGCTCTCCCTCTACGTTAGCACACGTATGCTGGACCAAGACGATTGGGCCGGCATTTGGCAAAACTATTCCAACTACATCAACCAATTGAACAAGGACCAGTACGCACATGATCGCAACTACAGTGATGTCTGGAAGGAGCGGGATTATACCCTTCATCCGGAAAATCTCAAGACCAGCGCGCTGATTGTCCATGGATTGAACGATGACAATGTCAAAACCAAGCATTTTGAACTCATGTACGATGCCCTCAAGAAAGCAGGACAAGATGTTAAGCTCTATCTCCACCAAGGAGATCACGTCTATCCGGCCGCTATGTCCCGTGGATACGGCATCACCGCCAATGGTCAGGACTTTTATGACCTGCTCAATACCTGGCTGACCCATTACCTCTATGGAGTGGACAATCAGGTCGAAAGCTTGCCAGCGGTCCTAGCTCAAAACAACTATGATCCAAGCAAGTGGACCAGCTATGATAACTGGAAGAGCAGTCAACGTCTCTTCTTGAATGCAAGCTCGAAACGGCTAGAAGAAACCATTTCTAGTGATTATGCGGCTGCAGGTGTTGAGATCGCTAACCGTAATGAAACAGTCAGCAAAGCCTCCTCTAAGGCTAATCTGACCTTTGTTTCTGATGTCACTGAGGACACTACGATCAAGGGGCACATTCCCGTTCATTTCAAGGCAGCTCTTGCCAAAGGTCAAGGAAAGAATTTCCAACTCAATGCCCTCTTGGTAGACGTGGCAGATGAGGACTTTGACGTGGTAGGAAATGGTAGCGTCAAGCAAGATAAAACAGCAGACGGTTTCTGGATGGGAAGCAATTTAAGCAACTTATCTATAGCCGAATACGAAACCATCAAGACCAAGTACAAGGTGATCGCAAAAGGCTGGATCAACCTGGCTAATCCTGAGTCTGGCTACGATTCAGCAAGCTCTCGCGAAAGTATCGAGCCTAAAGTGGGAGAATACCACGATTACACGGTTTATCTCCAACCAAATCTCTATACGGTTAAGAAAGGTCACAAGTTAGCGCTTGTTTTCAACACCTATGACCCATCTGATTTAACGGTGGAGCATCCATATGAAGTGACCTTTAAGACAGATTCTATCCAGGCGGCGATTCCAATTGTCGAAAAGACCCGCGCTCAAAAGGCAGCCTATGTACCAAGTGCAACAGATACTGACTATGCGAAATTGCCAGAAATAGAAGGAGCTGCTCTAGTCGCTCCAGAAGTGCACTACAAGGAAGAATATACGCTTCCAACTCCAGAACACCTTGTCCAACCAAGCCAAACTCTTCCTGAAAAAGATGAACAGATGCAAACAGGATCAGCAAGACAAGAGCAACCTCATCTTACACTAGCTGTATCTTATGGACCTCAATTTGTTTCACAAGGATTTGTAGAAGATCCTCAAGAAGTGACTCCTGCAGTAGGAGGAGAGCAGGTAGACCATACCCTTCCTCAAACAGGGAGCAAAGACCATGCTCTGGGTCTCTTAGGTATGATCAGTCTAACAGCTTCTAGCCTCATCTTTTGGCGCAAAAAGAGAGAAGATGCCTAAGGAGTCCCCGTAGCAAATATTTCTAAAATGACATCTTTTAGTGTAAAATAAAAGTAGAAATGCAGAATCAGTAGTCACTACTGAAAAAGGAGGAAATATGGCACACGTAATCACAGATGCAACTTTTGAACAAGAAACCAGCCAAGGCCTTGTCTTGATTGACTTTTGGGCAACTTGGTGCGGTCCATGCCGCATGCAAGCTCCAATCTTGGATCAGTTGGCAGAAGAAGTACATGAAGATGATTTGAAAATCTGTAAGATGGATGTCGATGAAAATCCAAATACAGCACGTCAATTCGGTATCATGTCAATCCCAACTCTTCTCTTTAAAAAAGATGGACAAGTTGTCAAACAAGTGGCTGGAGTTCATACGAAAGCGCAATTGAAAGAAATCATTGCAGAATTGAGCTAAAATGAAAACTCGTTTTCCAATATGGAAAACGAGTTTTCTTATGCTCTTTATTTCTTTTAAATAGACGCGACACCCATTGACAGCGCTTTCTTATAGTGCTAAAATGAAGCTGTATTTCCTATAAAATTTTTACAGGAAAAAATTCTCCTAGGAAGATGTCGATCCTAGGAGAACATTACATATAAAGGTTATTGGCCTTCTGTATCTTGGGCTACCCAGACACTGACGGAGCGCTCTGCCACTGGGAATTCGGCAGTACCGTCTTCTTGGACTTGGACGGTTTCGCTACAATTTTCTAGGACATCATAGTAGGTGAGGCCTGCGTAGGATGAGCCGATCTCCATGACTTTTGTAGCAGCTTGGTTATTCGAAACCAAGCAGGCGATTGGTGCTGATTCTTCTGTACCTGAACGTGTCCAACCGATGCAATTAGGATCATCGAAGTAGTCCGTTTGTTCCCCATAAGCCAGATCTTTACGAACCCATAAGAGACGATCGAGAACCTCTTGGAAACTTTCTTGCGCAAATTTGCCCTCGATACCGTAGTAGTCTCCATAGAAGACACAAGGCAAACCAGCTTCACGAAGTAAGATCAAGGCATAGGCTGCAGGCTTAAACCATTCTTGGATTGTAGATTCCAAGGCTTGCCCTCGCTGGGTATCATGGTTGTCCACAAAGGTCACGGCCTGTTCAGGATGATTGAGCGCTAGTGTTCCATCAAAAATAGTTCGAAGGTCGAAATTTTCACCCTCTTGACTAGCTCGGAAGAGATTTTGGTGGAGGGCTACGTCGACCAGGTCATACAGGTAATCAATGCTTTCCAAGTACTCATCGTTGGTTTCTGTGTCCCCGTTCCAAAATTCACCAAAGACGTAGAAATCTTCACCATATTTTTTGGTAATATTGTGGATGAAATTCTTCATAAAGAAGGAGTCGATGTGCTTGACGGCATCCAGACGGAAGCCCTCAACCCCTGTCGTTTCGATAAACCATTCAGCCCATTGGTCAAGATTTTCTACAACCTCGGGATGTTTGAAATCGATATCGGCATACATGAGGTAATCGTAGTTTCCGTTTTCCTTGTCTACCAGATCTCCATGAGCCCAACCTTTGTTGTCCCCTTGGATTTGGTAGATCCCACTTTTATTACGTGAAGCATCGTAATCCGTACCGGTGAAATGGTACCAATGCCAGTGGAAGTCATTATAGGCTCCATTTCGGCCGTCAAAGGTGAATTTGGTCCATCCTTGAATGGTGAAGGGCTCAGTGAGGACCTTGTTTCGATCCATTGGATCCACCTCAACGACCTCGAATTCCTCTAAGCCATCAGCTGCAGCTTTATGGTTGAGAACGACATCGGCCATTGGTTGAATCCCAGCATCTTTGAGGGCTTGAATAGCTTGAAGATAATCGTCTTTGAAACCATATTTGGTACGAACTGTTCCTTTTTGGTCGAACTCGCCCAAATCAAAGAGGTCATAGACTCCGTACCCAACGTCATTGTTAGAAGTAGCTTTAAAGGCAGGCGGCATCCAGACCTTGCGAATACCCAAGTCTGCTAAGTGTTGCGCATCTTCAGCAAGACGCGACCAGTGGTTCCCATCAGCGGGCAAATACCACTCAAAATATTGCATTAAGGTTTGATTTTCCATTTTTATTTCTTCTTTCATGTGAATGTCCCTATTTTACCAAAAATAGTTGGATGCGACAAACGTTTGCGCTGGAAGCAAGCCCTTTCTGGAAAAGAAATCGCATACATGAAAGAAATGAAGTGAGAATATAAAAAGTAGCATTTTATTTACGTAGAAATATCAGTCCGGTACATATATTTCTATTCATTTTATAGTTTGATCATAACAAAGGAGGATTGGTTTGAAAGTGAAAACCACCAATAGAGAGAGCATCGAAAAGATTTTTACTGAAGCCTTGGCAATTCCAAGCTTTACCAACACGGAGACCGAGCAAGGGATCGAAGCCTACCTGGATCAACGGATTGCCCAGATCCCTTATTTCAAGGAACATCCGGACCAATTTGGGCGCTATCAGGTGCCACAGGATCACTTGCACCGGTCGGTCAATTGGGCCTTGGTTGATAAGGGCAAGAAAAAAACAGTTATCCTTTTCCACCACCATGATACAGTCGATCTAGAAGACTATGGAAATTTGGCAGAAATCGCACTCGATTCTGATAAAGTAGCAGAAGCCTTGAAAACACTAGATAGGCGACCAGATATGCAGGAAGATTTAGCTTCTGGGGAGTGGAAATTTGGCAGAGGATCTTGCGATATGAAAGCAGCCCTAGCTCTTCAATTGGGGGTTCTGGAAGCCTATGCAGCAGACCCCACAGAAGGTCAGGTCAATCTGCTCTATCTCTCTGTTGGAGATGAGGAATCCTATTCACGTGGGATGCGGGGAGCTTTGGGCCTCCTCACAGATTTGCAGGAAACCTTTGATCTGAATTATGTATTGGCAGTGGATTCAGAGCCCTTTGAATCGGAAGTAGGAAAAGAAAAGGTCCTTCACATTGGCACAGTCGGCAAACTCATGCCAGTCGTTGTGGCGCAAGGCGTCTTGTCCCATATGAAGGAGCCTCTTAAAGGGATCAATGCCTTGTCCCTCTTAGTAGCCATTGCAAGCCAGCTGGATCTTCATCCCGATCTGGCAGATCAGGCCTTGGGAGAAACGTCTCCCCTTCCTTCTTGGTCCTATCTCAGAGATTTGAAGGAGCAGTACGATGTATCGACCGTGCTTTATGCAGCTGGTTATTTCAGTGTGTTACATTTGAAGAAAACACCGCAAGAGCTCTTGCAACGAATCTATGAGCTTAGTCAGGAGGCCTTGGACGCTTTTTACAAGAAGTACGAGCACTTGCAGGATCGGGCTGGCCAAGACCATATTATTGCAAGGCCAAGAGTCATCACCTATCAAGAACTAGAGGAACGTTGCCAAGCCTTAGAGGGCTACCAAGCCTTTAGAGAAGCTTCTAATAAAAAAGCGGAGCAAGATTTTCGTAATGGGAGCAGCTACCAGAGCCTTGCGATTCAGCAAATCCAGCGACTCCTTGAGTTTCTCGGAGATAAGGATCCTATGGTGGTCATCGGTTTTGCGCCCCCATATTATCCTTCCATGAACTGCCGCTTTTTAGACAATACCGATTTCAATATCGTGTCCCTCATCACTGATTACCGTGAGTATCTGGACACAAGAGGTTACCTCTTAAAAGTAGAAGAATACTTTATGGGGATTAACGACACCAGTTATTGTGCCTTGGAAAAGGATGTGGCTTCTTATCAAGTCGTCCTAGATAGCCTAGCCACACCAGCCCAGGTCTATGATCTGGAACTGGAAAAAATTGCCCAAATTCAGGTTCCAGCGGTCAATCTAGGCCCTTGGGGCAAAGAATTGCATAAGCGAGGAGAGCGGGTCTACAAAGAAGACTTCTTGGAAACCATTCCAAACTATCTGCTAGAATTGCTCTACCATTTCGATGATCGCTTATCAACAGAATAAGAAAAAACGGTCCCAATGAGGATCAATTAGGGAGTTAACATGATTACATTTCACGGAGTTACCAAAGATTACGATGGGCACATTGCCCTCAACCACTTGGATCTGACCATCGAAGATGGGCAAATTGTAGGACTGATTGGCCACAACGGAGCTGGAAAGTCCACAACCATCAAGAGCCTGGTCAGTGTCATCACCCCAACCACTGGATCCATTGAAGTGGATGGTCAGGACCTCTATAGCCATCGGCTTGCGATCAAAAAAAAGATTGGTTATGTGGCGGATTCGCCGGATCTATTCTTGCGCCTCACAGCCAATGAATTCTGGGAGTTGGTTGCGACCTCTTATGATATGAGTCAGAAAGACTGTGACCAACGATTAGAGGAGCTTCTTAGGATCTTTGATTTTCAGAGCCACCGCTATGAAGTGATTGAGTCCTTTTCACATGGGATGCGCCAGAAGGTCTTCGTTATCGCAGCCCTCTTGTCAGATCCAGATATCTGGGTCTTGGACGAACCCATGACCGGTTTGGACCCACAGGCTTCTTACGATTTAAAACAAATGATGCGCCAACATGCGGATCGGGGCAAGACGGTTATTTTCTCTACCCACGTCTTAGAAGTAGCCGAACAACTCTGTGATAAAATCGCCATTCTCAAAAAAGGAAATCTCATTTTCTATGGGACGATCGAGGAATTGAAGGGCCAACATCCCGAACAAAGTCTGGAAAGTATCTATCTCAGCCTAGCGGGTCGTAAGGAAGAAGGTGGCGATCATGCGTCTTAAGATTATCCAGCAACTGGTCAATGTCAATATCATCTATGCCAGTCAGCCCGCTCAGATCGCAAAATTACGTGCCAAACAGGCAAAAAAACCGGACGTCAAACTCAATGTCGCCCGCAAATCGGTGCTCAACTATCTCTTTTTAGGATTGGTCTATTTCCTCATATTTGGCTTGCTCTTTAGTATCTATGATTTTGTCAACCAACCAGCCTTCTTTGTCAATATGGTGGCCCTCTTTTCCCTGATGACCATTTCTCAAGGCTTTATGAGCTTTTACAATGTATTTTATGAAAGCAAGGACCTCCAGTTTTACCGGCCCTATGCCTTCTCAGATGCGGAAGTCATTGCTGGAAAGAGTATCTCGGTCATCCTGACCCTTCTCATGGCTATCCTTCCCTTGGTCAGCTATTTTCTGATCCTGCCTGTCCAAGCAGGTGGCTTTAATCCGTTAGGGATCCTGTTAGGCCTCTTTTGTGCCTTAATTCTCTTAGGCGTTCTCTTTTTAGCGACGATCATCCTATCCCATCTGATCACTAAGACCCTCTTTTTCAAAAAACACACGACCCTGGTCTCCAACATCATGGTCGGAATTGGTTCTCTTCTGAGTCTAGGAGCTTATCTCTATCTGAATCTAGTCCAGACCCATCGGGTAGAGGTGTCGGGTGGCGCAGATATTCCCATTCTATTTCCACCTTTTACGGCCTTTCATCAGTTTATCCTCCATCCTTTTGATGGAGAAGCGATCCTAGGCCTCTTAGGATGGATCCTGGTCCTTCTGGTCTTGATTGGCCTGGTGCGCAAAATCGTGATCCCGCAGTTCTATGATGCAGCCCTTGCAGTTGCGACCAACCAAACCGTTAAAGAGCGCGTGAGAGTGCTCCATGTTGGTCAGAAAGACTCCTTTAGACGATTTGTCATTCAGTATCATCGCAGACTCTTAAGCGATGGAACCCTTATGGTACAAGTCCTTTTGATGATGAGCATTCTGCCATATATTTTCCTCCTCAGTGGAGCAGCAGGAGCATCGAAAAATATAGGAGGCCTCAGTCCTTACCTGACGCTCCAATATCTGGTGCCACTGACCCTTGTTGCCATCTTGATCGGTGTGTTCAATAGTTTTGGAGGCTTGACCAGTATCGGTATTTCGCTGGAGCGCGAAAACTTTGAGTACTTGAGATCGCTCCCTATTGATTTCAAACGCTATCTCTTTATGAAGTTTTGGTTGCTCTATCTGGTGCAATCCATCCTTCCTGTCATTCTTCTAGTTGGCGTTTGTCTCTATTTTGGCGTCCATCCCTTGGCTATCCTAGCTATGTTATTGATCTGGGTTGTAACAACCATTCCGATCTGCATTCGAGACTATGTCAAAGATTTTCAGAACTTTAGCACCAATTGGACCAATATCACGGAGTTGATGACCCGCCATCGTGGGAATGCAGTCCTTCAGTCTATTCTTTTGATTGTCTTTCTCTTTGTGATGTTTCTCTTGATCATTGTCAGCTTCATTTGGACCTATCATTCCGTCAGCACCCTGCTGGCTGTGATCCTTTATAGTATCATCCTGTTAATCGGAGCTGGGATCAGCTATAGCATCTACCGCAAAAAAATCCGCACTCTCTACCAAGAGATCGGAGAATAAAAAAAGAGAGTGGGACAGAAATCGGTAATTCGTTAGAATTCGATTTCGTCGTCCCACCTCCGCACAGTTGAGTAGGGCTGTAAAAGCTAATGAAATCAGC
>JAWGIA010000031.1:0-28679 GCA_032560535.1 Streptococcus parasanguinis | reverse complement strand
AAAAGAGGCTGGGACAAAAGTCCTAGCCTCTCAATTATTTTTGGATTGTCGAGCAAGACGCAGTGGTTGAGTGGGCTCTACTACGCTGATTTCATCAGCATTTACATCCCTACTCAACTGTGCGGAGGTGGGACGACGAAATCGAATTCTAACGAATTACCGATTTCTGTCCCACTCTCTTTTTTATACCAAATAATCGGTTTCTTCACGGTAACTATAATAGTTTTCCTCAGATACAATCAAGTGATCTAGTAGTGTTAAGCCCATCACTTCACAGGCCTCTATGACTCGATGCGTTACTTCATCATCATTTTTACTTGGAAATACGGCACCAGATGGATGATTGTGAGCCAAAATGATGGAGGTTGCCATGTGTTTTAGTGCATAATGCAGGATTTCACGTGGCTCCGCAATACTTCGATTCACGGTTCCAATAAAAATGGTCTGCTGATGAATAATTTCATTCTGCGTATTTAAATAGAGAGCAACCAGGTGCTCCTGTTTCTTATGGCCGATTTCCTGTTGAATTTTATGGGCCAATTTCTGACTGCTCATGATCTGTTCGGAACTCATCAATTCGTCTTTATGAATCCTTCGTCCAAACTCAATCACAGCCTGAAGTTCGATGGCCTTCACCCGGCCAATGCCAGAGATTTCCTGTAGTTCCTCTAGGGTTAATTGACTTAACTCCTTTAAACTATTAACCGAACTCAGAAGACCTTGTGCAATCTCATAAACGCTTTTTTGCTTATTGCCTGTCCGTAAGAGAATGGATAACAATTCTTGATGACTCAGCTTATCTACCCCTTCAGAAACCAAACGTTCTCTAGGAAGCAAAGATGGTTCAATAAATGATATGTCGTACATAATTTCCTCCTCACTTATTAATTCGTAATAAATGGAGAAAACGACAACCTTTCATTATTTACAGGCGATTTCTTCCTTCAAATCATCTAACACTAAGACTTCATCTTTATTAAAGCGGATCTGGTAACCTGTTTGAACTTGTTCAAGCTCCTTTAAAAACTGTTGAATTTCACAGCGAATCAAGTACTCCTGGCTCTGAGGTATGGCCTCTAAAGCTTGGTAGACCTGCTCTACTTCGTAGATTCCTTTCGTAATTAAACCATTTCGTGGAAAATCGTTTACTAAGAGATTATAGAAATGATGTAAGAGATGATAAATTCGCTCTTTCGTCACTATTCTACCTCCTTATCATACTCTTTCTCCTCTATTATATACCGATTTTCCCTCAATATTATGACAAGTTCCTTACATTATATTACCAATCTCTTACAATTTTACAAGAATTTCCCCTAGCTTCCTACATAGAAAAAGCCCAGACATCTCTGTCTCGGGCTTTATTTTCTTAAAGTTGCATTTGATTATAAGACTTGCTGAATGAATCCAGGATGTCTTTTGGAGCCTTGTCATAGTCAACAGAGGTTTCCAAATTCCCTTTTACAATCGTACGGTAAGTCGCTGCAGCATCCTCACAGGTCACCAAGGTGATCTCATTAAAGCCTTCACGATCTTGAATAACATCTACACGGTCTGGAGTCACGGTCTCAACTGACGAGATGACATAAGTATAGATTTTTTCTTTGTCCGTGATGTAGATCTTCATTCCCGCCTTGGCTTTCTCTAAAGGTGAGAATAACATGGCATTGGCTCCAGTTAGGCCAAATACGTGGTGACTGGCAAGAGAATAATTGCCTTGCCCCATGACTTGGTTTTCCTTCATGGTCCCTGCTCCATAGTAGAGGGCTACATTTTCAAGCCCCTTAAAGATCGGAAGGTTCATGTTTAATTCAGGAATCGAAATCCCCCCAATTACTGGTAGCTTTTGAGCTTGCCATTGGGCATTGATGACGGCTTCCGTCGAGAGTGACTGGACATGTTGGAAATCAAAGCTCGTCTTCACTTCTTTATTCTTATCAATGGTTTTTTTATCGACCTTGCTAACCTGGTATTGGTTGGTATGCCAAACCATAATCATATTTCGGATCGGAGCATTGAAAATCAAGAGAAGCGAGAGAATAATCAAAAGTGTTGCAACGATGTTGATAAGAGTATTGCGTAAACTCTTTTTCTTTTTTCTTTTGCGTGACATGCTGTCCCCTTATCTATTCGTTTTCTTCCACTACTTCTTCATCTTTTTCATCAGGCTGGACAGTTGTAAAGGTCACAATTTTCGCATCCTGATCCAGTCTCATGACTTTCACACCCTGAGTTGAACGACCCGTTTGAGAAATGTTAGCCACACCTGTCCGGATCATAACTCCGGTATCGGTAATGATCATCAGATCTTCATCCCCTTTAACAGTTAAAAGACCAGCTAAGGGACCATTTTTCTCTGTGATATTGGCTGTCTTGATTCCTTTACCGCCACGGCCTTTGGTTGGGTATTCGCTAGCCATTGTACGTTTACCATACCCTTTTTCAGTGATGATCAATACTTCATCTTGATCCGTAACGACACTAGCACCAACAACCTTGTCTCCTTCACGGAGATTCACACCACGTACACCTGTAGCAGAGCGTCCCATATTCCGAACTACAGCCTCATTAAAGCGGACAGAATAACCATACTTGGTACCGATAATGACGTCAGCATTGCCATCTGTAAGGAAGACATTGATCAATTCATCCTCATCGCGCAGATTCAGAGCTTTGAGACCGTTCTGACGGATATTTGAAAATTCAGCTACATTGGTCCGCTTGACCAAACCTTGTCGCGTCGTAAAGAAGAGATAAGCCTCGTCACTGCGATCTTGCTCCACATTGATAATGGTTTGAATCGATTCACCTTCGTCCAATTTTAAGAGGTTGACGATTGGTAATCCTTTGGCTGTCCGGCCATATTCTGGAATCTCATAACCTTTCAGACGATAGACACGCCCTTTATTGGTAAAGAAGAGCAAATGATCATGGGTGCTCGTAGAGACCAGTTCACGGACAAAGTCATCATCTTTGACACCAGTTCCCTGAACACCACGTCCACCACGTTTTTGAGCCGTAAATTCCGCTTGATCCAAACGTTTGATGTAGCCTTTGTTAGAAAGGGTGATCAAGACATCTGTTTCTTCAATCAAGTCCTCATCTTCAAGAGAAAGGACTTCTCCAACCATCAACTCAGTTCGACGAGCATCGCCAAACTTGCGTTTGACTTCTTCCAGTTCTTCCTTGATGATGGTAGCCACACGTTCTGGTTTCGCCAAAATATCAGCCAAATCAGCAATCAGGGCAACCAAATCATCGTATTCACTTTGGATCTTGTCTCGTTCCAAACCAGTCAAACGACGAAGACGCATGTCCAAAATGGCTTGACTTTGACGTTCAGAGAGCTTGAATTTAGCCATCAATTCAGCTTGTGCTTCAGCGTCTGTCTGGCTATTGCGGATGATCCGGATCACTTCATCGATGTGATCCAAGGCAATGAGCAAACCTTCTAAGATATGGGCACGTGCTTCCGCTTTTTCTTTATCAAAGATGGTCCGTCGAGTCACCACTTCTTTCTGGTGCTCAATATAAGCACCTAAAATTTGGCGAAGAGAAAGAATCTTTGGAACGCCATTTTGGATCGCCAACATATTGAAACCAAAATTGGTTTGCATTTGTGTCATCTTAAAGAGGTTGTTCAAAATAACGTTAGCCGAAGCATCTCGGCGGACCTCAATCACAAAACGAACCCCTTCACGGTTTGATTCATCACGTACAGCTGTAATCCCTTCGATTCGTTTTTCTTGTACCAAGCGAACGATATGTTCGTGAACCTTAGTTTTATTGACCATATAAGGGAACTCAGTGACAACAATCCGTTCACGGCCACTCTTAGTTACTTCAATTTCTGTACGAGAACGAAGAACAATTGAGCCTTTTCCTGTTTCATAGGCTTTGTGGATACCTGATTTCCCCATGACCAAGGCTCCGGTTGGAAAATCTGGACCAGGCAGCACTTCCATGAGTTCACGAGTGGTCACTTCAGGATTGTCCATCATCAATTTGACGGCATCTATTGTTTCACCGAGATTATGAGGTGGAATATTGGTAGCCATCCCAACGGCAATCCCAGTAGCACCATTAACGAGAAGGTTAGGGAAACGTGCAGGTAAGACCAAAGGTTCGCGCTCACTGGCATCATAGTTATCTACGAAATCAACTGTATTTTTATTGATATCCCGCAACATCTCAAGTGCGATCTTGCTCATACGGGCTTCGGTATACCGTTGTGCAGCGGCACCATCACCGTCCATGGAACCAAAGTTTCCATGACCGTCCACTAACATGTAGCGATAACTCCACCATTGCGCCATCCGAACCATGGCTTCATAAATAGAGGAATCACCGTGTGGGTGGTATTTACCCATAACATCCCCTGTGATACGGGCTGACTTCTTATGTGGTTTATCTGGCGTAACACCCAATTCATTCATACCATACAAAATACGACGGTGAACGGGTTTTAAACCATCCCGAACATCAGGTAGGGCACGAGCTACGATAACACTCATCGCATAATCGATAAAACTCGTCTTCATTTCTGATGTTAAATTCACATCAATTAGATTATTATCCTGCATTCAAAAAATGCCTCTCTTTACTTAATTCACCATACTATTATAACACATTTTAGCCTATTTTTCTTCTTAGGAACACAAACGTAAAAACGTTTACATCAAGGATTCATACTGTTTCAGATGACAAAGACTTTCAAAAGTGGTAGAATGAAGTCGTATGAGAATCTATCTCAAAAAAAAATGAAGGAGACGTTTAGACTCATGGATTTGACTAAACAACACAAAAAAGTTATCCTTGTCGGTGACGGTGCCGTAGGTTCATCTTATGCATTTGCACTTGTCAACCAAGGAATTGCACAAGAGCTTGGAATTATCGAAATTCCTCAATTGCACGAAAAAGCTGTCGGAGATGCGCTTGACCTTAGCCACGCCCTTGCCTTCACTTCACCTAAGAAGATCTATGCGGCTGAGTACGCTGACTGTGCGGATGCTGACCTTGTTGTAATTACTGCAGGTGCTCCTCAAAAACCAGGTGAAACTCGCCTTGATCTTGTTGGTAAAAACCTTGCCATTAACAAATCAATCGTAACACAAGTTATTGAATCAGGATTTAACGGTATCTTCCTTGTAGCTGCTAACCCAGTTGACGTTTTGACATACTCTACATGGAAATTCTCAGGATTCCCTAAAGAACGCGTTATCGGTTCTGGTACTTCTCTTGACTCAGCTCGTTTCCGTCAAGCACTTGCTGAAAAATTGGACGTTGATGCTCGTTCAGTGCACGCCTACATCATGGGTGAACATGGAGACTCAGAATTCGCTGTATGGTCACACGCTAACATCGCTGGTGTAAACCTTGAAGAATTCCTTAAAGACACTCAAAACGTTCAAGAAACTGAATTGATCGAATTGTTCGAAGGTGTTCGTGATGCTGCTTACACCATCATCAACAAAAAAGGTGCTACATACTACGGTATCGCTGTTGCCCTTGCTCGTATCACTAAAGCAATCCTTGATGATGAAAATGCAGTACTTCCACTTTCTGTATTCCAAGAAGGTCAATATGGTGTTAGCAACGTCTTTATCGGTCAACCTGCCATCGTAGGTGCACACGGTATTGTACGTCCAGTGAACATCCCATTGAACGATGCAGAACAACAAAAAATGAAAGCTTCTGCTGATGAATTGCAAGCAATCATTGATGAAGCATGGAAAAACCCTGAATTCCAAGAAGCTTCTAAAAACTAAGAAAAAAACATCTCCTTATTAAAAGGGGATGTTTTTTAGCTGCTTTATTTGGATTTGTCAGCAAGGATTTCAAGCAAATAAGGCACAACGAGATTGCTCTCTATGTCTTTCAAAGAAGAAATCCATTTAAAGTCTGTATGCTCTTCTGGATCTAATATAAAATCACGCTCTTCCAAAATCTCGCCAGCATAAACTAGGCGTGTAAAGACAGTATCTTTGCTGGCATCAAATTGACTATCTTCGTGGATAATCTTATTAATCCGAAGCTTTTGATTAACCTCCTCCATAGCCTCACGTAGAGCAGCCTCTCTGGGCAATTCATTCTCTTCTACACTTCCACCTGGAATATCCCAATAAGATGGATAGACATTAGGGAGACCTCGCTTTATTTTCGAGCGTTTGATAAGCAGATACTTCCCGTCTTTCTCAATCAAGGTATGGGCGATTAATTTTACTGTCATTGCATGTTCCTCCAAGAAAGAGCAAAAAAGACTCCGAGGAGCCTCGTTATGAATCATCCACCCTGAGGGAATCGAACCCCCATCTCAAGAACCGGAATCTTACGTGATATCCATTACACTAAGGGTGGCAACTGTTATAGTATATCAAATTCTCGAGAATTTTACAAGTAAAAAAAGCTTACCGAGAGGTAAGCTTTTTGAATATTACAATTCGATATCGCCAAACAAGTCAGCCATTGAGAATCCAGTTTGAGTTTCTGGAAGATCAAAGTCGCGTTTTTCTTGTTTTGGACGACGTGGGCGAGATTGACGTTTTTCTTGTTTTTCGCCTTCTTCTTGAGCTGGACGTTCTTCAAGGGCTTTGATAGAAAGTGATACACGTTCATCTGCAGCATTTACTTCAAGAACTTTAACAGTTACTTCTTGTCCAACTTTAAGAACATCTTTTGGATTTTCAACACGTTTGTGTGAAATTTGTGAGATGTGTACAAGTCCGTCGATACCTGGCAATACTTCAACGAATGCACCGAAGTCAGTCAAACGTTTAACAGTTCCTTCGATAACATCACCAGCAGCCAATTTTTGTTCAACGCCATCCCAAGGTCCAGGTGTTGTAGCTTTCAATGAAAGTGATACACGACCTTCTTCTTCGTTCAAGTCAAGAACTTTCACTTGGATTTCTTCACCAACAGTTACAACTGATTTAGGTGATACGTTGCGTTCGTGTGACAATTCTGTCAAGTGAACCAATCCATCAACACCACCAAGGTCGATGAAAGCACCGAAGCTTGTGATACGTGCAACTTTACCAGTTACGACATCACCAACGTTCAATTTACCAAATACTTCTGCGCGTGCTGCAGCTGATTCAGCTTCAACAACTTCACGACGTGAAAGGATAAAGCGGTTTTCTTTTGGATCTACTTCTTTGATTTTAGCATCAAATTCTTGACCTACGAAACGTTCAGTGTTACGTACAAAACGAGTATCAAGCATTGAAGCTGGAATAAATCCACGAAGTCCTTCAAATTCTACTGAAAGTCCGCCTTTAACAGCGCGAGTTCCTTTAACAGTAACAACTTCTTCTTCACGTCCAACCAATTTGTCCCATGCTTTGCGAGCTTCCAAACGTTTTTTAGATACAAGGTAAGTTACTGTATCAGTATCTTTACCAACTACTTGACGAAGAACAAGCAATTCAAGTGTTTCACCTGGTTTTACCAAGTCGTTGATGTCAGCATCACGATCGTTTGTCAATTCGCGAAGAGTCAAGACACCTTCGACACCAGTTCCAGAGATTGCAACGTTAGCTTGGTTCGCGTCAACTGTCAATACTTCAGCAGTAACAACGTCACCTGGTTCAACTTGGCTAACACTGTTTAGCAAATCTTCAAATTCATTCATCTAAAAAATCCTCCAACAATCAAGTTTTCTAAAACTTGACATACTTATAATTATTTTTCCTAAGCAAGCACTCGCAATGAGATCAACTACAATCTTTAACGACTCATCCTATAAAGAAATAAAATACCTGGATAGATATTTTATCACTTATCTGATATTACCTAAGAACTGGGGTAGCTGGATTCGAACCAACGCATGAGGGAGTCAAAGTCCCTTGCCTTACCGCTTGGCTATACCCCAAAAAGAGCGCTGACATTAGTCACTTTATCATCGTCACAATGAACGCTAATGGAGAGAGAGGGATTCGAACCCCCGAACCCGAAGGAGCGGATTTACAGTCCGCCGCGTTTAGCCTCTTCGCTATCTCTCCATATAAATCAACAGGATCTATTATACCATTGATTTATTATGATTGCAAGCCCTTATTTATTCAAATTATAATTTTCTATTAAAATTTCAACGGCTTTTTCAAGTTTTTTGTAAAGAGAATCCACATTTCCATTTTTGATAATGGCAAATTGCCCAGCCATGTCTGCAATTTCACCAATCGTTTTCTTTCCAATGGACAAAGTGAAACCATCAAAAGTGTCTTTTCCGACGGTTACTTTACTATCAACGATTTGAATCTCAATTTTCTTATCTTTTTTACTCATTTCAACCCTCTTTTCACTTTTTCTATTTTACAAAAATTCTCTTGATGACGCAAGAGAAAAGGGAGTGGGTCAGAAAGAATTTAGTTAGAAATTCCTTCTTTATCCCACCCCCGCAAGAGTCATTCGTCACCCTTCTATTCCTAAAAACGAATGAAGAGAAACATTAGCTACTACGTCCTTCGTTAAGACTCGTTCTCATTGAAGCCTGGACACTTTTATCTCAGATGCTTTCGGTTTAATCGACTTTGAAAATCCATCCTTCTGGTGCTTCGACATCACCAAATTGGATGCCGGTCAACTCGTCATAAAGCTTCCGTGTGACAGGACCTACTTCTGTTTCAGAATAGAAGACATGGAAGTCATCTCCGTGTTGAACGCCTCCGATCGGAGAGATGACAGCTGCGGTACCACATGCTCCTGCTTCTACAAAGCGATCCAAATCATTGATAAAGACATCCCCTTCAATTGGTGTCATACCAAGACGGTGTTCTGCCAAGTAAAGCAAAGAGTACTTGGTGATCGATGGCAAAATAGAAGGACTCAATGGCGTCACAAATTCGTTATTAGCAGTGATACCAAAGAAGTTTGCAGAACCAACTTCTTCAATCTTGGTGTGAGTCGCTGGATCGAGGTAAATCACGTCAGAGAAGTTACGATCATGGGCAATCTTACCTGGCAACATACTAGCTGCGTAGTTCCCACCAACTTTAGCAGCCCCTGTACCATGTGGTGCAGCACGGTCATACTCATCTTGAATCAAGAAGTTCGTTGGAACCAAACCACCTTTAAAGTAGTTACCGACAGGCATGGCAAAGATGGTAAAGATATACTCATCTGCTGGATGCACACCAATAATATCACCGACCCCAATCAAAAGTGGACGAAGGTAAAGGGTAGCTCCAGTACCATATGGTGGAACATACTCTTCATTAGCTTTCACCACTGCCTTACAAGCATCCACAAACATGTCAACAGGTACTTGAGGCATCAGCAAACGATCTGCTGTGCGTTGCAAACGTTTGGCGTTTTGATCTGGACGGAACAATTGGATACTTCCGTCTTTTGTACGGTAGGCTTTTAACCCTTCAAAGGCTTGCTGACCGTAATGCAAACTTGGAGAGGATTCGGACAAATGCAAGGTCGCATCTTCTGTCAATTCCCCTTTTTCCCAAGCTCCATTGCGATAATGTGCCAAATAGCGATAAGGTAATTTCATATATGAAAAGCCAAGGTTTTCCCAATCAAGTGATACTGTCATGATAGTGCTCCTTTTAATTTTTTCTATTCCTTGTCGATCTGATGCAGGTCGATTCAGTTTCTCAATCTATGTACACTATTGTACACCATTTCATGAGAATTTCAAGCGAAATTTTCAATTTTCAGAAAATTTATTTTCAAAGAAAGTCAGTCCTAGAATGGACCGACGCTTTCTTTTATTTGATAGTAGCTGAAAAAACTTCTTGATCTGAAATGGTATCGTTGACAAAGGATCCATTGCTTGTTCTTTCAGAAATGCTTAATTGTGTCAAATCAACTTCTGTCACCTGACCTGTTGTGGAAGTGATCTGAAGAATTTGATCTTGTACTGCCACTTCTTCTTGGCTCGTAAAGAGATCAAAATCTCCCTGGTCAGTGAAGACTGGACCTGCCTTGAAGACGCGGTGTGGTTTATTTTTCAACTCACGCAAGACCTGTAGTCCCCGTTTGGCCCGACTGGTCACAGGAATATCGTCTTGTAACATCCGTTTGAGACTGCCTCGCTGGGTCAGAATGTACATGCTTGGAGTCGTCGACTTAAAGGCGGCAGCAACTTGATCTCCGTCTTTGAGTTTAATGGCTTTGACCCCTGCTGCTTTGGCTCCTACGACGGGGACCTCCTCAATATTGAAGCGCAACCCATAACCATTTTTAGTAATGATCATGATATCTTCCAGTACAACTGGTGCTACTGCTACAATACGGTCGTCTTGGTCTTTTAGCTTAGCATACTTAGTCGATTTAGAACGATAAGTCCGCCATGGGCTCAATTCTTTTCGTTCAAAACGCTTGATTTGTCCTTGTTGAGTTGCCGCAAAGTAGGTTACTCCCTCAAACTGATCCACAATCTCCGCAAAGAGAATTTCTTCCTCTTGCTCAAAATTGGTCAAGGTCTGACTGAGGTGCTCTCCGATATCCTTCCACTTGGTATCTGTCAATTCGTGAATTGGTCGATAAATGGCATTCCCCAAGTTGGTAAAGAGTAAGAGATGCTGAGTGGTCTTAGCAGGCTCTACAAAAATCAACTCGTCATCGTCTCGCTTACCGACTTCTTCCAGTGTTGAGGCATTGAAAGAACGAGGCGAGGTCCGTTTAATATAACCAGCACGGGTTACGCTGACAAAGGTTTCCTCTTCAACAATGAGACTGGCTGTATCAATCTCGATCGTTTTAGCAGTGTCTTGCAATTCACTGCGACGCTGATTCCCAAAGAGCTTCTTGACTTCACGCAACTCCTTCTTCATAAGGTTAAACATAGTCCGTTCATCCCCAATGATGGCTGCCAAGGTCGCGATTTGCTCCTTGAGACTAGCATGCTCTTCTTCCAAGGTGACAATATCCGTATTGGTCAAGCGGTACAATTGCAAGGTAACGATAGCTTCAGCTTGTTCTTCCGTGAAATCGTAGCTGACCTTGAGGTTTTCTTTGGCATCTGCCTTATTATCAGAAGCACGGATCAAGGCGATCACTTCATCGAGGATGGAAATCACGCGGATCAAACCCTCTACGATGTGGAGGCGTCGTTCTGCCTTTTCCTTATCAAAGCGCGAGCGAGCGACAATAATATCCCGACGGTGAGCAATGTAGCTAGACAGGATCGGTACGATCCCCACCTGACGAGGTGTATAGTTGTCAATCGCCACCATATTGAAGTTATAGTTGACCTGCAAGTCTGTATACTTGAACAAGTAGTTCAAGATCAAGTCTGCATTGGCATCTTTTTTGAGCTCAATCGCAATACGAAGACCATCCCGGTCAGACTCATCCCGGACTTCCGCAATACCGGCCACCTTGTTGTTAACACGGACATCGTCGATCTTCTTGACCAAAACAGCCTTGTTAATCTCATAAGGGATTTCGGTGACAACGATTTGCTGCTTACCGCCTTTGAGCTGCTCGATCTCTGTTTTAGAGCGGACAACCACCCGGCCCTTACCAGTTTCATAGGCTTTCTTGATCTCATCCCGTCCCTGGATAATGGCACCCGTTGGGAAATCAGGCCCAGGCAGAAACTCCATGAGCTTGTCTACCTTGGCAGATGGATGGTCGATCATGTAGACCACGGCATCGATGACTTCAGCAAGGTTGTGTGGTGGAATATCTGTCGCATAACCAGCTGAAATCCCTGTTGCCCCATTGACCAAGAGATTTGGAAAAGCGGCAGGTAAAACCGTTGGCTCTTTTTCCGTATCGTCAAAGTTCCAGGCAAATGGTACTGTGTTCTTTTCGATATCTTGCAGGAGATAGCCCGCAATTTCAGACAAGCGCGCTTCGGTATAACGCATGGCTGCTGGTGGATCACCGTCCATGGAACCATTGTTTCCGTGCATTTCCACAAGGATCTCACGGTTCTTCCAGTCCTGAGACATGCGGACCATGGCATCATAGATGGAACTGTCCCCGTGAGGGTGGAAATTCCCCATGATATTACCGACAGACTTGGCAGACTTACGGTAACCCTTGTCATGGGTATTGCCATCCTTATTCATAGAATAAAGAATCCGCCGTTGAACAGGTTTCAAGCCATCCCGAATATCAGGAAGAGCCCGTTCTTGAATAATGTATTTGGAGTAGCGACCAAAGCGCTCCCCCATGATGTCCTCTAGGGACATATTTTGAATATTAGACATAAGATACAAAGCCCGTAAAATGCTAAGGAAAATAGAAAATTTATCTTTTTCACACAGCGCTTAGGGCGTGTTCAACTCCTTTCAAAGAATGTTGAGTAGTCTTTTATATATAGAGGAATTCAGTTACACCAAGTAACCAAACGTTCCTTTCTGATGTTTAAAATAAATTCATTAATGATTCGAAAGTTTCTCTTTAGCATAAGAAGTTATTTTCTCTGCAACTTCCATATCGTAAGTAAATCCCATCTTTTGGGCCAGAAATTGAGCTTCTCGATCGAATCCCTTCATGGTAGAAAATAAAGACTGAGTGATTTTATCGAAACTAGATAAATCAAGTAAAGCTGAGAACTCCTTCTCTTGCTCAGCTGGAAGGTACTGGAAGAGGTACTTGTAGTTCTTTCCGATGTCAACTACTCCCTTATCGCTTGTCACCTGCCAAGCTAAGACCTTGAGGAGTTCTTGCTGACAAATGCCATAGAGGTGATCGGTCGCATAGATAAGCTGATTTCTTCGAATGGCCTTGACAACATAAGCCGATACCCACCAAAATTCATTGCAGGATGCTGCAAATTCCTCTTCAGTAGGAGGAGCGGTCCAGTAGCGCTTGGAATTAGGCTGATAGGCTTCAAATAAGCCTTTGTCGTCCTTTATAACTTCAAAATTTGCTTCGCTGTCCACCCACTCTTGAATGTGCTCCTTGGGACAGAGGGTCAAATCGATACGGTTGCCGTCTTCAAAGAGCGTGAGGTAAAGACGACGGTGTCCAAGGACATTGTGCTGTTCAATCAGCCGTATTCCAAACTGGTCTAGCCAAGATAAATCAGATATCAAGTCCTCCAGATTCTCAACAATATAAACCACATCATAATCTTGAAACTCATCTCTTAGAGAGTGGATATCGGATCGCGAACCGGATAAGGCCACTGCTTCCACTTGCAGGGATTCAGCTATCTGCAAGATCAGGTCCATCATTTCTGTCTCAGTTCTCATCTTCTACTCCTTCACCGCTATAGGATGCTTGGAATTGTTGGTCTTTGTCTAAATAAAGATAAAGAGATGGGAGAAAGAATCCAATCAATATAGCTACTTCTAGCAGTCGCATGCGACCTAAATTAGTCATAAAGTGCTCACTAGGAGTACAAAAAGCAATCCAACTGGCAACTAGATAATAGGAGACAATGCCAATTACTTTCCACACTCTATCCTTATAGACAAGATAGAGACGAATTCCACTATAAAGAAGCGCTATAAGCAACAAGGGATAACAGAAAAATAAGAGAACAGCTCCAACTTCCAAACTTGTCGCAGTATCCTGAAATTTTATTAACCCGTGTTCATATATTGTCAGACATAGCATAATAGGAAAAAAGAGACCAAAAAATGGTTTTTTCCTTTTATCTAATTGCCTTTCAATAAATAAAGCAATAGCCAAAGCAATCAATGGGAGTACAAAACTAAGAGACATACTAATCATAAATAATAAATCATTCATTTCACACCTTCTTACGATTCTGGCTAATGATCAAAAATATGGCTGGCAAATAAGATAGAAAAAGAGACAGGAACATTAACCTTATCATCATGCTTCGGTGTTGCAAAAACTCTTCCGGTATACTAGCCATAACCCTGTAAAAAAGGACCGCACTTACTAGATAAGCGAAGATGATCAGGATGATTTTCCATCCATATTTAGGAAAAATTGAAAATAATCGTATGACGTGATAAAGCAAGGCAATTACCACCAAGGGAACACCTAGGACTATTACCATTAGTTGAACAGCAAAGACTATTAGCATGAAGGGAAGAGCCCTCTCAACAACGTCGAATGAATCAAATTGTACGACACAATAAGTCATGACTGTTAAACAAATTGGATAATACAAGCCATAAAAATTTTTCTTTTTCCAATTCATCCAAAAGGCAATGAAGATGGATAGAAACAAGACAATATACAATTGGTAAAAATGATTGAATGTAGTAATTAAAAAATCCATAATTTTTCCCTTCCTAGCTAACTTCTATTGATCTCGGTCGAAAAAGTAGAGATAAATAGGAGGAAGATAGGAGACCAGAATCATCGAAAAAATGACTACGTAAATGAAATGATCGATCTGAAATACGAATTCCACATATATGGCCAAGGCACCTACAAGCAGGGGACCCAAAATATAGGATATAAAAATCAATAATGCCTTCCAGATTTTTTTCTGATAGACGAAACACAAACGAATCAGTGTAAAGATTAAGGATCCAATTATCAAGGGAAATCCATATAAAAACATGAGAATGCCCGCTTCTAAAGCACCGGATTCTGGGAGCCTAATATTGGATTCTAGTACCTTAAGCATACATAGAGTAAAGACTACCGGTGCAAACAACCCTAATAGTCTAATTCTTCGACGATTCATGTTAATTGCAAGATAAATGGAGGACAAAAAGACTAACAAAATAAAACCTATGTATAGAGCCATCACTCGCACTCCTTAAAACGCTGTCGTTTCTTCCAAAGTAAACTTAACGTTATCTTCAATCCATTGACGACGTGGTGCCGCCTTATCTCCCATGAGGACGGAGACACGGCGTTCTGCACGCGCTAGATCATCAATGGTGACACGGATCAAGGTACGAGTTTCTGGATTCATGGTGGTTTCCCAAAGCTGATCCGCATTCATTTCCCCTAACCCTTTGTATCGTTGAAGGGTCGCTCCACGGCCAAAAGTCCGACGCAACTCTTCTAATTCGCTATCTGTCCAAGCATAGGCTACTTCTTCTTTCTTGCCTTTGCCTTTCGACATCTTATAAAGAGGAGGAAGCGCAATGTAGACGTGTCCAGCTTCTACCAAAGGGCGCATATAGCGATAGAAGAAGGTTAAGAGGAGGGTTTGAATGTGGGCTCCATCCGTATCCGCATCGGTCATGATGATGATCTTATCGTAGTTAGTATCTTCCACTGAGAAATCTGCCCCAACTCCAGCACCGATGGTGTAAATCATGGTGTTGATTTCCTCGTTCTTGAGGATATCACTCATATTGGCCTTCTCAGTATTGAGCACCTTCCCACGAAGTGGAAGAATCGCTTGGAACTTCCGGTCCCGTCCTTGTTTGGCAGAACCGCCGGCTGAGTCTCCTTCGACCAGATAGAGTTCATTTTTCTTAGGATTTTTAGACTGGGCTGGTGTCAATTTACCTGACAAAAGTCCCTTGTCCTTTTTGCTCTTCTTGCCATTTCGGCTTTCATCCCGCGCTTTTCGAGCGGCTTCACGCGCATCCCGGGCTTTAATAGCCTTACGAATGAGATTAGAAGCCAACTCCCCATTTTCCATAAGGAAGAAGGTCAATTTATCAGAAACAATGCTATCGACGACTGGACGAGCCAAGGGACTTCCTAATTTGTCTTTGGTTTGTCCTTCAAACTGCAAATGGGCCTCTGGAACCAGGATAGAGAGAACAGCAGACAAACCTTCACGGTAGTCTGATCCTTCCAAATTCTTGTCTTTTTCTTTGAGGAGTCCTGTCTTTCTTGCATAGTCGTTCATAGCCTTGGTAATGGCTGTCTTCAGACCCGTCTCATGGGTTCCCCCATCTTTAGTGCGGACATTATTAACGAAGGACAAGATATTATCTGAGTAACCATCATTGTATTGCATGGCCACTTCTACCTGAAAACCATCTGATTCGCCACTAAAGTAGAGAACAGGTGTCAAAGTTTCCTTGTCTTCGTTCAAGTACTCTACGAAATCTTGGACACCATTTTCATAATGAAAGGCCACATGGTTGTCTTCTTCCTTACGGAGATCGGTCAGCGTCAGCGTCACGTCCTTCAGCAAGAAGGCTGATTCTTTGATTCGCTCAGCAATGGTATTGAATTTGAAATCCGTCGTTGAAAAGATGGTTGGATCTGGCATGAAGGTGACCTTGGTCCCTGTCTTAGACTTGGGAGCAGAGCCAATCTTTTCAAGGGTCGTAACTGGTTTTCCCCCATCTTCAAAACGTTGCTTGTAGACAGCTCCATCACGGGTAATTTCTACCTCAAGCCAGCTAGAAAGGGCATTGACGACAGAAGATCCCACTCCGTGAAGACCTCCAGATGTCTTATAGCCTCCTTGACCAAACTTTCCTCCGGCGTGGAGGACCGTAAAGATCACCTCAACGGTTGGTTTGCCCATAGCATGCATCCCGGTCGGCATTCCACGTCCCTGGTCTTCTACCGATAGCGAACCATCTTTATTAATCGTTACATCGATTTGTGAGCCAAAGCCAGACAAGGCTTCATCGACCGCATTATCCACGATCTCCCAGACCATGTGATGCAAGCCATTTCCGTCGGTCGATCCGATATACATCCCTGGACGTTTACGGACCGCATCCAACCCTTCTAGTACCTGAATGGCATCGTCATTATAATTATTAATATTGATTTCCTTTTTTGCCACAAGGAACCTCCTGTTTGTTCATCTTTTCTATATTACAGTTTTTTAGGAAATTTTGCAAAATTTTTTCTCTTTATATGGAGATTTCTATATCTCAGTACAAAAAGCTGGCTGAACACTTTCTTCAGATGTCACACTTGAACTCCAAAATTTGCTTTTTCTATCAATGGCTTTTTGATATAATGAAGGTATGATGAAAGAAATAAGTGTTTTAATCTTAGCCTATCTGTTAGGCTCCATTCCTTCGGGATTATGGATTGGGAAAGTCTTTTTTAATATTAATTTACGAGAACATGGATCAGGCAATACAGGAACGACCAATACCTTTCGGATTTTAGGGAAGAAAGCTGGGATCATTGTCTTTGCAATTGATTTCTTGAAAGGAACTTTGGCCGTTCTCCTTCCGACTTTCTTTGGAATTCAGGGGATCTCGCCAATGGTCTTTGGTCTCTTAGCCGTTTTGGGGCACACTTTCCCAGTTTTTGCTGGATTCAAGGGTGGAAAAGCAGTGGCGACGAGTGCTGGTGTCTTACTTGGTTTCTCGCCTATCCTGCTACTCATTTTAGCTGTTTATTTTGTAGCCAGCCTGTATTTAACCAGTATGATTTCGTTTTCGAGTGTTACTGTTGCGCTACTCGCCATTCTTTCGGTTCTCCTTCTTCCTTTGACTGGATGGATCTTGAACAGCTATGATCCGCTTTTTACAATCATTGTCTTGGCCCTAGCAACCTTGATCATTCTTCGTCACAAGGACAATATCCAACGGATCAAAGAGAAAAAAGAAAATCTCATCCCTTGGGGAAAGAACATCACCCATCAACAACCAAAAAACTAGAGCGCATGCTCTAGTTTTTTTGATTTGATCCCCCTTATACTTTTGAACAGATCCTCATTATAAAGCATCGACTAGGTCCATCAGTATTTCCATAGGTGTTTTTTTCCTACGACCATTAACAGTTTCGATCATGTGATAAACTTTTAAACGATTGTCATTGCTAAAGACAAACTCAAAGCGGAATTCGCGTCTATTCGGTGCCACTGTATCAAATTTTGTTTTATATTTATCATGAACAGGACTAACTGGAAATTTATTGAAGAGCAAGCGTCGTGTCTCCCCTGCTTCTTTCAAACAGTTTTCTAGCTCCTGACAATAGTTATAAAACAGCTGATAGAGGTCTTCTTCTGAAATTCTTCTTCTCCGAACCAATGATGTAAAATCCGAAAAATTTCTGCGCGGGATTTCAATGCTAAATGAAAATCCCTCCTGATTGATTCTTTCTAAAAATGCATCTCTTGAAATCATAGAACTACTCTTTCTTTTATCAATCTGTAGTGAACCCTTATTGTTTCTATACACATTCAATCCATTATGTAGTCAAGCAGATCCATCAGGGTGAGTTTCTTACGACCATTGACGGTCTCAAAGAGATTATAAACTCTTAGTTCTTGGTTCTTTTTAAAAGCAAACTCAAAGCGAAACTCCCGGCCATTGCATGCCACTACATAAAATCCGGTCTGATACTTCCTCTTATCCTCTACTACTTTCATTTGCCGGTCTTCTACCTCTCTACAAAGTAAAAGAAAGATCTGATAGAGTTGCTCCTCAGAGAGCCTTTTTCTCCAAACCAATGACTTGAAGTTAGTGTACCGCCACCATGGGATTTGGATGTTGAAGGAAAAACCTTCCTGATTGGCTTTATCGATAAATGCTTTTCTGGAGACCATACTACTTCCCCTTCTATTGGAACATCGTTTGACTCTATTATACCATCTTTTATCCTTTCACAAAAACAGCATTCCAAACGGAATGCTGTTTTCTATTTCTTAATAGTATTCCCCTTGGCGGTAGTTCCAAGAGTTGAAATGATCAGATAAGTGCATCATGATCTTATCAATATCCAATCCTTTACGGATCACAACTGGACAGGTATTGACAGAACGGCTACCTGCTCCTTGTTCTGGGATGAGTTTTCCTTCGGCATCAACCATAGAGACCATCACGCCTTGTTCATAGCGAGTTTCAATGGTTTTGTCAGGTTGGATAGAAGCTACATAATCATCGGCTTCAATGACCAAGTCCACGGCACCTTCGATGCGCTCACCGATTCCTTCGACCTTCCCGCGGTTACCTTTACCGGAAGGGTTGGCTGAAGAAGCGTAAACCATTTTGCCTTCTTTTTCCCACATTTCTTTAGCGATTTGCTCACCAGCTTTACCAAATTTGATGACAAAACATGAAGTTCCACGAACATCTGTCATGAGTTCTTCACGTCCATCTCCGAAAGCTTGCAATTTTGCATAGGCATCTTCACGCCAAGGAAGGATACAACCAAGCAAGATATCTTCATCCCAATGTTTTTGGTAGAAGGCCTCAATTTCAGGATTCAATTGAGCAAGGGCGCGGAGTTCATCCATGCTTCCGCAAAGAACCACACCTGGTTTGTTGCGGTTGCGTTCTTTGGCTTCGAATTTTCGTTCCAAGCCAGCCTTGTCACTGGTCATGATGATGTAGCCAACTTTGGTAGGGCAGACGATACAGCCACCCTCTCCTTTAAGAATATCAAATCCTTCTTGTGAAAGTTGTCCGTCCCATTGAATGTGTTTTGTCATAAGTCTCTTTCCTTTTCTATTCTTTTTAGTATTGTATCAAAAAATAGTCTCAAATTCAATATATTTTCAGAAAATTCGTAATTAAGTATACAATTTTATCATTGCCAGTAAGCTGGCCGGTTCTTCTCATAAGCTGCGATCAAGTCTTCATACTGAAGTGTAATCCCGATATCATCCAAGCCGTTGAGCAATTTGTGCTTCCAATCTTGATCGATCTCAAAGCGAAACTCTCCAACAGGCGAGAGGATCTTCTGTTCTTCCAAATCTACTGTCACTGGATCTGTCGGCTTCAAACTTGCCAATTTTTGACGAACCTCTAGTGGTTGGACAATCGGCAGCATGCCATTATTGAGCTCATTATTGTAATGGATATCTCCGAAAGATCCAGCGATAACAACTTTAAAGCCATAATCAGCTAAAGCCCAGGCTGCGTGCTCCCGAGAGGAACCAGCTCCAAAATTGTCACCAGTGATCAAAATGGTCGCCTTGCGGTATTCTGGCTTGTTAAAGATAAAATCTGGATCCTCAGTATATTGGTCATCCAAATAGCGCCAAGCATACATGAGGTATTTCCCAAAACCTTTTTTATCAATCAACTTTAAAAATTGCTTGGGGAGGATTTGGTCGGTATCAATATTATCGTTCATCAAAGGAACTGTTGTTCCCGTATAAATGGTAAATTTCTCCATGCTTCCTCCTTTTACTCGACTTCTGGCATTTGGCGCACGTCGACAAAGCGACCGGCAATTGCTGCTGCAGCGGCCATTGCTGGGCTACAGAGATGGGTCTTAGCCCCAAATCCTTGGCGGTCTTCAAAGTTCCGGTTGCTAGTAGAGGCACAGTGGACCCCATCTGGAACCTTGTCTGGGTTCATTCCTAGACACATGGAACATCCTGGATCACGCCATTCAAAGCCCGCATCCATGAAGATCTTGTCTAAGCCTAATTTTTCGGCGGCTTGCTTAACCGGACGAGAGCCAGGTACCACAATAGCAGTTAAGTTTGGCGCAATTTTTTTGCCTTTCACAAACTTGGCTGCCAACTCCAAATCACTGAGACGCGCATTGGTACAAGAACCGATAAAGATATAGCCTAATTCAATGTCTGCTGGTTTTTGGCCAGGTTCTAGATCCATATAATGATAAGCCCGTTCATCATTCATGTCTCGAATCTCTGGAAAAGGAGTCTCGAAGTCCACTCCCATAGAAGGATTGGTCCCCCAAGTCACCATCGGAGCAAGATCAGATACATCCATACGGATGACCTTATCATAAACGGCATCGTCATCACTGACCAGAGTCTTCCAATCAGCTACTGCGGCCTCAAAATCATCTGGCACACATTCGCGTCCCCGGAGGTAGTCAAAGGTCGTCTCATCTGGATTCATGATCCCCATTTTGGACCCGAACTCGATTGACATATTGCAGATGGTCATGCGTTCTTCCATGGTCAAGCGATCAATTGCTTCACCCCGATACTCTACGACATAGCCAACTCCACAAGCAACACCGTAGCGCGCTATCAAAGCTAGGATGTAATCCTTTGAATAGATCCCTTTTTGTGGGGTTCCGGTGAATTCAACCAACATTTTCTTTGGTTTGACTTGCCAGATGGTTTGGGTGGCAAAGACATGCTCCACTTCACTGGTTCCAATTCCAAAGGCAATAGCTCCAAAGGCTCCATGGGTTGCGGTATGGCTGTCTCCACAGACAATAAATTTTCCAGGCTGAGTCCGACCGGTTTCAGGCCCCACCATATGAACGATCCCTTGCTTAGCAGAACCATGGGCAGCATGATCAATCCCAAAGTCCACCACGTTCTCAGCCAATTTATCAATCTGGGCTTTTGAAATCACATCTCGAATATCAAAAATATTGACCGTTGGAACATTGTGATCAAAGGTTCCAAAGGTTAAATCGGGTCGTCGAACCTTGCGTCCTGCGTCCCGTAATCCTTGAAAGGCTTGCGGACTCGTCACTTCGTGGATGTAGTGTTGGTCCACATACATGAGTTGGGGTTGCCCTTCCACTCCTGTAATCACGTGGCGGTCCCAAAGTTTATCAAAGATAGATTTTCCACTCATCGTCTTTCTCCATTTATCTTGTTGTTAGGAAATCCATTGAAGGATTAGAAAGAGGGCACCTGCTAAAAGAAGGCTACTGCCCCACCAGGTAGCTTGAAAATACCATTTCCGCACCTTGTGTTGAAAGAGATATCCACCTAGTAGAGCTCCGAATCCACCAAGCAGCCAGCTCTCGAGTAACAGGACCTTTTCAGGAATCCGCCACCTGTTTTGGATAGCTTTTCGTTTATCTAAACCATAGGTCAGAAATACGATACTATTCCAAATAGCAATAAGAACTAAACAGCGATCTCTCCATGTCATCTTAGAGATTCCCAATAATGGCTGCAGTCATCTCTGCAGTAGAATCCTGACCACCTAAGTCTCGTGTCAAGATTCCTTGATTCAAGGTTTGATTGACGGCTTCCTCGATCATTTCTGCACCTGCTGTTTCTCCAAAACCGTCTCGGAGCATCATAGCAACGGACAGGATCATGGAAATCGGATTGGCAATGCCTTGACCAGCAATATCAGGTGCTGAACCATGAATCGGTTCGTACATACTTGGTCCTTGGTCAGAATGACTGGCAGATGGCATCACACCTAGTGTTCCAGGAAGGACGCTGGATTCGTCAGATAGGATATCTCCAAATAGATTCTCTGTCACTACAACATCAAAGCGGGCTGGATTGGTAATCATGATCATGGCCGCACTATCGACAAGCTGGTGCTCTAAAGTCACATCTGGAAATTCTTTGGCAACTTCTTCTGCCACTTGGCGCCACAATTTAGACGTTGCAAGGACATTTTGCTTATCGATACTGGTCACTTTCTTACCACGTCCTTGCGCGATCTTGAAGGCTTGGCGCATAATCCGACGGATTTCTTCTGCACTGTAATCATTGATATCACGCGCTGTATCTTCTTTCAAGATATGCTCTCCAAAGTAAATCCCACCTGTCAATTCACGCACGACCACGAAGTCGACCCCCTCAATACGCTCTGGCTTCAAAGGAGACAAGTGTTTCAAGGCGTCGAAAACCCGTACAGGACGAATATTGGCAAAAAGGTTTAATTCCTTACGAATAGCGAGCAGGCCTTGTTCTGGACGAACAGGAGCATTGTCATACTCAGGACTCCCGATGGCTGCGAGAAGAATAGCATCCGCTCCTTTAGCTGCTTTTAGAGTATCTTGGGGAAGTGGGTGGCCAGCGGCATCAATTCCAGCACCCCCAAAAGGTTTGTCTTCTAGACTATAATCAAAGCCGATTTTGGGAGCGACGGCTGCAAGGACCTCTAGTCCAGCTGCCATGATCTCAGGGCCAATCCCATCTCCTGCAAGTGTTACAATTTTCTTTGTCATATTCAGTTCCTCTTAGGCTTGTGGAAGATCACGGTAGGAGACAGCTCGTCCCATCTCACCCGCATTCTCTTTTTGAACCAGCGTGTTAGCATTGATATAAGCGATGGCAGAGGCTTTCAATACGTCGAAGTCCAAACCAGAGGCATTGAAAATCGTATCGGTATCGACATTTTCCACGGATACCAAGACGCGGGCTTGGGCATCAATCCCATCTGTCACTGCATCGATATTGTATGAGGTCAAGCGAACAGTTTGGTTGAAGAATTTATCAATCGCATTAAAGATCGCTTCAACCGACCCTTGACCATTGGCAAGGAACTCAAGCACTTCCCCTTCTTCATTGCGGAGGCTAACCGCTGCTGAAATCGTTTCGTCTGCATTGGTGGTCAAGCGAAGATCGTTAAATTGGAATCCTTCTGGATTTTCCACTGCTGTACCGGCAACAAGGGCGCGGATATCAGCATCTGTGATCTCGTGTTTCTTGTCTGCCAGAGATTTGAACTTCGCAAACAATGGCTTGATGTCTTCTTCTGTGAAATCCAGTCCCAACTCATGCAGTTTTTCGACAAAGGCATGGCGACCAGACAATTTTCCAAGAGGGAGGCTATTGCTCTTGACACCTACCAGCTCAGGGGTGATGATTTCATAAGTAAGAGGATTTTTAAGAACCCCGTCTTGGTGAATCCCAGACTCGTGTGAGAAGGCATTGCCACCAACAACCGCCTTGTTTTTAGGAATTGGAATCCCAGAGTAACGAGAGACCAACTCAGAAGTGTTGATGGTTTCATTAAGGACGATCGGACTTTCAACTTGGAAATAGTCTTCACGGATATTGAGAGCAACCGCTACTTCTTCAAGTGCCGCATTGCCGGCCCGCTCCCCGATCCCATTAATGGTTCCTTCGACACGACGGGCACCATTTTTAACAGCAGCGAGGCTATTCGCCACGGCAATACCTAGGTCATCATGGCAATGAGGGGAATAGATAATCTCGCGGTCTGTCTTGACATGGTCGATCAAATATTTGAAAATGGCTCCGTACTCTGCTGGTGTAGTGAAACCGACTGTATCAGGAATATTGATGTAGCTAGCACCAGCATCGACTGCAGTCTGGACAACTTGCAAGAGGAAATCCAATTCTGTCCGGGTCGCATCTTCGGGAGAGAACTCTACAATCTCAAATTTTGAGCGAGCGTAAGAAACGTGCTCTTTGATTGTTTCAAGGATTTCTTCCTTGGTTTTGTTGAGTTTAAACTCCCGGTGAATCGGACTGGTTGCGATAAAGACGTGAACTTGCGGATACTTAGCATCCTTCAAGGCTTCATAACAAGCATCAATATCTGATTTGACAGAACGGGCCAAACCTGTCACGGCTGTCTTGGTCAAGACTTTTGCAATCTCTTGAACAGCAGTGAAGGAATCAGGACTAGCTGCAGGAAAACCTGCTTCAATAGCAGAAATACCCCATTTTTCCAATTGTTTGGCAATGGCAATCTTTTCTTTAATGGAGAAATTGACTCCTGGAGTCTGTTCACCGTCCCGAAGGCTGGTATCTAAAAATTCAACTTTACGCATAGGGTCTCCTCATTTCTATGTAGTGGATATAAAGAAAAACATCTCACTCGGTTAACCAAGCGAGATGTTTTTGCCCGCTTGGTAAGCCAAACAGGACTAATGCTTCTGCACTAGCCCTTATACCTCAACAACAAAGCAAATTGAATAAACTTAGCTGTTTTCATGTTTGACTTTCTCCTTTGTTCAATGTCTTGTTTAGTATTTTAGCATAGGGAAGAAGCAATGTCAAGAATTTTCTGTAATATTCTGAATTTTTTGAATAGAAACAAAATAAAGCTTTCAGTTCTAGTTAGATTGAGGATATAGTCATCTTAGAAACTTCCCGTCATGAGAAAAGTGCTAGAAACACTATTGTTTCTAGCACTCGGAATTATTGAACCTAAGGAAATTTTTTAAGATGATTGTGAATTCAATTTGAATAGCCTCTTTCGCCCTACTTCTTCTGATACAAATCAAAAACGATCTTGTCATTATAGAGATCAATGGTATTGGCCTTGACGTAAATTCCAAAGTCATTGTCAATTTCTGGTAACACAATGGTGATGGTAGACTGCTTTGGAGAAATCTGAATAAATTCTGGAATAGTTTTATTCTTGCTCAAGAGCTGCAAAACCATCCTTTGTGGAATTTGAAAGGTTCCAACTGAAAAATCCTTCACCGTCAAGAGAATGTTCCCATTTTCCAATTTGGATGGTTGAAAGTAAATGTATAAGGGATAATCCTTCCCCAAGAGACTCAACTGTCCTTCTAAGAGGATTTGCTGATTGTCTGCATAGACCTTGTAGTCGGACAGCTTATATTTTTTCAGAAGCGATTTGATGGTATCATTGAGTTGATCTCGAGTCGTTGTCATGGTTCCAACTTTGACATCTTTGGTGCCAACTGCTTGATGAAGCTGGCTAACATCTTCTCTTGGCGTCGCTAAGCGTCCTTGCACAACTAAAGCGAAGGCTAAGAGAAGGCTGACCAAACCTAAAAATAACCATTTCCAAATATTGATTTTTTGAAGGAAGGGGAGCTTCTCTTTGATGGGATTATTTTTGACTCCAAGTTTTTTTCGTGGCATTGATTTTCTCCAATATTGCTTGTTTCATCTTTTCATAGCCCGTATTGTTGGGGTGAAAGCTATCCTCTTCATACAGGGCATCATTGATAACAGTTGTCTTCCCGTCACTGATTTCTGATACGCCCATTTTGCCATCAATTCCTTTATAGAGCAGATCATTGATCGGAACGAAATAGACCTGATCAAATTGCGCGATGGTTTCTTCCGTCGTCTCATTCCAACGATCTACAGCCGTCTGGATACTGGTTAATTCAGGAAAATTCAGGTAAAGAGGATTGTAGATCCCCACTACATAAATAGGAAGATGGGGATTGTCCTTTCTGGCCTTTTTAATAATTTCTTTGAGGTTCGCTGTATAATACTTGAGCGGTTTTTGGATATCTGATAGAGAAAAATCACTCAGATGATCGACAACAACTTTGCGCAGATCATTTCCCCCAACCGTTAAGGTCATGACACGCGCCTTTTTGAGATCCTTCTGAAGATCTGTTTGCTTCTTGAGACGATCTAAGATCTGAGCGCTTGTATTTCCAGCTACTCCATAGTTGACAGGCTGATACTGGCCGTCATTTTCATTGGATAGGCTTTGGGCAAGGATGGGGACAAAGCCCCCTTGCTTGGTGCTATCCCCTACTCCTTCGGTCAGTGAATCCCCTAGAGCTACATAAGTATAGGTGATTTCTTTCGCAGCTGTTTTGGGCTTGGTCATGCGAGGAGATGCAGTTGGTAGCAAAGCACGAAATAGAAAGACAAAGACAAGAAGGCTGGTTAAAAAGAAAACCAAGCCTTGCATCATTTTTTTAAGATTCATATGAATACGATCGCTTATCCTTGAAAAATCACTTGTCCATCACAGATCGTATAAGCGACTTTTCCTTTTAGTGTTTCACCCACAAATGGTGAATTACCAGCTTTTGAAGCGAAATGATCCGATACCAGGCGATCTGCTTCTGGATCAAAGATGGTCAAATCTGCCGGTCCATCCACTGCGATATAGCCAGCATCAAAATCATAGAGACGTGCTGGATTATAGGACATCTTTTCAAGCAATTGCATCAGGCTTAAATGGCCTGCATGCACCAAGTAGGTCAAACCAAGAGAGAGCGAAGTTTCAAGCCCAGTCATGCCAGATGGTGCTTTGGTAATATCAGGAACATTCTTCTCATCTGCATGGTGAGGCGCGTGGTCAGTCGCAATCACGGAGATGACGCCTGACTTCAAGCCTTCAATCACTGCTAAACGGTCAGATTCTAAGCGAAGAGGTGGGTTCATCTTGGCATTGCTTCCCTTAGTCAAGAGCAGACTTTCTGTTTTCGAAAAGTGTTGAGGTGCCACTTCTGCCGTCACATGAGCTCCTAATCCTTGGGCAAATTCCACCACCTTGACACTTTCTTCCTTGGAAAGGTGTTGGATATGGAGGTGAGCACCTGTCGCATGGGCAATCATGGTATCACGCGCAGCCATTGAATATTCGGCTACACCCGTCGCCCCACAGACATGGAAGTGTTCCTTAGCAATGTTTTCATTCAAACCAAGAATGCCATTCAACTCAGGGTCTTCTTCATGAAGACTAATAAAGGTCCCTAGACGCTTAGCTTCTTCCAAAGCTTCACGGACAACCTTTGTGCTTTGAAGGGGAATCCCATCATCTGAAAATCCTACTGCACCAGCCTTAAGCAGTCCTTCAAAATCTGTCAGGTGTTGACCGTCAAAGTTCTTAGTCACTGTCGCAACCGTATGAATGTGAAGATTTTCCTTGGCTGCAGAAGCTAAGACTTCCTCTAAGGTAGCAATATCTGAAATGGTCGGATTGGTATTGGCCATCATGACCACTCGAGTAAAACCACCAGCAGCTGCGGCTAAGGCACCCGTATGGATGTCTTCTTTATGAGTTTGACCGGGTTCGCGGAAATGCACGTGTACATCGATCAAACCAGGTGCCACAACCAGACCAGTAGCATCAAGGACTTCTTGTCCATCCGTTGGGAGGTTTTCAGCGATCTCTACAATTTTCTTTCCTTCAATGCGAAGATCACAGACTTGATCCAAGCCAGTTTTGGGATTCATTACGCGACCATTTTTAATGACAACCATTGCATTCTCCTTTATTCATAAAAATCAACATGCGACTCTAACAAGCGGTCGCCGTCATAGCGAAACATTGCTGAAAAGAAGGGTTTATCCTCCAACAACCACTCGACAAAGGTGTGGTCCCCTTCCCAGGTTGGTTTTGAGAGGACTTGATCATAAGGTACCCACTCCAAGGTCCCTTCGTTACACTCGATCAGTTCTCCCTCAAAATCTGTTACCTTGAAGACATAGGTGTACCAGTCCAAATCTGGAGTAAACTCGGGAAAGGTAATGATCCCTTTTAAGACTGGCTTGGCTCTAAGGCCCGTCTCCTCAAAAATCTCACGCGCAGCACACTCCTGTGGGGTTTCCCCGCGTTCTAATTTTCCTCCAACTCCGATCCATTTACCTTCATGGACATCATTGGGCTTTTTATTGCGATGCAGCATGAGAAATTCTTTCCCATTGTCAATGTAACAAATCGTTGCTAATTGTGGCATTTCTTTCTCCTATCTTAACCAATCAATCGGCTCGCGTCCCGTCTCTTTCAAAAATTGATTGGTTTTTGAAAAGGGTTGGGAACCAAAGAATCCTCGGTAGGCCGATAAGGGACTTGGGTGAGCTGATTCAAGGACCAAATGTCGATCGTGGGTAATCAGAGGCTTTTTCTTACGGGCATAAGATCCCCAGAGAATAAAGACTACGGGCTCCTCCAACTCATTGACCACCTTGATCACAGCATCTGTGAAAGGTTCCCAAATTTGACCAGCATGGCCATTAGCCTGACCAGCTGGAACCGTCAAACAGGCATTGAGCAAGAGCACCCCTTGCTCCGCCCAAGAGGTCAGATCATGGGACCGCTTCTCTCCAATATCTGAGCGCAATTCTTTGAGAATACTTTGCAAAGAAGGCGGCGCTGGTACATGATCCGGAACAGAAAAACTTAAGCCCTGCGCTTGATCCGGTCCATGGTAGGGATCTTGGCCTAAGATCAAGACCTTGACCTGATCCATCTCTGTCGTCTGCAAGGCCTTAAAGACCTTGTCACGCGGTGGATAAACCACTCCTTTGCTATAGACTTCATTCATAAAGTCATTGATCTGGTGAAAATACCCTTCTGGAAGATGGGATTTGATGGCTTCATGCCAGGGTGAATGCTGCATGGAAACTCTCCGCTATCCAATAAATTCTTACCTTCCATTATACCACATTTGGCGCAGATCCACTGGATAAAAAAGAGGCTGGGACAAAAGTCCTAGCCTCTCAATTATTTTTGGATTGTCGAGCAAGACGCAGTGGTTGAGTGGGCTCTACTACGCTGATTTCATCA
>JAWGIA010000030.1:29635-52612 GCA_032560535.1 Streptococcus parasanguinis | reverse complement strand
CGCTGATTTCATCAGCTTTTACAGCCCTACTCAACTGTGCGGAGGTGGGACGACGAAATCAAATTCTAACGAATTACCGATTTCTGTCCCACTCTCTTTGCTTTTATGCATGCTCCAATCCCTTTCGTGTATTTTCCTTGATGGTTTCGGCTGAATGGAGTAATTTTTCTTTTTCTTCTTCTGTCAAATGCAAGTCCAATCGTTCAATAATTCCTTTTCGACCTACAATCGCCGGGTAGCCAAGATAGGTTCCATATTCTGGACGATAGTTAGACACAGGCATTTCCTCGTGGCTATCATTTATCACAGCTTCTGCCAAGCGTTGGGCTGCTGCTACAATCCCAAAATTGGTATAGAATTTGCCAAAGAAAACCGTGTGGCCACCGCGCAAGGACTCGTAGTTGATGGTGTCAAGCTCTTCTTGAGAGAAGAGATCGGTAATAGCATGTCCTTTGACACGGACCTGACTCCAAGCGACAAATTGAGAATTCCCATGCTCACCGAGGTTGTAGCCTGATACACTAGCAGGTGAAACCTGCAAACGATCAGCGACTGCACGCTTCATCCGAGCTGTATCCAGTAAAGTCCCTGTCCCAATCACCTGCTCTTTTGGAAGGCCAGTATATTGTTGATAGAGTTGAGTGACGGCATCGACCGGATTGGTCACTACCAATAAGACCCCGCTAAAGCCAGAAGCCTTCAGATCACGCGCTACTTGCACCACTTGCTTGCTGGAAAAGGGAAGCTCCGCAAAACGGTCATCTGTGTTATTAGCCTGCAACTCGATATTTCCAAGAGTCGACACCACGACATCCGCGTCTTTTAGAGCAGCATAGTCATTAACCGTGATATGCACCGGATACCCCGTATTGGCAACCGTATCACAGAAATCCAAGGCATCTGCCTTGACCTTTTTCTCATTGGTATCAATCAAGACCAAGTGATCACAGGTGTGTTTCAAAATCATGCTGTGGGCCAAGGTGGCACCCACATGCCCCAAACCAATAATACCAATTTTTCTTGTCATCAGAATCCTCTTTTCTAGTATCGATCACACTGTTGGTGAGGATAGCTCTTTGTTGACTCTATTCTACCACAATTCTAGAAAGGCGGATTGAAAAAATGGGAAAATTTTCAAGTTTTTTTCAAAAAAAGAGGCAGTGCCTCTTTTAACGACTCAAGAAAGAAGGGTCTCAATCTCTTCCAACGACAAACCCGTCATCTCTGAGATAAGCTCAGGTGTCATTCCTCGTGAGACCATTTTGCGGATTAACTGCAGACGTTCTTCATTACGACCTTGTACTAGACCTTCTTCGCGCGCTTCGTCTATAGCCGTCTCCAGGGTCATATCATAATTTTCTTGAATACGAATCCGCTCGTCTATCATGGTCTTCTCCTCCTTGGTCCAGCTAGATGAATCCAGTAATGAATCTGCGTGGGCGACGACCTGACTGGGAGCTTTTGTGAAGGGAAGATTCCCAAAAAACTCCAGCCACTGTCTGCCTGCATCTGTCAGGTTCTCATCTTTATTATACTTGTCTAGCTCTAAAAAGGCAACCTGCAAAAGATTTTGATGCTTGCCATTCTTATAATAAGCCTTGAGTTGCTTGCCGGACCTGCTATTAGTCAGCCAGTATTTATTGATGGCGGCCTCTTCGTCCAGTAAGAGCGACTTCTCCAAAATCGCAATCCCGTAGACGGGCTCCATCTGCTCGTACATCTTATGTGTCTGACCTTGCTGGCGCAATTTTTGCACATTTTCCACCAGCTGATTGGCCAAATAGTAATGGAACCGATTCAAGAAATACTGCTGCTTGCGAATCTGGATCTCGATGATCACCTCGGTCCCGTCATGGAGCTTGGCTCTCACATCCACCGCAGTGGAGAACAAGTCATCCTCCTCATAGGCCATGCTGTGGGGCTGGCCTCCTTCCACAATCTGAGCATCTGCCACATCTAGCTCCAAAATATCTCGAATAAATGCTGCCGTCACCTCCGGTAAACTAAAAATCTTCTTGGCCATGATGTCCAAGGTCGGCGATACATGCGCGTGTCTCTTTTGCATCCCTGCTCCTTTTCGATAAAAAATAGAGGGAAGGTCCCTCTACTTCTATAATTCGAAAAAAATTTGGGAAATAGCGAATAAAGTACCCTTTACCTAATCCCTATCTTCTCACACCCTAGCCCTTAAACTCTTGGACAAATTTCTTGAGTTCGGCATCTGCTTCTGGAGTCGTTCCATGAAGCTGGCTGAGCATGTCTAGAAGAGAAGCTGTCTGGGTTTCAATCGTCGCATTGGTTTGGTTAATCTTAGCCACGATCTCTGTCAGTGGCTCTACTTCTTCTTCCTCAAAGGTGTTCACATAGCGTGGGATATTGAGGTTGTAGTCATTCTCGACGATCTCCTCAAAGCTAGCCAGATGGGCAAACTTATCCATATCCTCTCTGCTCTTATAGGCCTGGAGGATCTTCTCGATATGGGCATCCGTCATGATATTCTGGTTTTTGCCCTTGTCAAATTCCTTAGAAGCATCGATAAAGTAAACGTCCCGATTGGTGCGGTTCTTCTTGAGAATGATGACTGTCGTTGGGATGCTAGTATTGAAGAAGATATTGGCAGGAAGACCGATCACGGTATCAATAGCCCCTTCTTCCAGCAAGGCCTTGCGAATGGTTCCTTCAGCATTACCTCGGAAAAGGACCCCGTGAGGAAGGACGATGGCCATGACCCCCTTGTCCTGCTTGAGGTGGTAATAACCGTGCAAGAGAAAGGCGAAGTCTGCCTTGGATTGAGGCGCGAGCTTGCCAAATGGGGAGAAACGAGGATCTTGGAGGAAGCCCGAGCTTGCAGACCACTTGGCTGAGTAAGGTGGGTTCATGAGGACCCCATCAAAGTTGGTCGGCTCTTGGGTCGGCCAGTCTTCGTCCAGCGTATCGGCATTGTGCAAGAACTGGTTTTCCACCGGAACCCCGTGTAGGATCATGTTCATCCGAGCCAGGTTATAGGTAGAGGTATTGAGCTCCTGACCAAAGTACTGGACGGTTTGAGGCTGGTGAGAATACTTCTTGGCATTGAGCAAGAGGGAGCCCGATCCCATGGTGGCATCGTAGAGGGTAAAGCCCTGCTCGTCTTCACGCCCTAAAAAGGCAATCTGGGTCATGAGCTTGGCTACAGGTTGAGGCGTATAGAACTCTCCTGCCTTCTTACCCGAGTCGGTCGCAAACTGACCAATCAAGTACTCGTAAGCATCCCCAAGCATATCACCCGCATGACCTGCCACATCCAGCACTGCTAGCTCTTTCATGACTGCAGCCACTAGCTGGTTTTGCTTTTGAGGTGTCGCCCCTAGCTTCTTGGAGTAGAGATCAATATCCTCAAATAGATTTTCATAGAGGTCGTCACTTTGCTCGATGTCTCGGAAGCCCTGAGCCAGATCTTCCAGCTGGAAGGTTCCTTCATTGACCCGATCCACCAAGGCTGTAAAGGTCAAGTCTGGCTTGATGACATAGTTGAGCTCATCAGTGATGACGGAGATCAAGTCCTCTTGAGAGTCTGGATCCTCATAGTAGGATCGGTAAAGCGCCAAGGCTTCATCCAGACTCTCTGTCTCCTCTTCCATGGTCTCCGCCACGAAGAAGAGCAACTTATCTGAGAGGTACTTGTAAAAAATCATCCCCAAGAGATAAGACTTATAGTCATTGGCATCCATCTTAGAGCGGAGCACATCGGCTGAGTTCCACAGAGCTTGGTAGAGCGACTGGGAGGTTTGTGTTGTTTCCATAGTAATTCTTTCTGATTTCCTTTAGACCTTTTCTTGTTCCAGTGGGACGACAGCGAGGGTCTTGCCTAGACTGGCTAAGACTTTCAAGACCGTGTCCAATTGAGGACTGGTCTTTCCTGTCTCCATCCGAGCGATGACCGGTTGACTGACTCCACTGAGTTCTTCTAGTTTCTTTTGGCTAATGCCCTTTTCATGCCGAGCTTCGATCAGCTCTGTCATAATTGCAACCCGCAGATCACTTTCCAGGATTTCTTCCTTGGTGAAGAGCTCTGCTCTCACATCTTTCCAATTGCTGCCGATGGCACTATTCTTCATCACTTAGCCCTCTTTCCTTCAAATCTTGCAACTCTCGCTTGGCTTTCTCGATCTCTCGTCTAGGTGTCTTTTGCGTCTTTTTGACAAAAGTATGCAGTAAGACAAAGCTCCCATCCAGCCAAGCTACGAATAAAATCCGATCCCGCAAGGGTCTCAACTCCCAGATCTCTGCATCCAGATGCTTGATGTATGGTTGGCCAGCACGGGTCCCATGTTGGCTTAAAAGCTCGATGTAGTCGTTGAGCTTGTTGAGTTTGATCCGGCTGTCCTTATTATCGCGACGAGCTAGCTCTCTCATGTAGTCCAAGACCGGTTGATTCCCCTGTTTGTCCTTATAAAAATAAATAGCGTGCACAAAGCAACCCCTTTTCGAATTTATTATAACTCTAAAGTTATTAAAAGTAAATGCTTTTAAGTTATTAAATACTAAGGAGCACCCTTTGAAAAGATCAAAAGGGCTCACTTATACTATTCGAAAAATGATGTGCTTATGGTTGCTGATAAGGGAATTTTTGAAGGTTAGATAAACATATCTTGTAAGAGTTTCTTTTTGAGTGTTTCAAGTTGTGAAATTTTTTCTTGATGAGCAGCGATGAGGTTATCGAGGTTTGAGAAATAGGTGCCGATGGCTTGCTGTTCAGAAAAAGATGGTATAAGTACTTTTTTCGATAGTAATTCCACTTTAGTAATACCCTTTATTGATGTTCCTTGAAGTTGAGTAACCTCCTTTTGAAGTAATCTATAAAGTAAATATGCTGTGAATTCTATATTTGATTTAAGATTTGAGAGTGACAAAAAATCCTGACTTGTTGCGTATTCATGACGCATCACTGCTAACTTCCCAACTCCAACTCTCGTAACAACCGCAATTGAATCCTTTGGTATTATTTTGGCTGATGAATTTTTTAAACCTTTCTCAGAAATACTTTTTTGAACTTTAATTTCAAATAGACAATTTGTCTCTAAGTCAGATGATTGAATCCAAGGAATATCGCCATCCCAATATTCCTGAACATTTGTTTTTGGAGTGCCACCACTTTGAAAGTCATCAGCTAAATCATTAATTTCAAGAAGCTCCCACTCACCTTCAAATCCATCCAAACGAATTTCAGGAACGGTCTGTCCAGCCTTTGGAAACATCTTAGAGAGCATGGTCGCCTTGAGAGATTTGTGGTTGGCGAGATTGTTCTTGTAACTAGCCAGAAGGTCATCGAGGGTGCGGAAGAAGGAGCCGATAGCGGATTGTTCTTCTAATGATGTGGGTACACAAACCTTGAGATTTGATAAGGATTTTTGACTAACTCCTTTAGCAGTTCCTCCACTTGACAAAGAAGTTAATTCGTTAAATATTTTTGGGCTACGCAATAAAGTAGCTAAAAAATCTTCTATAATTAAATCATGTTTAACTTCAAAGGCAATCGTACGTTGACTTAGAATATACAAATCATCATTAGGAAGCTGTGCAACATTTCCCATTGGTGCTTCAGTAGTAAAAACAACTTGCCCTTTATGAAGGTGATTATCTCCCATCCATCGATCATACAATTCTTGATCTCCATAATTTGCATCAGCATTAAAATCAATATATCCATTTTTTACATTTAATGCTGATAAAGCTAGATAACCTGTATCACTCCAACTTAAACCTAATTTTTTGGGCGTTCTACCTCTATAATCTAAAATTTTATCTATGTTGGATAATAAAGGTCTTTTAACCCAATCTTTCTTTCCTTCACTAAAAATAACTTTAGGTATCATTCTTTTCCTCAACTCTTATAACTCTCTATCTAAAAATTGTTTTAACTTTTTACGCAATTCATCATCCAATACCTCGTTTCTTTCTTCTTTTTGAATACTATTATATTTATTATTTATATCGTTTCTAAAAAGAAAAGTATAATATAAAGCCACTTGAATAGCTGAACCCCAGAGAAAGAAACAAACTATAAATAAAAACACGATATAAAAGACATTAAATAATGAATAAAATATAACATTAACAAATGATGTTAAAACAATTATAAAACTTGATAAAAAACCTATATTTACCATAGCAGCTAGTTTTTTTATCTCTTTATAAGATAGCTTAGAGACAAAAGAACTAGAATTAGAAGTTGTCAGTGTACTATAAAGTGAAAAGTAAATCCCTATAAAAACTGTGGATATTGTCACTAAATTTGTATTATCCTTATAAACAATATCAAGAAACCAACAGTATATTTTTTCTACACTACCTAATCCAAGAGATGAAATGATTATCACTATTATTATAGCACTATAAATGATCCAAAAATGCTTATCGATAATTTTTAACACATCGTCATCTCCTTTTCTTCAAATTAAATATTTTCCATAATTTTGATTTCAAATTCAGTCTCATCAACAGATAAAAGATTTCCGTGTGACAAATAATGATCATCTTTATCTCTGCCACATAAGTCATAATAATGTTCAGTCATTAAAGTAGATAGTCTTTGAAAATCGTCTGTTTTTAAGGAGTCTTGTTCAAGAATATAAAAACCATCCGTTTTTAAATCAATTTTCTCAAGCTTTCCAGAATTAGGATTCTTAAATTCAACTTTAGCCGATATAAGATTTTGATCATCAATGTTTAAAAAATTTAAGATTTCATATATTTTTTGAATTCTCATATCGCCTTTTATTCGCCCTTTTTTTAAGACTATTTCAGTATAATTTCCTCCAAGTTCTTCGGTAGCCTCAACTGGATACTCTACTAATTTTTCTAAAAGTGACTTATCTTCCTCCTCAATATTAGTAAACAAATTTGAAAGCTGAAAACCCTCATTTTTTATTTGAAATGTGATTTTTTTAATACTTTCGGAATCTACAATAAGTGGTTTTAAACTTTCTTTCGTAATTGGTTCAAATTTTATCGAATACTTTGCTTGAGGATTAAGGCTTTTTATAAAGCCCGATAAATACTCTCCTATTTGATTAATAGAAGGGCCTAAGAACTTTCTTTCCATCAAAAAAAGGTATGAGGTAGGGATAATCAAACAAACACTTGGTTCAAAAAGATCACCATCAATTTGCCTAATCTCCTCTTCACCTATTTTTCCTTCGTATGGTTTTTCGCTTCGATACTTTCCAATCCAGACTGTCCTATTACTTGGGAGATATTCAAAACCATCCAAAGAAGAACCACTCGTTCTACTGCATAAAGGTTCTCTGCTATCATTCATAAAAATCGTTTGTTGGCTACCTAATTTAACAGTTCTTTCCATAGGAGAAAACACTCGAATTATATCAATTAATTTGGACAAATCATAATTTGTCTTCTCACCATTTCTACACAAAAAAACATTAAAATATTGAATTTTCATTTCTTGCAATCTCCTATTAGTTTACAATTATCCATTTATCACTTTTATAGTCAATAAGTCCTTCTACCTCAACATTTGGTACAAAGACATTAAAATCTAATAATTTATTTTGCTTACAACTACTTCTAATGTGAATACCTCTAGGTATTATCTCCTCAGAGTCACAGTATATCAAATCAGCTCTATATTTTACTATTGCATCTGGAGTCTTCTCTATAATTTGATAAATAATAAAATTCTCAAAATACGTTTGATTATGACCATGAACTGCCGTATTGTGATTTCCTCTATTAGACCACTTAGTTTGCTTATAAATATTATTCTTATTCTTTTTACTAGTATTAAAGTTGGTTCCTTTAAAAAGCTGTCTTCCTAAAATATGGCCAGCATCAAAACCAGAACCCTTAAACGGAGATGTCCCTTTTGGACCTCTCCCTTCAACTTCACTTATTGAACTAAAAGATATATTTCCAACACCACCAATAGGTAAATTATTCTTAAGCTCAAAATTTATAGGATTTCTAATATCAATTTCGTTGTAACATTCTAGATTATTGATTGGTGTCAATATCCTAAAACTACCTTTTTCAAAATTAAGATCTTTAATTGACACTACACCCAATTCTTTAAGCACATCATCTGTAAAAAAATCTATAAACAATCTTTCGTTTGGATAATTACACATAACATTCTCTCTTACCTCCCCACTCTCAGCGGTTCAATCACCTCTTCTATCAGTTGGGTATAGGCTTCTTTGATTTGTTTTTTGTAGCTGAGTGGGTTGAGGGCATCTGCTACTTCTGCCTTGTAGTCTTTGTAGCGTTGACTCTTGGTCAGCTGGCTTTCACCGGCTTGTTTTTTGGCGCCTTTGCGGTAGTGTTGGATATAGTAGCGGAGTTCGTCGGCTCCGATATACCAGTTTTTGGCAAAGCTAGTGATATGGCTATCGATGACGGATTCGATCATCTGGTCCAAGACTCCGGTGATGGATTGTCCTCTGTAGCGTTCTGGCTCTTCTTGGACTTGGGTCCAGAGGTTTTGGATGATTTCCGCTAGGCTTGGATTGGTCCGGTTCAGACTTTCGATATAGCTATCCACAGTTGCGATATCCTTATCAGTCAGGGTCTGCTCCTCATTTTCCTCCTGCTGGATCATACTCTGGATCAGCATCAGGATATAGGCATAGTTGATCTCATCGACTTGGACAGACTCCAGCTCATAGTGGATGTCCAGCTCATCTTGGCTGTCCACTTCTGGGTCCCTGCTCTTGATCTCTGCCAGGATATTTTGATAGAGGCCTAGATAGGCTTCGAGCTGGCTGTCGCTAAGACCTGTTTCCTGATAGATCTCTTCCTTATCATACTCTGAGTAGACGCGGATCGAAGCTTGGTACTTATCAAAGATCTGATAGGCTTTGGCGACCTTACGGAGCTGGGCTGTTGGGGCTTGCTCGAGGGCGACTCCCTCTTCTTCCAAGTCTGTGACTTGGCCTTTAAACTCTGCCCAGGCTTTTAAGAAGTTGCGCTTCTCTTCTTCCCAGCTTGGTGCTAGGACCTCATTTTCTCCTCCATTGGAATAGAGCTTGAGGGCATTGTCGACGGCTTCCTTAAAGGCTTGAGGACGCTGGAAGGTGATAATATGGCCAAAGTGCTTCTTGTCATCAAAGATCCGATTAGTCCGGCTGAAGGCCTGGATCAAGTCCTGTGGGCGCATGGGCTTGCGATCGATAAAGAGCGTAGAAAGACAAGGTGCATCAAAACCAGTCAAGAGACGATCAACCACGATAACCAAGTCCAACTGTTCATTGCGGTAGAGGTACTTGTCCTGCTTTCTGGCTAGGCGATTGTTAACATCGGTGTTAAAGCCCCTCAGATCCGCTAGGCTAAAATGCGTGCCAAACTCTTGGTTGTAGTCCTCCATGACCTGTTTCATATGGTCTTGGTAGCCGATGGACTCTTCCTCATTTTCAGACACCGAGTAGGTGATGGTAAACTTTGGAAAATCTGGTAAATGGCTTTTGACTCGCTCGGAGACCTTGACCCGCTCCTTGCCCGCGAGTATGCTCTTGAGCAGATTGTAGTATGCCTGTGCCCGTGGGATAGACTTGACTGTCAAAATAGCCTCATAGGTCTTCCCGACCCCTTTAGGGATATTGAGCTGTTGCTGGCTCTTATTGAGGATGGCATCAAGGACCTCTAGCATGTGCTCCCTGTCCTCATAGGCCTGGTCTGGAATTTCTTCTTCTAGCAGATCTGAGATGATGGTGTTGCGGTAGTCTACCTTAAAGCCTAGAACCGCTCCATCATGGATGGCTTCCTTGACGGTGTATTCATGTAGGCGATCGCCATACTGTTGGTGGGTGGTCTGAGCCAGGTCTCCCAATTGCTTGCGTTTGTTTTCCTTAAAGATCGGAGTCCCTGTAAAACCGTACCAGAGAGAGTTTTTGAAGTAGGCCTTGATCTCCTTTTGTGTCTGTGGGGTGACCGCCCGATGGCACTCATCCACGACAAAGGCCACGCGCAAGTCCTTGATCTTCCCCGCATCCCGCTGGTATTTCCCTTCTTCGAACTTACGCATCATGGTCGTGATTTTCTGGATGGTCGTGACCACCACGCGCTTGTCATTGCCCCCAAGGCGCTTGACCAGTTCATGGGTATTGTCCGTCTCGTCGATGTCGATGACATCATTGGCCGCATAAGAGAGGAAGGACGAAGTCGTCTGCTGGTCCAGGTCTCTGCGGTCGACGACAAAAATGGTCTTTTGAATGGCTGGGATCTGCAAGAGATTGCGCGCTACCTTGTAAGAGGTCAGGGTCTTGCCTGATCCGGTCGTGTGCCAGATATAGCCCGACTCTTGACGACGAGAGGCTTCCTGCACAGCCTCGATGGCATGGATCTGGTAGGGACGCAGGAGGATGAGGGCCTTCTTACTGTCGTCGATGACCGAGTACTGCATGACCATCTGGTGGGCCCGGGGGATGGAGAGGACCTCATGAGCAAAGCTATTGAGATCGATCATGGGTTGGTTGTCCTTGTCCACCCACTTGGTCAGGAATTGCTTGTTTAGCTTGCTTTCACGGGCTGCCGCGATATAGCGTGTATCGACCTTATTGGTCACGACAAACATCTGCAAGCTGGAGTATATGCCCCGAAACTTGCCTTCACGGTCGTACTTTTTGATCTGATGAAAGGCATCTAGAAAGGCCACTCGCGGACTCTTAAGTTCGATATGGATGAGAGGCAGGCCATTGATTAGAAGGGTCGTATCGAGCCGTCTATCTTGGTCTAGCGGATAGGCCTTGTCGCGTTCGACTTGATTGACCACTTCATAGCTCGACTTACCAGCAGCGATATTGTCCCGCCAGATGACCGCTAAACGGATAGTCCCTAGGCTTGCATCTTCACGCTGGACTTCTACCTTGGCGATCCCATTTTCACCAGCTAGCCACTTGGCCGCTTCATAGTAGCTGACAAAGTTGAGCTGGTTCTTGATCTGGCGCTTTTCTTGCTCGGTCAAGGGATGGTCCGCCAACAAGGCGACATTATTTTGCGCGAGCTTGTCAAAGAAATTGTCCCATAACTGGTCTTCGTTCTTGAGATCCTCGCGATAAGTCCACTGACTCTCTCCTGATGTCAACTGCTGGATCAACTGTCTTTCAATCTCAAGTTCTGGAGTTGCTACTGCCTTCATCCCTCTATCCTTTTCCTGTGCATAATCTCCTATTATTATAGCATGTTTAGGAAAGAAATTAACGCTTTCAAAGCATTTTGTTGGTTTTTCGGGCAAAAAAACGAACCTGGTCTGGTTCGTTCTTTCTTAGTCTAGTTGGATCCCTTTTTCTGTTAGATTGTCTAAGCATTCTTGGAGGTAAGTGTCCTGATGCTCGGGATAGATGGGAGTATTCAAGGCTTCCTCTTCCAGTTCTGTATAGGCTGTGCAGGTTTTGCCTCGGTAGGTTGGCTCCCACCACTCCGGGCTGACCTTATAGCCACGAGCCATCATCTCTTCCATGATCAGGCGGTGATAGGCATAGAGGCGATAAGGCGAGTAGTCAAAAACATAGTTGACCGTCGCGTGCTTCTTGCCCCAGCCATTGCCTCGAAGGGCGCAGCATTCCCGGTGTTGGCCTAGGAGCTGGGGACGAGGGAGTTTGGGAATCAAGTCTTGGTGCCAGAGTCTCATCTATTGACCTCCTAGTAGCGTCGAGTCTTGTAAGTAGCGATTGGGGTAGCGCTCCAATAGCGTCTGGATTCCCTTGATCAGATCTTCTTGCTGGGCTTGGCCATGCTGGTATTTCTCAAGTAGCAGCATAAAGTCCGCCTTTTCCTCTGCAGTCGCCTGCTTTTTGAAATAGCCCCAGATATGCTGAAAGGCATTGGAGACTTGGCCACGATTTTCCGGCAGGGCTAGCGCTTGCTGGATCAAGCCTTCGACGTGGCTGACCTCCACCTGGTCTTGCTTGAGGTATTCCCGTATCTCCTTGTAGATATTACTGGAATGACTCAGCACCAGGTATTTATTTTTCGCCCATAGGACTTGGCAGTGATGTTTTTGATCCACTCTTGTCTCCTTTTGATCTTCTCGGTTAATAGTCCTCCCATTATACCATGGAAATGATTCATTCCATCAAAAAAAGGCTGGGACAAAAGTCCTAGCCTCTTAATTGTTTTTGGATTGTCGAGCAAGACGCAGTGGTTTAGTGGGCTCTACTACGCTGATTTCATCAGTATTTACAGCCCTACTCAACTGTGCGGAGGTGGGACAACGAAATCGAATTCTAACGAATTACCGATTTCTGTCCTACTCTCTCTTTCATTGATTACAAGGCTGTGATGGCTGTGATCAAACCAAAGATGATCCCTGGTGCATTGGCTGCAGCAAGTGGAATATCGCGTTCTTTTTTGAAGAGTCCGTAGTAAACCCAAAGGCTACAGTTGATGGCTGCGACAAGGGGTTGAACAAAGTTCCCTTTGTGACCTGCGAGGTTATCCATGATTTGTGGGAAGTAAGACACATACATCATAACAGACATAAAGGTCGCAACCCAACCAAGAATTTTCATTTGTTTTTCATTCATTTTGAAACTACCATTTCCTTTTCTTTTTTTAAAGTATGCACTATTCTACCTTTTGTCCTTTACAAATTCAAGTCTTTTTTTCAAATGTTACCGAACTGTAAAGTGTCACAATCTTGTGATTTTGCAGGAAGATGGATTTCTTTTCGAGGGAATATTCTCTCTAATTGTTGTTTTTAGATATATTGTCTAATTTTGTGGAAATGTAATCATTTTCATCTCGAATAACATGCAAATTAATTGCATTTTCTTCCTACTTATGCTATTTTGATACACGGAGGTAAAATTTTATGAATAAACAAAAAATCAACCAAATCGTTGGCTCGATCGGTGCCTTTATTGGGATTATCGTTTTCATTGCCTACATCCCACAAATTATTGCTAATTTACAGGGAAATAAGGCCCAACCTTTCCAACCCTTGTCAGCTGCTATTTCTTGCTTGATCTGGGTCATTTATGGTTGGACAAAGGAACCTAAAAAAGACTGGATTTTGATCATTCCGAATTCGGCAGGTGTCATCCTAGGGGGATTGACTTTCCTTACATCACTTTAATAGAAATCGATCAAAGACTGAACTCTACTGGTTCAGTCTTTTTTGTGTATCCCTTTGAAAAACAAAAACAATCGCAGTCGGTTTTCGTACAAAAAAGCCCGCTATGAGCAAGCTAAAAAAATTGACAATTCTTTTCTTTGAATAACCTATGCTGGATTATTGTGCAAAAATATCCAAATAATATCTGATTATTATTAGAGTATATTGAAACTTTCCGCTGTGAGAAAAGTGCCTGAAATAATTATGTTTCAGGCACTCGGAATTATTGAGACCTTAGGCTCAATAATTAGTCATGGAACTTCTTCGAAGTTCGCTGACGTCCGTACTCACCTAAGGAAAGTTTCTAATTTAATTTGAGTTTCTTTTCCTAAATCTGCACAATCTTACGATAACTCCGAGAGGTGATCCAAAAGACGATTAGGTAGGTGATGAGAAAGACAGCACAGACGCTGAGGGTGACGACGAGGACTTGGCCACTATTGATGACACCGAGCACTTTGAGAATGAGGCGAATCATATGGTAGGCAAAGGCCAGGTGGACAAAGGCAAAGATGAGGGGAAGGAAGAAGACGGTCCGCACTTGACGGTTGATGGTCCGTTTGACCTCGTGTTCATCGAGCCCTACCTGTTGGAGGATGACGAAGCGATCACGGTCTTCATAGCCTTCTGAGATTTGCTTGTAGTAGATGACGATGACCGTTCCGACCATAAAGATCAGTGACAAGAAAATCCCGATAAAGAAGATGCCACCAAAGAGGCTATTCAACTCTGCCACATCATTGGCTCGGTTACCTCCATAGACAAATGTTCCTTGGGCCTGTTGGCTACTCAATTCATCGATCATCTTATCATAGCTAGCTGCCAGCTTGAGTTGCTGGACTTCACTGACATTGACATTGAAACCACCATAGATATTGGTATAGATGGCAAGATTTGGAAACTGGGCGATAAAGGCTGAGAGGTCAGGTACGATTAGGTAATTGAAATCCTCCGTTATCATGTTATACATGTTGGGCACGTGATCGGTGATAAAATCCTTGGTCACTTCTTCCTTGACTTGGAAGTCTTGGCCATTGATAGTGAACTGCTTTTGCCCCTTAAGAGCCTTGTTATGAGCAAAGAGGATGACTTGGTTGCCGGTCAGATCGACGTGTTCTCCTGTCATCTGTTCATAACTTTCCGCATCAAAGACCATAAAGACGGTTTTAGGAGTGACGCTGCGTTCATCAGCTGGATAGACGGTGAAATCCGTGCCCTTTTGTGATTTGACCCCAAAGTTGGCATAGGTCATCAGGTCACGATTTTTGATCTCAAGATGATGTTCAGACGCAAATTCATCAAATTTCTGATTGATCTGCTCCAGATCGACCCCTTTTCCTTGAACAGAGAAATCATGAGGCGCCATGATTTTCTTGACCATTTCGCTACCGACATAGATGTTGGTTGCTCCAGAGATGGTCACCAGCACCATGGTCGAGAGGATGGCAATAGTCGCAAGGCCCACTGCATTTTTCTTCATGCGATAGATGAGGTTAGAGACCGAGATCATGTTGTTGGGTTGGTAATAATAGCCCTTCTTTTTCTTAAGCAGGTGCAAGAAGACGGTGATCCCAGCATTAAAGAGTAAGTAGGTCCCGATCATAACCAAGACAACGGCTAGAAAGAAGATCAAAATCGCAGACATGGGGTCTTTGACTGACAAAGCCAGGTAGTAGCCAAAACCGAGAGAGGCTAAGCCAATGATGGTTTGGGGCCACAAGAAGCGGGCTTTCTTTTCACCACTAGCCTTCTCACGCGTCAACTGCAGAGCATTCAAACGGAGAATGCGCCAAGCATTGAGAAAAACTAAGAGGCCAAAGATGAGACCAAAGGTGACAAAGACCAAGATGACAATCCCAGGTTGGAAGGTAGATACCAGCTGAACCTTCATCTTCATGAGTTTCAAGAGAAAGGCAAAGATCAGCTTGTCAAAGAGAGCCCCGATCAAGACACCGGCTGAGATAGTCACAAAGCCAAAGATCAAGAGTTCCTTGAAGATCATGCTGATGAGATGGCGTTTCTCAAGGCCTAGCATACTGTAAATTCCCAACTCCTTGGAGCGGTTTTTCATGACAAAGCTATTGGCATAGAGCACGATGATAGCCCCCGCAACATTTACCACGAACAGTCCCAATCCAAGGGTGAAGAGGATGGGAGATCCCCCTCGAAGCTCGTGAATATGGGGATTAAAGGTCAGGGAGTCAAAGAGGTAGGCGATGGTCACTGCGAGAATGACTGCAATCGCAAAGGGATAATAGAGCTTGCGGTTCTTGATCAGATTGGAGCAAGCTAATTTAGTGGTTAATCGAAACATCTACCCCACCTCACTTGCCATGACTGTCAGAGTATCTGAGATTTCTTGGAACATCTGACGCTCTGTCTTTTCTCCGCGGAAGATCTGGTTGTAAAGAATCCCATCCTTGATAAAGAGCACGCGCTTGGCCCGAGCTGCTGCTGCGGTTGAGTGGGTCACCATGAGGATGGTTTGCCCCATGCTATTGATATCTTCAAAGACATCTAGAAGAGCAGCCGAAGACTTGGAATCCAGCGCCCCTGTTGGCTCATCAGCAAGGAGAATTTCTGGAGATGTGATGATGGCCCGTGCTACAGCCACCCGTTGCTTTTGCCCACCAGAAATTTCGTAGGGATATTTCTCAAGGAGTTGGTGAATGCCCAACTCCCGACTCACGCTATCGACCTTGCTCATCATTTCCTTGACCGGTCTGCGTGAGAGGACTAGAGGCAGGAGGATATTGTCCTTGACGGACAAGGTATCCAGCAGATTGAAGTCTTGAAAGACAAAGCCTAGCTTTTCGCGACGGAAGCTCGATGCGTCTTTGTTCTTGATGGTTGAGGTGTCCGTGCCATTGAGGTAGACCCGTCCTTCAGTTGGTTGGTCCAGCATGGCTAGGATATTGAGAAGGGTCGATTTCCCGGATCCTGATTCCCCCATAATAGCCACGTACTCACCCTTTTCCACGGTGAAGTGAATATCCTTTAAGGCTTCGACCTGCGTTCCTTGAAAGCGGGTTTTGTAGATTTTTTTGATATGTTGAACGTCTAGCAATGACATACTTTTCTCCTTTTACTAGTAGATCAAGAAAAATTCTTGGGTTTGTTGCAGGACTTGGAGACCAAATTCCGCCTTTTCCAAATCGGTTTGGTTATTTGGTTTTTTAATCTTTTTGGGTTGTTTCATCCATTTCAAGAGTTTCATTTTCTTGACCTCCTTCATTTGATGAGACTATTGTATAAAAAATAAAAGGCGGCTACCATAACCTAACCTTTCATTTTACCGTTTATTTCTTACATTTTTGTAAGATGGAGATTCTATTCCTCAAAATCACATGATCTAAGTAATGACAAATCTTCTATATCATTTATCTTTGCTTTATCTAATCTAACAGATTGATTCATTACGAGATTTTCATATATATTTCGAACAAATCTTCCATTCGAAAAGTTCTTCTCATCATTTAGGATACTTGTTTTAAAATAATTGATCAATTTCAACTTCAGATTATCACTTAATCTATAGTCATCCTTTTGACACAAAAATTCTAATATTTTCAATAGTTCATCTGGTACATAATTCCCAAATTCAATGAAGTAATTAAATCTAGATTTCAACCCGGGATTTGAAGAAAAGAACTGTTCCATTGGTCTCGTATAGCCGGCAACAATCACAACTAAATCATCTCGATAATCTTCTAAGGCCTTGGTTAATTCTGTTAAGCATTCTCTACCATAAGAATCGGAATTTTCATTTTCAGTAATGCTATAAGCCTCATCGATAAACAGAACTCCTCCTTTTGCTTTCTCAATCACATTTTTGACCTTCAAAGCAGTTTGTCCTTGATATCCCGCAATTAAATCTGTTCGTGACACCTCAATAAAGTGACCTTTAGATAATAATCCGAGTTGTTTATACATTTTTCCAACAATACGAGCTACTGTTGTTTTTCCTGTCCCTGGGTTACCTGTAAATGCCATGTGCAAAGTTCTATTCGGAATTTTCAATCCTTTTTCTTTCCTTAACTTTTGTATTCTTTGATAGGAAATCAGATGATTAACTTCTTCTTTTACATTTTGTAAACCAACTAATCGATCAAGTTCTTTTTTTAAATCATCAAGTGAGCATTCTTCCGTTACTAGCTCATTTTTATTTTGTTTATAACCTTTTAGACTTACATAGCCTGCATATTTCAAAAGCGCTTCTGACAATTGATTTGCTAGAGTGGCGATCTTTTGAGAACCCTCTTGTTTTTCAATGACCAAGTATTGCAAAATATCAATGACTAATTTTTCAGAGTAATCATTGAGCAAAATAATTACTCGTTCAAGAAATTTTCCTTTTGAATCTGTTTGGCTATCAAATTTTTTTGCTAGTTCAATTAATTCATCCTGATAACGGCTCATTTGCTTACCTCATTAATAAAATGATCAAAGTCACAACAGCAACCCCAGTAGCTATGCCTGTCAAAGCAAAAGAAGCTATTAGTTTATTTGATAGAATATTCAGTTGACTTTTTACAGAATCTAATTCATTCTTTAACTGACTAATTTCTGTGCTTTCATCCTTCAAATCACTAGAAGGTTTTTCCAAAGTCTCAACTCTATTCTCAAGTTGTTCAATAAGACCGATAAGTTGACTAGAATCAATTTCAGATAATTGATTTGACACATTTTCTTTAAACTGTTTTAAGGCGATTAAGGTAGCTTTTTGTTTCTCAATCGTCTGATCAATTCGCTCTTGCTCTATTAAAATCTTTTCATTTGTTTTTTTGATCGCAGAAACAGAAGTTAGTATAGCCTGAATGTAATCCTTATCCAATGCTTCTAAAGCTTTATAAACTTCACCAAATTCTTCAATTAAGTTTTGATCACGATCATAAACCTTTGAAAAATACTTCTGAAGTTTTTCAATCAATGAATTGAGTTCTTTCCCAGTCACTCCGTGTTCAGCCCACTCTAATCCAAAGATATCTTCATGTGTACGAACTTTATCAAACTTTAACTCTTCTACATCTTGTTCAGCAAATTTTTTCAATTGTTCTTTTGCTGCATTAAAATCATGATTACTGACTTGTAAGTCAAATTCCTTTTCCATAATAACTCCTAATCTGTTAACTCTGCCAACAAGGCGTCGATTTCTGTAAATTCATTGTCATTTTTTTCTTTTTCTTCAAGTAAGAAAGAAAGCTCATCCCGCATTATTTCTGCTGCTTGCTGATGTCGATCCCCCATTTGACTCAAAGACTTCATTTTATCCACTTGAACAAGCGCCATTCCAACCGCATTCATTTGGTCTTGTACAATCAGTTTATTATTGTATTTATCAATTTTTTTATTTGTTAATTCATCAATCTGCTTGTCGACAATCATTTGATCAATTAATTTCAAGACAAATGCACCGGCTATACCAGCTACTGTTGCCCCCATAAATGTACCGATCAGGCCAGACAAACTTCCTAGCAATGGAATTTCTACACCAAGTGGAGGAAAAATAGATAACAAAGTTGCTCCAATCGCACTACTTAAAACGATCGCTCCAGCAGCTGTTACTCCTGCAACAATAATTTTTCCTATCTCAAGCATTTTAACACTTGTACTTTTATTTTTATTTTCTGGATTTTTTAAATAGTCAATCGCATCGGTAAGAGATCGCCAACCTTGCTGAATAAATGTCCAAACTTGCATAAATGTTCCAACTACAGGCCCAATGATGGAAGTTGCTAACATGGTAACCATTGATTGCCCAACACCAAGAACATGATGAGAAAGATTGGACATAAAGTTTGAAATTGCTTCCTTTACTTTTGCAATGAAGGTTCCGAAATTCTTCTCTTTTTCACCTAACCAAGAAATAAACTTCTTAACAATTTCCCTCAAAAATTCTGTTAACAATTGAAGTACAGCAGCTTTTAAAGCTTTCCCTGTCACTTTCAAAGCCTCTTTACGTCGTGATTTTTTACCGGATTGTATTGCAATATTTTCATTCTCAGCTTTTCTATTTTTTAGCTCCTCTCTAGCCTCCTGATCATCTTTTTCTAATTGTTTTCTGTCAATATTAAAACGTTCTTCCGGCTTCAACCCATTCCTTTCAGAGTTCAAAAACTCTTTCATAGTTTTATCACCCTTGGACATATTTGCAGATGCATCTAAATCATGCAAGTTTTTAGAACTATTTGCAAATTCTTTAACTTGCTCTTTTGAGAAAAATGTAGCCATTTCAATATCATTTAGTTGTTCTTTAATAGAAACTGTATGATCTTTATGAATAGCTGCGGACCCCATATCTCTTCCCATGTCAAAAAATTTACGTGCATCCTTTTTTAGAACTCTTTCTCCTTTTTTATTAGTAGTAAAATTATCTTGCCACTTGTCATATCTTTCTTGATAATTGACATCTCGATTATGAGTTGCAAAGTTTCCTTTTTCAAAATTTTCAGCAGTTTGTATATGTGCTTCTTTTCGTAAATCTAGTTTTTGTCCGTTGTTATCTTTAATAAATTCTTCACCAATTTGGACTGCTAATTGATTTTGAACTTGGTCCCAAATGATATCTTGAATAGCTTCTTCAAGATACTGGTTATTTTTTAGTTTTTCTCTATCATCCTCAATTGATGAAAGTTCATCTAAAATATCATTTAACTCAACTTGAAGACTACTTTGTAAATCCATCAAATTGCCATATTCTAATTCATTATTAGTAATCTCTAATATTTCATTTTTATTTTCCATAATAATCCCTTTTTCCTAATCCATGACCAACTTCTTCTCTTCAAAGCGAATGGCAACGGTCGTGCCTTGGCCGACCTCTGAGTGGAGGGTAATCTTGTGGCCCAATTGTTCTGCGATTTTCTTAGATAGATAGAGTCCCAGCCCTGAAGATTGCTGGGTCAGGTGGCCATTATAGCCGGAGAAGCCCCGCTCAAAGACACGGAGGACATCGCTATTTTTGATCCCAATTCCGCTATCTTTTATATAGAGAGTCTGGTCTTTAAAATAGATTTCAATTCCACCTGTGTTGGTGTACTTGAGGCTATTGGATAAGAGCTGCTCGATGATGACCAGGAGCCACTTGCGATCGGTGATGACCTCCTGCTCCAAATCATGCAGATCCACGGTCAAGTTCTTTTGGATAAAAAAGAGGGCATACTTGCGGACTACTTCTTTGACCAAGTCTTCTACCGACACGCGCTTTAAGACTAGATCATCATGAAAACTCTCCAGTCGCAGATACTGCAAAACCAGATTGGCATAGGAGTCAATCTTAAAGAGTTCCTGCTCCATCTGCTGCTTGACAATAGGTGTCTCGACATCTTGCACCAAGAGCTGGCTGGCCGCAATGGGCGTCTTAATCTGGTGAACCCAGAGGGTATAGTAATCCATCAGGTCATTGAACTTGTCCTGGGCTGTCTTCCCTTCCTCCAGACGCGCCTGCTGTTCTTCCGTGTATTTTTCATAAAGGAGATGTTCCAGTGGTGAGGCAACCTCTATTTCCTCATAAAGTGCGGCTTTGCGGTAGTCCCGAAAGGTCATGGCGAAATCCCAGATCAAGACACAGAGGGCAAAAAAGCCTAGCACTAGGGTCGCATAGAGGAAAACCGTCCCCGTCTCTGGAAAGAGATAGGCAAATACCAAATCGACGGTCAAAAAGATGACCAATAGATAGAGTAGGCGCCTGCGGGATACCACATATTGCCAGAAAATCGTTCCAAATTTATTCATGGGTCAACCCGTAACCGATGCCTTTCTTGGTTTCGATGAAGTTTGACAAGCCAGCCTCTTCTAATTTCTTACGAAGGCGGGCCACATTGACAGACAAGGTATTGTCATCAATAAAGAAGTCACTATTCCAGAGCTCCTTCATCATGTCATCGCGTGCCACGATACTGCCTGCATGTTCAAAGAGGACACGCAGGATCTGAAATTCATTCTTGGTCAGCTTGATGACTTCCCCTTCATACACCAAGTCCGTGGACTTGAGATTAAGGATAGCACCCCGGTGCTCTAACAGATTTTGATCAGTACCAAATTCGTAAGAACGGCGCAAGAGTCCTTGGACCTTGGCAAGGAGGACATTTGGGTCAAAGGGCTTGGTGACAAAATCGTCTCCACCCATATTGATGGCCATGACAATATCCATGGCTTGGTCCCGTGAAGAAAGAAACATGATCGGAACCTTTGAAACCTTACGAATCTCTTGGCACCAGTGGTAACCATTGTAGAGAGGCAGGCCAATATCCATGAGAATCAAGTGGGGGTCACTTTCGACAAAGATCCCGAGGACATCCATAAAATCCTCTACTGCGACCACTTCATAGCCCCATTGTTCCAATAATTGTTTGACCTGTTGGCGGATAATTTCATCGTCTTCTACTAAGAGAATTTTATGCATGGCTTTCTTTCCTTCTTTTTTCTTCTTCCTATTATAACAGATTAAGAAGCAGAGAAAAAGATCGAGCGTAGCCTTCTTAACAGTAAGAGCTTTTTCTACTCCCATTTTTGTGCTATACTGAAAGAAATAAGACACGGGAGGCACAGATGTCAACTATTTTTGATTACCTAAAAGAAGTGACTTACGATTCCATATATGACCGTCCCTTCAATGAACTGGATGTTCTCGCATTGACAGAGCTGACCTATCTACCCTTTGGACATATTGTGCCTCAAGGAGATACAACAGGGATCCCAGTGCGCCTGTCTGATGCGATGGAACTGATCGACCGGACAACCGATTTCATCGTGAGTAACCAGCACCTCCAATTAGTCGATGAATTAGCTAGTTCAAAGCGCTTTAAGAACATCAAACTCCTTAACTATGTCGATGAGTACGATCCCGATGTACAAAAACAGTTTGCGGCCATGACCTATCGGCTTAGTCTGGATACGTATTTGGTCGTTTTCAGAGGAACGGATGACACCTTGATCGGCTGGAAGGAAGACTTCCACATGACCTATATGGACCATGTACCAGCTCAGAAGCGCGCAGCCATCTACCTGCAACATGTCATGAAGGAATTTCCGAAAGGACGTTTCTTAGTAGCCGGTCACTCCAAAGGGGGCAACCTTGCGACCTATGCCTGCTCGTATCTACCTGATTCCTTATTTGAACGGGTCGACGCGATCTACAGCTACGATGCTCCTGGCCTCAATAAGGCCATTATCGAAACCGAAGGCTACCAGCGCACGTCCCCAAACATTCGTCGCTTTGTCCCTCAGGGATCCATCGTTGGCATGATGTTGGAAGTGCCAGAACCGACGACCATTGTCAAAAGTCGCGCCTTGGGTGGCTTTGCCCAGCACGACGCCTTTACTTGGGAAATCAAGGACTACAGCTTTGTGACCGTTTCTGAAACCAGTCCAGATAGCCAGCAGACGGATCTGACCTTGAAGCAATGGGTTCGCGAGACATCGGCAGAGGAGCGCAAGAAGTTTTTTGACACCTTTTTTGGTATTTTTCTGGATGCTGGCATCACTTCCATCAATGACCTAACCGATCTCAAGCAGCTAGCCAAGGCCAAAGAAATCCTTCAAAATGCCCAGGATTTGGATCCAACCGAGCGAGAAATGCTGGAACGTCTTGCTAAACAACTCATCGATACCCGAGTACAAGCTTGGAAAAAATGGCAGACGGTCCCCCGCATCCTGGTTCAAATGGCCGCATTTTTCAAGCGGAAAAAAGCAGTCGAGTCTTCCTCGCCACTGCTCTTAGAACACAAGGAGTGAGGCTCAACTACTGACCTCTTCTATTCACTAAAACGCAAAAAGAGGCTGGGACAAAAGTCCTAGCCTCTCAATTATTTTTGGATTGTCGAGCAAGACGCAGTGGTTGAGTGGGCTCTACTACGCTGATTTCATCA
>JAWGIA010000030.1:0-29621 GCA_032560535.1 Streptococcus parasanguinis | reverse complement strand
GCTGATTTCATCAGCTTTTACAGCCCTACTCAACTGTGCGGAGGTGGGACGACGAAATCGAATTCTAACGAATGACCGATTTCTGTCCCACTCTCTTTTCTATTTTCTATTGGTTCTGAGGAGATGGAGTATCTGGCGTGCTTGCTTCTGTTACAGCTGCGCTTGCAGGCTCTGTTACTGTCTCAGTTGTGGCAGGCTTGCTTCCTTCTGAAACCGGTGTTTCTGTTGCCTCTGAGGTTTCTGTAGGGACAGGCATTTCAGTTGGGGTAACTGGTTTGCTCACTTCGCCTGCAGATGGCGCGGCTGCCAACTCTGCCTGGAAGGCTTGGATGGCCTGTAGTAAGGCTGCTTTATCACTCTTTGGATTAGCCAATTGGTCAAAGAGAGCTTCTAAGCGATCAAATACAGCATCACTAGCTCCCTTGTCCTGCAATTGTTGGTGCAGGGCCATCAACTGGTTGTAGAGCTGTTGATAAAGAGCGACATCCCCAATTTGAGGCTCTTCGGTTTTCTTTTGTTTTTGCTTTTCAATGGTATCACTGATTTCGCGTAGAAGTGCTTCCCCACTTGAAATAGCCTTGTCTGGATCAGATTCTTTTCCAAGTTGAGCCAAGCCTTCTCCAAAAGCAGTTCGTTTGCCTTGGTCTTCGACTTGTGGCAAGAGCGACTGGATTTGCTCTAAGAGGGCTGTCAAAATCTTGTTCTGTTGACGGGCTTCTGTTGCCTTATCCAACTCTCCATACAAGCCTTTGAGGAAATCATAAACCGCTACGTTGTAGGATGAGGTTTGACTTCCTTTTTGATCCAAAACTGTTTTTTCAATAGGATAGGTTTGGCCTTTTTCTTGGGAGAAGAGCTGGTCAATAGCTTGCTTAGTTTGGTAGAGCTCCATAAAGTGAGACTTGGAATCCCAAGCTTCTTCAAAGGCTTGAGCTCGGTAGAGCTTCAAGGCTAGATCTGCTGCCTTAGTGCGGAGTTCTGGTGTCAAGCGCGCATCGCTCAAGCTTTGGTAGAAATACTTGAGGTAATCGACCGATGTCACACCCGTCCGATCTTGCATCTCCTGAACAGCTTCTAATAGCTTCCCTTCCTGCTCTAGACGCTTACTGTCCTTGGCAGCATAGGCTTCCTGCAGTTGAGAGACCAACTCTTCCTTCTTCAATTGGAAGGCTTCTGTGTCTAGCAAGCGCACTTGTTCCAGCAATTCTTGGTAACGACGGTCCAAGGCTGTCTCTTCTTTTGGCTTGACTGCTTGAGTCGCATGAATGTACTGCGCATCAACCTGTTTGAGACTTGCCAGATAGCCCTCTGTTGAGTTACTTGGGAAACTCTTGACATTTTCCAAGAAGTGGCCCAAGATGAGCTCAATCCGTCTTTGTTGCAATGGATCAGAAGCATAGAGGCTGCGGCTTTCTGCTAAGAGCTGGTTAACCCTATCCTCTACGACTTTCTTGTCCAAGTCTCCTTTTTTGTAAGGAGATTGAATGGTTGGAAGACGGTGGGCTAAGTAGTCTGCTAGCCCTGCTGAACGCACCTTGATGTAGTGGTTGTGATCGCCATGCGGGATGACAAACTGACCATTTTCAATCTGGAGGCTATAAGGAGAAATCCCCGAACGAAGCGCTGTTGCATAGAGTTCATTGATAAAGTCTAGTTCAGGATTGCCAGTTTCAAGTGGGATCCGGACATGTTCCTTCCGAACGGCATAAGGATGGATGTGGGTCGGATCGTATTCTTGGTCTGGATTGTTAAAGACAAAGAAACCATTGGAAATCTTAATGGCCTCACGAGGGACACCATAGGTCTTGCTGATGTACTGGATCTTTTCCTCATCTGAGGCATCACGAGAATAGGTCGCAACATCATCTGTCAGTGGCTGCCCCTTGTCCTCTTCTTTCTTACCAGCTAGAGTTGCCTCTGCTGCCGCAATTTCTTGAGGAGAGAGGTCCTTTTTATAGAAATAATGGGCATGGTTGCCATGAGCGACCATGTAACCGTCCTCGTCCTTGCTGATGACATGGTCAGCATGGAAACCATGATCATGTTCGCCTTCATGATGATGGTCATGATCGGCTTCATGGTCCTCATGGTCATGCTTGTGATGAGGATCTTCCTTCTCATGGTCGTGGTCATGATCATTTTCAACTGGTTTTGTGCTTGGATTTGAAGGCAAGCTTGGACTTCCTTCTGTTGGACTACTAGATCCTTGAGCACGAAGCAATTGGAATTGCCGCGCCAACTCACGCTCTAAAGGAGATAGGGAGCTGTATGGGATAAAGTGGAAATGATCCCCATGAGGGTAGACAATCCCTTGATCGGTCCACTTGGTAATCTTACTTGGATCAAAGACTGAGCCATCAGACTCCACATGACGAGAAGACAATGGGGCTTTCTGCAATTCTTCGATCAAGTTGGTCAGGGTTGGACTCGGTTTAGAGGTAGCTGGTTTAGACGTCGTTGGGGTTGTCTGTGTATTGCTTGGACTGGCTGACGGTTGGTTGCTCGCTTGCTTACCAAGGCTTGGAGAGGCTTGATCCGGTGTTCCTTGCTCTGTGCTTGCTCCAGCTAGGTGTGAGCCTCCTGCCTGAGGGCCAGCTTGACCACCTAAGACGGAGAGGGCTGCTGCTAACTCTCCAGCAGATAAAGCACTCTTTGGAATATAATGGAAATGGCCGCCATGGGGCACAATAAAGCCGTCCCCTGTATCTGAAATGACATCTCCAGGGCTAAAGACATAACCATCGTCCGTACGGTAGCCACCACCTGTATGGTTTTTAGCCGTCAGCATCTCAAGAGTCTTACCTTCTTTCAGCGCTTGACTAGGTTGACGGAAGTCACGGGTCTTGCCTGCCTTATGCGAGGAGCTCGCTTGCACCGATCCCGTCTCTCCTTCTTCTTTGGTGCCTCCCTTTTGTTGTTGGGCGATCTCCTCGATCGAGCGCACATTAACCGTATGTTGGGCATCCTTTAAGTAGAGATAGTATTTCCCAGCGCGTTTGATGATATAGCCATCCTTGACCTTGCTCACGATATCCGCTTCTTGCAGCTGATAAGTTGGATCTCGCAAAATCAACTCTTCACTAAAGATGGCATCAAATGGGACCTTGCCGCTGTAGTAATGAAAATGATCCCCATGAGAAGTGACAAAGCCTTCATCTGTAATCTTGATGACAATCTGCTCTGCCTGAGTCTTTTCCTTAGCATTGACCGCTTCGATGCTGTCTTCCTTTTTGCTGGAGGAAGTCGCTGATGATTTCTTGTCCGCTTGCAAATACTGAATCTGATTCTTTTTCTCTTCCTTGACTTGTGGTTGCTGACTGAGCGCATAGGCACAGAGTCCTAGCCCCAAGGTCGCTACAATTCCAATCGTTCCCTTTTTCTTCATTCTTGATTTACTCCTCTAATTCCTTGGCTAAAGTCGCCATATTTTCTTCTAAATTTTCTAGTAGATCCTTATCGTTTTGTGGATCGGCTTCCAGTGGATCCAAGACCTTGACACGCGCCCCTGTTGCCTTAGCGATACTATCTGCCACCTTTGACGACGTGTGCTTTTCCACAAAGATCGTTTTCACCTTGTAGTCTTTGACAAACTGCTGGATCTCGGCCAATTGCCGAGCGGTCGGTTCTTGCTCTGGGGAAATCCCAGCAATCCCTAACTGCTTGAGACCAAAGCGTTTGGCCAGATAAGAAAAGGCCGTATGCTGGGTCACAAAAGTCTTTTGTTTGGCCTTGTCAAAGAGAGGCTGGTAGTGGGCTACCAGTTCCTCACAGCGCTTTTCAAGCTTTTGAGCATTGGCCTGATAGCGCTCCTTGTTCTTTGGATCGATCTCTCCCAAGCGCTGGGCAATGATCTTTCCTTCCTCTGCGATTTTTACAGGATCCAACCAAGTATGCGGATCATATAAATGCTTGGCTTCTTTTCCCTGACCAGCTTCGACATCCTCTAATCCAGCCACCTTATCAAGGGTCATTCCTTGGCTGCCTTCGATCACTCGCAACTTGGAACCTTGAAGATTGGGATCTAAGCGACCGGCCCAAGATTCCAGGGTCTGAGAATGATAGACAAATACATCCGCATCATAAATCTGGGCCACTTCCTTGGTTGAGGGTTCATAATCATGGATCCCTGCACCTGACTGAACCATCCAGATGTCATTTTGATCGCCAGAGATTTCCTTGACCAGGGCATAGATAGGATAAAAACTCGTGACAATTTTAAGACCTTTTTTAGAAGGGGGCTTGCCTGCATTTCCTTGACTTCCACAAGCTGTCAGCAGAAAGAAACCGAGAAACAAGAGTCCCAGAACCTTCATTCTTCTCCTATTCATCCTTCACCTCTTTTTCATTTTCGTTAACTAGTTTATTAATCAGTTAATTAACTAGTTAATCATACTGCGAATCATTTGCTTTGTCAAGCCTTTTTTACATTTTTTTCCTTTTAATGCTAGGAACTAGCATTCTGCAAATAGATAGCTGCCTTTTAGACAGTAAAAAAGTTTGAGACAAAGCTGTCTCAAACTTTTTATTGACGGTAGAAATATTGATCAGCCGGATAGTTGCCTGCAGATTGAGTGACCACTAGACGTGGCTTGCTGGTATCAGACTGGTCTCCATCTGGATTTTGGAACCCGATTTTCAAAAGTCCAATCGCAGCACCAGTCTCACCCATCTTCATCTCAACATAAGGGATCTTGCTCTTCTTATCCGAGTCCGCAACAGCCTTGAGGCTGCCTTGGCCCTTGACTTTTCCGTCTGCTTGGATGACGATCTCAGCCCCCTTGCCATTGCGCCAAGTTCCAGCTAAGCTAGAGAAGTCGCCTCCGTTAATGGCCGCAATATCCAAGTCTTTCTCTTTTTTCGGTTGCGGGTAGGCTTTCCACCACTCTAAATGGTAATCCCGAAAGGCCACATCCCCAAAGAGAATCCGACGTTCTTGCGAAGCTACTCCATCAGGACCTGTCACACCTGCTGGGATCAAGTACAAGGTTTGCTCTTGCCCTTGGATCGCAGTCGCATTGGCTCCAGTGAAATAAACTTCATAATAGCCTTTTCGTTTCTTAGGCTCTTTTTCTTTATTGAGCAGGTAACTTGCCCGAGTGCCTCCGCTCCAGAAAGTCCAGCCGGTCTCACCATTTACAATGCTTGGAAAGGCGTTTGTCTTGTTTTGGAAATACTCTTCTGGAGTATAGCCATAAAGTTTAAAACCGGAATCAGCGATTTCCTTTTCATAGGCATCATTGGAATAAGCACCTTCAAACGGTGAAAGATTGCCATCAAGGACAACATCATTTGGATCTGTCGATTTGAAAAAATCCTCCCGGTTGGCAAAGACCATCTCGTGGTCGGGATTTTTATCAGACATGGTGACCGTAATCAAAGGCTTCTTATCCGTCTTGTATTTGAAGACGCGAACAGTGACTGTAAAATCGGTATTGCCATCGGACTTTTTCATCTTGCCTGTCGAAACCTTGTTAGACCCTTCAACCTTCCAATCCGTGCTAAATTCAGCAGCTACCTTGCCGTCAGCCGTTTGGTAATCAATCTTCCAGGCCTTGCCTTTTTTCTCGATTTTAGCTTCGTCCCGTTCATTGGAGACATAATCTCCACTCAAGTCAATGGCCTTTTCTTTTGGCTTGGTGACCTTCTTGCTGGTCTGGTTAAATTCCTTTTGATGGTCTGGTTGGATGTTGGAGCTAGAGTAGAGATAGACTCCTCCGATCAGAACAGCTGCTCCGACAAGTCCCAAAATCGGCCCCAGGTATTTTTTCTTCCACTTAAGATTCATTTTACTACCTCCATGGAATAAGATCTTTACACTAGTATACCCTAAATCGAAAGTATAGTAAAATTCCCCTCTATGTAGTGGTTTCCTCGGCTTAAACCGACTAGTTTTAGCAGAGAATACCTGTTTTCCAAAAACAATATTTTGTTTATCGTTATTTTTTTATCGTTTTTCGATACTTTTTATTGACTAATTTTTTATAAGGAGTATACTATAAGTGAAAAATAAATAAACTTCAAGGAGGCTTGCGATGAAAAACTCAAAAACCTTAAAAAATGTCATTGAAGTCTTGACGGCTTTCATTTACTTCTGTGGCTTTATGACTGTGGCTGCACTGGTCGTCCACCTGCTTTCACGGATGGGAGTGTTTAAAGATCTCATTCAAACTGGACGCTTGTCCTTTGATGTGAATGGCATCCAGCTCTTCCCCAAACATCCGCAACCTCTCTGGCAGTTGCTCTTCCCACTAGCCTCAAGCGCTATCTATATTTACCTTCTCATCACCATTCGCAGCTTCCTCCAAAATCTCTACCAAGAAAAGATCTTTTCTCACTCCAACATTGATCTTTGCAACCGAGCTTGGAAGATTCTCTTGGTCTTGTCCTTTATGTCTGGCACACTTGAGACCAGCGGCAATGCTTATCTCCTTCCCTTTACCTTCCAATTGACCTTTAACACGGGACTTCTTCTTGCTGTCCCAATTGTCTGGGTCCTTGGCAAGATTTTAGAGAGAGGGATTGAGATTGCTGAAGAAAATGAGCTAACCATTTAAGGAGGTTGCCATGATTATCGTCAATCTAGATGTCATGCTAGCCAAGCGAAAGATGAAATCCAACGAGCTAGCTGACAAAATCGGCATCACCACAGCCAACCTCTCCATCCTCAAAACCGGCAAGGCCAAAGCCATCCGCTTCACCACCCTTGAAGCCATCTGCAAAGAACTCGACTGCCAGCCAGGAGATATCTTGGAATACCGGCCGGATGAATAGGGACTATATTCGGAGACTTTCCTTAGGTGAGGACGGACGGTAGCGAATCCCTTTGGGATTCCATACCTAAGATTTGAGCCCACTGTCTCAAATCTTCCGAGAGTCTGAAACGATACCGTTTCAGACTCTTTTCTCACTGCGGAAGTCTCCGTTAACACCCATTACTAATAGGACTCATCTACCATCCTTGTAAAATTCAATGATGGGAACCATATCAATACAAGAAAAGCACTCCCGCGGGAGTGCTTTTTTATATATGTTTAACCAATAATGCTTCCATTTGGAACAGATGGATCAACAGTTAAGACTGTTAATTGATCTCCATGTTCAGCTGAAAGAATCATGCCTTGGCTGACGTATTTTTTCATCATCTTACGTGGTTTGAGGTTGGCCACGATTTGGAGTTTTTTGCCGACCAATTCTTGTTCATTTGGATAGAATTTCGCGATACCAGAGAGGATTTGACGGTCTTCGCCATCTCCTGCATCTAGACGGAAGCGAAGCAGTTTGTCTGATCCTTCGACGCGTTCCACTTCTTTGACTTCTGCTACACGGATTTCAACCTTGTCAAAGTCTTCAAATTTGATCTCATCTTTTTCAGACTTGAGTTCAACTTCTTCTGGAATCCATTCTTTTTCTTGTGGTTTTCCAGCAGTCATTTGAGATTGGATGTAGGCAATTTCTTCTTCCATGTCGAGACGTGGGAAGATTGGAGTTCCTTTGGCAACCACTGTGACATTTTCAGGGAAACCTGCTAGGGTCAAGTTTTCAAGATCGAAGTCCAAGCCCAAGCCAAGTTGTTCCATGATGGCATTTGAGGTGTTCATCATGAATGGTTGGATCAAGTGAGCCACGACACGAAGGCTAGCTGCCAAGTGAGCCATGACTGCTGCCAAGTGTTCCTTGTCACCATCTTCTTTAGCGAGGACCCAAGGCGCTGTCTCATCGATGTACTTGTTGGTCCGAGAGATGATGTTCCATACGGCTTCCAAAGCGCGTGGGTAATCAACCGCGTTCATTTGCTTGTGGTATTCAGCGATGTTTTCTTCAACTACCTTAGCCAAATCGGCATCAAATACTGTGACATTTTCGACATAAGCTGGAACTTGACCACCAAAGTATTTGTTAATCATGGCTACCGTCCGGTTAAGGAGGTTTCCAAGGTCATTGGCCAATTCATAGTTGATACGAGCCACGTAGTCTTCTGGTGTGAAGGTCCCATCAGAACCAACTGGAAGGCTACGCATGAGGTAGTAACGGAGTGGATCCAAGCCGAAGCGTTCCACCAACATTTCTGGATAGATGACATTCCCTTTAGACTTCGACATCTTGCCGTCTTTCATGACAAACCAACCATGGGCAATCAAGCGTTCTGGCAATTTGATATCCAACATCATGAGAAGGATTGGCCAGTAGATCGAGTGGAAACGAAGGATGTCTTTTCCAACCATGTGGAAGACGGTTCCGTTCCAGAATTTATCAAAGTTTTCATGATCTTCTTGACCGTAACCAAGAGCCGTCACATAGTTGAGAAGGGCATCAATCCATACATAGACCACGTGTTTTGGATTAGATGGAACTGGAACTCCCCAGGTAAAGGTAGTCCGAGATACCGCCAAGTCTTCCAAGCCTGGCTCGATGAAGTTTTTCAACATTTCATTGAGACGGCCATCTGGCGTAATGAAATCCGGTTGAAATTTGAAAAATTCAACCAAGCGGTCTTGGTATTTGCTGAGGCGAAGGAAGTAAGATTCTTCGGAGACCCATTCTACTTCGTGGCCTGATGGGGCTACCCCACCGATGACCTTGCCATTCTCATCACGGAATACCTCAGCCAATTGGCTTTCTGTAAAGAACTCTTCATCAGAGACTGAATACCAACCAGAGTACTCACCCAGGTAGATGTCGTCTTGCGCAAGCAAGCGTTCAAAGACCTGAGCCACTACTTTTTCATGGTAGTCGTCTGTCGTACGGATGAATTTATCATATGAGATATCAAGTAATTGCCAGAGTTCTTTCACTCCAACGGCCATCCCATCTACGTAAGCTTGTGGCGTAATCCCAGCTTCTTCTGCTTTTTGCTGGATCTTTTGACCGTGCTCATCGAGACCAGTCAGGTAGAAGACATCGTAGTTCATCATGCGTTTGTAACGCGCCAAAACGTCACAGGCGATCGTTGTATAAGCTGAACCAATATGCAATTTACCAGATGGGTAATAGATAGGGGTTGTGATGTAGAATGATTTTGTCATTTTCTTTTCCTTTCAGGGCTAATGGAACCCAATTTAGTAACACTCTATTATAACACTTTTAGGGGTTACTGAAAACCCAAAACCAGCTAGGATCTAAGGAAGACAAGCAAAAAAGCTGACCGAAGTCAGCTTTCTATGATTGATAACGAATCACGTTATAATTGCCTCGCTTTTGCGTTTTCAGGCTCGGGATAAAAATATCCACTGGATAAGCCTCGCTTTGGCATTTTCAGGCTCGGGATAAAAATATCCACTGGATATTTTTATTTTCCAAGATAGTATTCTTTTACAACGTTCAATTTTTCGTCAAATTCGAATACCAATGGTGGGAAGTTAGGGATTTCCACATCCATGATTTCGTCATCTGACAATTGTTTGATGTGTTTAACAAGAGCACGGATTGAGTTACCGTGTGCTCCTACGAATACGTTTTTACCGTCTTTAAGAGCTGGAGCGATTTTATCTTCCCAGAATGGAAGGGCACGTTCCAAAGTAACTTTCAAGTTTTCAGCATCTGGAATTACTGAATCGTCAAGTGAAGCATAACGACGGTCAGTGTGTGCTGAGTGTTCATCATCACGGTCCATTGCAGGAGGCAATACATCGTATGAACGACGCCAGATGTGAACTTGTTCATCACCAAATTGTTCAGCAGCTTCTGCTTTGTTTTTACCAGTCAAACCACCGTAGTGACGTTCGTTCAAGCGCCATGATTTTTCAACTGGAACCCACAATTGGTCAGAAGCTTCAAGAGCCAAGTTAGTAGTTTTGATCGCACGTTTCAATACTGAAGTGTAAGCTTGGTCAAATTCGATACCAGCTTCTTTGATCAATTTACCAGCGTCGATCGCTTGTTGTGTACCTTTTTCAGACAAATCAACATCAGCCCAACCAGTGAAAAGGTTAGCTTTGTTCCATTCAGACTCACCGTGGCGAGCAAAAACCAATTTTACCATTAGATGGATCTCCTTTTTATTCTCCGAGGTTTCCCCCGTTTATCTATTTTATTCTACTAGATTTTCAGTAAAAAATCTAGTGGCGACCATAGAAAAGCGCAATTTCTCACAAAAAAGAGCCTGATGGCTTTGGTTTTTCTCACATTAATTTTTCTGACAGTCGGGGCAAATGCCATAGACCGTCATCTGGGTCTTGGTGATCTGGTAGCCACTTTGACTGGCTGCTTCTTCGCGAAGATCTGGGACTTCAATGTCCACATCTGCGATACGACCACATTTTTCACATACCACATTCAAATGGTCATGCCCCATGAAATCAAAATAGGTCGTGGTATCATTGCGAACCTTGATCTCAGAAACAACCCCCTCATCAATTAAAACCTTGATATTGTTGTAGACAGTTGCTAGACTCATGCTTGGAAACTGAGGCAATAAATCGCGATAGATCTTCTCAGCGCTTGGATGTTCATGACTCGCCACTAAATAGGAAAGAACTGCTCTGCGGGTATCAGTAATCCGAATACCCTTGGCACGCAAATTTTGCAAGACTTCTTCCACGCGCTCTTCTTCATGACGATGCAATGCGTTCACTATGATCCCCCCTTTCCAATATGATTTAATCGATTCGTTACCCCTATTATAGCATGTTTCAAAATAAATCACTATTTAGAATGCTTTTAATTAAAAAAAATGTCCAGTGGACATTTTTTTCATGAGCCTGAAAACCGAAAAGCGAGTTTATGTCCGGGGGACATTGATTCACGAGCCTGAAATAGATTCATCTACTCTCAACCGATCCAACTGGTCATCCAGCGCACGGTTCCTAGGATCATTTTGACCACGAGGATCATAAAGCAAAATTCCAGTACGAACCACAGCCCTTTCAATAGATACAAAATAGGTCGGATAAACAACAAGGCAAAGAGGCCTAAAATGAATCGCATGGTCTTTTCTCTCTCCTTCTTTTTTCCTATTATACCCTTATCCTATAGAGCTGTCCAACAAAAAAACCATCCTAGAAATCTAGGATGGCTTTTCAAAATGCAATTATTTAACTGCTTCTTTAAGAGCTTTACCAGCTTTGAATGCTGGAACTTTAGAAGCTGCGATTTTGATTTCTTTACCAGTTTGTGGGTTGCGACCTTTACGAGCTGCACGTTCACGAACTTCGAAGTTACCGAAACCGATCAATTGAACTTTTTCACCTTTTGAAAGGTATTCTGAAACTGCTGCGAATACAGCGTCAACAGCTGCTGCTGAATCTTTTTTAGTCAATTCTGTAGCTTCTGCCACTTTTGCGATCAAATCTTGTTTGTTAGCCATTTAACAAATCCTCCAAATTTTTTTAGGCTTTACGCCTTAACAGTACTATAATATCTAAAAAAAGCCTTTAGGTCAAGTACTAAACCTGTTTTTTCAAACATTTATTCAGCTTATTCGTAGCGCACCAAAACTGCAAATGCATTCTCACCTGTATGGGTTTGAATAATCGATCCAGTTTCGAGAACTGGGATCGCATTTTCAACGAACGATTGCAACTGAGCCTTCATTTCATTGGCCCACTCTGGTGCCCCTGCGTAAGAAATCCCGATCTCAGCCACCTTACTATGGGAAAGATTCTCTACCAATTCATCCAACCATTTCTTAAAGGTCTTGTTTCCACGTCCTTTGACGATTGGTTCCAACTGATGGTCCTTCATTTGCATCACCACACGGATGTTAAGAAGCGAGCTCAAAAGTCCGGTGACACGGCCAATCCGACCACCTTTAACTAGATTTTCCAAGGTAGATACGCCGATATACAACTCTGTCTTTTCTTTGACTTCTTCAATACGACCTAAAACGGTGTCTAGATCTGCTCCTTCTTTAGCCAACTTAGCTGCCTCAACCACTTGAAACTTCATGGCTTGGTCTGTAAAGCCACTATCAATCACAGTTACTTCTGCCCCTGATAAGGTTGCTCCTTGACGAGCCGCCTCTACGGTTCCTGACAAGGCATGAGACATATGAATTGAAACGATATGAGCTCCGTCTGCTGCTAACTTTTCATACACCTCCGCAAAGACTCCAACGGGTGGTTGGCTGGTCTTTGGAAGATTTTTGCTAGACTGCATTAAGCGCAAGAAGTCACCCTCACCCAACTCACTGTCGGAATAAAGGACTCCATCCACCATAACAGAAAGTGGCACAATGGTGATGCCATATTCTTCAACCACTTCAGGCTCAATTGTAATAGATGAGTCTGTAACTATTTTAATATTTGCCATATATTTCTATACTCTTCCTATGAATGTTCTGCTTTCATTATATCAAAAAACACGGGGTTTTGCAGTGAAAGATATCCATTCCTGCTTCCTCAGTCGTCTGCGGCAGAAAAACCTGTATTATGAAGGACATGGTCATGGACAATGCCTTGATCATCCAAGAGCAATCCATGGAGGACTCCACCAAAGACAGCGCCCCCATCGACACCCATCTTCTGATCTGAAATCCAAAGATTTTCGGTGCCGACTGGCTCATTGAGCAGTCCATAGACTGGTGTATGGCCAAAGACGATCCATTTGTCTGTATGATTCTCCGCTTCATGGAATGGTTTTCGGATCCAGACCTTTTGGTAATCACTGGTTTCTCGCCAATTTTCAAGGGTTAGATCCACACCAGCGTGGACAAAATAATAGGTCTCTGTCTCGTAGTCAAAAGGCAAACTACGGATGAAGGCCACCAAGTCAGGAACGGCATTTTCTACTGCTTGCGCATCCGCAATGCCATCTACAGGAGCATCGAGTGGCCGGCCTAACAGAGAGTTGATGGTCGTATCGCCACCATTTCTTCGGTAGTGGTCATAACGCTCTTCTGGATTGTCCAACCAGGCTAAAAACATGTACTCGTGATTCCCGGAAAGGCAAACCGCTCCGTGATGGTCTACGTAGTCCTTTACGATTTCAATTGATCGTTTGCCATTTTCGCCTCGATCTATCAAATCCCCTAAAAAGACCAATTGAGCTTTTCCATCCCACTCTGTCATGAGCTCTTCTAGCATTTGTGCTTTTCCGTGAATATCTCCGACTACAAAGTATGTTGACATTGTTTCAAACCTTCTTTCTCTTAACGCTTGAGAAGTTGCTCTGCTTGTTGACGGGCAGCTTCCGTTAGATCCTCTCCTGCCAGCATCTTGGCAATTTCTTCGATTCGTTCTTCTCTATTGAGCAAACGAACAGTAGATACAGTTGAGTGTTCATCACTGATTTTCTCAATATAGAATTGATAATCTGCTGCAGCAATGACTTGAGGCAGGTGAGAAATGGCAAGCACTTGGCCATTTTGACCAATCTTGTGAATTTTCGCTGCGATGGCTTGAGCCACACGCCCAGAGACTCCTGTATCCACCTCGTCAAAGACAATACTGGTTTTTCCTTCTTTTCGAGAAAAAGCCGACTTAATGGCCAACATCAAGCGTGACAATTCTCCGCCGGATGCTACCTTGACAAGGGGTTTAAAATCCTCACCTGGGTTGGTCGAAATGTAAAATTCGACAGCTTCATTTCCCTCACGATTAAACTTAGCCTTGCTAAAACGCACTTGAAAACGCGCCTTGTCCATGTAGAGATCTGCCAATTCTTGCTGGATTTCATTTTCCAAATCTTGAGCTAGGTCATGCCGTTGATCACTCAAATCTTGAGCCAAGGTGACCAAACTCTTTTCTAGACGTTTGAGTTCTTTTTCCAAGTCCTCAGACGAGAGATCACTTCCGGTGAGAAGGCTATATTCTTTGGTGATTTGCGCCAGGTATTCCAATACGTCCTTGACTTGGCCACCATACTTGCGCGTGATGGAGTGGATCAAATCCAAACGAGATTCCACCTGCATGAGGCGATTGCCATCAAACTCCAGACCATCGACCACATCTTCTAAGCGCTTGGTAATATCCTCAAGGGCATAGAAGGTTTCCGATAACTGGCTTGAGAGCTCTTTGTAGCTGGGATCATATTCTTCAATACTTTCCAGATCATTCATGGCTGAGCGAACATTGGAGAGGCTCGAAAATTCTTCTGCATCCAGCATGGTATAGGCGTTGGTTAGGGTATCAGCAATCATCTTGTGATTGAGCAGGCGTTGGCGTTCTTGCTCCAGACGCAGGTCCTCATCCACTTCCAAGGCAGCTGCCTCAATCTCTGCAATTTGAAACTCCAACATCTCAATACGGGCCTTGTTTTCCTGCTGGTTGCGCTGAAGTTCCACTACTTGTTTGCGCAGACGTTTGTAATCTTCAAAGGTTTGACGATAAGCGTCTTTGGTTTGGAAAAAGGCTGCATCCCCAAATTCATCCAGCATAGCGATATGCAATTGGGGGCGCATAAGTTCTTCCTGATCATGCTGGCCATGGATATCCACCAAATGTTGGCCGACTGCCTTTAAGACAGACAAATTCACCATTTGACCATTGATCCGGCTGACACTTCGTCCATTTTGCAGGATCTCTCGGCGAATGATCAATTCATCGGTCCACTCTAGTCCTTGCTCTTCAAAGAGAGCTGTCAGATGACGATTGCTCTCAACGGTGAAGAGGCCTTCGATTTCCGCTTTTGGGGCTCCGTGTCGGATGACATCCGTCGTTGCGCGGCTTCCCAGCATCATGTTCATGGCATCGATAATGATGGATTTCCCTGCACCTGTTTCCCCTGTCAGTACCGTCATTCCCTTTTCAAAATTTAAGGAAATCTCTTCGATAATGGCAAAGTTCTTAATCGAAATTTCTAATAGCATAGGCTCTTACCACCCAAAGATTGATTTGAGGATATTCTCTGCTTCTGGTGCGGAATAAGCAATCAACAAGATCGTATCATCATCTGCGACAATACTAAAGATATGCTCCTTATAAATCTCCCGCAAGCGACGTTTGACTAGAGGAGCCGTCCCTGGAACCATGGTGAAATTGACATATTCTCCCATGCGACGATGAGACAAGATATTGCTTTCAATCATCCCGATCCCTTGATGGTGCTTACGTGGCAATTCATAGACATAGGTCATGTCTTTCAGAGGGCGTTTTACGATGCCCAATTCTTTGATATCCCGTGATACTGTCGCTTGGGTTGCTGAGATGCCTTCTTCTTTCAAATGTTCGACGATCTCTTCTTGGGTCCCCACTTCATGATCGCGAATGAAGCGGCGAATTTTTTCTAATCTGATATTCTTACTCTTCATGTTTAAATTCCTTGTGTGCCAGCTCCACAACAGCCTCCAGCTGCTCTGTAGTTGGCTTTGTTTTCTCTTCTTTTTTTTCTAGATACATCAAAAATTCGATGTTGCCATGGCCTCCTTGGATAGGGGAATAATCCACTCCCATTACCGCAAAGCCATGTGTCCCTGCAAATGCAGCGACCTTTTCAAGAACGGCTAAATGAATCTTAGGATCCTTAATAATCCCATTTTTCCCGATCTGTTCGCGTCCTGCCTCAAACTGAGGTTTGACCAAGGCCACGACTTGTCCATTTTCTGCCAAAATCCGGTGAAGGGCTGGCAGAATCAAGTCCAAGGAAATAAAGCTGACATCGATACTGGCAAAGCTCGGTGTCGCTTCAAAATCATCTGGCTCGGCATAGCGGAAATTGAACTGTTCCATCGAGACTACCCGAGGATCATTGCGCAATTTCCAGGCCAACTGATTGGTCCCGACATCCACCGAAAAGACCTGGCTGGCTCCGTTTTGCAACATGACATCTGTAAAGCCACCTGTAGAAGCTCCGATATCAATGGCAATTTTACCCTCTACAGATAAACCAAATTGGTTCAGGGCTTTGTCTAATTTAAGACCGCCCCGGCTGACATATTTGAGCTTTTCACCCTTTAATTTCAACTCGGTTGCTTCATCAATTTTTTCACCCGGTTTATCGAAGCGCTCACCATTGATGACGGCAACGACAAGACCTGCCATCACCCCTCTTTTGGCTTGTTCGCGGGTATCAAATAGGCCTTGTTTATAGGCTAATACATCCACTCTTTCCTTAGCCATCTATTCGTAATCCTTCTATTAATTTCTTGATCGCTCGCGGATCAAAGTCGCAAGCAGCTGTAATCTGATCCAACAAGTCCTCGCAAGCATCTAATTCGCTTGTTAGCAATGCTTTTGATTCTTCCAATCCCAACAGGGCTGGATAGGTCGATTTTTCAGCTACTAAGTCCTTTTGAGGGGTCTTCCCCAAAGCTTCAAAATCAGCGACTAAATCCAAAATATCATCCCGCACTTGAAAAGCCAGGCCTAATTTTTTCCCGATTTTTTCTAAGAGTTGAGCAATGTCTGCTTGCAACTCTAACATCAAACCAGCTGCGATGAAAGGATAGGCAAGGAGGCGCCCTGTCTTATTGGCATGGATAGTCTGCAACTCTGCTAGCGTGAGCTGTTTGTGCTCCCCTTCCATATCAAGGACTTGGCCAGCTACCATTCCACGACTACCGGAAGCATCTGACAATTCAAGAATCAAAGAGACCTTGACCGCATCAGGAAGGGCACTCGTAGCTATCAGCCCAAAGGGGTCAAGAAAAAGTGCATCCCCTGCTAAAATCGCCAGGTCTTCTCCGAATTTCTTATGATTGGTCAATTGCCCCCGACGGTAATCATCATTGTCCATGGCAGGCAGATCATCGTGAATAAGGCTTCCTGTATGGATCATCTCCAAAGCTCCTGCCACTTGAAAGTGAGCCTCCGTCAATTCCAGTCCAAAGGCCTCTAACAATTCTAGAAGGAGCAAGGGGCGCAGGCGTTTTCCACCTGCCTGGATCGAATACAGGACCGACTCCACTAAATGGGGGGCAACGGCTTTCTCCTCATAAAAAGAGCGAACCGCTTGCTCTACTCTATTTCGTTTTTCTTCTTGTCTCATGCTAGATCCGCTTCAGTACCATCTGCTTGCATGACCTTGACCAAGGTTTTCTCTGCTTGATCCAAGGTATCTTGCAATTCTTTTGACAACTTCATTCCTTTTTGGAATTCTGTAATGGCTTCTTCAAGAGCCACATCCCCACTCTCCAATTTTTGGACGATGGCTTCCAAATCTGCTAAATTTTCTTCAAATTTCTTTTCTTTCGACATGTTTTACCTCTACTTCTAACTGGCCATCTCTCATGATGAGGGACAGCGGGTCTCCTTCTTTTACTTTCGCAACCGAATCCAAGACCTGATCTCCTTCCTTAACCATAGCATAACCACGCGCAATAATCCGACTGGTATCGAGCATCAAGAGGGCTTCTGATAAGCCTTGTACCTTGATCTTTTGCTCTTTTAGGACTTGTTCCATTCGGTTGGTTAAGATTCTCTTATCTTGGAGCAGGCGGTCTTGGTAGCGCTCGATGCGATGCAAAGGAGACATGGCTTCTAGGCGATGACGCAGACCTTGCAGTTGATTGGCCCCTTGTCCATAGGCATCACGCATTCCTTGTTTCAATCGCAATTGCAACTGGTCAATCTTTTGCAGGTAGCCATCATAGAGTCTCTCGGGCTGTCTAAAAATAACCGATTGACTTAATTTGGCCAAACGTTCACGATTATAGGCCAAACGATTGGACATGGCTGTTGCCATGCGATTCTCCTGCTTTTGTAAATGCGACAAGAGATCCAATTTCGTCACCGGAGTGGCTAATTCAGCTGCTGCTGTCGGAGTAGCGGCTCGTCGGTCCGCTACAAAATCTGCTAGAGTCGTGTCTGTCTCATGTCCCACACTGGAAATAATGGGAATTCTAGACTCAAAAATAGCCCGCACAACCGGCTCTTCATTAAAGGCCCAGAGGTCTTCAATCGAACCACCCCCACGACCGATGATCAAGACATCTAGGTCCGTCCGAGCATTGGCCTTCTGGATATTAGCAACCACCTCACTTGCAGCGCCTTCTCCCTGAACCTTGGTCGGGTAGAGCACGATGTCCACACCAGGAAAACGACGGCTCACCGTTGTGATAATATCGCGAATCACGGCCCCACTTTGACTAGTGACCACCCCGATCTTTCTTGGAAATTGTGGTAGAGCTTGCTTCCACCGATCCTGAAACAGCCCTTCTTCGGTCAGCTTTTTCTTGAGTTGCTCAAATTGGATGGCTAAGGCCCCTACCCCATCTGGCTCCGCCTTTTCGATGACAATGGAATAACTCCCACTTGGCTCATAAAGTTGGATCCGACCAATGACATTGATTTTCATGCCTTCTTCTAGCTCAAAACCAAAACTCTTATAGATCCCAGCCCAGACAGTCGCTTGAATGACCGCTTTTTCATCCTTTAATGAAAAATACTGGTGGTTGGGACGTTTTCGGAAATTGGAGACCTGCCCTGTCAGATAAACCCTTTCCAAATAGGGATCCTTATCAAATTTTAATTTCAAATATTTGGTCAAACTTGATACGGATAAATAGTTGGACATAGGAACTCCTTTCTGCAGAATATGATCAAGTTTAATTATACCAAAAAACGCCAAAAAAGGCTGGCAGATAAAGCGAAATCATGAATTTCCTTTCTCTCCAAGCCTCATTTTATTCAAGACACTTTCTACTGATCTATTTTAAACCAGCTTCCTTATTTTTCACACTTCTCTAATCGTTCAATAAAGGAGCTAAGAAGCGCTTGGGGTTCCCCTTCATTTGGATATGCATAACTAATATAGAAGACTGTTTTTTCCTCTTCAACCAGCGGAATTTTGACAAGATTTGGATATTCTGGAAAAAGAGTCAGATCGGTCATGAGGCCAATCCCTAAATTTTCTTCGATGAAACTCAAAACCAAGTTGGAATCGGTCAAGACAACAGTAGACTGGGCTAAATCATCAAAGCGAGCATTCAAGCGTTTAAAAGCCGTCATGTGGACATGATGCTCATCTAACAGAATGAAGGTCTCCTCTAACACCTCTTTAAAAGAAATTTCCTTGCGATCTGCTAGTGGATGATCCTTTGAAACAATCACAAAAAATTCTTTTTTATACAAGAGCTGACTGGTCAAATGCGCGTGTGAAATGGGCTCTAAGCTTCCCAACAGACTAAAATCTAAATCTCCACGCACCAACAAACGCATCAAATCCCTGGAACCTAATTGCACCAATTGCGATTGACGAAAAATCTCAAGCTCTTCATCATGCGTCCCAAATTTTTTCATGATATCGCTAGTGATCAAAGGCGGTAGTCCAATGCGCAACAGATTCTTTTTACTTCGTTCAACAGCTTTTTCTGTCTTTTCGATTTCGATTAAAACCTCTCGCGCGTGATTGGCTAAAACCTTCCCCGGCTGAGTTAGGTGCAAGACACGATTAGAAGACGATTTTTCTACCAACTGGCAAGCATAGTGGTCCTCTAAACGCTTGATGGCATAGGTCACAGTCGGTTGACTCACTTGAAAATAATGTGCCACATCAGTATAAGACTTTAGTTTTGACAGTTGATAAAAATATTCCAAGTCTCGGATATTCATCTCTATCCCTCTATTTCTACAATTTCCATTTCCTTCATTCTAACACAAAACTCTTACTTATAAAATTTTTTTATAAGGACAAGGGAAGTTGACTATAAGAATTACCGAAGACTATAATGGCTTGCGTGAGAAAAAATCTTACAGATAAATTATTTATGAGGAGTATTTCGCAATGAAATCACATGAAATTTTAAACAATCCTTTCTTAAATAAAGGAACTGCTTTCACAATGGAAGAACGTAAAGAACTTGGCCTGATTGGTCTTCTTCCTCCATATGTTCAAACCATCGAAGAACAAGCTGAACAAGCTTATCAACATTTCTTGCGCAAACCATCAGACCTTGAAAAACGTCTTTTCTTGATGGAAATTTTCAATACAAACCGTACTCTTTTCTACTACCTCTTTAACCAACACATCGTTGAGTTCAACCCAATCGTCTACGATCCAGTGATCGCAGACACCATTGAACAATATTCTGAACTCTTTGTAGACCCACAATATGCCGCTTACCTTGATATTAACCACCCAGAAAATATCGAAGAAACGTTGAAAAATGCGGCTGGCGATCGCGATATCCGCTTGATCGTTGCAACTGATGCAGAAGGAATCCTTGGTATCGGTGACTGGGGTGTCCAAGGGGTCGACATCTCTGTCGGGAAATTGATGGTCTACACGGCTGCTGCAGGCATTGATCCAGCTTGCGTTATGCCTCTTGTCATCGATGCTGGTACCAACCGTGAAGAATTGTTGAACAATCCAATGTATCTTGGGAATCGTCATGAACGTGTTCGTGGTGAAAAATACGATGCCTTTATCGATCAATTCGTTCAAACAGCTGGAAAACTTTTCCCTAAATTGTACCTTCACTGGGAAGACTTCGGTCGTTCAAATGCGGCTGATATCTTGAACCGTTACAAGAAAGAAATCCCAACTTTCAACGATGATATTCAAGGAACTGGGATCGTTGTCTTGGGCGGTATCTTTGGAGCAATGGATATCACTGGTGAAAAATTGACAGACCAAGTTTACCTTTGCTATGGTGGTGGTTCTGCTGGTGCTGGTATTGCAGACCGTGTTCACGCTGAAATGGTTGCTGAAGGTCTTTCTCCAGAAGAAGCTTACAAACGTTTCTTCATGATCGATAAACAAGGTCTTTTGTTTGACGATATGGAAGATTTGACACCAGCTCAAAAACCATTTGCTAAAAAACGTTCTGACTTCGAAGGTAAAGGCGATATGACCAGCCTTCTTGAAGTGATCAAAACAGTAAAACCAACGATCTTGGTCGGAACTTCTACAAACCCAGGTGCCTTCACTAAGGAAGTGGTTGAAGCCATGTGTGAAAACACTGAACGCCCAGTTATCTTCCCAATTTCTAACCCAACCAAGAAATTGGAAGCAACAGCCCAACAAGTCATCGAATGGTCAGACGGTAAAGCCTTTGTCGCTACCGGTGTCCCTTCAGGAACCATTAGCTACAAAGGTGTGGACTATGAAATTGGTCAAGCCAATAACGCTTTGATCTACCCAGGACTTGGTCTTGGTATGTTGGCCTCTGAAGCCAAATTGTTGACAGATGAAATGATTGGGGCAGCTGCTCACTCATTGTCCGGTATTGTCAATCCAGGTCAATCAGGTGCGCCAGTCCTTCCGCCATTCCAATATGTAGCTGACGTGTCTATCAAGGTAGCTGAAGCTGTTGCCAAGAAAGCTCAAGAACAAGGGCTTGCACAAGCTAAAGAAACAGATATGGCAAAAGCTGTACGTGACCTTAAATGGCATCCTAAATACTAATAAGGAGCTGACTGAACAACCATGAAAAAATTGAATGAAATCAACATTTCCGGTGTCAGTCTTCCTCTATATGCATTCATCGTCATCGTTCTTGCGGTGACGATTGCTATGGGGAAACTCCCACTCAATATGCTTGGATTAACCCTCCTTTTGGTCGTCATGGGGCATCTTCTCTACTTTATCGGTGAGAAACTTCCAATCATGAATTCTTACCTAGGTGGGGGATCTGTCTTCACCTTACTAGGAGCTACTCTTCTAGCGACCTTCCATGTTATTCCAGCAAACATCATCACAGCCACCAAGGGCTTTTTGGGAGATTCCTTTGGCTTTCTGGATTTTTATATCGCAGCCTTGATTTGTGGGGCTATTCTAGGGATGAATCGCAATCTCTTGGTAAAAGCTTCTGCTCGCTTTATTCCTGTTTCCTTGGTCACCATGGTCATTGGGGCTCTCTCTGTTGGGATCGTTGGAAGCCTTTTGGGACAAGGATTTGGACATTCGATTCTCTATGTTTCCTTCCCACAAATGGTCGGAGGAATGGGAGCTGGAATCCTGCCTCTTTCAAAGATCTACGCTGCTAATCTCCATGGAAGCCAAGCAGCCATCTTCTCTCAATTGGCACCCGCTACCACACTTGGTAATATCCTTGCCATCATTGGTGCTGTTTTAATCGTCAAAGTCTTTGCAGACAGTCCTTACAATGGTCACGGCGTCTTGATTCCTGTCAATAAAGATGAATTGAAGAAAGAAAAACTCACACTTGATCCGACCCAAATCGGAGTTGGAATGATGTTTGCCTTTAGTATTTTTCTTCTCGGGGTCATCTGCAATGCCTTTGTTCCAAAAATCCACAGTTATGCCTTCATGATTATCATCGTCTTTATCCTGAAAGCTTTCAATGCTGTCCCAAAACCTTTGGAAAACTGTGTGGTTATGTTCAACCAAGTCATTATGACCAACCTCACCCATGCAGTCCTAGCTGGGATTGGTCTTTCCTTGATTGACCTTTCAACTCTAGCTATGGCGATGACCTGGCAATTCATTCTCCTAAGCTTGACCTCTGTTCTAGCTATGGGGCTTGCTTCTGCTTTGATCGGAAAACTGGTTGGATTGTATCCAGTCGAGACTGCTATCGGATCTGGTATGATCAATAACTCGATGGGAGGAACCGGAAATATCGCTGTTCTCTCCGCATCTGATCGTATGGAAATGATCGCCTTCGCCCAAATGGCCAACCGACTGAGCGGTGCTATCATCCTCATTCTGGGAGGACTCCTCGCTTCCATTCTTTCCTAATACAAAAGACAAGTCATAGAACTTGTCTTTTTTTCTTTAGGAGGCTATTGATTTCCTATTTTTGATAGGTTTTTACGACCCAATCGATCCCTTCATCTGCCGTGAGGGTATAGACGGGATTTTGACTCGTTTCATAAAAGGTCATCGAGAGAGTTTTACCATCCACGAATACTTCAATTGAGTTGGTATCGCGAATGATCGAAAAATGATGATCTTTTTCAGCATCCAACTGAATCCATCTCGATTGAAATGCTGGATTTTCTTTTCCAGAAATTGGGTGCCCAAATTGGTCTCGACTTAAGCTAAAGCGTTTTTGAGAGGCGTCATAAACCAATTGCAAGACACTATCAGGATCAGTTTCATCGCCATAACCAAGGATAAAGGAGCGACCCGGTTTGGCATCTAGTTCAAACAAGGTTTGTTTCCCTTTAGCTGAGATTATGATCTGATTGCCCTTAACAATGGTTTCTAGAAAATTCTCTACAAGAAAGTGTTCTTTCACTGACTCAGGTAACTCCTGAACCAATCGTCCGTCTTTCAAGGACAATTTTCTTGGAAGAGTCATACTACCTGCCCACCCATGAGCTAAATCATGACTGGGGATAGACCGGTGCCACATTTGCATCCAAGCAACCATGTAGCGTTCGCCATTTGGTCCTTGACAAGTTTGAGGGGCATAGAAATCCAAACCACCATCCATTTCATCATAGGAATCGACACGAAAATGCCCCGTTTCCCAATTCATGTCACCGATAAAGGCAACCGTCGAATTTAAGTTCCAGTATTTTTCTTGCTGTCTTTCCATTTCAATGGGTGACAAGATCAAGACCCATTTGCCATCTAAAGGGAAGAAATCGGGACACTCCCACATAATCCCTTGCCCTTTTTCACCTTCTAAAAGGACTGATGTAAAGGCCCAATCTACTAGATTACTTGATGCAAATAGGAGAATTTGACCTCTGTCATCTGGCGTCTTAGAAGCAATAACAGCGTAATAGCTTCCTTGATATTCAAATACTTTAGGATCACGAAAATCTGCAATATCTGCGATCCCCTCAATATGTCGAGCATGGATCACTGGATTAGTAGGCAACTTTTCAAAGGTAATGCCATCTGTCGAAACCGCAAGACACTGAGTCTCCTCGCGCTTTTCCTCATCGTCTACATGACCAGTATACAGCAAATAGAGCTTGTCATCTTTCACAATAGCACTACCCGAGAAACAACCATCCTTATCATAGCTTTCACTTGGTGCTAAAGCTACTGGCAATTCTTCCCAATGGAGAAGATCTTTTGATTTGGCATGCCCCCAATGCATGGGACCCCAAACACTATCATAGGGATAGAATTGGTAAAACAAATGGTATTCCCCACGGAAATAAACAAAGCCATTTGGATCGTTCATCCAGCCGATTGGAGGTAGCAAATGAAATGCTCCTCGATATTGCTGGTTGACCTTCTCCCTGTTTTCATCGATATACTGATTTGCTTTCCGAATGCTTTCCTTCATCTTTTTTACCTATTTTCTATTTTCAGTGCTGGCAACCTGGTCTTGGTCACTCCATTTCTTCATCCATTTTGGGATTTCTTGGCTGATGGTTGTCGGTAGAACCACATAAGCCTCCTTGCTCAAGTCTTCAGCAATGGCTGAATGGAGGTAGGTCGCAACCACCACGCGCTCATAGAGACTGACCTGTGGGAATTGACCCGCAAATCCTGCGATCATCCCTGCCAAGGTATCCCCCATGCCCCCTGTTGCCTGATAGGGACCACCAACATCTAGCTGATAGCCCTCTTCTTGCCCACTTGTCCAAACGCGAGTGTGGGGTCCTTTTTCTACAATGACAGTCCCTTTAGGAAAGTTCTGTACTGCTCTTCGACTCTTGTCTTCAGTCTGGCTTGCTAGATCAAGCCCTGACAGTTTTTCCCATTCTTTTTGATGGGGGGTAAAGACCAACTGAGCCTCTGGCAGGTCAAACTGAGAGGCTGCAAAAAGACTAATAGCTCCTCCATCTAAGATCAAGACCTGCTGGCTAGAGACTTGTTCAAAAATCATGTGCAAGATTGCTTGGTTTTCTCTTGCTTCCTTTAAGCCCGGTCCTACGAGAATCACGCTAGCTTTTTGGAGCTGCTCACAAAGGAGTTCGTGATCTGCCAAATCAAAGCTCATGGCCTCAGGAAGATGGCTATGAAGAGCTGTCAGATTATCAGGATCTGTTGCGACAGTAACCAGCCCCGCACCACTATGAACCGCAGCAAGCGACGCCATAATAATAGCTCCCCCATAGGGGTAAGTCCCCCCAATCAAGAGCAGGCGACCAAAATCACCCTTATAAGATCTTGCCTCTCGCTTTGCAATGACACGCTGAATCTCTTCTTTCTGAACTATTCTCATACCTTCCTCATTTCTAGCGAAAAAGGAGAAGCCACGACTCCCCCTCCTTCTTTTATTTTCCTCTGAATTCTGCAAAGACTTGCAAGATCTTAGCAGCTACAGCTTGTGGTTGATTTTGTTTGGCTACCAATTGATCATCCGCATAAGGCTGAAGGGCTGGAAAATCACCAATCTGAACTGCATAAAGAGCTTTTTCAAAGAGCTCGATATCATTTTGATCATTGCCAAAAGCCACGAAATTCTCTCCACAGAGTTCTTCTACGGTTGTTGCTTTATGCGTATCTGCTGGATTGAGATAGATGCATTTTTCATGCGCATGATAGCGGATATGGGCCTTGTCTGTCTTTTCGATTCGCTCGATGATCTCATCCACGAGCTCCTCATGGCCACCCATATAGATCACAACCTTAATCGGATCTGTCAGCTCCTCTAACGAACGATACTGGGCTTTCTTGAGGGGATCTACATTAGCAACAAAAGGAATTTTTTCCAAAATCTGTCCGCTATAATCAAAGGTATCATCCACAAAAAATGGTAGATTGTAATGGCGGCAAAAGCCAAGGACTTCCCGATACACATCCTTGTCCAATTGTTCCTCATATACCAATTGCCCCTGGCGATAGGCCAATCCACCATTTAAGCCTATCACGAGTTGCTGACTCAATGGGTCCCCTAAAAGACCCAAGCAGTCCCGGTAAGAACGTGCAGAAGCAAAGGCAACTTCATGGCCAAATTCTTCTGCTCTCAATAAGACCTGTTTGATTTCATCATCGATTGTGACACCATCGAATGACAGGGTTCCATCTAAATCAAATACAAACTTCATCTTGTTCACACTTTCATTTTTTTAAGGCACGAACAGCTGCTTCGTAGGTCTGCTCCATCAGCATGGTGACAGTCATAGGCCCAACCCCTCCTGGTACCGGGGTAATATGACTGGCCAAAGGTGCAACAGAGTCAAAATCGACATCCCCACACAATTTGCCATTCTCATCGCGATTCATCCCGACGTCAATGACGACGGCGCCTTCTTTCACGAAGTCTGCTGTTACAAATTTCGCACGACCGATCGCAACAACCAAGATATCTGCTCTTCTAGCAATTTTAGGCAGATGATGGGTCCGAGAATGGGTCAAGGTTACCGTCGCATTTTTGGCGAGGAGCAACTGCGCCATGGGTTTTCCAACGATATTGGAACGACCAATCACGACTGCTCGCTTCCCTTCTAGATCAATCCCGTACTCTTTGAACATCTCCATGATACCAGCGGGAGTCGATGGCACCATAATCGGATTTCCAGCCCACAAGCGCCCCATATTCAATGGATGAAAGCCATCCACATCTTTTGTCGGATCAATGGCTAAAAGGACTGCATCCGCATCGATATGCTTAGGCAGTGGCAACTGCACCAAAATCCCATGCCAAAGGGGATCTTGATTGTAGTGTTCGATCACTTCTAATAATTCAACTTGGCTGATGCTTTCAGGAAGTCGTCTCACTTCACTCCGAAAGCCTGCCGCAATAGCAGAACGCTCTTTATTTCTTACATAGATTTTGCTAGCTGGATTATCTCCTACCACGATGACAACAAGTCCAGGCACAACCCCTGTCTCTTCTTTTAATCGTGCTGTTTTCTTCGCAATCTCACCCTGTAATTTTGTAGCGAGCGCCTTCCCATCAATGAGTGTCGTCATATCAATTCTCTTTCTAGTCAAGTAATGAAAATAGTCCTCTCTATTATAGCAGATTTCAACTCTCAAACCTAACTGTTCCTAATTAGAATTTCTTATAGACGAAAACTATAGCCAGATGGACAAAAAATGAGCTTGAGACCACCCCAAACTCATCCACACAGCTGCTTAGTAAAGCAATTCATAAATTTCCATTGCAATTAAATCAATGCTATCAAATGTATAGGTTTCACGCGCTTCAACATCACGAAGTGTAAAGGTTGAACCTTCTTCTTCATTGTGGTTGTAGGCTACTTCAGCGACAACAACACCGTCACGTTCAAAATTACGTTTCAAGTTTCCACCGTCTTTTGTCATTGTCTCCAAACGGTTGATAATCCGTACTAAATGTGATTCCATTTTATTTCTCCTCTTTACTTTCTACTCTCCTATTTTATCATAAAAGAGAAAGCTCTTCCAATAAAAATTCACATTTTTCCATTGATTTGCTCTTTCTTCAATCCTTAGCGACATTCCGTAGCAAATTCTTGCAAACTTCTAGAATACTGATATAATGAAACTATAAATCTTTGACTATTTTTGACCTTTCAAAAATAGGCTCGTCTCTTGATGGAAAACCATCAAAAACCTACTGTGAGGTATGTATATGCTTTGTCAAAATTGTAAAATAAATGAATCAACCATCCATTTATATACAAATGTAAATGGACGTCAGCAGCAAGTAGACCTCTGTCAAAATTGCTATAAAATTATGAAAACAGACCCAAATAACAGCTTCTTGAAAGGCATGACCCAACGGAGCCAACTCACTGGAGATCCTTTTGAAGATTTCTTCAATAACCTTGGAAACTTCCAAAGTCCGCAAGAACCTCAAACCCCTCCAACTCAATCCGGAGGCAGTTATGGAGGTGGCGGCTACGGCCAAAACAATAACCGTGGTGGTGATCAAGACCCTCGTCAAGCACGCCCTCAAAAGCCAAAAGGACTGTTAGAAGAGTTCGGCATCAATGTCACAGAAATTGCCCGCAAAGGGGATATTGACCCTGTCATTGGCCGTGACGAGGAGATTATCCGTGTCATCGAAATTCTCAACCGTCGAACCAAGAACAACCCGGTTCTGATTGGGGAACCTGGAGTCGGAAAGACTGCCGTTGTGGAAGGCCTGGCTCAAAAAATCGTCGATGGCGACGTTCCACATAAATTGCAAGGAAAAGAAGTCATCCGCCTAGACGTCGTCAGCCTCGTTCAGGGCACAGGCATCCGTGGTCAATTCGAAGAACGCATGCAAAAATTAATGGATGAAATTCGTCAACGCGAAGATGTTATTCTGTTCATCGACGAAATCCATGAAATTGTTGGCGCAGGATCAGCCGGTGAAGGTAATATGGACGCTGGAAATATCCTCAAACCAGCCTTAGCGCGTGGAGAACTCCAATTAGTCGGTGCTACTACCCTCAATGAATACCGTATCATTGAAAAAGATGCGGCCTTGGAACGTCGGATGCAGCCCGTTAAGGTCGATGAACCAACGGTTGAAGAAACCATCACCATCCTCAAGGGCATCCAGAAAAAATACGAAGACTACCACCACGTCCACTATACAGACGGGGCCATCGAAGCGGCAGCTATTCTTTCAAATCGCTATATCCAAGATCGCTTCCTGCCAGACAAGGCCATTGATTTGTTGGATGAAGCGGGGTCTAAGATGAACCTAACCCTAAACTTTGTGGATCCAAAAGTGATCGACCAGCGCTTGATTGAAGCGGAAAACCTCAAAGCCCAAGCGACACGCGAAGAAGACTTTGAAAAAGCAGCCTACTTCCGCGACCAAATCGCGAAATACAAGGAAATGCAAGGTCAACATGTCACCGATCAGGAAACCCCTGTCATCAGCGAAAAAACTATTGAACACATCGTTGAACAAAAGACCAATATTCCTGTTGGTGATTTGAAAGAAAAAGAACAGTCTCAATTGATCAATCTGGCTTCTGATTTGAAAGCTCATGTGATCGGTCAAGATGATGCTGTTGATAAAATCGCGAAAGCCATTCGACGCAATCGTGTCGGCCTAGGATCGCCTAACCGTCCGATCGGAAGCTTCCTCTTTGTCGGACCAACCGGTGTCGGAAAGACCGAGTTGTCTAAACAATTGGCGATCGAGCTCTTTGGCTCTGCAGACAATATGATCCGCTTTGATATGAGCGAATACATGGAAAAACATAGCGTAGCGAAACTAGTCGGAGCTCCTCCGGGCTATGTTGGCTACGATGAAGCTGGACAACTAACGGAAAAGGTTCGTCGCAATCCATACTCCCTCGTGTTGTTGGATGAAGTGGAAAAAGCCCATCCAGATGTCATGCACATGTTCTTGCAAGTCTTGGATGATGGCCGTTTGACAGATGGTCAAGGCCGTACCGTCAGCTTCAAAGATACCATTATCATCATGACCTCTAATGCTGGAACCGGCAAAGCTGAGGCCAATGTTGGTTTTGGAGCTGCTCGCGAAGGTCGAACCAACTCTGTACTGGGAGAACTCGGGAATTTCTTTAGCCCTGAATTCATGAACCGTTTTGATGGCATCATTGAATTCCAACCTCTATCAAAAGAAAACCTTCTCCAAATCGTTACCCTTATGCTCGATGAGGTCAATCAACGTCTCGCACAAAATGAGATTCATCTGGATGTGACAGAGAAGGTCAAAGAAAAATTGGTCGATCTGGGATACGATCCAAAAATGGGGGCCCGCCCACTCCGTCGTACCATCCAAGACCATATCGAAGATGCCATTACCGATTATTACCTGGAACATCCAAGTGAGAAACAACTCAAAGCAGTCATGACCAGCAATGGGAATATTAGTATCAAAGCTGTTCACAAGACGGCTGAAAAGAAGTCAGAAGCATAATCAGTAAATGTACATTCAGAGAGTGGGACAGAAATCGGTAATTCGTTAGAATTCGATTTCGTCGTCCCACCTCCGCACAGTTGAGTAGGGCTGTAAAAGCTGATGAAATCAGCGT
>JAWGIA010000029.1:0-49080 GCA_032560535.1 Streptococcus parasanguinis | reverse complement strand
TTCATCAGCTTTTACAGCCCTACTCAACTGTGCGGAGGTGGGACGACGAAATCGAATTCTAACGAATTACCGATTTCTGTCCCACTCTCTTTTTGTTTGTCTAGAAGGGGCTTGGTTGGTCGTTGCATCGGGTAAAAAGAATTGGTATACTAGTAGAAAGAAAAAAGGAGGATGCTGTGACCTTTCGAAAATTACGTCTATTAATGTCCAAATATGGATTTAGTATTTTGTTTATGGGCTTTGAACTTTGGGCATCCTTTGCGGCCTTCTTTTGGCTCAATAAATGGTTCCCGCATTGGCTATCAGTTGCGGTCATTGGGATCTTATATGTGTCGACGATCCTAGCTATTGTTAACCGCAATACCCCTCCCGAAAATAAGGTGACTTGGCTCTTGATTGCGGTCATTCCTGTTTTTGGATCGCTCTTATACCTCATGTTTGGCGAGCGGCGTTTGTCCAAGAAGGAAATGATCCAGCTGAAAAATATGGAGTCCATGAAGTTTAGAGAGGATAACAGCCAGCAATTGCGTAAGGAGCTCAAGCAAGAAAGCAAGGCAGTCTATGGCTTGGTTAAGTCTATTTTATCCATGGACCACAATGCGGATCTCTACAATGGAACTGCGTCAACCTTTTATCCTCTAGGAGAGGACATGTATGCACAACTACTAGAGGATCTGAGAGCAGCGAAAAAATTTATCTTCATCGAGTTTTACATCATTGACGAGGGTTTGATGTGGAACAGTATCTTAGAGATTTTAGAGCAGAAAGTGAAAGAGGGGGTTGAAGTTAAACTCCTTTATGATGATATCGGCTGTATGGCGACTTTGGCTGGAAACTATACCAAACGATTACGAAAGATGGGGATTGATGCTCACAAGTTTAACAAGGTGATCCCCCGTCTAACAGTGGCTTATAACAACCGAGACCACCGCAAGATTCTGGTCATTGATGGGCAGATCGGCTATACGGGTGGTGTCAATTTGGCAGACGAGTATATCAACCATATTGAGCGATTTGGTCACTGGAAGGACAGTGCTATCCGCTTGGATGGACGGGCTGTTAAGGCCTTGACCCGACTTTTTCTCATGAACTGGTACATCAATCGTGGGGAAATCGAGGATTTTGACCGTTACCATATTGAAAACAAGGCGGTCGAAGGTGAAGGACTATACATTCCCTATGGAAGCGGTCCTAAACCGATTTACAAGTCGCAGGTTGGAAAGACGGTCTATCAAAATATGATCAACCAGGCGACAGATTACGTCTATATCACGACTCCTTACTTGATCATCGATTATGATTTGACAGAGGATATCCGCAATGCAGCCCTTCGTGGGGTGGATGTTCGCATCGTGACTCCGCATATTCCAGATAAAAAATTGATCCAAATCGTTACGCGTGGGGCTTATTTAGATTTGATGGATGCAGGAGTGAAGATCTATGAGTACACACCTGGATTTGTCCACAGCAAGCAAGTCCTAGCAGATGATGAAATGGCGGTTGTGGGATCGATTAACTTTGACTACCGTAGTCTGGTCCATCACTATGAAAATGCGGTCTGGATGTATCAAACGCCTACTCTGAAAGAGATTCGAGCGGACTTTGACCACATCTTTGAAGTGTCTCAAGAGATCACTGAAGATACCTTCCGCTTTACATGGCACCAAAGTTTGATCAAGGAAATTATGCAATTATTCGCACCGATGTTGTAACAAGTGTGTGAAAACAGAGAAAAGAGTCAGAAGCTGAGAGGCCTGACTCTTTTTACCTATCACTATGTGACAAGAGGCTGACAGGGTCGGCAGAATTTGGTATACTAGAGAAGATAATGAGCTTTTTTCTAAAAGGAAAAGCAGAGGAATAGTGAAGAAAAGGAAAAAGAATGAGCGAAAAAGAGCAAGAAATGACTTCGAAAAAATTAGGGCTTCACGTGGGGGATAGTTTCCAGGATACACGTGAAATTCGCGAAGTGCTAGACAAGTCGGTCTTTCGCGAAGAAGAGCCGACTCATAGCCAGCAGGCAGAAGTCTTGGAGGAGCCGGTTGCAATGGAGGCATCAGAGGAAATTAGTGATGCCAAGCTAGAACCAGTAACAGAGCCTAAGCAAGAACCAGAACAGGAACCGGAGCAACCGCTCAGTCGGATGAGTCGCCGTTCTCGTAAATCGGGAGTTGAAGCGGCGAAAGCGGAAGCATCTAAGGTAGAAGAGAATACGGAAGAGCTAGAAGCGGATGTGGCAGTTGAGCCGATCCGCCGTCAATTCAAGCGTCCAGTGCCTCTAGCGATTCCTTTTGTGTTGAGTCTCTTGATTAGTTTACTGCATGTCGGCGTGCCATTTTTAACCCGGTTTGCAACCGATCAGCAATCGCAAAACTTGTATGCTGGTTGGGCAATGACCAAAGGTCAAGTCCCGTTTGGTGATTTTTACGGGACCAATGGTCTGCTCTATTATGCGATCAACTGGTTGGGAAGCTTGGCGGGTGGACATTGGATCTTGATGATCCTCCAAGCGATTGCCCTCTTCTTTGCGGGTACCTATCTCTATCGGGTTGTGCGCTTGCTGGTGTCTGATAAAGATACAGCGAAGAATGTCCAGTTACTCTTTTATTTCTTGGTGCTAGGCCTTGGTTTTGGAGGAACTTATGTGACTCTCTTTAGTCTTCCAATCCTATTTGCCAGCATGAATTTCATTTTGGCTTATTTGATTGGGCATCGTAAGGATGAAGGCTTTATCCTTTATGGTGCGATTGCAGCTGTGGCTTTCTTGATTGATCCGATGACCAGTGCCTTGTTTTATTTGTTGGCCTTCCTTGGATTAACAGCCTTTAACATCAAGCAGAAGAGATGGGCGCGTGGCTTTTATCAACTGCTAGCAGCTCTCCTTGGTTTTTCACTCGTCTTTTATCCAATTGGCTATATCACCGTTTTGAATCAGACTTTTGGCTATGCCATTAACCAAGTAACCTATGTCTTTAATGCCTTGAATTTTAGCAATGGACAGACCTTCAGTAATGCCATTTATTATGGACTGTTGGCGCTGGCCTTTGGCCTAGTCTCTGCCTTTTTGATGTCTTTTACGAAGCAAAATAGCAGTGCTCGCCGGATCTTCCGCTTTATGGGATGGGCAGGTAGCTTGGTGGTCCTCATTGTGTCGATTGGTCTTCCTGAACAAGGCGCTTACCAATTGTTACCGATGTTGCCATTTGTTCTTCCTTTGTTTGCGATCTGGTTCTCACGAGATGGGGAAGAAAACGATGGGATCGAACGTCGTGGTCGGAAGAAGAAAAACAAGGAAGTTTGGGCCGCTTACTTTACGAGCCAAGTTTTCTTACCGCTAGTAGCCCTTGTCTATCTGTTGGCGAATCCAGTGGTTCAAGATGTCGTGCTTCAGTCTGGTCAATCGAGTGAACGGAGCGCTATTGCCAGCTACATTAAACATCACACCAAGTCGAAAGATACCATCTATGCTTGGGATACGACAGCTACTCTCTATCAAGAAAGCGATCGTTTGGCAGCTTCTGCCTTATTGACCCCAACGTCTTATCTGGGAATTAATGAAAATCGGACCAATGTGATCCAACAAATCGATCGGTCTGAACCCAAGTATATTGTGGTCAACAATCAGGTAGAATTGACCTCCAAAATGAAGGACTTGCTCAAAGAAAATTATCGTCTCGTTGAGAAGAAATACCGTCATTTCAAACTCTATCAACGCTCTTAAGAAAATCAATATCTTGTGCTTTAGAAAGTTTTTTATAAAATTTTCCACAAGATATTGATTTTTATTTTTGGAGTGGTATAATACAACTTGTATGTAAATAAATGAAGAGAGGCATGTTTGGTATGATCACCTTGAGAGAAGAAAAACTGAGAATGGCCCCGGATATTTTTGTTGAAAAACGAGATGGCCGTCGTGTTCCATTCGATGTTGAAAAAATTTATAAAGCCTTGTTGAAGGCGACAGAAGAAGTGACTTCTCTCACTCCCGTGATGGAAGCCAAACTAGAAGCCATTGTCGATCGTGTGATCGCAGAGATTTTGGAACGTTTTCCAAATGGCGTGAAGATCTATGAGATTCAAAATGTCGTCGAGCATGAATTGCTTCAAGCTAATGAATATGCGATTGCAGAGAGCTACATTACTTATCGCACCCAGCGTGATTTTGAGCGCTCAAAAGCGACGGATATCAACTTTACGATTGGCAAACTCCTCAATAAGGACCAAGCCGTCGTCAATGAAAACGCCAACAAGGACAGTGATGTCTTTAACACGCAACGGGACTTGACAGCAGGGATTGTTGGTAAGTCTATTGGTCTCAAAATGTTGCCCAAACACGTAGCCAATGCCCACCAAAAAGGGGATATTCACTACCATGATTTGGACTATAGCCCTTATACACCGATGACCAACTGCTGTTTGATCGATTTTGAAGGCATGCTCAGAAATGGCTTTAAGATTGGGAATGCAGAAGTAGAAAGTCCTAAGTCCATCCAAACTGCGACGGCTCAAATCTCGCAGATTATTGCCAATGTAGCTTCTAGTCAGTACGGGGGGTGCTCAGCTGACCGGATCGATGAAGTCTTGGCCCCTTATGCAGAAAAGAACTACCAAAAACACTTGGCAGATGCCAAAGAGTGGGTGCTTCCTGAAAAGCAAGAGGACTATGCTTGGAGCAAGACTCAAAAAGATATCTATGATGCCATGCAATCGCTGGAATATGAGATCAATACCCTCTTTACTTCGAACGGGCAAACTCCCTTTACTTCGCTTGGCTTTGGTCTTGGAACCAATCGCTTCGAACGGGAAATCCAAAAGGCGATTTTGGAAATTAGAATCAAGGGACTTGGATCGGAACATCGGACAGCCATCTTTCCAAAGCTGATCTTTACCCTCAAGCGGGGGCTCAACCTAGAACCTGGAACTCCTAACTATGATATCAAGCAATTGGCCTTGGAATGTGCCACTAAGCGCATGTACCCAGACGTTTTGTCTTATGACAAGATTGTAGAATTAACAGGCTCCTTCAAGGTGCCGATGGGATGTCGCTCTTTCCTTCAAGGTTGGAAGGACGAGAATGGTGTGGAAGTCAATTCTGGCCGGATGAATCTTGGAGTCGTGACAGTCAATCTACCCCGAATTGCTTTGGAGTCGGACGGCGACAAGGAAAAGTTCTGGCAAATCTTTAATGAACGGATGAATATCGCTGAGGATGCCTTGGTTTACCGGGTGGAACGCACCAAAGAAGCGACACCAGCCAATGCACCGATTCTCTACCAATATGGGGCTTTCGGGAAACGCTTGGGTAAATATGACCAGGTAGATCAGCTCTTCCGTCATCGCAGAGCAACTGTTTCTCTTGGCTATATCGGACTCTATGAAGTCGCAACTGTCTTTTATGGTCCAAATTGGGAACACAATCCAGAAGCCAAACAATTCACGATTGATATCATCAAGGATATGAAAGCGCGCGTGGAAGAATGGTCTGACCAATATGATTACCACTTCTCTATCTATTCGACACCGTCAGAAAGCTTGACAGATCGCTTCTGTCGCCTGGATACGGAGAAATTTGGTAAGGTTCCGGATATCACAGACAAGGAATACTACACCAATAGTTTCCACTACGATGTTCGTAAGAACCCAACGCCATTTGAGAAGTTGGATTTTGAAAAAGTTTATCCTGAAGCTGGAGCTTCTGGTGGCTTTATCCACTATTGTGAATACCCTGTGCTCCAACAAAATCCAAAAGCCCTTGAGGCGGTTTGGGATTATGCCTATGACCGGGTCGGTTATCTCGGAACCAATACGCCGATTGACCGTTGTTACAAGTGTGATTTTGAGGGAGATTTCACGCCGACTGAGCGCGGATTTGCTTGTCCAAACTGTGGCAATAGCGATCCGAAAACGGTTGATGTGGTCAAACGGACCTGTGGTTATCTCGGAAACCCTCAAGCTCGTCCGATGGTCAATGGCCGTCATAAGGAAATCGCGGCGCGGGTCAAACACATGAATGGATCCACGATCAAATCAGTTGGACACCAAGTGACAGATTAGAAAAGGACATTATGGGAAAATACCAATTAGATGATAAGGGCAAGGCTCAGGTTCAACGATTCCACGAGAAGCATTCAAAGGGTGGAATCAATAAAAAAGACCGAGTAGCCAGCCTGAGAGAACAATTTTTAAATAAAAATAAGAAAAAGTGAGAGTTCGCTCTCGCTTTTCTCGTATGGGGGAGGTAAAGATGGAACTACGTAGACCAACTCTGGCGGATAAAGAGGCCATTCTAAGCATGATGATAGAGTTTGAAGAGACCCAATCTGCTCATGACGGCGGCTTTTGGGATGCTGAAGCTTTTGTTTACGAAGCCTGGTTGGAAAGTAATCGTGACATGGAAATGGGGCTAGGAATTCCGGAAGGTTGGGTGCCTGCTGTTCAGTTAGTCGCTTTTGCAAGAGACGGTCAAGCGGTTGGCTTTCTCAATCTGAGATTGCGTCTTAGTGACTATTTGCTGGAGGTAGGTGGTCATATTGGCTATAGTATCCGTCCCTCTGCGCGTGGGCAAGGATTGGCAAAAGAGCAGCTGCGGCAAGGATTGCAAGTAGCCAAAAGTAAAAATATCAAACGTGCTTTAGTGACTTGTGATAGTGACAATGCTGCCAGTCGAGCAGTGATTCTGACTAATGGCGGAGCTTTAGAGGATGTTCGAGGCGGGAAAGAGCGCTATTGGATTGATTTAGATTGAGGAAAGTTTATGAAGTTACAACGACCAACTTTAGCAGATAAAGACGCGATTTTAGAGATGATTGCTGAGTTCGATGCTGCAAAATCCTATATGCACGGTGGCATGGGCTCCACTTGGAAGCGAGCAAAGGATTTTGCGGATTGGTTGCGAATCGTAGAGCAGCAGGAGGATACTGAGAATCTGCCAGAAGGCTGGGTTCCTACCATTCAATTTTTATCCTTTGATGAGACTGGCTACCCTCTGGGCTTTTTAGCCCTGCGCTTGTCCTTGAATGACAAATTATTTGTAGAGGGTGGTCACATTGGCTATTCCATCCGGCCCAGTCAACGCAGAAAGGGCTTGGCTAAGTTGCAGCTAGAGCTAGGACTAGCAGAGGCTCGAAAGCAAGGATTGGAACGAGTACTGATTACCTGTGATGAAGACAACGAAGCCAGTCGTCGCACCATTCTCTCTGCTGGCGGTGTTTACGAAAACACAATCGACAGAAGTCAGCGCTACTGGATTGATTTGGAGGATGAAGATGAACAATCCCAAACCTCAAGAATGGAAGAGTGAGGAACTGAGTCAAGGACGCATCATCGACTACAAGGCCTTTAACTTTGTGGATGGAGAAGGGGTGCGCAACTCCCTTTACGTAGCAGGCTGCATGTTTCACTGTGAGGGTTGTTACAATGTAGCGACCTGGTCTTTCAATGCAGGTATTCCCTATACCCAAGAGTTAGAAGAGCAGATCATGGAAGATCTGGCCCAACCCTATGTCCAAGGCTTAACCTTGCTAGGAGGAGAGCCATTTCTTAATACAGGTATACTTTTACCCCTTGTAAAACGTATTCGGAAAGAATTGCCGGAAAAAGACATCTGGTCATGGACGGGCTACACTTGGGAAGAAATGATGTTAGAAACGCCTGATAAACTGGAGCTCTTGTCGCTGATTGATATCCTGGTCGATGGGCGCTATGATAAGAGCAAACGCAACCTCATGTTGCAATTTCGTGGTTCTTCCAACCAGCGGATTATTGATGTTCAAAAATCATTGAAAGAAGGAAAAATTGTCATCTGGGACAAGCTCAATGATGGCAAGGAAAGTTTTGAGCAAGTCAAGCGGGATGATCTTTTGTAGGATCTTCAAAAACCGGGTTTTTCACCCGGTTTTTTAGGTTCTCTGCATAAGTATACAAGGGATTTCGCTCGTTTCAGAAAACGCTTACTTTTTAAATGTACATAATGGACAAAAAAGTGATAATTAATGCATTTTTTGCTAAAAATATGTTACAATAAATATGATTAGGACTAATTGGAGGTATTTATGTCACAAAGGAGACGAAGTCGTCGTTCAGAACATAAGTGGGGGCAATTGCGAATCATTAATTCCGTATTGCTTATTTTTTTGCTTATGACTGCAAGTTGGGCGACCTATACCATGTTGGCCAATAACATCTTGGCTTTTCGTTATGTCAATGTTCTCGTGATTGCACTACTAGCTCTTCTCTTGCTCTTGTCAGCTTGGTTTGTGATCAAAAATCAGGCCAAAAAGACAACTTTGGTCCTGCTTCTTGTCGGCTTATTGGCTAGTTCAGGAGTTTTGTTTGCTAGTCAACAGCTGCTTAATCTGACCAGTAATGTCAATGGCCACTCTAACTATACAGAGTTTGAGATGGCTGTCTATGTCAAGAAAGACAGTGATATCAAAGATATCAAAGAAATCAAGGAAGTGGTGGCACCAAAGGGCAACAATAACGAAGCCAATCTCACTGCCCTCTTGGACAACATCAAAAAGACCAAGGGTCAGGAAATTTCTGTAGTGGATGCACCGACTTATCTAGATGCCTATAAGAGCTTGCAAGAGGGTAACGCTACTGCTATGGTCCTCAACAGTACCTTTGAAGATACCATTGCAGCAGAAGATGCGGACTATGCGAAGAAGTTGAAGAAAATCTATTCCTACAAGATCCGAAAAGAAGTGGCAGCGACGAGCAAGGTATCTGCCAATGCGGATGTCTTTAACATCTATGTCAGCGGGATCGATACCTATGGGCCGGTAACCTCGGTTTCTCGTTCAGATGTCAATATCATCATGACCGTCAATCGGAAGACCAAGCAAGTCCTATTGACAACGACACCACGGGATGCCTATGTACCGATTGCAGATGGTGGTAACAACCAAAATGATAAGTTGACCCACGCGGGGATCTACGGAGTGGATGCTTCGATCCATACTCTTGAGAATCTCTATGATATCAAGCTCAACTATTATGTTCGTCTCAATTTCACCTCCTTCCTCAAGTTGATTGACCTTCTAGGGGGAATCGATGTGGAAAATGACCAAGAATTCACGAGTCTTCATGGCAAGTTCCATTTCCCAGTTGGAAAGGTTCATTTGAATTCAGAGCAAGCCCTCGGTTTTGTCCGAGAACGCTACTCTCTCCAAGGTGGCGACAATGACCGTGGGAAAAACCAAGAAAAAGTCATTGCGGCCATTATCAAAAAGTTGACCTCTACCAAGGTCTTAAGCAACTACAATGAGATTATCGGAAACCTCCAAGATTCTGTCCAAACCAATATGCAGTTGCCGACTATGATGAACTTGATCAATACCCAGTTAGAAACGGGTGGTTCTTATGAGGTGACTTCTCAAGCGATTACTGGTCAAGGACGAAATGACTTGCCGTCTTATGCTATGCCTGGTTACAACCTCTATGTCATGGAGTTGGATCAAGCTAGCTTAACCAAGGCCAAGGAAACCATTCAAAAAGTAATGGAAGGAAAAGAAAAATGATTGATATCCACTCGCACATCGTCTTTGATGTGGATGATGGACCAAAGACAAGAGAAGATACGCGTGCCTTATTGGAAGAAAGCTATCGCCAAGGGGTGCGGACCATTATCTCCACTTCTCATCGTCGCAAGGGGATGTTTGAAACTCCCGAAGAAAAGATTTCTGAAAATTTTCAAGAAGTGAAAAAAATTGCGGCAGAGGTCGCATCAGATTTAACGATTCATTACGGGGCAGAGATCTACTTTACGAATGATGTCTTGAAAAAACTGGAAGAAAAGATCATTCCACGTTTGGCAGATACGCGCTTTGCGCTGATTGAATTCAGCATGGGAACGCCTTACAAGGAGATCCATACGGCTTTGGACCGTTTGCTCCATCTAGGTGTGACACCGGTGGTGGCCCATATCGAGCGCTACAAGTGCTTGGAGAAAAATGAGGAGCGCGTGCAAGAGATGATTGACATGGGCTGCTACATGCAGATCAATAGTTCCAGCGTTCTCAAGCCTCGCCTCTTTGGGGATGAGCAAAAACAACTCAAAAAACGAGCTCGGTACTTCTTAGAAAAAGACTTGGTGCACTTTGTGGCCAGTGATATGCACAATGTGGATAAACGACCGCCTTATATGGCGGAAGCCTATCGTTTGATCAAGGAAGAATACGGAGAACAACGAGCACAAAGGCTCTTTGTCGACAATCAACAGCTCTTGTTAGCGGATGAATTAATCTAACCATGAAACAGGTGGAGAGATCCACATGAAGGAGTAATTAGGAAATGAACAATCAAGAAAATCAAGCAGTGGAAATTGATGTTTTTGCTATGCTGAAGACCCTATGGAAACGCAAGTTTTCGATCGTTTTGGTCGCTCTTGTCTTTGCCATTGCAGCATTTGGCTACAGTGCCTTTTTAGCCAAGAAAGAATACCAAAGTACTAGCCGGATCTATGTGGTCAGCCGTCAAAACCAAGACAACAATGCCTTGACAAACTCTGATTTGCAGGCTGGTTCTTACTTGGTTAAGGACTACCGTGAGATCATTCTTTCTCAAAATGTCTTGAGCCAAGCTATCGAAGAATTGAAACTCGATATGACACCTGCTGAGTTGTCGAAAAAGATCAGTGTGTCTGTTCCGACAGATACTCGTATCCTTTCGATCACGGCTAAGGACGGAGATCCAAAAGAAGCAGCTCGTATTGCCAATGGCCTTCGGAATGTAGCAGCTGAAAAGATCATTGCTGTGACCAAGGTGTCAGATGTTACGACCTTGGATGAAGCAGAAGTGCCTCAAACACCTTCTTCACCAAATATCCGACGCAATGTCCTTCTTGGTTTTATTGCTGGAGCGGGCTTGATGGTGGTTCTCATGGTCGTAGTAGAAGTCTTGGACGATCGTGTTAAGAGACCAGAAGATATCGAAGAGTTGATGGGCTTAACCTTGCTTGGTATTGTGCCAGATATTAAGAAACTGTAGACTGGGGATCGCATGAATACGTTAGAAATTTCAAAAAATAAATTACAAGAAATTCGGAAGGCAGAAGAGTACTTCAATGCCCTAGCGACGAATATCCAATTGAGTGGGGTGGACTTAAAAGTCATCGCCATCTCATCTGTTCAAGAAAATGAAGGGAAATCAACCACTTCAACCAACTTGGCCGTTGCCTTTGCGCGTGCGGGTTACAAGACCCTCTTGGTCGACTGCGATATCCGGAACTCTGTCATGACAGGGGTTTTCCGTAGCCGGGATAAGATCCAAGGCTTGACCGACTTCTTATCTGGTCGTAGCCAATTGGACCAAATCTTGTATGCGACTGATTTTCCAAATTTGGATATCATCGAGTCTGGACAGGTAGCGCCAAACCCAACAGGTCTCTTGCAAAGCAAGAACTTCACTGTGATGATGGATGCCTTGCGTGAGCATTTTGACTACATCATTGTCGATACGCCTCCAATCGGGGTCGTGATTGATGCGGCCATTATCGCCCAACGCTGTGATGGAACTGTCTTGATCACAGAATCTGGTGCCAATGGACGCAAGGCTGTCCAAAAGGCTAAGGAACAATTAGAACAAACAGGCACCCCTTTCTTAGGAGTCGTGCTCAATAAATTTAACATTAAAGCTGCTGAGTATGGTTCATACGGTGGATATGGATCTTACGGAGAGTACGGGAAAAAGTAAAGAATAGGATCGAGGGAAAATGGGAGAAGAAAGAATCGAACTGGAAAAATTAAATATTGTTCTCTTTCAAAGTTTAGCTGTCCTATTTTCGGCTTACATTGTGAGTCTTTTTAAGGATGCAGAATACACGTCGCAGACAATTGCCATTCTCTATCTCTTGCATTTTGTATCCTTTTACATTAGCAATATTGCCTATCGTTTTTATAGCAGAGGCTATCTAGATGAGCTCTTTCAGGTCTTGAAATACAATGTATTTTTCGCTGTTGGGATCACCTTTACCTCTTTTATGCTCGATGGGGTCTTTTCCATCTCTCGTCGGGGGATGATCTACTTCTTTCTTTTCAATACGTTTTCCGTCTATATCATGGATCTCTTGCTCAAGAGATACCGGAAGTCTGTTTCGCCACGACGGAAAAGTTCGCGAAAGATTTTCTTGATCACAGCGACCAGTCGGATGGAAAAGGTATTTGATATTCTGCATTCACCTAGCCTCTATCATGGGGAACTGATTGGTGTCACTGTCATGGATGATACGGATTTTACCCATTCGGGTGTACGGGTGGTGCAGCCGGATCAAATGATGAACTTTGTGACCAAGGAAGTGGTGGATGAAGTGTTTATCAATCTGCCAAGTGAGGACTACAATATTAGTGACTTCGTCTCGGAGTTTGAGAGTATGGGGATCGATGTATCGGTCAATCTCAATGCCTTTAACTTCGCTTCCTTGGGCAATAAGCGGGTTCGAGAAGTCGGGGGATTAAGTGTCGTCACTTTCTCAACCAATTTCTACAAGCCGAGTCACGTCTTTGCTAAACGTCTCTTGGACATTGTAGGAGCTCTCTTTGGACTCTTGATTTGTGGACTGGTAAGTATTGTCTTAGTCCCTCTGATCCGTAAAGATGGCGGCCCTGCCTTCTTTGTACAGAAGCGGGTTGGAAAGAATGGTCGGTATTTCAACTTCTATAAATTCCGCTCCATGCGCGTGGATGCCGAAGAGATTAAAAAAGATCTCATGGAACAAAATACCATGACGGGTGGCATGTTCAAGATGGAAAATGATCCGCGGGTAACCCCAATCGGACGCTTTATCCGTAAGACCAGTCTTGATGAATTGCCACAATTTTACAATGTGTTGATCGGTGATATGAGTCTAGTCGGAACTCGTCCTCCAACGGTAGACGAATACCAAGACTATACGCCAGCTCAAAAACGTCGCCTCAGTTTCAAGCCAGGGATTACCGGCCTTTGGCAAGTGAGCGGACGCAGTGAGATTACAGATTTTGACGAAGTGGTCAAACTCGACGTTGCGTATATGGATGGTTGGACGATCTGGAGAGATATTCAGATCCTGCTCAAGACCGTGAAGGTTGTACTTAAAAAAGAAGGAGCGAAGTAGGAAAATACCTACTTCGTCCTTTCCATGTTAGGAGAAAAATGACACAATCAATTTATATCGTTGGTTCCAAAGGGATTCCAGCAAAATATGGTGGTTTTGAGACCTTTGTTGAGAAGTTGACAGAATTCCAACAAGACAAAAATATTCAGTATTATGTAACTTGTATGCGGGAAAATTCAGCCAAATCAGGAATCACTGCAGATACTTTCGAGCATAACGGCGCAATCTGTTACAACATTGATGTCCCTAATATAGGTCCTGCGCGTGCCATTGCTTATGATATCGCAGCCCTCAATAAGGCGATTGAAATCGCAAAAAAAAATAAAGATCAAGCACCGATCTTTTATGTCTTGGCTTGTCGGATTGGTCCCTTTATTTCAAGGATTAAAAAGAAAATCAAGGCTATCGGAGGAACTCTGATGGTCAATCCAGATGGTCATGAGTGGCTTCGTGCCAAGTGGAGTCTTCCAGTTCGCAAATACTGGAAATTTTCTGAACAACTCATGGTCAAACATGCCGACCTTTTGATCTGTGACAGCAAGAATATCGAAGCCTATATTCAGAAGGATTACGCTAAGTATCAACCACAGACGACCTATATTGCTTATGGAACCGATACAAGCAAGTCTATCCTGAGTAAAGAAGACGAGAAAGTACGGACTTGGTTTGCGAATAAGCAAGTTGCTGAAGGAAACTACTATCTTGTCGTAGGTCGCTTTGTGCCGGAAAACAACTATGAAGCTATGATTCGTGGCTTTATGCAGTCCAATTCACAAAAAGATTTTGTCCTGATTACCAATGTAGAACAAAACAAGTTCTATGAACAGTTGCGTAAGGATACAGGATTTGATCAAGATCCTCGAGTGAAGTTTGTCGGGACGGTCTATGATCAAGAGTTGCTCAAATACATTCGTGAGAATGCCTTTGCCTATTTCCATGGTCATGAGGTAGGCGGGACCAACCCCTCTCTTCTTGAAGCTTTGGAATCAACCAAGCTCAACTTGTTGTTAGATGTTGGTTTCAACCGCGAAGTAGGTGAAGATGGTGCTCTCTATTGGAAGAAAAATCAATTAGCAAGTGTCATTGATCAAGCTGAGCAATTGGCTGTACAAGCTATCGAAGACCTTAATCAAAAATCAAGTAAACGTATCTCTGAAGCCTTTACTTGGGAAAAGATTGTCACAGACTACGAGAAAGTATTTAAAGGTTAGAAATGCAGAAAATTTTATATCTCCATGCTGGTGCAGAAATGTATGGTGCTGACAAGGTTTTGTTGGAGCTTATTAAAGGATTGGATAAAGATGCTTTTGAAGCACACGTTATTTTACCCAACGACGGTGTCTTAGTGGGTGCTCTAGAAGATGTCGGTGCTAAGGTTAAAGTCATTGATTACCCAATCTTGCGCCGGAAATATTTTAATCCAAAAGGGATTCTTGAGTACTTTGGCTCTTATAACCGTTACTCCAAACAGATTGCTCAATATGCTAAAGAAAATGGGATTACCCTTGTTCACAACAACACCACAGCGGTTCTTGAAGGAATTTACCTCAAGTGGAAGTTAAAACTTCCTTTGATTTGGCATGTGCACGAAATTATTGTCAAACCAAAAGACATTTCAGATTTTATCAACTTTTTGATGGGGCGCTATGCGAATAAGATTGTGACAGTTTCAAATGCTGTTGCTAATCATGTCAAGCAGTCTCGTTTTGTAAAAGATGACCAAGTTCAAGTCATCTATAATGGTGTTGACAATGCTGTTTATCAAGAGATGGATGCTAGCGCGGTCCGTGACCAGTTTGGTATCGCACAGGATGCCTTGGTTATTGGAATGGTTGGTCGAGTAAATGCCTGGAAAGGGCAAGGAGACTTCCTAGAAGCTGTGAGGCCAATCTTAAAGTCTAATCCAAAAGCAGTAGCCTTTTTAGCAGGTAGTGCATTTGAAGGGGAAGAGTGGCGCGTGGATGAGTTGGAAAAGGCTATATCAGACTCACCAGTAGCTAGCCAAATCAAGCGGATTGAGTATTATAGCAAGACGACAGAACTCTATAATATGTTTGATATCTTTGTCTTGCCAAGTATCAATCCAGATCCATTACCAACAGTCGTGCTAGAAGCCATGGCTTGTGGTAAACCTGTAGTGGGTTACCGTCATGGCGGTGTCTGTGAAATGGTGAAGGAAGGCGAAAACGGTCTTCTTGCTACACCGAATCAGCCTAGAGAATTGTCTAAGGCTATTCAAGAATTAGCTAACAATACCGAGAAGAGAGAGCAATTTGGTAAGGCATCGGTCAAACGTCAAAAAGAACTCTTCTCATTACAAAGTTATATTCTGAATTTTTCGGAGCTGTATAAGAAATATTAAGATGAATACTGAAACAATTAAGAACAAATTAAAACCAATCGTTTATCCAATTATTAACTTTATTCCTCGGCGAAGACTCAAGAATAAAAATTTCACGATCATTTGTGATAATTGTTGGGCTGGGAAAGTTTATCAGGAGTTAGGACTACCTTATCAAACACCGTTTGTTGGACTGTTTGTCTTTTCGCCTGATTACATCAAAATGCTCAAGAATATCAAATACTATTTGAGCGGAAACATTCCCTTGAAATTTGTTAAGGAATCGAAATATATCACAGACTTTGATAATTCCTATCCACTCGCACTTCTTGATGATATTGAACTTCATTTTTTGCATTATGCAGATGAAGAAGAAGCTACTAAAAAATGGAATCGTCGTTTGAAGAGAATGCATTGGGATAATTTGTATTTCAAGTTCAATGACAATGATGCTTGTACTTATGAGCTGATGAAAGAGTTTGAAGAGCTTCCATACAAGAGTAAGGTGATTTTCTCTTCAAAGAATTATAGTGACCTACCTTCATTGGTCCACTTTAAATCAGCTGAAAAGCAAGGACACGTTGGCATCGATTTGAAAACGTACCACCGTTATTTTAATGCTGTTACTTGGTTGAATAAGGGTGGAGAGGATCTAACTAAATGAAAAGAATAAGACTTATTATTCCATATTTCGGAAGACTTCCAAAATTTTTCCCTTATTTTTTGTTAACCGCCAAACGTAATCAAAAGATTGATTTCTTAATTTATACGGATCAAAAGGTTGAACAATTTGACATTTTAAATGCTAAAAATATAGAATTTGTAACTCTTTCTTTTGATGAGTTAAGAGAGAAAGTTCAGTCTAAGTTTGATTTTAAAATCTCTCTTAAAACACCTTATAAATTATGTGACTATAAAGTTGCTTATGGGCTTATCTTTGAAGAAGAATTAAAGGGTTATGATTACTGGGGCTTTTGTGACACAGATGTTTTACTTGGAGATATTTACCAATTTCTAGAAGAGCATAGATTTTTTGAGAAAGATTATGCTCGATATGGTCTTTTAGGTCATTTACAAATATTTAAAAATACACAAGATGTTAATCATGTATTTATGTCTGGGCAAGGTTTAAACTATCGATTAGATTATCATAATGTCTTTACTAGTGAGCAAAATTTTATTTTTGATGAGGCAGAAGGTATCCAAAAGCTTTTTGAAAAAAGTCATTTCAAACAACTGCAAGATAAGTTTTTTGATGATATTGATATTAGTCATTTCTCATTTCGGGAATATGGTGAAAACGAACCGAAACGCTACTATTTTTGGTCAGAGGAAAATGGTTTGGAATCGATAAATTTAATCGATAGTGATATAGTGGTTAAGCGTCCTCTATATGCACATTTCCAAAAGAGGATGATCAAATGTCCTGAGTTTAAATTGGTTGATTCATTTTATGTTATACCAAATCAATTAGTTATTGGAGAGAAAATTTCTAAGCAAGAGCTAGTAGAGGTGACAAGAAATAAATTCTATTGGGAATATATTAGATCAACAATGTTAAAGAAATTAAAAAAAGAAAAATGGACACTAGAATTTATTCGTCATAAATTAAGGATGAAGAGTAATGAATAATATAGATTTGAGTATTATTGTTCCAGTATTTAATGTTGAAGGTTATTTAAAAAGAGCCCTAGATTCCATACTTATGCAATCGTCGCCAATCAATTATGAAATTGTGTTAATTGATGACGGTTCAAGTGATAATAGCGGTGCGATTTGTGATAAGTATCAAAATAATTTTTCTAACGTTTGTGTTAGGCATATTGAAAATAACGGAGTGTCAGAAGCTAGGAACTTAGGTATTTCTTTGTCGAGAGGTAATTATTTATTTTTTATGGATCCTGACGACTTCGTATCTGAGGATTTCTTTGAAAAAATATTTCCTACCCTCAATGATAAATGGGATGTTCTTTGTTTTGGCTACAATGAAATTAAAGAAAATAAGGACACTATTTTGTCTTGTCGCCCTCATTTGTATACGCGTTGTGGTCTTCTTGGAAAGAATGAATTTAGAAATGAATTTATAGAGTTATTCAAAACTGATATGATGTACAATGTTTGGTCAAGAATCTATAACAAGTCATTTATTTTAAAACACGATATTCAGTTTCCTAGTAAACCAATAGGAGAGGATACTTCATTCAATTTTCAAGTTTATCGACATTTAAATACCATTCAATTTATTGATTCGATTCTTTATAATTATATTGCTGGTAGAAGCGGTTCAGCATTGACCAGTTTTCATCCTAGAAGAATCGAAATACAATTAGATGAACTTCAAGCATTGCAAGAATTACTTGAAAAGTTCCAAATAGAAGATGCCACATTAATTCAGGAAATTAAGACAAAAATTATTGTAAGTGCAGCCTTTCAAATTTCTAATTTAAATGCGAGAAGGAAAGAAAAGATAGAATTACTGCAATCTGTTATTACTAATAAAGCTTTTGATCATATTTTTTCAGGAAATAGGAATCAAATGATTGGGTCTTATAAGACCTTATTAAGACAGCGAGATATTTCTTCTTTTCTTAGAAGATTGAGTATTGATCTTCTCACCCAAAAAAAATTTCGGACAGTCATCTTTATTGAAAAAATGAAAATGAATCCAATTTTACGTAAAATTGCTTTTAAATAGGTGTAGCTATTTTATTAAGAGTAAAAAGGTATTATGTTAAAAATTAAGTTTGAGAACCTTTTGGTTATTCTAGTATTGACTCTTATTGTTGGGTACGATACTCTTATGACAACAATGTTAAACAGAATAATCCCAAATCTTCCGGTTGTTTTATTAATCTGTTTTTCATTATTATTATGTTTTAGATTTTTGTATATAAAAAAATTCACGTTCTTTTATATCTTAACTGCTATTTTATTACTACTAACAAGTTCTATCGTATTCATGCATACGGGCGGGACTAATTTCCTACTTTATTCATTATTGATTTTGTTATTATATGATGCAGATATTGATGTTATCTTAAAAACATACGTTATTGTGTCAGGAACGATAGTGTTCGGAGTGTTCTTACTTTCAATTCTAGGAGTTATTCCTAATTTACAATTTGCTCAGGTCCGTTCGTCTGGCCTTGTGATTAGAAATTCCTTTGGTTTCATTTATCCAACTGACTTTGCGTCTCACTGTTTTTATTTATTTATTGCTTGGGGATATGTACTACGGAAAAAGTTCATCATACTACGAACCTTGGTAGGTATTAGTTTAGCATTTTTTATCATCAAATTTTGTGATGCTAGGTTAAATGCCCTTTCTGTACTTGTAGCAACTGTCATTTTTATTGTTATGTATGTTACTAAAGAAAGAAAATTTAAAATTTATGGGATCCTACCTTATTTTGCAGCTATATTTTCTTTCTTAATGTTTTACTTATCGTATTTCTTTACCTGGTCTTCTTCATTATTTGTGAGTTTGAACAACTTATTCAGTATGAGGTTATTTTTAGGGAAAAATGCAATAGAGACCTATGGATTACATTTGTTTGGAGCAACCGGGGTTAAGTTTATAGGATATGGCGGCACAACAGAATCAGTATACAGTTATAACTATGTAGATTCCTCTTATATTCAAATGTTATTTTACTACGGAGTTGTTCCTGTAGTATTACTGGTATTGATTTATGTACTTGCATCAAAGAGAATTTATAAACAGGGTATGTTCCTATTCTTAGCTTTATTATCGCTTATTACAATTAATTGTATGATAGAAGCTTTTTGGATAAGACCAGGATATAATATTTTTATTTTTACACTTTTTGCTAGCCTTGTGCCAGTTCAATACAAAATAAAATATAGAATTGAATGATCATGAAAGTTCTTAAAAATTACGCCTATAATCTCTCCTACCAGTTATTGGTGATTATCTTGCCGATTATCACCACCCCTTATGTGACGCGGGTCTTTAGTTCAAATGACTTGGGGACCTATGGCTATTTCAACTCCATTGTTACCTATTTTCTCCTTTTGGCGACGCTAGGAGTGGCCAATTATGGAACTAAGGAGATTTCAGGACACCGAAAAGACATCCAAAAGAATTTCTGGGGGATTTATACCCTTCAGTTGGGGGCTACGATTTTATCCCTTACCCTCTATGTTCTTTTATGTCTAACCCTTCCTTCTATGCAAAACCCTGTGGCCTATATTTTGGGGCTCAGTTTAGTTTCAAAGGGACTAGACATCTCCTGGCTCTTTCAAGGATTGGAAGATTTCCGCAAGATTACGGTTCGAAATATCACGGTCAAACTGGTTGGAGTCATCTCCATCTTCTTGTTTGTCAAATCTGCTAATGATCTTTATCTCTATGTATTCTTACTCACCATCTTTGAACTGTTAGGTCAGCTTAGCATGTGGTTGCCCGCACGTGAATTTATTGGGAAAGTCCATTTTGATATGGCCTATGCACGGGTGCATTTAAAACCGGTCATTTTGCTCTTTTTACCTCAGATTGCCATTTCCCTCTATGTCACCTTGGACCGGACTATGCTTGGGGCTCTTGCCTCTACAAAGGATGTGGGGATCTATGACCAGGCCTTAAAATTGGTCAATATTTTGTTAACCTTGGTGACTTCACTGGGGAGTGTCATGTTGCCTCGGGTATCGAGCCTCTTATCCTCAGGGGACCACAAGGCTGTCAACAAGATGCACCAAATGTCTTTTTTGATTTACAATTTGGTCATTTTTCCGATTATTGCCGGCATGCTGATTATCAATGATGATTTTGTTCAATTCTTCCTAGGGAAGGATTTCCAAGATGCACGTTATGCCATTGCCATCATGATTTTTAGAATGTTCTTTATCGGATGGACCAATATCATGGGGATTCAAATTCTAATCCCTCACAATAAAAATAAAGAATTTATGATTTCGACTACTGTACCTGCCATTGTCAGTGTCGGATTGAATCTCATCTTCCTACCAAAACTGGGCTTTATTGGAGCTGCGATTGTGTCAGTGTTGACAGAAGCTTTGGTATGGGGGATTCAACTCTACTTCACACGAACTTATCTTAAAGAAGTGCCGATTATGGGCTCAATGATGAAGATTGTGTTCGCTTCAGGCCTCATGTATGGTCTTTTGCTACTAGTCAAGTTCATCGTCCACCTTTCGCCGACGCTGAATGTCGTTCTCTATGCTGGCCTAGGTGGGGTCATCTATGGGACCTTGATTTTGCTCCTCAAAATAGTGAATGTGAAAGAGTTGAAACAGCAATTAATAAAAAAATAGGGAGACAACTATGTACGATTATCTGATTGTTGGTGCTGGTCTATCGGGGGCAATTTTTGCTCATGAGGCAACCAAGCGTGGCAAAAAAGTAAAAGTGATTGATAAACGGGACCACATTGGTGGTAATATCTATTGTGAAGAAGTTGAAGGAATCAATGTTCATAAGTACGGTGCCCACATTTTCCATACCTCAAACAAAAAGGTTTGGGATTATGTCAACCAATTTGCTGAATTTAACAACTATATCAATTCACCGGTAGCTAATTACAAGGGCAGCCTCTACAATCTTCCCTTCAACATGAATACCTTCTATGCCATGTGGGGGACAAAGACTCCTCAAGAAGTCAAAAACAAGATTGCGGAGCAAACGGCGGATATGAAAGATGTTGAGCCTAAGAACTTGGAAGAACAAGCGATCAAGTTGATTGGTCCGGACATCTATGAAAAGTTGATCAAGGGCTATACAGAAAAACAATGGGGACGTTCTGCAACAGACCTTCCACCATTTATCATCAAACGTCTTCCAGTTCGCTTGACCTTTGATAACAACTACTTTAATGACCGTTACCAAGGGATTCCAATCGGTGGTTACAACGTCATCATTGAAAACATGCTGGGTGATATAGAAGTAGAACTTGGGGTTGATTTCTTTGCCAATCGTGAAGAGCTTGAAGCTTCAGCTGATAAAGTTGTCTTTACAGGGATGATTGACCAGTACTTTGATTACAAACATGGTGAGTTGGAGTATCGCAGTCTTCGTTTTGAACACGAAGTCTTGGACGAGGAAAACCATCAAGGGAATGCGGTCGTCAACTATACAGAGCGTGAGATTCCTTATACTCGAATCATTGAGCATAAGCACTTCGAGTATGGGACTCAACCGAAGACGGTGATTACCCGTGAATACCCAGCTGATTGGAAACGAGGCGATGAGCCCTACTATCCAATCAATGATGAAAAGAATAATGCGATGTTTGCCAAGTACCAAGAAGAAGCTGAGAAAAATGACAAGGTTATCTTCTGTGGACGCCTAGCAGACTATAAATACTACGATATGCATGTGGTTATTGAGCGTGCTCTAGAAGTCGTTGAGAAAGAATTTATTAAATGACACAAGAAAAAATTGATATCGTGGTTCTTTGGGTCGACGGAAGTGATACGGAGTTTATCCGCGAGAAACAAGCCGTGACAGGTCAAATGTCAAAAATAGACCAAGAAATCGACGGAGAGCAACGTTATCGTGATTACGGTATTTTTAATTACTGGTTTCGAATGATTGAAAAGCATGCTCCTTGGGTGAATAATGTTTATCTAATTACCAATGGGCAAAAGCCTGACTGGTTAAATTTGGAGCATCCAAAACTTAAGTTGATCACTCATAGGGAATTTATGCCTGAAGCTTACCTTCCTTCATATAATTCAGCAGCAATTGAGCTAAATCTTCATCGTATTGAGGGCTTATCAGAACATTTTATCTACTTCAATGATGATATGTTCATGATAAAGGATACTCAACCTTCCGATTTTTATAAGAATGGACAACCCAAGCTTTTAGCAGTATACGATGCTTTAGTTCCATGGTCACCATTTACAAATACTTATCACAATAATGTTGAGTTGATTTATCGCCATTTTCCTAATAAGAAGGCTATGAAATCCTCTCCTTGGAAATTTTTTAATTTTCGTTATGGTTCCTTGGTTTTGAAAAACTTGTTACTCTTACCATGGGGACCGACGGGTTATGTGAATCAGCATTTGCCTGTACCGATGAAGAAGAGTACTTTGGCACATTTGTGGGAAATTGAGGGAGCAACATTAGATAAAACGTCACGAAATAAAATTAGAGACTATGGAGTAGACGTCAATCAATACGTTTGTTCTAATTGGCAAATTGAAAGTAATCAGTTTTATCCTATGTCTAAAAATTTCGGAGAAACAATTGGTTTAAATCAAGTGGATAAGCTGGAATCTATCTTTACAGATAGACGTAAAAAACTGCTTTGTGTCAATGATGATGGGGACTTTAGGGAAGAAAACATCATTCATTTCAAGCAAATTTTAAATGAATATTATCCTAAAAAATCAGCGTATGAAAAATGAGAAGTAAGAGATGAAATACTATTTAAAAGAAGAATTTTTACACGACAATAATGCTAAAAATGCGGGAAATAAAGCACGTAATGACGTTGAAGCAATTTTAAATAAATTAGGTTATTCTCCGTTGAAAGTTTTGGTGGATGACTGGTATCAAATGAATGTTCTTAGGGCACAGATTCATAAATATAGAGCTCTCTTTAGAGCTTTCAAAGACCTAAAGAAAAATGATGAGATCATAATTCAATTTCCTTTGTTACATCATTCTTTATTTCTTAACCATTTACTAAAAAAACTTAAAAACAGGGGTACGGATGTCTATTTTTTAGTTCATGATTTGGAAACACTGCGTTTTGTGAATGATAAAACCTTACCATTTAGAATGAAGTTACGGATGAAACTAACTGAAAGTGATACGTTCCGTAGTGTTACAGGAATTATTGCTCACAACCCGGTTATGAAATCTGTTTTAGTGGATAAGGGGGTTGTAGAAGATAAGATTGTCAGCCTTGGTATTTTTGACTATTTGATTCCAGATTTTCAAGAAAAAAGTGGCCAAACAAAAGACCAGCCGATAATTGTGGCAGGTAATTTGGCCAAGGAAAAAGCTGGCTATCTTTACTCACTTCCTGCAGAACCTGTCTATAACCTTTATGGTGTAGGTTTTGACGAGAGTAGAGCACTTGAAAACGAGACCTACTTTGGTTCCTTCCTACCGGATGAACTTCCTGCAGCCCTTGAGGGCGGTTTTGGTCTGGTCTGGGATGGAGATAGCGTTGAGACCTGTAGTGGCTTTTTTGGAGAATACCTCCGTTACAACAACTCCCACAAGGCGTCGCTTTATCTAGCATCGGGCTTCCCGCTTGTCGTGTGGAAACAGTCAGCCTTGTCTCATTTTGTGCTTGAGAAGGGCTGCGGGATTGCAGTAGAGTCTCTCCATGATTTGAAGGAGACAATCGACAATCTTTCAGATGCTGATTACCAAGACTTTGTGGACAATGCCAAACGTGTCGGTCAGGAAATCCGAGAGGGTCACTACCTAAAGACGGCCTTAAATCAATTAGCATAAGATCAAAAGAAGTCAGACGGACTTCTTTTTTTAGTTTTTCAAAAAAATGTCACTAATTTTAAAAATTTGCCCCATAAAACTTTTCATCTCTGAAACCGTGTGGTAAAATGATTAACGTATAAAATTTGTATAAAGGGAAGTTGATATGAAAAAGAAAGATCTTATTTTTTATGCGAGTGCAACGGTACTATTGGCCTTTTCAACGCAACAGGTCAAGGCTGATGAACAAACTTCATCTGACCAAACATTTGAAAAAACTGCCACAATCGTTTTAAAGGCAGAAACCTCGTCAAATACAGAGAATACAGGAATACATGCTGAAAGATCAGTGGCAATAGAGAAAAAGGCTGATACAGAAGCATACCGGAACGAAACTGCTAAAAATAACGCTGAATTTGCGGAATATGTTGCTGAAGAAAAGATCGAAACAGAATCTCCATCTTCCGCTGTGTTTACAAGTCTCTCTTCCAATAGAAAAGAAGAACATACAAGTGCTACAACAAGTGGAACGATTCCCACTACAGAAGCAAAAGCCAGTGGGACACTTTTAATCGAGAATAACAATCCGGTGGCAGGAACGTTTGACGCAGTTGTTCGTGATATTGAAGCCCCAAATGGTTTGAAAGAAGTTCTTGTTCCAACATGGAGCCTTGAAAACGGTCAAGATGATCTGATATGGCATAAAGCTATGAGAGAGCCTGACGGCTCTTATCGTGCGAAAATTAAAGCCTCCGATCACAAAGATTCCACTGGGAATTACCGGGCAGATGCTTACGTTGTTGATACCTTGAACAATCGTCACTATGTTGCCGAAAAAATAGTTGCTGTTGATTATGCACGACCAAGTGGTACCCTTTCAATTGAGAACAACAATACTGCAGCAGGGACATTTGATGCGGTTGTTCGAAACATTGTCGCTCCAAATGGTGTGAAAGAGGTATTGGTTCCGTCATGGAGCTTAGAGCATGGTCAAGATGACCTTATCTGGCATAAAGCGACTAAACAAGGAGATGGTAGCTATCGTGTCACTATTAAGGCCAGTGAGCATAAAGGAAATAAAGGAAACTACCGAGCAGATGCTTATGTTGTTGATAACTCGAATAATCGTCACTACATTGCTGAAAAAGTAGTAGCTGTTGATTACGCAAGACCAAGCGGTGTTCTTTCAATTGAAAACAACGATACTGCAGCAGGGACATTTGATGCAGTTGTTCGAAATATTGTCGCTCCTAATGGAGTTAAAGAAATTTTGGTTCCATCATGGAGTCTTGCTGGTGGTCAGGACGACCTCATCTGGCATAAGGCTACTCTTCAATCCGATGGCTCTTACCGCGTGACGATTAAGGCGACGGATCATAAGAACTCTACAGGGAAATACCGAGCGGATGCCTATCTTGTAGATGATTCTAATACTCCTTTTTACCTGACCGAAAAAGTGGTAGAAGTTATCCAAACTCGTCCGACTGCAAGTCTCATTATTGAAAATAACAATGCTGAGTTGGGAACTTTTGATGCGGTAGTTCGTAATATTTCTGCGCCAAATGGGATTAAAGAGGTATTAGTCCCATCGTGGAGTCTTGTGAACGGCCAGGATGACATTATTTGGCACAAAGCAACTAGACAATCAGATGGTAGCTATCGTGTCACCATCAAGTCCGATGAGCACAAGAATTCACTTGGCAATTATCGTGCTGACCTTTATATCGTAGATAACACAAATCAGCGTCATTATATCACTGAAACGGTGGTAGATGTTAAGCATAACAAACCAATTGGTACGATTTCAATAGTTAACAACAACAAGGACACGGGCACCTTTGACGTCATCATCAAGGATGTCTATAGCCCTAAAGGGGTGCGGACTGTGAAAGTTCCAACTTGGTCTGATAAGGATGGCCAAGATGACATTCGCTGGTATGAAGCAACCCGTCAAGCGAACGGAGACTATAAAGTATCGGTCAAAGCGAGTGATCACAAGAATTCTACCGGTAAGTACTTTGTTCACCTTTACTACATTCAAAATGATGGTTCACTAATCGGTGTTGGTGGCACTAGTACAGAAGTTGAATTCCGTAATGCAAAGACTAAGACACAAACAGGGATCAAGAATGTCAATTCTGGTGCTGGAACCTATACGGTAACGGTGGATCAAGCACCTCAGGGACGTCGGATTAAGAACATCCGTGTCGCAGCCTGGTCTCAAGCACATCAGGAAAACCTCTTCTGGTATTCAACAGCACCTTCTGGAATGCATACAGAAGTGCAGGTCTCTGCAGCAAATCACCAGTACCAATCAGGTAACTATACCACTCACGTCTATGTAGATTATGTCGATGGCGGCGTTGAAGGCTTTAACCTTGGTCAAACAGCCCTTCATCCCCGTGCGACAGTAGATCAAACTGCTTTTAGTCCTCGTGTAACGAATGGACAACGGGACCGTGTCTTACGGGCAGCAGCTAGTTTAGTGGGTGTTCGTGGCGGAACTGCAGCTCACCATCAATTGGTCAATGATTACAACAGTGTTAAACCACTTCCAGTAGGTTATGCAGTGAAGACGACCGATGACTGGTGTGATATCTTTGTCACAACCGTCTTCCAGCGGGAAGGTTTGAGCGGTTTGATTGGTCGTGAATGTGGAGTCGAACGTCACATCCAGATCTTCAAACGCTTGGGTATTTGGAATGAAAATGGTGCCTCTACACCAAAAGCAGGGGACATCATCACCTTTAACTGGGATCAAAATAGCCAGCCAAATAACGGCTTTGCAGATCATATCGGAATTGTTGAAAGCGTCTCAAATGGGATCATTCACACCATTGAAGGAAACTCCAACAACCAAGTCCGTCGCAATACCTATCGGATCGGACATGGCAATATTCGTGGATTTGCAACCCCTCGCTATCAATAATCAAAAAAGAAGCCGCAGGCTTCTTTTTTTAGTCTCTCAACCCTTCTTCGAAACTCTTGGAAGGGGCCTCGACTTGGATGGTTTCAAGGGTTAATGGATTGGTAAAGGTCAAGCGGTGAGCATGGAGCATGAGTCGCTCTCCGCGTGCAGGGTTATAGAGAGGATCCCCGATAATCGGGTGCCCATGATGGGAGAGATGCACCCGGATCTGATGGGTACGCCCCGTCTTGAGCTGGCATTTGACCAGGCTGTTTCGTCCGATTTTTTTCAGTTGCGTCACCTGAGTTTCTGCATACTGTCCCTTGCGTGGATCGACCAGGCGCTTGCGCCGATCGTGGCGATCGCGTCCGATTTTATCCTTGTAGACGATGGTTTTTTGTGCTAAGCTGCCTTGGATCAAGGCCCAGTACTCACGTTGGATTTTTTTATCTTCTAAAATACGGTTGAGAATGGGCAGGATAAAAGGGTTTTTAGCAAATAAAATCGCTCCGCTGGTTTCCTTATCTAGGCGGTGCACGACGTAGCAGGTGGATCCAACATAGCTGGAAACATGGTTGAGAAGAGCAATTTCTGTCGGCTCATTGGCATGGGTTTTCATACCTTCAAGCTTATTGACGATGATGACATGCTCATCCTGATAGAGCTCTTCGACCAGACTCGGGTCTCCGGCTGGGAGCTCTTTTTCAGGGTAATCGTCCGCGTCAAAGATCAGCTGGATCTGGTCTCCTTTTTGAACGGGGCTCTGCCAGTTGATGGTCTCGCCATTGACCAAGACGTGTTTCTTGGTTCGTAAAAAATGCCGGATCTTACGGGGAATGAGGAAGTAGTCCTCAAGCAACTCTTTCACAGTCATCTGGGGAAAGGATTGTGGAATGGTAAATTGATAGTTCATGACCCTATTGTAGCAAAATCTAAGCTTAAAGAAAACTAAATGGGAGAAGGGGATGAGCTATCTTTTCTTGCTAGGATAAGGATAAGGTGTTACAATAACAGGTATGAATAGAATAAAAGAATTATTTGAAAACCTGATCACTTTTTTTAGAAAGGATCATCCGCCCAAAGCGGTGGCAGAAGAAGTGCCAGACACGGAACTACCGGAAGAGACAGTAGAGCCGACCTATAGTCGCTCAGGCAAGCACAGAAGCAAGCCTCTCTCTCAACATCCCTTCCGTCGTTTTTGGCGCAGATTCCATTTGACCAAGATTCTCCTGATCATTGGGCTAGGCTTTAGCCTCTTGACAGGGGGCTATCTCTTCTACCTCGCAAAGACGACCAACGTCAAGGATTTGCAGAATGCACTGAAGGCGACTACCATTATCTATGATAAGAATGGGGACCAGGCGGGAAGTTTGACCGGGCAAAAAGGAACCTATGTCGAACTCGATGCTATTAGTGAAAATCTGCAAAATGCTGTGGTCGCAACAGAGGACCGGAGCTTTTACAAGAATAGCGGGATCAACTATGGTCGCTTCTTCTTAGCGATTTTGACCCTAGGTCGCTCAGGTGGTGGATCGACCATCACCCAGCAGCTAGCCAAAAATGCTTACCTGTCTCAGGACCAGACGGTGGAGCGCAAGGCCAAGGAATTCTTCCTGGCACTTGAAATCAATAAGAAATACAGTAAAAAAGAGATCCTCACCATGTACCTCAACAATGCCTATTTTGGAAATGGGGTTTGGGGTATTGAGGATGCATCCAAGAAGTATTTTGGGGTTTCAGCCAGTCAATTAAGCCTGGATCAGTCTGCGGTTCTCGCAGGTATGCTCAAAGGGCCTGAAATCTATAACCCGCTCTATTCAGTAGAGAATGCGACCAATCGTCGCAATACTGTCCTCCAAAATATGGTGGCAGCTGGCTATATTGACCAGGCAACGGCTGATCAGTCTGCTGCTGTGGATATCCATGGCCAGCTGGTCGATGCCTATGAAGGCAAGTCGGAGGACTACCGCTACCCATCCTATTTTGATGCGGTCATCAATGAAGCGGTCAATGAATACGGCCTGACCGAAGAAGATATTGTCAAAAATGGCTACCGGATCTACACCGAGCTGGATCAAAATTACCAAGCAAGCATGCAGGTGATCTATGACAACACAGCCCTCTTCCCAGTAGCGGAAGACGGCACGCGCGCAGAGTCTGGTAGTGTCGCCCTCGATCCTAAAACCGGAGGGGTTCGGGCTCTGGTAGGGCGTGTCGGAAGCGATCAAAATCCAGGATTCCGGACCTACAACTATGCCACCCAGGCTGCCCGTAGTCCAGGATCAACCATCAAACCTTTAGTGGTCTATAGCCCAGCTGTTGCAGAAGGTTGGTCGACCAATAAGGAATTGGACAATAGTACCACCCAATATGGAAGCTATGAAGTTAATAACTATGCGGGAATCCAGTCTAGCCCAACGGTACCGATGTACCAGGCCTTGGCAGAATCCCTTAACCTTCCAGCCGTAGCGACGGCTAATGATTTGGGCCTCGATACGGTCTTTGAGTACGGGAAAAAATTCGGACTCAACATGGATAAGGTAGACAAGTCGCTTGCCGTTGCCTTGGGAGCTGGTGTGACAACCAATCCGATGCAGATGGCCCAGGCCTATGGGACCTTTGCTAACGGTGGGGTCATGAATGATGCTCACCTCATTACCAAGATCGAAAATGCAAGTGGTCAAGTGGTCAAGAGCCACAGCCAGAAATCAACCCGAGTGCTGAGTGGTTCAACGACAGATAAGATGACCAATATGATGCTTGGTACCTTCAGTAATGGTACAGGGGTTAACGCTGCGCCTTATGGCTATACCATGGCAGGGAAAACCGGTACGACAGAGACCAGCTTTAACAAGGACCTCTCTGGAGACCAATGGGTGATCGGCTACACGCCAGATGTGGTCATCAGTCAGTGGCTTGGTTTCCCAACGACCGATGAAAATCACTACCTGACGGACAGTAGTGCTGGAACGGCATCTGAGATCTTCCGCAATGTTGCCAACAGTGTTCTGCCTTATACAGACGGTACCCAGTTTGACTCGGTGAAGAACTCTTATGCTGAAAATGGCATTGCGCCAGTCGGAGAAGAAACGACAGAAACAGATAGCAAAGAAGACAAAGGTTTCTTTGAGGATGTCAAAGAAAAGGCGTCGAATATGGTCGATAATGCGAAAAAAGCAATCGACGAGGCCGATATTCCAGGAAAAGCGAAAAACGCTTGGGATACCTTCAAAGGCTGGCTTGGACTTTCCTTAGGTGAGTACGGACGTCAGCGAACTTCGAAGAAGTTCCATGACTTAGTTTTGGACCTAAGGTTCCAAAACTCCCGAGTGCTAGAAACAATAGTGTTTCTAGCACTTTTCTCACAGCGGAAAGTTTCTGTTGAAATGATCCTAATAGTATTAATTATTTTAATTTTTCAACGTTACTTAGATTGTTTTATGTAAAATGCAATTTGTCTATATTCTAAAAAGATCCATTCAGAAGGATTTCTGAATAGACCTTTGTTTAGAGTTCGCTATCTGACAAGCTAAAGGTATCGCCGTGTTGGAGATCCCCGTACTGGTAGCCCCGTTTGAACCAGCGCATGCGTTGTTCCGAAGTTCCGTGGGTAAAGCTATCTGGCACCGAGTAACCGTAGGCTTGCTCTTGGAGTGTGTCGTCACCAACTGCATGAGCCGCATTCATGGCTTCTTCGATATCGCCGATATCTAGAAGATTTCGGTCTTGAATGGAGCGGGCCCAGACACCTGCTAGGTAATCGGCTTGTAGCTCAATGCGGACACTGATGGCATTTCGTTCCTTTTCAGAAAGACCTTGTTGCATCCGATGGTATTTGCCAAGGATTCCCAGCTCGTTTTGTACGTGGTGGCCGACTTCATGGGCGATGACGTAGGCCATGGCAAAGTCGCCACTAGCCTTGTATTTGGTGGTTAATTCCTTGTAGAAGCTCATATCCAAATAAATCTTTTTGTCGGTCGGACAGTAGAAGGGACCAGCCGATGCTTGCCCAACCCCACAGCCTGTCTGTGTCCGTCCGGTATAGAAGACTAGTTTGGGCTCATGGTAAGTACGTCCTTCGGCTTGAAAGGCCTTGTGCCAATGATCTTCTGTTGTTCCAAGGACCTTGCTGACGAACTCGGCATCTGCATCGTCGACATGGGTCTTGTTGGTGCGCGTGACTTGGGTGGACTGGTAAGGTTGGGAAGAAGTCCCATTTCCAAAGAGACCCCCAAGGCTAGCGCCACCACCTCCTAGAAGAACCAGAAGAAGGATGAGGACGATCTTACTTTTGAAGCTCCCCGGCGATAGTAAGATTTGTAAAATGCCCCCACCAAGGTTACTGTTGCCTGAAGACTGGGAGTAGCTTTGCCCTCGGCGGTCTTCGATATTTCTACTTTCTTTTAGATGATCGCTTTTCATATTCGTCTCCTTTTGTTTTATTTTACCAAAAATGAGGAGAAAACCAGAGTGATAACGCTTTAGATTTGCTTTTTTCTTGACAGGAGATTTTCTGTTCTTGTCAAAACGTGGAAAACTTGCTATAATGGGGTGAACGGAGGCGTTATGGCATTAAAAAAAGCAAGTCTAGCGTGTACGGTTTGTGGGTCACGCAATTACTCCATTAAGTTGAGTGGGACGCCAAAACCAACACGTCTAGAAGTCAATAAATTCTGCAAGCATTGCAGCAAGTATACCATCCATAAAGAAACACGATAGGAGAGAGTTGTGAAATTCATTAAAGATATTTTCGTCTTACTAAAAGATACAACTTGGCCAAATCGCAAGGAAAGATGGAAAAACTTTATCTCAGTGATTGAGTACACCGCTTTCTTTGTGGCATTGATTTATTTGTTTGACAAAGTCATTGCACGTGGCCTATTGCACATGATCAATTTCTTTTAAGAAAAGAAGCCATGAGGCTGGGCAACAACTGTCCAGCCTTTGATTTTTGATAGGAATAACTGCAATACGCAGTGGTTAATTGGCATCTTTGTTCGCTTTTTAAGCTTCAAAGATGGCCTAATCAACTGTGCGGGGGTGGGAAAACGAACTCTTTTTAACCAGTCGGAGTTCTTTCCCACTCCCATTTTTTGTTGCCTTTTCTTAAAAATAAATCAGCAAACCTCTTTGAATTCCTGCAAAATGTGGTATAATGAAGCTAGGAAAAGGAAAGCCAAGAGGCTTTTTTTAGTATGTTCACAAAAGCTCGAGCAGGCTAAACAGAAAGAAAGGATGCCCAAATGGACAGTTTTGATAAAGGCTGGTTTGTACTACAAACCTACTCAGGATATGAAAACAAGGTAAAAGAGAATCTTTTGCAACGTGCGCAAACTTACAATATGTTAGAAAACATCTTGCGCGTAGAGATTCCAACTCAAACCGTACAAGTTGAGAAAAATGGTAAAACAAAAGAAATCGAAGAAAACCGCTTCCCAGGTTATGTCTTGGTAGAAATGGTCATGACAGATGAAGCTTGGTTTGTCGTTCGGAATACACCGAACGTTACTGGTTTCGTTGGATCACACGGAAACCGTTCAAAACCAACTCCATTGTTGGAAGAAGAAATCCGTAGCATCTTGCTCTCTATGGGTCAAACCGTTCAAGAGTTTGATTTGGATGTCAAGGTGGGCGACACAGTTCGCATCATCGACGGTGCCTTCACAGACTATACTGGTAAGATCACTGAAATTGATAACAACAAGGTGAAAATGGTCATTTCTATGTTCGGTAACGATACAGTTGCAGAAGTGAACCTGAACCAAATTGCTGAATTGTAAGAAAAATAGAACCCTCCAAGAAAAACTTGGAGGGTTCTTTGTATGGATCGTTATTGATTTTTATCCAGGCCAGTGATCTTTTTTAACTGCTTGGTTTCTGCAGCAGACGTAACATTGAAGATCTTATTGCCTTGTGTAGAGAAGCTAGATTCATCTCCGTTGCTATCTTTATAGACATAGCTGGTCCCATTTTCTGAACGCATAATGGCATAGGGTTTTCCGAGACGTTCGAGGGCCGTTTTTGGTGTATCGGATTTGGAAATGCTGCCAGTAGACTGGTGGTTGGCATCGCCCCCTCTTAGTCGGAAGGTGATATCTGTTAACACATTATTGCGGAAGAAAGCCATGATATCGCCATTGTCTGTTGCCCAAACATTGACTCCATCACCAGGATTCGCACTGTCTGTACTACTTACGGGTTGACCAAAGGCTGCAACTACGTCATCGTAACTGCTTCTTTCTTTTGGCCCACCAACCTCTTGTCCATCTTCGGTTCTCAATACAAAACCGGTGGTAGGGTGGAGGTTCTTGAGTTTTTCGATCTCAGGAATGGATGCAGCTCCTGGCACATATTGGAGAGATGCGCCATCATCTGGATCCAAGCTGAAGCGACCTGAAAAATCATCTGAGCTACTGCTGTCTGAAGAAGTGCTCGACGATTTACTAGATGATGCTTTGGTAGAAGATTGTTTGATCGGTTTTCTAGAGCTAGAAGCTGTTTTTGCTTGTTGCGCAGAATTGGCAGGTGAGCAAGCGGCTAGTGTCACTAGTGAAAGAAGGCCGATCGCAAAGAAACGAATGTTTTTCATAAATACCCTTTCTAATGTGCTTCGCCGATCAGGCGAGGTTTTATTATATCAATAATCAAGGAAAGGAGCAAATGGCAACAAAAAACCCCCTATTGCTAGGGGAATTTTTAAAAGATAAAAGATGATAAAAAATTTTATTATCAAGGCGGTAGACGGATTTGAACCGACGATCAAGCTTTTGCAGAGCCGTGCCTTACCACTTGGCTATACCGCCATAACATATAATATTGTAACCTAAAAATAAAGATAGGTCAAGAAAAACTTTTTACGTCAAACAACTTTAGAAAACCATTTCATCGTAGGGATTGAAAAAATCTCTCAAATAGCTTGCGAATTCTAGTGATTTCTGCTATACTTATAGAGTTGTCTAAGACAGCAAATACTCATCTCGGATCCATTGTGGCACCGTTGCCCTTGTGGTCGTGCTGCAAGTTGACGTCTGAGAGAGGAGAAAAAACAAAAAAGGAGAAACTACTCATGGCAGTAATTTCAATGAAACAACTTCTTGAGGCTGGTGTACACTTCGGTCACCAAACTCGTCGCTGGAACCCTAAGATGGCTAAGTACATCTTCACAGAACGTAACGGAATCCACGTTATCGACTTGCAACAAACTGTAAAATATGCAGACCAAGCATACGACTTCATGCGTGATGCAGCTGCAAACGATGCAGTGATCTTGTTCGTAGGTACTAAGAAACAAGCTGCTGATGCTGTTGCAGAAGAAGCTGTTCGTGCAGGTCAATACTTCATCAACCACCGTTGGTTGGGTGGAACTCTTACTAACTGGGGAACAATCCAAAAACGTATCGCTCGTTTGAAAGAAATCAAACGCATGGAAGAAGATGGAACTTTTGAAGTTCTTCCTAAGAAAGAAGTTGCATTGTTGAACAAACAACGCGCTCGTCTTGAAAAATTCTTGGGCGGTATCGAAGACATGCCTCGTATCCCAGACGTAATGTACGTTGTGGATCCACATAAAGAACAAATCGCTGTTAAAGAAGCTAAGAAATTGGGTATCCCAGTTGTAGCGATGGTCGACACAAACACTGACCCAGATGATATCGATGTTATCATCCCAGCGAACGATGACGCTATCCGCGCTGTTAAATTGATCACTGCGAAAATGGCTGACGCTGTTATCGAAGGACGTCAAGGTGAAGACAGTGTTGCTACAGTAGAAGCTGAATTGGCAGCTACTGAAGGTCAAGCTGATTCAATCGAAGAAATCGTTGAAGTTGTAGAAGGCGACAACGCTTAATTCATTCAATAAGTAACGAACCTAAGAGGGCAGGGCTCAGCCCGACCCTCTTATTTTATTAAAAAAATATAGGAGAACAAAAATGGCAGAAATTACAGCTAAGCTTGTAAAAGAATTGCGTGAAAAATCTGGTGCCGGTGTCATGGACGCTAAAAAGGCATTGGTTGAAGTTGAAGGTGATATCGAAAAAGCGATCGAATTGCTTCGCGAAAAAGGTATGGCTAAAGCAGCTAAGAAAGCTGACCGTGTTGCCGCTGAAGGTTTGACTGGTGTTTATGTCAATGGTAACGTTGCAGCAGTAGTTGAAGTAAACGCTGAAACTGACTTCGTTGCGAAAAACGCTCAATTCGTTGAATTGGTAAACGCAACAGCGAAAGTCATCGCTGAAGGTAAACCAGCTAACAACGAAGAAGCTCTTGCTTTGACAATGCCTTCAGGCGAAACTCTTGAAGCTGCATACGTATCTGCAACAGCTACAATCGGTGAAAAAATTTCATTCCGTCGTTTTGCCTTGCTTGAAAAAACAGATGCACAACACTTCGGTGCTTACCAACACAACGGTGGACGTATCGGTGTTATCTCTGTGATCGAAGGTGGAGACGAAGCACTTGCTAAACAAATCTCAATGCACATTGCTGCGATGAAACCAACTGTTCTTTCATACAAAGAATTGGATGAACAATTCGTGAAAGATGAATTGGCACAATTGAACCACGTCATCGACCAAGATAACGAAAGCCGTGCAATGGTTGGTAAACCAGCTCTTCCACACTTGAAATTCGGTTCAAAAGCACAATTGACTGACGAAGTGGTTGCTCAAGCTGAAGAAGATATCAAAGCTGAATTGGCAGCTGAAGGTAAACCAGAAAAAATCTGGGATAAAATCATCCCAGGTAAAATGGATCGCTTCTTCTTGGACAACACAAAAGTTGACCAAGCCTACACTCTTCTTGCACAAGTCTACATCATGGATGACAGCAAGACAGTGGAAGCTTATCTTGAATCAGTAAATGCTTCGGTTATCGAATTCGTTCGTTTTGAAGTTGGTGAAGGTATTGAAAAAGCTTCAAATGACTTTGAAGCAGAAGTTGCAGCTACAATGGCAGCAGCTCTTAACAACTAAGAATAAAAAATAAGAGGTTTCGAAGGAACCTCTTTTTTGTAAGATAAATTCATCTAAATAACTTTCCTTAGGTGAGTACGGACGTCAGCGAACTTCAAAGAAGTTCCAAAACTCCCGAGTGCTAGAAACATGATTATTTCTAGCACTTTTCTCACAGCGGAAAGTTTTAGTAGATGACTGAGTAATTCTAATAAATAAATTTTTTTGTTTTATAGAATTTATTAAATTTGTAAAAAAACAGTTTGTCTATACTCTTAGAGGAACGGAAACCTCTTTTGCTTAATGTGCGAAGGTATCGATTCCTAGAAGCAGGGACAGGGTCCCCATGATGAGGCCGGCTAGTATCACTCCGAGCATGACTGCGAGGCTACTGCGTTTGAAGTCCCAGTCAAGGATGGAGGCCGCAAGAGCTCCGGTCCAGGCACCAGTTCCCGGAAGAGGGATTCCCACAAAGAGCAATAAGGCCCAGAAAATTCCCTTGTCTCCTGCAGCTTTTTCTAATTTCTGTCCGCCTCTATGGCCTTTATTGAGACACCAGCTAAAAAAGCCTCCGATAATTGGTTTTTTTGCCCCCCAAGTAAGAATATGGCGGGCGAAAAAGAAGATCAGAGGGACAGGGAGAAGATTTCCGATCACTCCGATCAGGAGCGCTGTCCATAATGGAATACCATTTGCAATGGCAAAAGGGATGGCCCCGCGCAATTCAACAAGGGGCACCATGGAGATCAGGAAGGTAAAGATATATTTCATTAGTCAAGCCTTTCGATTAGTCTTCTTCATTCTATCGTATCTTTTCTCAATTGACAACTATGATCTTTTTTAATCTTTTATCTTGACTTTCTGGTGGAGGAAGCATATAATAAAGACATAGTTAATTAGAATCATTATAAAAAAGGAGAAATGACATGACAACTATGAAACATGAAGCAGCTACTGATGTAGCAACTTTTGCACCTTCAAATAAAGAAACTCTTCCAGAAACAAAAGCCCTCTTGAACCAAGTCGTAGCAGATCTCTACGTGGCTCACATTGCCCTTCACCAAGTACACTGGTATATGCGTGGACGTGGCTTTATGGTTTGGCATCCAAAAATGGATGAATACATGGACAGCTTGGATGCAACCTTGGATGAAGTGAGCGAACGCTTGATCACCCTTGGTGGCGCTCCTTATTCTAGCATGACTGAATTTTTGGAACACAGCAATATTGAAGAACGCCGTGGAGCATTTACAAAAAATGTAGAAGAAAGCTTGACACGTGTTCTTGAAATCTTCCATTACCTTGATGGCCTTTACCAAAAAGCTTTGGATGTCACTGATGCTGAAGGTGACGATGTAACTAACGATATCTTTGTTGGGGCTAAAGCAGAACTTGAAAAGAACATTTGGATGGTGGCTGCTGAACTTGGTCAAGAACCAGGATTATAAGAAAAATGGTAAAAGAGGAGTCCTAAGACTTCTCTTTTTTTGGGGTTTAAAAAGATTTCCACTAATTAAAGGAGTTCTTAATCTAACTATAGTTGGAGCGAAATTGAGGCCTATTGATCCTCTTTTTTTGGTATAGTTAATATGTGATTTTCTGCAAGTGTTCGCAGGTGCAAGAAAGCGTTTACGAATTTAATTGTTAATCCTAAGAGGAGGTTCTTATGGGAAAGTCTTTTTTTGAAAAGCGTCCTGTGTTTACTATTCGGAAGCTCTCTGTTGGAGCTTGATCTGTTATGATTGGGCTTTCAAGGGTTCATGCGGAAGAAAAGGCAGCCCTCGAAAGTGAGCCGACTTCGATTGAGACACCAAGTGTTGTGACGGAAAATTCAGGAACGGATGTTCCTGAAGCTGTTGCAAGAGTTTCGGAAGTTCCAGCTGTCATTACCCCTACCAGAGCTGAGGAAAAACCAGCGTCTCAAGACGATGGTCAACCCGTCTCTACTTCATCTGAGCGTGCTACAGGAACGGAAGCAACAGCTGCTCCAGATCAAAATCGTGTAGCGGAGGATATTGTGCAAGATCGAGAACGTGATTTTAATAAAGATTGGTATTTTAAATTGAATGCGGCTCCTGGTGCAGAAGGGCGTCAAGTGGATGTCAAGGATTGGAAAAAATTAGATCTTCCTCATGACTGGTCTATTTTCTTTGATTTTGATCACAACTCTCCTGCTCAAAATGAAGGGGGACAATTGAACGGTGGGGATGCTTGGTATCGTAAGACCTTCCATTTGGATGACAAAGATTTAGATAAGAAGGTCCGCTTGGAATTTGGCGGGGTTTACATGGATTCCAAAGTCTATGTAAATGGACAATTTGTCGGTCATTACCCAAATGGCTACAATGCCTTTTCTTATGATATTACCCCTTATTTGAACGCAGATGGAAGTGAAAATACCATCGCCGTTCATGTGGTCAATCAACAACCAAGTAGCCGGTGGTATTCTGGTAGTGGGATTTACCGGGATGTTAAGCTGAGTGTAACGGACAAGGTTCATTTAGCGCAGTATGGGACTACGATTACGACCCCTCAGTTGGAAAAACAGCAAGGTGGGACAGTGGATACAGTGGTGAAGAGCCGCATTGTCAACCAGGATGACCAAGCTCATAGTATTTATGCGGAATATGAAATTGTCGATCAAAACGGCCAAGTGGTGAGCGAAAAAATGCGCAGTGAAGCACAAGCTGTTTTAGCAGGTCAAGAGATCAACCTTTCTCAAACCTTGCATGTTGAAAAACCAACCCTCTGGGATGTGAAAACGGATCATCCAGCTCTCTATACCTTGTATACGCGGGTTTATCGGGATTCCCAGTTGGTGGATGTGCAAAAGGAACGCTTTGGCTATCGTTATTTGAACTGGACGCCAGAAGGTGGCTTCTTCCTCAATGGGGTGGCTACGAAATTCCACGGTGTTTCCCTTCACCATGACCATGGGGCTCTCGGAGCTGAGGAAAATTACAAGGCTGAATACCGCCGCCTCAAACAGATGAAGGACATGGGAGTCAATGCGATCCGGACGACCCACAACCCAGCGAGTGAACAAACCTTAAACATTGCGGCTGAGTTGGGCTTGATGGTCCAAGAAGAAGCTTTTGATACCTGGTATGGTGGCAAGAAGCAATACGATTACGGTCGTTTCTTTGAAAAGGATGCCACTCACCCAGAAGCTCGTAAGGGAGATACTTGGTCAGATTACGATCTACGGACCATGGTAGAGCGGGGCAAGAACAATCCAGCCATTGTCATGTGGTCGATCGGTAACGAAGTCGGTGAAGCAGATGGTTCAGACAAATCTGTCGCAACTGTTCGTCGGTTGGTCAAGACCATCAAGGAAGTGGATGCAACCCGCTATGTCACCATGGGAGCTGATAAATTCCGCTTTGGTGATGGATCAGGAGGCCATGAAAAGGTAGCAGCAGAGCTCGATGCGGTTGGATTTAACTATTCAGAAGCCAACTATGAAAGCTTACGGGCCAAACATCCAAACTGGCTCATTTATGGTTCGGAAACCTCTTCTGCAACGCGGACACGGGGCTCTTACTACCATCCTGAAAGAGAATGGGTCGGTAGCAACCAAGAAGACCGCCACTATGAACAATCAGACTTCGGCAATGACCGGGTTGGTTGGGGGCGGACAGCAACCGCCTCTTGGACCTTTGACCGTGATCATGCCGGTTATGCAGGACAATTTATCTGGACTGGTACGGACTATATCGGTGAGCCAACCCCATGGCACAACCAAAATGACACACCTGTGAAAAGTTCTTATTTCGGTATCGTGGATACTGCCGGCCTTCCAAAGAATGATTTTTACCTTTACCAAAGTCAATGGGTATCGGCTGAGAAACATCCGATGGTGCATCTCTTACCACATTGGAACTGGGACAATCCAGAGTTAGCCAATCGTGTCATGGATGAAGAAGGACGGATTCCTGTTCGGACCTTCTCCAATGCCCACAGTGTGGAATTGATTGTAAATGGGGAATCACAAGGAGTGAAGACTTTTACCAAGAAGACCACAGCTGATGGCCGGACCTACCAAGAAGGGGCAAATCCGGATGAACTCTATCTAGAGTGGTTGGTCCCTTATGTACCAGGTAAAGTGGAAGCTATTGCGCGCAACGAAGCGGGTGAAGTGATTGCGAAAGATCAAGTCGAAACAGCCGGCAAGCCTGCGGGTGTCCGTTTGTTGAAAGAAGAACACGCGATTGCAGCGGACGGTAAGGATTTGACCTATATTACCTATGAAATCGTCGATGAAGCAGGTCGTGTAGTCCCAACTGCCAATAATTTGGTGCATTTCCATTTGCATGGACAAGGCCAAATTGTCGGTGTCGATAATGGGGAACAAGCCAGCCGTGAACGCTACAAAGCGCAGGAAGATGGCACATGGCAACGCAAAGCCTTCAACGGTAAAGGAGTTGTGATTGTCAAATCAACTGAGCAGGCGGGTGCCTTTACACTGTATGCAGACTCAGACCGCTTGCAATCAGACCAAGTCAGCCTCTTTACAGGTAAGAAGGACCAAGCAGAACGTACTGTATTAGGTGTGGAACCTGTTCGACAAAGTGCTTATCTAGGAGAAGAGCCAACCTTGCCAAGTAAGGTCAATGTGGTCTATAGTGATGGCAAGGCCCAAGAAGAAGCCGTTGAATGGGATGTGGCAGACTATAGCCGTGCAGGCCAAGTCCGTGTGACAGGTCATGTTCAAGGACGCACGGTCGAAGCTCTGGTCGATGTGATCGGCGTGGAACAAGTCCTTCCAGTCATCAAACAAATCCCACAGGGAGCAGATCTAGCAACAGTGGACAAGGCTGTGCAATTAGTCTTCACTGATGGGACCACTGCCCACTATGAGGTCGATCAATGGACCTTGGAAGCTGGTCAAGAAGATCAATTGTCTACACCGGGAGCACGCTTGAAGGCGACAGGACTCCTAGGCAATGGGGAAACGGTCCAAGCGACACTAGTGGTTGCAGGAGGAGATGTAGCCAAGGCTAAGAAACCAACGGTTCAGATAGATGGGGTAGCCCTTCCAAAATTTGGTAGTGGCAACCATACCATTTTCCGTTCCCTCGCTTATGGTCAAGAGCCAGGTCAAGTCACAGCTAGTGCAGAAAATGCTCAAGTGACGGTCCTACAAGCTAATCGCAAAAATGGTTTGAAAGCCCAAATCTTTGTAACGGCTAAGGATACGGGAGCTGTACAGACCTATGTGGTCCAATTCCAAGAAGAAAGTCCACAGATTGAGCGCCTAGAATTGCGTCTGCCAGAAGGGCAAGAACTCAAGGAAGACCAAACAGTACCACTTGAAGTCATTGCTCATTACCAAGATGGTAGCCAGGCAAGTCTCAAAGCAGATCAAATCGATGTGGCGACAGCAGCGGGAAGTCAAGGAAAAGCAGTCGCAAGCAAGAAAGGTTTGGAATTGCGGGAAGCAGGATTGGTTCATTTAGAAGCCAACTTCCAAGGAAAAACAGGGGAATTAACCTTTACCATCACGCCAAATCCAGAAGAAAAGACAGTTGTCAAGGTGCGTCCTGTACGGATCAGCACCGATCGAAACATTTTGCCAGCTCTTCCAGAGACCGTCTTGGTCGAGTATGACAAGGGATTCCCGAAAGAAAAACGTGTGACCTGGGATGCTGTGACAGCAGATCAAGTCAAGGATTACCATAGCTTTACAGTCACAGGTCATGTAGAGGGTGTGGAAAAAGAAGCCCAAGCTCAAGTGACGGTTGAAGGCATTATCGCTGTAGAAGAAGTCAGCACCACCACTCCAGTCGGAGAAAAACCAGCTCTTCCAGAAAGCGTGCGGACCTATCACTCTAATGGTAAGACCTATACTGCTAAGGTGGCCTGGGATGCGGTCGATCCGCAACTCTTGGCCAAAGAAGGAGAAGTTGTCCTAGCCGGTCGTGTAGAAGGAACGGATCTTCCAACCCGTCTTCATATTCGTGTTTCCGCAAACACAGTCAAGGGGGCTAACGTAGCAGAGCAATGGACAGGATCTGTCTTGCCACTCGCTTTTGCAAGTGACTCTAACGATGCAGATCCAGTTGCTAAGGTCAATGACAAGGTCATCTCCTTTACCGATGCTCCAGCTAACCGTTGGACCAACTGGGGCCGTGACAATGCGGAAGATTCTGTCGGTATCTTGTTTGGGGATTCTGGTATCTTGACCAAGCGAGCAGTGGATAACCTCCATGTTGGTTTCCACGAAGACCACGGTGTTGGGGCTCCAAGTGAATATGTGATTGAGTACTATACAGGGGAACAAATCCCAACGGTTCCAAGCAATCCAAATCGTGTCAAAGACGAAACAGACCATCCATTTAACAATCCAGCTAACTGGAAAGAAGTCAGCAACCTAACCGTTGAAGAACCGGTAGCAGCTGGTAAGATGAATCATTTCAGTTTTGATAAAGTCGACACCTATGCCGTTCGTATCCGCATGAAGACGCCAGAAGGCAAGCGTGGAAGCTCTATTTCAGAGATTCAGATATTTGCCAATAAGGTTGCGGCAGAAGAAAAGAGCCAGTTGACCATTCGCGTCAATGGCGATGTATTGCCAGGTGTCAACCCAAGTGTGACCGATTACTACATCGATGCGCGTGATCGAGCTTATCCACAGGTGGAAGCGACAGCTAGCCATCACGGTCTTGCAACGGTTGTGCCAAGTGTCCATGAAGGGGAGCCAATCCGTGTCATCCATAAAGCGGAAGATGGCACCATCTTACAAGAATACCGCCTCCACTTAATCAATGATGCCGAACAGTTGAAACAGTCTAGGATACTTGAAGATAAAGACAATCACTAGCTTATCTTTGGGCTTTTTGTTCAAATAACTAAATATGAGCAAGCTCAAAATAGTGAGAGTCACCGGCGGTCAAAATGAGATGTGTTAAAAAGCAAAGATAGGAGGAAACAGCTGTGAACGAGCACCAAGAAGAATCAGAGCATTCCTCAGCTGCAACGAGTGAGAAAGAAAACCGCACGGTCAGCCAAGGGACAGAAGCCACCCAACCAGCTACTTATCTAGATGAGGAGTCTGAGATTGCGGATTATGGACCGCTTCCAAGCAAGGCCCAAATGCAATACCACCGCGAAGAACTAGCTGCCTTCATCCATTTTGGGATGAATACCTACTACGATCGGGAGTGGGGAGATGGGCAAGAAGATCCTTATGATTTCTATCCAGAGCATCTGGATACCGATCAGTGGATCAAAACCCTGAAGGATGCTGGTTTCAAACGGACCATCATGGTCGTCAAGCACCACGATGGCTTCCTCTTGTACCCTTCTAAATACACCGACCATACCATTGCCAAAAGTGGTTGGAAGGAAGGAAAAGGCGATGTCCTAGCTGAGGTTTCAGCTTCTGCTAGCAAGTATGACATGGATATGGGGGTCTACCTCTCCCCTTGGGATGCTCACAGCCCGCTCTACCATGTGGATACAGAGGACCAATATAACGAATACTATCTCAACCAGCTCAAAGAAATCCTTGAAGATCCAAAATATGGAAACAAGGGCAAGTTCGTGGAAGTCTGGATGGATGGAGCGCGTGGCGATGGGGCTCAAAAAGTCACCTATACCTTCGATAAGTGGTTTGATGCCATCCGCAAGGCCCAAGGGGATATTGCCATCTTCTCAGCTGAGCCGACCAATGTTCGTTGGATCGGAAATGAAAAGGGGATTGCCGGAGATCCAGTTTGGCATAAGGTCAATCCGGATAAGATTCGCAACAATCCATCCAATAGTTACCTCAATCACGGGGATCCGGAAGGGAAGCAATACTCAGTGGGAGAGGCCGATGTTTCCATTCGCTCCGGCTGGTTCTACCATGACAACCAAGAGCCTAAGTCCTTGCGCGAATTGATGGACATTTACTTCAAATCGGTCGGTCGTGGAACACCACTCTTGCTCAATATTCCACCCAATCAAGACGGAAAATTTGCGGATGCCGATGTGGCCCGTTTGAAAGAATTCCGCCAGACCTTGGACCAACTCTATAGTGTGGACTATGCAGCGGGCGCTTTGGTAGAAGCAGATTCGACACGGCGCAATGCTCTCTACAAGGCCAGCCATTTGACAGATGGCGATGAAAAGACCAGTTGGGCACCTGCCGATGATGCCAAGACCGGATCTTTTGTCCTGGATCTTGGAAAAGAGCAACATTTTGATGTGGTAGAGCTCAAAGAAACCATCGAGAAAGGCCAACGGATTTCCTGCTTCACCATTGATGTGGCAGTGAATGGCCAATGGGTTCCTTATGGGGCTGGCTCAACCGTAGGATACCGCCGTTTGATCAAAGGGCAACCAGTTGATAGTCGTTACCTCCGGGTGTCTATCTCCGATGCCCAAGCTACTCCAATCTTGAACGGTGTCTCTGTCTATAAGACGCCAGCTAGCATCGAAGAAGCCGATGGCTACCCACTTGGCTTGACTTATCATTCTGACCGGACAGCTGAGCGGACCAATGGCCAATGGAATGAAGAGGGAGAAGGCGTTCGAGGCACCTCTATGTGGACCAAGGAAAAGGGAGCTTCGGTGACCTATCAGTTCGAAGGCACCAAGGCCTATGTGGTCGCAACCGTAGACCCTGGTCATGGGGAAATGGATGTCTATGTCGATGGCCAAAAACTAGCGAAGGTTAATACCCAAAGTCCAACCCGCAAACGCAGCCAAAAGGTTTATGAAACACCGGATTTGAAAGCAGGAGCCCATACTTTGACCTTGGTCAATAGCAAGGGAGATGCGATCGCAACGGAAGGGATTTATGCCCTCAATAACCAAGAAAAGGGTCTCTTTGAGTTTGCTAAGCCAATCCTAGCTGTTAAGAAAGGCGACCCAGCGCAAGTCGTCGTCAAGAGAAAAGGTGGCTCTAAAGGAAGTGCCAGTCTTAAATTAATCACAGAACCAGGAACAGGGGTTCATGGCAAGGTTTATAAAGATACCAATGTCACTCTCGAGTTTGCAGATGGAGAGACAGAAAAAACAGTCCAAGTTCCAACCCTTGATTTTGCAGGCAAGGCGACAGATGTCTATGACTTTAAGGTCAAATTGTTGCATCCGGATCAAGGAATTCTGGTTGGTTTTATTTTAGAGCTGACAGTTCAGGTGATGGAAGAAGTAGTTCAACAGTCGAAATGGAAAGAAGCTTAAACTGATCTTCAAAGAAAGGTTTTGTGAATGTGGTAAGAAATTCGCTCGTCGCAAAGAGTAGTTGATTCTTCTCATAAGAGGTTAGTTCTCACTAGCCTCTTTTATTTTGTCTTCTTAAGAGATTCCTATTTCCATAGAGTCTTTGCTTTATTTACAGCCATAAAAATTGTATAATAGTCAAATAAGGTCAATGATCAAAACAAACACTCCAAGGGCATCTTTATGCGCTAAAGAGTAGAGCATCTATCTAGAAGAAAACAAGTCAGAAAGGAGCATCATGGCAAATAAGAACACATCTGATAGCATTGAAGCTTATATCAAGGCCTTGCTGGCTCAAGCTGGCATGGCAGAGCTCAAAAGAAGTGAGTTGGCAGATGTCTTTCAGGTCGTCCCTAGTCAGATTAACTATGTCATTAAGACCCGCTTTACCGAGAGTCGAGGCTATATTGTAGAAAGTAAACGCGGTGGTGGCGGTTATATCCGCATTGGCAAGGTCCAGTTTTCAGATCACCATCAGATGCTTCAAGACTTGGCAGCCAATATTGGAGAGACCATCAGCCAGCAGGTCTTCCATGATATCCTCCAGATGCTCCATGAAGAAAAATTATTGACAAAACGTGAGACTCAGCTGTTCTTTGCGACAACCTCCGATGAGGTTCTAGGTCGAGATGCTCTCATCATACGAGCAAATATGCTGAAAAAAATCATTCAACAAGTAGATAGAAAAGGAAATACCGACTAGATGAACTATTCAACAGCACTGTTAGAAAGTATAGAAGCGGCCCAAATACTAGCAGGCCACTATCAAGGGAATACCTTAGATACTTGGCATCTTTTGACGGCCATGGCCAATAATCCCTATAGCGTGGCAGGTTCTGTACTCAACGATTATCCTATGCAGATTGACGAATTTCAGGATGCAGCGGAGCATATTACAGGCCAGGCTTTTCAAAGCGACAATCGGTATGAAATCTTCCCATTTTCTTATCGGATGGAAGCGATGATGAAGCACGCAAAGGAGATTGCCCAGGTCCTTCATGCCAAGACCTTGGGAACAGAGCATGTGCTCCTCTCTCTTTTAGCGGACCGTGGGACCTTGGCTAGCCAAGTCATGGAGTTTGCCGGCTTTGCCTTTACAGAGCAAGACAAGGGTGTTCCCGTTGCTTCCCTTCGAAAGAATCTAGAAGACAAGGCAGGCTGGGATAAAAATGATATTAAAGCTATCCGGAGTCTTTATCGGGCCCAAAACCCTAACCGCCAAACTATGGGGAATATGATGGGCATGCCCCCAAGTACAAGTGGAGGTCTTGAAGACTATACCCGTGATTTGACAGAAATGGCGCGTGCAGGTCAGCTTGAGCCTGTAATCGGACGGGATGCAGAGATTTCACGCATGATCCAAATCCTCAGCCGCAAGACGAAGAATAATCCTGTATTGGTGGGAGAAGCAGGGGTCGGGAAAACCGCTCTTGCATTAGGTCTGGCCCAGCGGGTCGCTAGCGGCAATGTTCCAGCTGAAATCGCTCAAATGCGTGTTCTTGAATTGGATCTCATGAATGTGGTGGCAGGGACGCGCTTCCGTGGGGACTTTGAAGAACGTATGAACAATATCATCCAGGATATCGAAGAAGACGGTCACGTGATTCTCTTTATCGATGAACTGCATACCATTATGGGGTCAGGATCGGGCATTGATTCGACCTTAGACGCAGCCAATATTCTAAAACCAGCCCTGGCACGGGGAACCTTGCGTACAGTTGGGGCCACGACTCAAGATGAGTACCAAAAGCATATCGAAAAAGATGCAGCCCTCTCTCGGCGTTTTGCGAAAGTCACCATTGAAGAGCCAAGTGTTGCAGATAGCATCCAAATTCTCCAAGGCTTGAAAGAAACCTACCAGGACCACCATCATGTGACCATTACCGATGAAGCGATCGAAACAGCTGTCAAATATGCCCACCGCTATTTGACCAGCCGTCAATTGCCAGATTCAGCCATTGATCTCTTGGATGAAGCGGCAGCTACTGTACAAAACCGCGATTCCAACGGTCACGTAAAAGAAGAGTTGACCGCCTTGGATCGGGCCTTGATGGACGGCAAGTGGAAGAAAGCAGCCCAGCTCTTAGAAGTAGAGGCCGCTCCCATTGTCTACAAAAAAGAAGTCACTGACCAAGATGTCTTAGTGACCTTGAGCCAATTATCTGGTATTCCAACTCAAAAACTGACTCAAACCGATGCCAAGAAGTACCTCAACTTAGAAACAGAATTGCACAAGCGCGTGATTGGTCAAGACCAAGCCGTTTCGAGTATCAGTCGGGCTATTCGACGCAATCAATCAGGTATCCGTAGCAACAAGCGTCCGATCGGTTCTTTCATGTTCCTGGGACCTACCGGTGTCGGAAAAACAGAGCTAGCCAAAGCTTTGGCGGAAGTTCTGTTTGATGATGAATCGGCCCTCATCCGTTTTGATATGAGTGAGTATATGGAAAAATTCGCAGCCAGCCGCCTCAACGGTGCCCCTCCAGGCTATGTGGGCTACGAAGAAGGAGGCGAGTTGACCGAGAAAGTCCGCAACAAACCATATTCAGTTCTCTTATTTGATGAGGTGGAAAAAGCCCATCCAGATATTTTCAATGTCCTTTTGCAAGTCTTGGATGACGGAGTCTTAACCGATAGCAAAGGCCGGAAGATCGACTTCTCCAATACCATTATCATCATGACCTCAAACCTTGGAGCAACAGCCCTTCGGGATGATAAGACCGTTGGCTTTGGTGCCAAAGATATCCGCTTTGACCAAGCCAATATGGAAAAACGCATGTTTGAAGAGTTGAAGAAGACCTATCGTCCAGAGTTTATCAACCGGATTGATGAAAAGGTGGTCTTCCATAGTCTCTCAAGCGAGGACATGCAGCAGGTAGTGAAAGTCATGGTCAAACCGCTCATCGCGACCTTGGCAGAACAAGGCATGACCCTCAAATTCCAGCCTTCAGCGCTCAAGTTGCTAGCAACCAAAGGCTACGATCCAGAAATGGGAGCTCGCCCACTGCGTCGTGTCTTGCAGACCGAAGTGGAAGATCAGTTAGCAGAGCTATTGCTGAAAGGTCAAGCCCAAGAAGGGCAAACGATCAAGGTTGGAACGACAGCCGGAACGATCAAGTTCGAGATTGTCTAGGAGGACGTCATGACGCTTCAGCGATTAACCCGTATTTCGCTTTTGGCGGCCCTTTGTGTCGCTCTACGTCAGGCTTTTGCCCCTTTCCCAAATGTCCAACCTATTTCTGCCATCTTTTTTCTCTTGGTGATATTTGAAGGGTATAGCTTTGCTTTTCTTGTGATGATGATCACCATGTTTGTCTCCGCCTTTTTCCTGGGGATGAGCCTGATTGTGTTCTTTCAGATTGTCGCCTTTGGCTGTTTGATGCTCATTTGGCGCATCAGTTACAAGTGGTTGCCCCATGTCCTTCAGATCCTTTTTGTGGGCCTACTGTCCTTTGCTTATGGGGTCTTGATCGATACTGTTTATGCCTTGATATACCATATTCCTTGGTGGACCTATGCTTTGGTCAATGGTTTTAGTTTTAACCTTGCCCATGCTCTGTCGACGATCATTTTCTATCCCATTATCTATCAAATCTTTAGGAGATTTTATGTTGAAAAAAATCATTTCTAGCTTGATGACCTTACTTGCAGCTCTTCTTTTAGCGAGTTGCGCTCCGTCTCATAGCACAAACAATCAAACAAGTGCTTCTAGCACAGAAGTTGCCAAGAAAAACGAAATTTCGATTACGATTAGCGTGACGCCAGAAGGTCAAAAAGCGCAATCGAAAACCTTGAAAGTAGCAGAAGAGAGCAATCTCATGAAAGTGCTCAAAGCCAACTACAAGATTGAAGAAAAAAATGGCATGATCACCTCGATTGACGGTCACAGCCAAGATGAAGCAAAAGGTCTTTACTGGATGTACAAGATCAATGGCGAAATGGCTCCAAAAGGTGCTGCTGAAACCACCGTTAAAAAAGGGGATAAGATCGAATTCTATCAAGAAGTGTATAAATAATGAGGAGAGAGTGGGACAGAAATCGGTAATTCGTTAGAATTCGATTTCGTCGTCCCACCTCCGCACAGTTGAGTAGGGCTGTAAAAGCTGATGAAATCAGTGTAGTAGAGCCCACTCAACCACTGCG
>JAWGIA010000028.1:0-44173 GCA_032560535.1 Streptococcus parasanguinis | reverse complement strand
GGCACGCCGCCAGCGTTCATCCTGAGCCAGGATCAAACTCTCATTAAAATAATTGTTTGTCTTAAACTCATTCTGTCACTGACAGATTTATTGTTTTTTATTGTTCAGTTACTACAACTTTTGTTGTAGCGCCCTGCACATTGGTTCGTCTTGTTCAGTTTTCAAAGGTCTTTGTCGCTCTCGCGCGACAACTATATTAGTATATCATGACCTTCTCTTACTGTCAATACTTTTTTTCAAAAAATTTTATTTTTTTGAAAGTTTTTTTGAAGTTATGAAAAAAGCCTATGACACAGGCTTTTCTATTAGTCTAGTTCTTTGGTAATGATAAGAAATTTTTCTTCCTTGTAGCCTCTTTTCATTAAACCTGCTTCAGCTATGTCTAGAAGATCTTTTGAAAAGGATTGGATCGCTTCTTTTTCTTCTTTACTTAGAATTTTCTTTGAATATTTCTTTCTAAGTTTTCGATAGTCCTGTTCTTCATTTTTAAAAAATGAAGAATCTTCTAAATAGTTTTCCAGTTTTTCTAATTCTACAAACAAGCCCAACTCAAAGGCAATCGGGGCAAAGGTGGTTTCTAACGGTTGCGTACAAACACTTCTAAATTCCACAGTCCCACGAGCAGTTAAATCTTGAAATTGGTAACTTCGATGTTGTTTTAGATCTTCTTTTACAGGCTTAATGATCTTCTCATTTCCATCAGCCGTATAGGCTGTAATTTCTTTTTGATCTAGATAATCTTCCACTCGAATTGGTTTAAAATAATATGATTTGCCCCCTCTAGTTGCTGTAAAAATAGCCGTTTTAGCGAGATTATTAAAAAACTCTTCTTCGCTTTGGTAATCCTTAGGATAAATCCCTACATTTTCCTTATAATAACCATGTAAGGATTCTTCCCAGAAAATATCTCTAGCAATTTTTGTATCCCAAGCCTCTGCTGAAAATTCTGAGTTAGAAAACAAATATGCTTTTGCTGCTTCAATTTTATTAAATGCATTAATGATGCGAATATAATTATCGCGCCTTACATCCAATTGAACCTGGTTTCCGCATATAAATGCTCCGTACGAAGGATAGGAGTGTGTCTTCATCCCTGTACCATTCATTGCAAGGAAAGCCATTAACATCTTGTATCGTTCGATTTTCACTGGGCTATTATCATTTTCTTTCCACAAAGGATGGATTCCGTGCCCTTGAATTTCGTGATTATTTTCTTGTAAAATCGGTTGAATGATCTTCAAATAGTCCTCAAAACGTTTGGCCACCTCATTTATAGAACGAGCTCTCTCAAATGCAAATTCAATTGTATTGTAACTCAACTCGAATAGAATACGATCTTTAGAAGAGCAGTGAACCAATTGAATGGGATTTTGATTGTCATCTATTTTTTCAACTTCAAAATCTGATAAGTTTGCTAAGGTTCGAAAAAGATTTTTCGTCACCTCTATATTTGTTTTGTTTCCATTTGTTTCTACAATCGGAAACTCTAATTCAACTCCGACAAAGAGTTCCGAATCCTCTTTCATATTACTAAGGTACTTCTCTTTTAGTAATTTAATTGCTTGTTGTTTTGTCATTGAATCCTTTTTCTTCTATTGGAGATATGGGTTCCATTATATCATTTTTTGCTATTCTCGACTACTCACGAAAACAAGACAAAACGCCTGCTTACGAAATTGTTTTAAATTAAAGCAATTTCGTAAACAAGCGTCTACCATTCATTCAATATGATGAGTGTTCCCGCTGGGGAAAATCCCCAGCGGTAGACCAGAGCTAGACTAAGAATAACAGTGTATTCCATCATCATAACACTCAACAAAATTGATGATATTATACCAATTCGATGATAGCCATTGGCGCAGCATCACCACGACGTGGTTCAGTTTTAAGGATACGAGTATATCCACCATTGCGCTCAGCATAACGAGGTGCTAATTCAGAGAACAATTTTTGAAGTGCAGTTGTTTCTGAGTATTTACCTGTTTCTTCATCAAAGTTTTGTGATGCAACTTCGTTACGTACGAATGCAGCAGCTTGACGACGTGCATGCAAATCACCACGTTTACCCAAAGTAATCATTTTTTCAACTGATTTACGGATTTCTTTCGCACGTGCTTCAGTTGTTACAATTGCTTCATTGATGATAAGATCTGTAGTCAAATCGCGAAGCATCGCTTTACGTTGTGAGCTAGTGCGTCCTAGTTTACGGTAAGCCATGTATTCCTCCTCTATTTATCGTTTTTTAACCCAAGGCCTAAGTCGGCAAGTTTGATTTTAACTTCTTCAAGACTCTTACGTCCCAAGTTACGAACTTTCATCATTTCTGCTTCTGATTTTTCAGTTAAATCGTAAACAGTATTAATGCCAGCACGTTTCAAACAGTTGTATGAACGAACTGAAAGATCTAATTCTTCGATCGTACGTTCTAAAATGCGATCATCAGAAGTTGTATCTACTTCCTTCATAACATCTGTTGCAATAGCAATTTCAGTTAAGTTTGTGAATAGATTTAGGTGTTCTGTCAAAATACGGGCAGACAAACCTAAGGCATCTTCTGGAATGATTGTCCCATTTGTCAAAATTTCAAGGGTTAGCTTGTCAAAGCCATCGTTGCTACCAACGCGTGCTGGTTCAACTTGGTAATTGACTTTAGTCACTGGCGTATAGATTGAATCTACAGCAAGTGTTCCCACTGGTGCATCATCTTTTTTGTTTTGATCAGCTGGAACATAGCCACGTCCACTGTTTACAGTAAGCGTTGCTTTCAAAGATGCTCCTTCTCCGATTGTAAATAGATAATGATCAGGGTTTACAATTTCGATGTCACTATCAGTAAGAATATCTCCAGCAGTTACTTCTGCAGGTCCTTCTACATCAAGTTCAATAATCTTTTCGTCTTGGACGTAAGATTTAACGGCGATTCCTTTAACGTTAAGAATAATTTGCATAACGTCTTCACGGACTCCTGGAACGGTATCAAATTCGTGGAGTACACCTTCAATGTTGATTGAAGTGACAGCTGCACCTGGAAGTGAAGCTAGAAGTACACGACGAAGTGAGTTTCCAAGCGTTGTACCATAACCACGTTCAAGTGGCTCTACTACAAATACGCCATAATCTTTATTTTCATCAATTTTTGTTATATTTGGTTTTTCAAACTCAATCATTTGCTATACTCCCTCTTAAACGAAAAGCTGTGTAATTGTTGATGATTATACACGGCGACGTTTTGGAGGACGAGCACCATTGTGTGGTACAGGAGTTACATCGCGGATTGCAGTTACTTCAAGACCAGCAGCAGCAAGTGCACGAATAGCAGACTCACGACCTGAACCAGGACCTTTAACAGTTACTTCAACAGATTTAAGTCCGTGTTCTTGAGCAGCTTTTGCAGCAGCTTCTGATGCCATTTGAGCAGCAAATGGTGTAGATTTACGAGAACCTTTAAATCCAAGTGCACCTGCAGATGACCAAGCGATTGCGTTACCATGCACATCAGTAATCATAACAATTGTGTTGTTAAATGTAGCGTGAATATGAGCAATACCAGATTCGATATTCTTTTTCACACGACGTTTACGTGTTGGTTTAGCCAAGATTTTTACCTCCTTATTTTATTTTATTTTTTCTTACCTGCAATCGCAACAGCTTTACCTTTACGAGTGCGAGCATTGTTTTTAGTGTTTTGTCCACGAACTGGAAGTCCACGACGGTGACGGATACCACGGTATGAACCGATTTCCATCAAGCGTTTGATGTTCAAGTTTACTTCACGACGAAGGTCACCTTCAACTTTGATTGCGTCAACTTCACGACGGATAGCATCTTCTTGATCTGGTGTAAGATCGCGAACACGAATATCTTCAGAAACGCCTGCAGCAGCAAGGATCTTCTTAGATGTTGGAAGTCCGATACCGTACACATAAGTCAATGAAATTACTACACGTTTGTCATTTGGAATGTCAACTCCAGCAATACGAGCCATGTTTTCTCCTTTCTATCTTATCCTTGACGTTGTTTGTGTTTTGGATTTGCTGGGCAAATTACCATAACACGACCATTACGACGAATTACTTTACAGTATTCGCAAATTGGTTTGACCGATGGTCTTACTTTCATTTTTATCCCTCCAAGTTTTTCGATTATTTAAAGCGGTATGTGATACGTCCACGTGTCAAATCGTACGGACTCATCTCCACTGTAACACGATCTCCCGCTAAAATACGAATATAGTTTTTACGAATTTTACCAGAAACTGTTGCTAAAATCTGATGTCCATTTTCAAGTTCAACCGTAAACATAGCATTCGGCATTGTATCGACTACTTTGCCTTCTACTTCAATCACATCGTCTTTTGCCACGCAAAAGTACCTCCATAAATTTCGATTCATTCCTCTGAGCACAGAGGTAACAATTATAAGTCAGACTAACTAATTGTAACACTAGTTGTCCAATATTGCAAGCATGAAAAACGCTTTTATTTCAAATTTGACAAGACTTTTTCAATGTCTGAAAATACATCATTGATATCTTGGTTCCCTTGGATGTCATGTACGAGTCCTTTTGAACGATAAAATTCAATGATTGGCTCACCTTGAGCAATATTTACATCCAAACGGCGTTTCACTGTTTCTGGTTTGTCATCTTCACGTTGGTAATAGTCTTCTTCCTTGTAGTCAGCTGGTGGGTTAAATACTTTATGGAAGGTTTCACCTGTTTCACGATGGATGATACGACCACTTAAGCGCTCGAGGAGGCAGGATGGATCCACTTCAATATTGATCACTCCTTCAAGCTCCAAACCAAGGTCTACCAAGATTTGATCCAAGGCATGAGCTTGTTCAATTGTACGTGGGTAGCCATCCAAAAGGAAACCTGTTTCTTTAATATCATCTTGAGCAAGGCGTTCTTTCACAATTCCATTGGTTACTTCATCTGGTACCAACTCACCTTTATCAATGTATGATTTTGCAAGCACACCCATTTCAGTTTGGTTAGCCATCGCTGCGCGGAACATATCTCCAGTGGAGATGTGCGCTACGTGAAACTCTTCAACGATTTTAGCTGCTTGAGTTCCTTTACCTGCTCCAGGCAACCCCATAATTAAAAGATTCATGATGAATTCTCCTTATTTTGTTTTTAAATGGAAGCAGGAGCGAATTCCTATTTCCATTTAAAAACAAAATAGAAGGCTGACAAAGTCAACCTTATTCTATTCTGTTGTTGTGTCCATAAATCCGACATACTTACGTTTTAATAAGTAGCCTTCTAATTGTTTCATTCCCTCAATACCTGTTGAAATAATGATTAACAAACTAGTTCCTCCAAGAGCAACTGCATCTGTCAAACCAAATAAATCTCGAGCTAGGATTGGAATGATGGTAATAAAGCCAAGGAATACTGATCCGACACTTGCTAAACGACGTAGCAAACGAGACATAAACTCTTCTGTCCCCTTACCAGGGCGGACGCCTGGGATATAGGCACCACTCTTTTGAAGGTTTTCTGCCGTTTTTTCAGGATTGATCTGAACAAACGTGTAGAAGAAGGTGAAGAGAATGATCAGTAAGGCATACATTGCCACACCAGTTGGTGTGTTTGTAGCCAACATGGCTTGAGCTGTTTTCACCCATCCTGCATTGTAACCCATAGCGCTAATCACCTGGAAAATTGCAGCAGGCGCTGCTGTAATCGAACTAGCGAAGATGACAGGAATAACTCCTGCTGGGTTTACTTTCAAAGGAAGGTAAGAACTTGATGGAGCTCCTTGTGCAATCTTTGTATATTGGATTGGAATCTTGTATTGTGCTTGCTCTACAAAGGTTGTAAAGTAAACAATAACCAAGACTGCAAGGATTAATACCCCAACAAAAATGAGGGAATTGGTCATTTGACCAGAACGAACGTTCACAAATGCATTTTCATAGATTTCTTTGATCATCTCAGGAATTGATGACACAATCCCTGCAAAGATAATCATTGAAACACCATTACCGTAGCCTTTATCTGTGATTTGTTCTCCAAGCCAAGTCACAATCATGGAACCGGTCGTCAGAATCGCACCGATTAATAGATAGGTCTTGGTGTTTGGAGTTGCGACTAATTTCGCCTGAGACAAGGTGTGGAAGGTTGCTGTAATCCCGATGGATTGAACAAAGGCTAGAACCAAAGAAATATAGCGTGTTGCTTGGTTGAGCTTTCTTCGACCAACTTCCCCTTGTTTGCCCCATTCAACAAACTTAGGCAACAGATCCATTTGCAAAAGTTGCACGACGATCGAAGCTGTAATGTATGGGCTAACCCCTAATGCGAAAACTGAGAAGTTCCTCATGGCATTCCCAGAAACCAAACTGAGCATGTTCAAGAAGGACACATCTTGAAGGTTGTTCAGAATTTTCGCATTTACACCAGGCACTGTAATCGTGGTCCCAATGCGGAAAACAAGAATGATGAAGATCGTAAATAAAATCTTCGACCGTACTTGTTTCACCTTAAATGCATCTTTTAATAATTTAAAAAACATAGGTCACCTCACTTAGATGACTTCAACTGAACCACCTTTAGCAGTGATAGCTTCTTCAGCTGATTTAGAGAATTTAGCTGCTTTAACAGTCAACTTCTTAGTCAATTCTCCGTTACCAAGAATTTTGATACCTGATTTTTCAGCTTTTACAATACCTGCTTCAACAAGTACAACTGGTGTTACTTCCGCACCATCTTCGAAGACGTTCAACTGATCAAGGTTTACAATCGCATATTCTTTAGCGTTGATGTTTGTAAATCCACGTTTTGGAAGACGACGGAACAATGGAGTTTGTCCACCTTCAAAACCAAGACGTACACCGCCACCGCTACGAGCTTTTTGACCTTTTTGACCACGGCCAGAAGTTTTACCATTACCAGATGAAGTACCACGACCAACACGGTTGCGGACTTTACGTGAACCTGTAGCAGGTTGTAATTCATGAAGTTTCATTATTTATTTTCTCCTCTTTTGTAAATTGCTAACGCATGTAATCAGGAAAAGGTGTCCTAACTACAAACTCGCCTATACTTATATTTAGTTTTAGGGGATGAGAACCTCTCATACCCCTGAAAACTTTGTTTCTATCTTAAATAGATTATTTTACTTCTTCAACTGTTACCAAGTGAGATACAGCAGTGATCATACCACGTACTGCTGGGTTATCTTCTTTAATAACAGAGCTGTTCAATTTGCCAAGTCCAAGTGCTACAACAGTTTTACGTTGTGACGGGATGCGTCCGATTGGAGACTTAGTCAAAGTAATTTTAATTTGAGCCATTTGAATCTCCTTTCTTAAGCCAAGTCAGAAACTGAAATACCACGAAGGGCAGCAACTTCATCAGCGCGTTTCAATTGTGCTAAACCGTTAACAGTTGCACGAACGATGTTGATTGGAGTGTTTGATCCAAGTGATTTAGATGTAACATCTGCAATACCTGCCAATTCGACAACGGCACGAACTGCTCCACCTGCAGCAACCCCAGCCCCTTCAATAGCTGGTTTCAACAATACACGAGCTCCACCAAATACTGATGTTACTTCGTGTGGAATTGTTGTTCCAACCATAGGAACTTCGATCAAGTTTTTCTTAGCATCTTCAACAGCCTTACGGATTGCTTCTGGAACTTCTTGAGCTTTACCAGTACCAAATCCAACACGGCCATTACGGTCACCAACAACTACAAGAGCTGCAAAACGAAGACGACGTCCACCTTTAACAACTTTTGTTACACGGTTGATGGCAACTACGCGTTCTTCAAGTTCAACTGCATTATCTTTAAATGCCATTTTCTAGTGTCCTCCTATTAGAATTTCAATCCGTTTTCACGAGCTGCATCAGCCAAAGCTTTAACACGTCCGTGATATAGATATCCACCGCGGTCGAACACCACTTCAGAAATACCTTTAGCAACTGCACGTTCAGCAACAAGTTTGCCGACAACAACGGCTTGTTCAGTTTTAGTTCCTTTTGAAACTTCTTTGTCAAGAGTTGAAGCGCTTGCGAGCGTTACACCCGCTACGTCATCAATTACTTGAGCGTAGATGCCTGTATTAGAACGGAATACGTTCAAACGTGGGCGATCAGCAGTTCCAGAGAGTTTTCCGCGAACGCGACGGTGGCGTTTTTGACGGATTTTGTTTTTATCTGGTTTCGAAATCACAATTTTCACCTCTTAATTTTAAAATCATGTGCTAAGCACTGAGTTGGTAAGATGAAGGTTGGTTGAAAAACAACCAAACTACATTATTTACCTGTTTTACCTTCTTTGCGGCGAACGTATTCACCAACATAACGGATCCCTTTACCTTTGTATGGTTCAGGTGAACGAAGGCTACGTACATAAGCAGCTGTTTGACCAACTACTTCTTTTGAAATTCCGCTAACAACGATTGTTGTTGGGTTTGGAAGTTCAAAAGTAATTCCTTCTGGAGCTTCAACTTCGTCTGGGTGTGATTTACCAACAGCCAAAACAAGTTTTGATCCTTGAAGTTGTGCACGGTATCCAACCCCGCGCATTTCAAGTTCTTTCTTGAATCCTTCTGATACACCAGTAACCATGTTGTTCAAAAGGGCACGAGTTGTTCCGTGGATTGTTTTCATTTCTTTTGAATCGTTTGGACGGTGAAGTGTTACTTCAGTACCTTCCACACGGATTTCAATATCTTTTGAGAACGTACGAGTAAGTTCTCCTTTAGGTCCTTTTACAGTTACAACGTTGTCATTGTTAGTGAGTTCAACACCAGCAGGCAACACGATAACTTTATTACCAATACGTGACATGTTTATTATTCTCCTGTTAAATTGTCAGGCCTTTGCGGGCCAGTTTTCACGGGGTTTAAGATACTTATTTAGTTCAAGAGCTGAACTGAACACGCTCTAAGAACTGTGCAAAATAGATAAGTTGGCTTGTTTGTCAACAAACTGCTCCAACTTCCTAATTTTGTTTTGTTCTTTACGAGCTTTGTATCTTGATTTTACCAAACGTAAGCGATAACTTCCCCACCAACGTTCTTTTGGCGTGCTTCTTTATCAGTAAGCAAACCTTCAGAAGTTGAAAGGATAGCAATTCCAAGTCCGTTAAGAACTTTTGGAAGATCTTCACGTTTTTTGTAAACACGCAAACCTGGTTTAGATACACGTTTCAAGTTTGTGATAACTTTTTCACCGTTTTGTCCGTATTTCAAGAATACACGGATGATGCCTTGTTTGTCATCTTCGATGAATTCAACGTTTTTTACAAAACCTTCGCGTTTAAGGATTTCAGCAATCCCTTTTTTGATGTTTGATGCAGGTACTTCAAGTACTTCGTGTTTTGCTTGGTTAGCGTTACGAATACGTGTAAGGAAGTCTGCGATTGGGTCAGTCATAACCATTATAATTTCTCCTCTTACTAGTAGTTTGCAAGTTGCACTTGCTAGTTAATGATTGAGCTAGGCTCAGAAAGTTTTGATACATTCAAACAAGATAATCTCATTTGAACACGAGCTACAACCTGGGCAAAAAAGATAGATTTGTCTTGGAGCATCGCTCCTGCACCAAATCTCCTATTTTTGCTGGGGTTGTTACGCTCTTTGTATCATAGAATTACCAAGATGCTTTTGTGACACCTGGGATTTGACCTTTGTATGCCAATTCACGGAAGCAAACACGGCAAAGTTTAAACTTGCGGTAAACTGAGTGTGGACGTCCACAACGTTCACAGCGAGTGTATGCTTGAGTAGAGAACTTCGCTGGGCGTTTGTTCTTAGCAATCATAGATTTTTTAGCCATTAGTTTTACCTCCTATATTATTTTGCAAACGGCATTCCGAGGCCAGTAAGCAATGCACGTGATTCTTCGTCTGTGTTCGCTGTAGTTACGATTACGATATCCAAACCACGAGTTTTATCAACATCATCAAAGTTGATTTCTGGGAAGATCAATTGTTCTTTCACACCAAGTGTGTAGTTTCCGCGTCCATCAAATGATTTAGTTGGAACACCATGGAAGTCACGTACACGTGGAAGTGAAACTGTTACCAATTTATCCAAGAATTCGTACATACGTTCACCACGAAGGGTAACTTTTGCACCGATCGCAACACCTTCACGAAGACGGAAGCCGGCGATTGATTTTTTAGCCTTAGTGATCAATGGTTTTTGACCTGAGATCAAAGCAAGCTCTTCAGCAGCTTTTTCAAGGTTTTTAGCATTTGATACTGCATCACCAACACCCATGTTCAAAACGATTTTATCAACTTTTGGCACAGCCATAACTGATGAATAGTTGAACTGTTCAGTCAATGATGGTACTACTTCATTAAGGTATTTTTCTTTTAAACGATTAGCCATTATACTTCTCCTTTCCTTCGTGATTAGTCAAGCACTTCGCCTGATTTTTTGTTGTAGCGAACTTTTTTGCCGTCTACAAATTTGTAGCCAACACGTCCAGCAACACCGTTTTTGTCCAAAACTTGAACGTTAGAAGCATGGATTGGAGCTTCTTTTTCAACGATCGCACCTTGAGGGTTTTCGTTATTTGGACGTTGGTGTTTCTTGATGATGTTTACACCTTCTACAACAACTTTATTTACTTTTGGAAGAGCAGTAAGAACAACAGCTTCTACGCCTTTGTCTTTACCAGCGATAACGCGAACTTTGTCGCCTTTTTTTACAAACATTTTATTCTCCTTTTATTCTTACGCCCGATGGGCACCCTGGCTAAGCCAGGGGACTGTGTTTGTTTTTTTATTGATTAAAGTACTTCTGGAGCAAGTGACACGATCTTCATGAAACCACCGTCACGCAATTCACGTGCAACTGGGCCAAAGATACGAGTTCCGCGAGGAGTTTTGTCGTCACGGATGATTACTGCTGCATTTTCGTCGAATTTGATGTATGAACCATCTTTACGACGAGCACCTGATTTAGTACGAACGATAACAGCTTTTACAACGTCACCTTTCTTAACCGCACCACCAGGAGTAGCTTGTTTTACTGATGCAACGATTACATCACCGATGCTCGCGAATTTACGTTTTGAACCACCAAGAACTTTGATTGTCAAGATTTCGCGTGCGCCACTGTTATCAGCGACTTTCAAACGAGTTTCTGTTTGAATCATTTACGTTTTCTCCTTTCAGGTATGATTAGATGATGACCGCTTCTTCAACGACTTCTACAAGACGGAAGCGTTTTGTAGCTGAAAGCGGACGAGTTTCCATGATACGAACGATATCGCCTTCTTTAGCAACATTGTTTTCATCATGAGCTTTGTATTTTTTAGAATAGTTGATACGTTTACCATAGACTGGGTGGTTACGTTTAGTTTCAACTACAACTGTGATTGTTTTGTCCATTTTGTCAGACACAACGCGTCCAACAAGAACTTTACGATTATTGCGTTCCATTGAAATTCTCCTTCCCTAGTCTATTATTTAGCTTCTGATTGAACAGTTTTGATACGAGCGATTTGTTTTTTCACTTCTTTCAAACGTCCAGTTTGTTCCAATTGACCAGCAGCCGCGAAACGAAGTTCAAACAATTCTTTCTTCAATTCATTTTCACGCTTCGCGAGTTCTTCTTGAGAAAGACCACGAAGTTCTTTAACAAATTCTTTTACTTCTGTAAGTTTCATGACCTCTCCTTATTCTGCTTCACGTTTCACAAATTTAGTTTTAACTGGCAATTTGTGGCTAGCAAGACGAAGCGCTTCGCGTGCGATCTCTTCAGATACACCAGCAATTTCGAACATCACTTTACCACGTTTAACTGGTGCTACCCAACCTTCAGGAGCCCCTTTACCAGATCCCATACGTACCCCGATAGCTTTAGCGGTGTATGATTTGTGTGGGAAAATCTTAATCCAAACTTTACCACCACGTTTCATGTAACGAGTCATGGCGATACGAGCAGCTTCGATTTGACGGTTTGTGATCCAGTGGCTAGTTGTAGCTTGAAGACCGTATTCACCGAATGCTACTTCTTTTCCACCTTTTGCTTCACCGCGCATTTTACCACGGAATTCGCGACGGTGTTTTACACGTTTAGGTACTAACATTGGTTATTTACCTCCTTTAGCGTCTTTACGAGCTGGAAGAACTTCACCACGGTAGATCCATACTTTAACACCAAGTTTACCGTAAGTAGTGTCTGCTTCTTCCCAAGCGTAATCGATATCAGCGCGAAGTGTGTGAAGTGGAACAGTTCCTTCAGAGTATCCTTCTGCACGGGCGATATCTGCACCGTTCAAACGACCTGATACTTGAGTTTTGATTCCTTTAGCTCCAGCACGCATAGCACGTTGGATCGCTTGTTTTTGTGCACGACGGAAAGCAACACGTTGTTCCAATTGACGAGCAATTCCTTCACCAACAAGGTGAGCATCCAAGTCAGGACGTTTGATCTCAATGATGTTGATGTGTACTTGTTTACCAGTCAATTTGTTAAGAGCTGCACGAAGTGCATCAACGTTTGCTCCACCTTTACCGATAACCATACCTGGTTTAGCAGTGTGAAGTGAAACGTTAACTTTGTTTACTGCGCGTTCGATTTCAATAGCAATTCTTTTTGAATGAATTTACGGATTGCAAGATCTTCATGAAGGTAATCCGCGTATTCTTTTTCAGCATACCATTTGGCATCCCAATCACGGATGATACCAACACGCATACCAATTGGATGTACTTTTTGACCCACGAGTTTACCTCCTTATTTTTCTGCAACAGCTACTGTGATGTGAGCTGTACGTTTGTTGATTGGTGAAGCTGAACCTTTCGCACGTGGACGGAAACGTTTCATTGTTGGTCCTTCGTTTGCGAATGCTTCAGATACTACCAAGTTAGCTTTTTCCAAACCAAAGTTGTTTTCAGCGTTTGCTACTGCTGAGTTCAACACTTTAAGGATGATCCCTGCAGCTTTGTTTGGTGTGAATGTCAAAATAGCGATGGCATCGGCTACGCTTTTACCACGGATGTTGTCAAGAACAAGACGTGATTTACGAGGTGAAACACGCACTGTACGAGCCATTGCTTTAGCTGAAGTAATTTCTGCCATTTATGTTCTCCTTATTTTCTACGTGTCTTCTTGTCGTCTGCCGCGTGACCTTTGTAAGTACGAGTTGGTGCAAATTCACCAAGCTTGTGACCTACCATGTCTTCTTGGATGTAGACAGGTACATGTTTACGTCCATCATAAACTGCGATAGTGTATCCGATGAAACTTGGGAAGATCGTTGAACGACGTGACCAAGTTTTAATTACTTTTTTCTTTTCGTCGTTTGCTTGAGCTTCAACTTTTTTCATCAAATGCTCATCGACGAAAGGTCCTTTTTTAAGACTACGTCCCATTTTGTAATTTTCTCCTTTAAAATTTAGTACCACAGCGGCTTGCGCTGCTAAGCAGCGCTACCGAGCTGGCGGAAAGTGTAAGCTAGTTGCTTATGATTATTTTTGGTTGCGACGACGAACGATAAGTTTGTCAGATTTCGCTTTCTTGTTACGAGTTTTAAGACCAAGTGCAGGTTTACCCCAAGGAGTAGATGGCGCTTTACGTCCAACTGGTGCTTTACCTTCACCACCACCGTGTGGGTGATCATTCGGGTTCATTACAGAACCACGAACTGTAGGGCGAACACCTTTCCAGCGGTTACGTCCCGCTTTACCAAGGTTAACAAGTCCATGTTGTTCGTTTCCGACAACACCAACTGTAGCACGGCAAGTTCCAAGAATCATACGAACTTCGCCTGATTGAAGACGAACAAGTACATATTTACCTTCAGAACCCAATACTTGAGCAGAAGCTCCAGCAGCACGTACCAATTCTCCACCTTTACCAGGTTTCAATTCGATGTTGTGGATCAAAGTACCAACTGGGATGTTAGCAAGTGGAAGAGCATTTCCGACTTTGATATCTGCTTCTGGTCCTGATACAATGCGTTGTCCTACTTCAAGACCTTTAGGGGCAATGATGTAAGCTTTCACACCGTCAGTGTAGTGTACAAGCGCGATGTTAGCTGAGCGGTTTGGATCGTATTCGATCGTTTTAACGACTGCTTCAACTCCATCTTTGTTACGTTTGAAATCGATCAAACGGTAATGACGTTTGTGTCCACCACCTTGGTGACGAACAGTGATACGACCGTTGTTGTTACGACCTGCTTTGTTTTTAAGAGAAACAAGCAAAGTTTTCTCAGGTGTGTTTGTTGTGATTTCAGCGAAATCCAAAGAAGTCATATTACGGCGACCGTTTGTTGTTGGTTTATAAACACGAATTCCCACGATATTTCCTCCTTAGATTATTCAGCTTCAGTAGCAAACAACTCGATTGCTTTAGAATCAGCTGCAAGCGTGATGATAGCTTTTTTAGTTTTTGAAGTAAAACCAGTGTAACGTCCAACGCGTTTTGCTTTAGGTTTTACGTTTACAGTGTTCACATTCGCAACTTTTACACCTTCAAACGCAGCTTCAACAGCTTGTTTGATCAAAAGTTTGTGAGCGCGAGTGTCAACTTCGAATACATATTTGCCTGCTTCAAGTTGAGCCATTGACTTTTCAGTGATAACAGGTTTTTTGATAACATCATACAAATTCATTATGCAAGAACCTCCTCGATTTTAGAGATAGCTGCTTGAGTAACAAGAAGTTTGTCACTATTTGCGATGTCAAGAACACTTGCAGTTGTAGCAGTCGCAACTTTCACGTTTGGAAGGTTACGAGCTGAAAGAGCTGCGAATTCGTTTCCTTCTTCAAGAATAACAAGGACTTTAGAATCGATGCTCAAAGCTGCAAGAACTTTTGCAAATTCAGCAGTTTTTGGAGCTGTAAATTCAAGAGAATCAACGGCTACAAATTTGTTTTCAGCAACTTTTTCTGAGTAAACAGATTTAAGTGCAAGGCGACGAACTTTTTGAGGAAGTTTGTACGCATAGCTACGTGGAGTTGGTCCGAAGACGATTCCACCACCACGCCATTGTGGAGAGCGGATAGAACCTTGACGAGCACGTCCAGTTCCTTTTTGACGCCATGGTTTGCGTCCGCCACCTGAAACGGCTGAACGGTTTTTAACTGCGTGAGTTCCTTGACGAAGGCTAGCACGTTGGCTGATGATCACATCAAATACAACTGCTTGGTTTGGTTCGATACCAAAGATCGCATCGTTAAGAACAACTTCGCCCGCTTGTTTACCAGTTTGGTCGAATAATGTTACATTTGCCATTTTGACTGTATTCCCCTTTCCTTATTATTTACCAGCTTTAACTGCTGACTTGATAGTGATAAGAGATTTCTTAGCACCTGGTACGTTACCTTTGATAAGGATAACGTTCTTTTCTGGAACAACTTGTACAACTTCAAGGTTTTGAATCGTTACACGATCTCCGCCCATGCGTCCCGCAAGGTTTTTACCTTTGAATACGCGGTTAGGCGCAACAGGTCCCATAGAACCTGGACGACGGTGGTAACGAGAACCGTGAGCCATAGGTCCACGTGATTGTCCGTGGCGTTTGATAACACCTTGGAAACCTTTACCTTTAGAAGTACCAGTTACATCAACAATGTCTCCAGCTTCGAAAGTGTCAACTGTGATTTCAGCACCAACTTCCAAGCCTTCAACGTTTTTGAATTCACGAATGAAGCGCTTAGGAGCCGTGTTAGCTTTTGCTACATGTCCTTTAGCAGGTTTGTTGCTCAATACTTCGCGTTTGTCATCGAAACCGACTTGGATAGCGTTGTAACCATCTGTTTCAACAGTTTTAACTTGAAGAACAACGTTTGGAGTTGCTTCGATAACTGTTACAGGGATCAATTCGCCAGCTTCAGTGAAGATTTGAGTCATTCCCACTTTTTTCCCTAAGATTCCTTTTGTCATGAGAAAATAGTTCCTTTTCTATAGTTTTTTATTCAAAAAGTTTTTAACGAGCGTTTTTTATGCTCTTGATCAAGCTTTAGATTAAAGTTTGATTTCTACGTTTACACCACTTGGGAGATCCAATTTCATCAAAGCGTCAACTGTTTTTTGAGTTGGGTTGATGATGTCGATCAAACGTTTGTGTGTACGCATTTCGAATTGTTCGCGAGAATCTTTGTATTTGTGAGTCGCACGAATAATTGTGTAGAGGCTACGCTCAGTTGGAAGTGGGATTGGACCCGCAACTTGTGCACCTGTACGAGTAGCTGATTCTACGATTTTTGCAGCCGCTGTGTCGAGTGTACGGTGTTCGTACGCTTTCAAACGGATACGGATTTTTTTGTTTGCCATCTTTTTCTCCTTTTCGTCTATTTAAGATAATAGGCTAGCTCCACAAGAAAACCGACGCGCGTTGCGTGGCAATGCAACCGAGCGTGTCGCAACCTCTTGCATCAAAGCTAATAGCTGTTTTTCACAGCACCATAGTAGTTTAACACAAACAAAGGCCCAATGCAAGGGATTTGAGAAGTTTTTTTTCGTTTTTTTAATGAAAGTGTTTTCGTTAAGAAAAGAGCGCAAAAAAAGTTGCTATTATATAGAAAAAAGGGAGCGAGACAGAACAAATTTATATCCAATTTGTTCGTCGTCTCGCCCCCGCACAGTTGATTAGGTTATCTTTGGAGCTTAACAAGCTCCAAAGATACCAATCAACCACTGCGTCTCGCAGTTATTCCTATTATTCTCAGATGGCTGCAATCTTTGTTCTTGCTATTTAGCTCTTCCTAGAAATTCCGTCCTGATTTGTTATAGCCATATTTTTCGACGAAATGCTCGCGGAATTCCAAGAGATTGTCATCCATGATGGCTTGACGGACCTTCTTCATGAGGTTGATCAAGAAATACAAGTTGTGGTAGCTGGTCAAGCGAATGCCGAAGGTCTCATCTGCCTTGAGGAGGTGGCGAAGATAAGCTCGGGTGTAATTTTTACAAGTGTAGCAATCACATTCAGGATCCAGCGGTGTAAAGTCTTCTGCAAATTGCGCATTTTTCACTACTAGGCGTCCTTGGCTGGTCATACAGGTACCATTTCGCGCAATCCGCGTCGGCAAGACACAGTCAAACATGTCCACTCCACGAATAACGCCATCGATCAGACTATCTGGAGCTCCTACTCCCATGAGATAGCGAGGCTTGTTCTCCGGTAAGAGCGGAGTTGTGAAATCCAGCACCGCATTCATCTCTTCATGGCTTTCCCCAACAGCTAAGCCACCGATGGAATAGCCTGGAAAGTCCATGCTGACCAAATCTTGAGCAGACTGACGGCGCAAGTCTTCAAATCCAGCCCCTTGAACAATCCCGAAAAGACCTTGATCATGAGGACGACGGTGAGCCTTCAGGCCACGTTCTGCCCAACGACTGGTCCGTTCGATTGATTTTTTCACATAATCATAGGGCTGATAGAACTGCGGGCATTCATCAAAGGACATCATGATGTCGCTCCCTAGATTGTTTTGGATGGAGATGGCTTTTTCTGGAGAAAGGAACATCTTCGAGCCGTTGAGGTGGTTTTTAAAGGTTACCCCTTCTTCAGTGATGTTGCGGGTATCCGCTAATGAATAGACCTGGAAGCCTCCACTATCTGTCAAAATCGGCTGATCCCAGTTCATGAACTGGTGCAGTCCTCCTGCTTTTGCGACCAAGTCGTCCCCGGGACGAAGCCAGAGATGGTAGGTGTTGGCCAAGATAATGCCGGAGCCCATTTCCTTGAGTTCTTCTGGCGATTGGGTCTTAACGGTTGCCTGAGTTCCTACAGGCATAAACATTGGGGTCGGGAAGGTCCCGTGAGGGGTGATAATTTCTCCCAGACGAGCACCTGTATGCTTTTCTTTTTTGATTAATCGATATTGAATCGGTGAATCTGTCATGGTTACCTCCGTACTGGGAAAAACAGTCCCAGCCTTCTTATTCCTGTCACAGTTTTCCTGTGAGCACCTGTACGATTGTACCAAATTTTACCGGCTCTGTCACGGACTTATGTTATAATAAAAAGTACTACTATGAAGAGAGTGTCATCTATGAACCTTAAATTGATTCGCCTCCGGGCACGTACCATGCAAGTCCAGCAACCGGGCTTAGCTATCCTTTTTGCTCTTCCGGTCCTGTTGACCATTCTTGCTAACTTTCTCTTAAGTGGGCAAGATCTGGTCGATCTACTACCGGACATGACCTTGCAGCAAGCAAGTATCTACATGATCCAGCGGCAGCTCTTTCCTTCTGTCGTCTCCTTTGTCATCTCCATTTTAGTGGTTGGTGCGACTTTTAGCTATTTAGATACGATTAATCCCAAGATCGAACACCGAACACGTGTCTTAGATATCTTTAAACAAGATCGCTTTACCTCTGTATTTGCCACCTTGATCTTGAAGCAAGCCGTCCTCTTTTTATGGGGACTCATCCTCTATGTGGGGAGTCTCATCAGCACCTACGCCAGCATTCGATTTTTGGCGATCTACGATAAGGTGAGCAACCCTAGCACTCTGAGTGCTTCCAGTCCTGAATTCCAATCTCTCATGCAACAAATGCCTCTGATGACTGCTGGTGTCATACTTGGCCTGATTGGCCTCCTCTTTTACCTGCCACAATACTACAGTCTCAGCTTGGTCGAATTGATCCTCTATGAGCAATTACGAGACGGCGACTACAAGGGAGCCTTTGGAGTCCTTCGCCAAAGTCGTGAAACCATGAAAGGGTTCCGCAGCAATCGTTTGGTGCTCGATCTAACCTTGATTGGTTGGTACTTCTTGAATTACTTCACGCGCGATGTCATCGGCTTTTATACCATGCCTTACTTTATCAACTGCCAAATTGCCTTTTATGATCAAATCAAGCAGATTAAACAAGGGCCGCGCCATTTTACAGGCCATCCAAGCCATGAAACTGAATAAGAGTAAGAAGAAAACCCCAGCTTGCTGGGGTTTTCTTCTATTCAATTGTTTATCATTTATAAACCGTATAGGGAGTCCCCTAAGATCAGTCGGGTGTGTTCCCGTTTGATACAGCGGTTCATGACGATATCTTCTCGTCCAGCTCCACGAAGGATTTCTTCTGCTTCTTGATTTTCTAGCTCCAATTGTGCCCAGAAAATTTTCGCATCCGTCTCAATAAAATCACGCGCTACATCTGGCAAAAACTCACTGCGACGGTATACATCGACGATATCTACTGGGAAAGGAATCTCCTGCAAGCTAGCATACACCGTTTCTCCAAGAATCTGGCCACCGGCTGCACGAGGATTAACAGGAATAATCCGATAGCCCCGCTCTTGCATCTCCTTACTGACACGATGACTGGTTGTGTCTTCACGATCAGATAATCCAACTACAGCGATGATCTTGCTCGTTTCTAGGTAATGTTTGATAATGCCATCACTAGGATTGCGAAATGAATAAGCCATAAGAATCTCCTTTTGTATGCGTTTCCTTTCTTTAAATAGTATAACAATACGGAAGGCATTGCAAGTGTTTGTCATTAAAAGAGGTAGGAAACTGAAAAGTCTCCTACCGCTTTCTGTTTTGAACAAACTCAATTTTATTTGGCTTCATACCATGTCTTGCCTTCGTTTTCATCGGCTTCCAGTGGTACTGCAAGTTCGATAGCGGATTCCATGGTCTCTTTGACGAGTTCTTTGATCGCTGCCAGTTCATCACTTGGTACTTGCAGAACAATTTCATCGTGGACCTGAAGGAGCATCTTGGTCTTATATACCCCTGCTTCTAGCGCTTGGTCCAAGTGGATCATAGCAATTTTCAAGATGTCGGCTGCCGATCCTTGGATGGGTGAGTTGATAGCCGTCCGCTCCGCAAAGCCTCGAACATTGAAGTTGCGAGAATTGATATCTGGAATCTCCCGACGACGCTTGAAGAGAGTTTCTACATAGCCTTTGTCACGCGCTTCCCGTACCACTCTCTCCATATAGTCCTTGATGCCAGGGTAGCGTTCGAAGTAGGTCTCAATATAAGCCTTGGCTTCTTTTCGACTGATCCCTAGGTTGTTAGACAGTCCAAAGTCGGAAATTCCATAAACCACACCGAAGTTTACTGCTTTTGCATTGCGACGGTCGTTCGGCGTCACATCTTCAGGTTTTGCAATATTGAAAACTCGCATAGCAGTCGATGTATGGATATCTGCCCCATGTTTAAAGGCGTCAATCAAATGCTCATCTCCCGAAATATGGGCCAAGACGCGCAGTTCGATTTGTGAATAGTCCGAACTCAGCAAGACACTGTTTTCCTCTTCTGGGACAAAGGCCTTACGAATAAGACGACCTTGTTCCAAACGGACAGGAATGTTTTGCAGGTTGGGATCCACACTGGACAAACGGCCTGTCTGCGTCAAATCCTGTACATAGCGGGTATGGATCTTCCCATCTTCCAAAATCCAATCTTGAAGACCGATGACATAGGTCGACTGGATCTTAGCAATTTGGCGGTATTCAAGAATCTTAGACACAATCGGTGCAATTGGAGCCAGGCGTTCCAAGACATCAACGGCTGTTGAATAGCCGGTTTTTGTCTTCTTAGTATATTCAAGAGGGAGTCCCAATTTTTCAAAGAGAATGACCCCCAATTGTTTTGGAGAATTGATATTAAACTCTTCTCCTGCAAGCTCGTAGATTTCTTGAGTCAAGCGCTCCAAGACCACTTCGTTTTCCACCTGCATGTCTTCTAGGGTCTGACGCTCTACCTTGATCCCCGCGATTTCCATCTTGGCCAAAACAGCTGCTAGCGGTTGCTCCATATCATAGAGCAAATCTAGTTGGTCATGGGCCTGCAACTGCTCTACCATGGGCTCTTCGGTATCCAGTAGAACAGCGACTTTCCGTGCCAAATGCTCTAATAGGACCGCCTTTTCTGGGATAGCTCTTTTGGCTCCCTTGCCATAAACGACTTCGTCCAGCGGCAGCGCAATCTGACTATAGAGACTCGCAATGGTTGAAATTTCATTGTCCTCTACGGTCGACAAGAGATACTTGGCCAATCGACTGTCAAACGCGGGATTTTGAAGGGAAATGCCCAAGTGGCTGAGCAAGACCTTGGCCCGCTTGAAGTCATAGACCTTGAGGGGCGTTTTTTCGAGAAATTCTTTGAAAATCGGTGTTTGTAAAAGACCAGTATCTGTACTCGCGTAGAGCTGACCTTCGGTCCCCCATGCAAAACCGATGATGGGTTCCGTATGGTAATTGTCCCCAAAAATCTCAAAATGGAAGAAACTATCTTCCGTGAGCATATCTGAAGTGACTTGCTCGACTTCTGTGTAGTCAATGGCTACAGGAGCTGCTTCTTCTCCACTGAGATCCAAGGCCTGACGGAGTTGCTTGAAGCCCATCTCCTCATAAAATTTGGCGAGATTTTCTAGATGAGGGCCCGTATAGGTGATATCGTCCAGGCCAATTTCAATGGGCGCATTGGTATCGATGGTTGCGAGAGTCTTAGACAGATAGGCCTGCTCCTTGTCGTTGATGAGGTTTTCCTTCATCTTAGAAGCCTTCATCTCGTCGATATGCTCGTAAATGCCATCGAGAGAACCGTACTCTAGGAGTAGTTTGATCCCGGTCTTTTCTCCGATCTTAGTAACACCTGGGATATTATCCGATTTATCTCCCATTAAGGCCTTGAGGTCGATAAACTGCTCGGGTGTCAGTCCCATCTTTTCTTTGAGATAGGCTGGAGTGAATTCCTCAAACTCCGCTACCCCTTTTTTGGAGATTTCAACCACCGTATTGTCATCTGTCAGCTGGATCAAATCCTTGTCCCCAGAGACAATGGTCACATCAAATGGCACCGAGGTAGTTTCTGCCATCTTATCTAGCGTCCCAATAATATCATCCGCTTCATACTGGGCCAGCTCATAATGGCGGATTCCCAAATGATCTAATTGCTCACGAATGAAAGGAAACTGCTCGCGGAACTCATCTGGTGTTTTTGCACGGCCCCCTTTGTAGTCGGCATACATCTCCGTCCGAAAGGTCGTCTTTCCTGCATCAAAAGCAACGAGGACATGGGTTGGTTGGATGTGCTCCAAGAGATGGCTCAACATGAGATTAAAGCCATAGACCGCATTGGTATGCAGACCATTGGCATTTTTGAAGCGATCAATTTGATGATAGAGTGCGAAAAAGGCACGAAAAGCGACGGAAGACCCGTCGATGAGTAGTAATTTATTCTTTTTTTCCATAGGCCTATTATACCACGAATCACAAGGTCTCTGGTACATAAAAACTCTACCCTTTCGGGTAGAGCCTTCTTTAGGAGTTTCTTATGAAAAATGAAGAGAAGTGTTTATTCGCCGTAACAAGAACCTTGTTGTGGCAATTTCTTAAAGCGTTTTGGATAATTAACTGAGATTTTCATTTTCTGTACCTCATTTCTTATTGGATGAGTACAGTATACAAGAGAAACCTAAACGATTCCTTATAGAAAGCTTCAAGAAAACTAAAAGCTGAGGCGAAAAACACGCGGTTGTTTTTTGCTGCAAGCTGGTAACTGAAGATGGAGCCCTGTCTCATCTTGGCTCCAAGAAAGGAGCTGACTTTCTCCAAGGAGTTCCACCTTTTGAATGCGCGCATGAAGGATTCTCGGTTGCTTGAGATCATAGGCGAGAGACGGTAAGGTCAGCTCTTCTGTCCTTCCACTTGGTTCCAGCTGGATAGCATAAAGAAAACCATCACGCATGGTATAGCGGAAATCTTGGCTGGTATAGAGTGGCGCTTGCCCATCTGAGAAGGAACCTTCCTGGGCCTCGGTCGGTCCGTCTGATGACACCCGCCAAGGCCGACTCTGATAAATGGCTTCTCCATTTACCACCAGCCAGTCCCCGATCTCTGTGAGGATGTCTTGGTCTTGCTCAGGGATCGTGCCATCTGCCTTGGGTCCAATATTGAGCAGAAGATTGCCATTTTTTGCCACAACATCAACTAAATTTTGTAGCAATTCCTTACTGGTCTTGTAGGCTAGATCCTGGGTATAGCACCAAGAATTACGGGCGATCGCGGTATCCATTTGCCACGGAAAGGCTTGCGTCTCTCCGTATCCTCCCCGCTCCATCTCAACGATTCCTGAACCGAAAGGGAGGGCATCCTGTTTGTAACAAACAGCCACCTTGCGATCCTCTTGTGCTGCTAGATTGTAATAATAAGCCAAAAAGCACATCAAGTAGGGACGGAAACTCTCATGCTGGATCCACCAGTCAAAATAAAGGAGCTCTGGCTGGTAGTCCCGCACCAGTTCACAGGTTCGCAAAAGCCAATCTTCCAAGAATTCTTTGCTTGGATAAGGCTTGGAAGTCAGATCAAAATGATCCTTGGGCTCTGGCTCCGCTGGCCAATAAAGGCTGTCTCTTGGGACTTCTTGCGGAATGTCACTAGTGAATTCCTTGCCATGTGAAAAGAAAAACTGGTGTTCTGCCCGGTGAGAGGACGTACAGAAGTGCAGGCCACGTTTTTCTGCTTCCTCCCTCAACTCCCCTAAGATATCTCGTCTCGGCCCCATTTCTAAGCTATTATAAGGCGAGAGAGTAGAGGCATACATCTGAAAACCATCGTGGTGCTCCGCAACTGGGAAAAGATACTGAGCTCCCGCTTTTTGAAAGAGATCTAGCCAAGATGCCGGATCAAATTGATCGGCTGTAAAAAGAGGAATGAGATCCTTGTAGCCAAAGATAGCCTGGTCTCCAAAATGCTCTCGATGATAGTCATAGCAAGGATTCCCTTGGATATACATATTTCGCGAATACCATTCCGAACCAAAGGCAGGTACACTGTAGACGCCCCAGTGGATAAACATTCCAAATTTGGCATCCCGATACCAATCTGGACAGACTTGATGGCTAAGAGAGTCCCAGCTTGGTTCAAAAGGACCTGACTGGATGACTTGATCAATCTCTTCAAGGCTTATCATTCTCTTCTCCTCTTTTCTTGTTACTACCTCTATTGTAACGAGAAACCCTCGTTTGTAAAGACAAACGAGGGGAATGTTTAAAATAGTAGACAAAGAGCTTGATCTAGGAGAATCAAGCTGATGATGAATAAAATGAAGCTTCTAGCCCTTCACTGCTTGAGAAATGAAACGAGCGATGGCGTCTGTCTCCCCTTGGTGGAGAGCCTTAACGATTTTGGACCCCACAATCACTCCATCTGAGACCTTGTTGAAACGGTGAACATCCCCCATGCTGGAAACTCCAAAACCTGTTAAAACAGGAATGGACGCTATTCCGTGTAATTGGGCCAAGTGGTGATCCAAATCATCTCGATAGCTACCAGCTTTCCCCGTCACCCCATTGACAGCAACGGCATAGATAAATCCTTCTGCATCATGGATCAATTTCTTCTGGCGCTCGATTCCTGTGGTTAAGCTCACTAGTGGCACCAAAGCGATGTCTTTATCCACTAAGAGAGGCTCTACCAGATCCGCATGCTCATGAGGAAGATCCGGAATAATCACTCCCTTGACCGCTGTTCCTTCTACATCTCTAAAGAAGTTTTCGAGCCCATATTGGAACAAGGGGTTGAAATAGGTCATGATGACCAAAGGAACACTTGTCTCTAAGTGCTGGATCGTTTGCACCAGTTCCTCTGTCGTCGTCCCATGGGCTAAACTTCGTAATCCTGCTTCTTCAATCACAGGACCATCTGCCACCGGATCCGAAAAAGGAATGCCAACCTCAATAGCTGAGACACCAAGCTCCTCCAAAAATTGAATGGTTTCCTGCAAACCTGCCAAGCCTTTTTCATGATCTCCTGCCATGATATAAGGAACAAAAATCCCTTGCTGCTGGTCTTTCAGCTTTTGTAAATGCTCTGTTAAGGTCTTTCCCATCTTACTCTCCTCTCTCTTGTTCTAGGCGGTCTTTGACTTGTACCACATCTTTATCCCCACGACCTGATAAGCAAACGATCATGGATTTTTCAGGCCCCATTTCCTTGGCCAACTTCACCGCATAGGCGATAGCATGGCTCGATTCTAGAGCTGGAATGATTCCTTCTACTTTCGAAAGCAATTGAAAGGCTTCGAGTGCTTCTTGGTCTGTAACAGGCACATAGGTTGCCCGCTTGATGTCATGGAAATAAGAATGCTCCGGCCCAATTCCTGGATAATCGAGACCTGCTGAAATCGAGAAGGCTTCTAAAATCTGTCCATGGGCATCCTGTAACACATCCATCAAGGCGCCGTGAAGGACTCCCGGACGCCCCTTGGTCAAGGTTGCTGCATGCTGGTCTGTATCTACCCCAAGGCCAGCAGCTTCTGCCCCATACATGGCAACAGAGGTGTCCTCAACAAAAGGATAAAAGAGCCCAATGGCATTCGATCCGCCTCCTACACAGGCTAGGACGGCATCTGGTAGCGCACCATCATTTTGCTCTGCAAATTGGCGTTTGGCTTCTCGACCGATGACACTTTGAAAATCACGGACAATTTCTGGGAATGGATGAGGTCCTAGAGCAGAACCCATGATATAGTGGGTATCCTCCACATTTGCTACCCAAGCTCTAAGAGCAGCATTGACCGCATCCTTGAGGACACGCGACCCATCTGTTACTGATTGAACCTTGGCGCCCAACAATTCCATCCGAAAGACATTGAGAGCTTGGCGTTTGACATCTTCTTCCCCCATGTAGATGGTGCATTCCATATCAAATAAAGCAGCAGCCGTTGCCGTTGCAACACCGTGCTGTCCAGCCCCTGTTTCTGCGATGATCTTCTTTTTGCCCATCCGGTGTGCCAATAAAACCTGTCCTAGGGCATTATTAATTTTATGAGCCCCTGTGTGGTTGAGGTCTTCTCTTTTAAGAAAGATCTTGGCTCCACCGACATACTTGGTTAGATTCTTAGCGTAATAGAGCGGTGTTTCCCGACCGACATATTGTTTCAGAAGCTGATCCAATTCTGCTTGAAAAGAAGGATCTGCTTGACTTTCTCTATAGGCTTCTTCTAATTCTAAAACTGCTGTCATCAAGGTTTCAGGGACAAATCGTCCCCCGAACCGCCCGTAAAATCCGTTTTTATCTGGTTGTTTATATGCCATGTTTGACCCTTTCTATAAATCGTTTTATCTTCTCTGGATCTTTTTTTCCATTTGTTTCGACCCCACTGGATACATCCACTGCATAAGGATGAAAGAAGCGAATGGCATCTGCTACATTATCTTCCGTCAAGCCTCCTGCAATAAAGAAGGGCTTTGTGAAATTTTGGGTTTCGAGTTCTTGCCAGTTAAAAGTCTCTCCACTTCCTGCTACAGGAGCATCAAAGAGCAGATAGTCGGCACTGGTCTCAGGAAGTGCTGCATCTTTCCCCACTTGAACAGCGCGAATCGTCTGTTGGGAAAGCTCTTGCAAGATGGCATCATCCATCGATCCATGCACTTGTATCAGGTCCAAGCCTACAACTTGGCTAGCTTTCGCCACTTCTTCTCTTTGTGGTGATACAAAAACACCGACTTTTTGAACCCCCTTTGGAATCCCTGTAACCAACTGCCTAGCTTGCTCCAGCGTGACTTGCCGTTTGCTTGGTGCAAAGACAAAACCAATGTAATCCGCACCTGCCTCAACAGCTGTCTGGACAGCTTCTGGAGTGGACAATCCGCAAATTTTAACCTTTGTCAATCTGCAACTCCTTTACTTTTTCAGCCACATTATCTGCCTTCATGAGGGCTGTCCCAACGAGAATGCCATTAAAATAAGGAGCGAGCATGCGCGCATCTGCTTCTGTAAAAATAGCAGACTCCGAGATGTAGACCGGTTCTTGTTCAAAATTGGTCGCCAATTCAAGGCTAGTATGGAGATCTGTCTCAAAGGTCACCAAGTTGCGATTATTGACCCCGATGATCTGAGCTCCAATCCGGTGAGCGACCTCTAGTTCTGTCAGATTATGGGTCTCCACCAAGACCTCCAGACCAAGATGGGTCGCAAAATCGAAGAGTTCTTTCAGACGAGCCTCTGATAAGGCTGCAACAATTAACAAGATCACGGTTGCCCCTGCGTTTCGCGCCCGAATTATTTGCTTTTCATCCACAATGAAATCTTTGTTGAGGGTGGGGATACGTACTTGACTAGATATTTCCCGGAGATACTCGATACTGCCCTTGAAAAACACTTCATCAGTCAAGACAGAAATCATCACGGCCCCATTTTCTTCGTAAGTCTTAGCCTGCGCGACGATATCCACATCGACATGAATATCTCCCAGACTCGGGCTGGCCTTTTTCACCTCTGCGATGATCTGAAGCTTTTCTGGATGACTCTTTAGGTAATCATACAAGCGGTAGGTCTCGCGCAAAGGTTGGAGCTCCTCTTCTTTCATCACAGCCACTTCACGCGCCTTTTCCTTTAGAATCTTTGGCAAGAATTCTTGACTCATTTTTGATACTCCTGTAATAATCTCAATTTCTCAAGGGCAGCCCCACTGGCAATCACTTCACGTGCCAAGGCAATCCCCTCCTTGATAGAATCTACCTTGCCATTGGCATAAAAACCAAGGCCAGCATTCAAGACAGTCACCTCTAAGAAGGGACTCGCTTCATTCTTCAAGACGCTGAGCAAAATTTCCGCATTGCGTTTGGCGTCACCACCTCGTACTTGATCAATTTCAATGCGCTCCATTCCGATGTCTTCTGGTTGAAAACTGGATAAGGTAACCTGTCCATCTTCCAGAATAGCGAGCTGGGTTTCTCCATCAAGGCCTGCCTCGTCTAAACCTTGTGGACCACTCACCACCACTGCGCGTTTCCGACCCAAATTCTTTAGAATCTCCGCCGTACTTTCCAGCATATCTGGACGACTGGTTCCCAATAGCTGGGTTTCTAGAGGAATCGGATTGATAAGAGGACCGGTTAAGTTCATCACCGTTGGAACCCCTAGCGCCAAGCGAGCGGGCATAATATAGCGCATGCCAGGATGCAGATTTTTGGCAAATAGGAAGACAATTCCCGCCTTTTCAAACACTCGTCCCAAGTCTTCTGGACCCAAATCAAGGTTAATTCCTAGAGCTTCTAGTACATCCGCAGAACCGGATTTAGAAGAGATCGAACGATTTCCGTGTTTCGCCATCTTGATGCCACCACCAGCAAGGACGAAGGCAGCTGTTGTTGAAATGTTGAAACTATAAGAACGATCGCCCCCAGTTCCACAATTGTCCATCGCTCCTTGAACTTCTGTAGGAATAGCGACTGCATAAGCCTGCATCACTTTTGCAATAGCCGTCCGCTCTTCAACCGTTTCTCCCTTCATTTTGAGACCTAGAAGAAGGGCCGTCACCTGGGCTTCTGAAGCACGACCAGCAACGACTTCCTCCATAGCAGCTTCTAACTCTGCACTGGTTAGATCCATTCCTTCCGCCACTTTTGCAAGCACTTGTTTCATCTTCCGCTCCTTGACTAGTTTGACAAAATTTTCGATGGTCTTTAGCCCATCTGGTGTTCCGATACTTTCTGGATGGTATTGAAAACCATAAATCGGTAAGCTGCGGTGTTGAATTCCCATAATGGCTTGATCATCCGTCGTCCGAGAGGTAATGACAAAATCCTCTGGCATGTCTTCAATCGTCAGCGAATGATAGCGCATGACTGGGACTTCTTTTGCGACACCTGCGTATATCGGAGATGGAGCTTCTAGCTGGATCTGGCTTTGTTTGCCATGCATGACCTGTGGTGCCAATCCCAAGCGCCCTCCAAAAACTTCCGCAATCGCTTGATGCCCCAAGCAAATCCCCAAGATTGGTTTGATCCCCGCGAAATCTCGGATCATCTCCTCCATCTTGCCCGCATCCTTTGGCCAACCTGGACCTGGAGAAAAGACCAAGGCATCTGCTTCTTGGGCAACCTGGTACAAATCCGGATCATCATTTCGAAGCACCTGGACCTCATCAAATTTTCCGATATACTGTGCTAAATTGTAGGTAAATGAATCGTAATTATCTACTAATAAAATCATCCTTCTTCTCCAATCCTTGTCATCGATTTTGCCTTATTGACGGTTTCTTGGTATTCATTTTCAGCGATCGAATCATAAACGATTCCTGCTCCGGCCTGCACATAAGCCTTCTTATTTTTGAGGATCATGGTTCGAATCGCAATAGCAAAATCAAGATCCCCCGTCACAGAGAGATAGCCAATAGCCCCCGCATAGACCCCGCGTTTCTCTTTTTCTGCCTCATAGATTCGCTTCATGGCTCGAATCTTGGGAGCACCCGAAACGGTCCCAGCTGGAAGAGTTGCCTTCAGAGCCTCAATAGAGGCTAGTCCAGGAAGTAATTGCCCCTTGACCACACTCGTCAGGTGCATGACATAACGAAAGAATTCCACTTCCATATATTTGGTCACTTCAACTGACCCATTTTGAGCGATACGCCCAATATCGTTTCGCCCTAGATCCACCAACATCCGGTGTTCTGCGACTTCTTTTGGATCCCCTGCCAAATCAGCTGACAATTGCCGATCAGTCTCTTCATCGATCCCTCTGGGACGTGTGCCAGCAATGGGATTGGTTGTCACCACTCGATCCTTGACCGACACCAGACTTTCTGGACTAGCACCGATAATTTGGTACTCCCCAAAATCATAAAAGTAGAGATAATTCGAAGGATTGGTCACGCGCAAATTGCGGTAATAATCTAGCGGTTTTCCTGAAAAATCAGCTGAAAAACGTTGACTGAGCACGCATTGGAACATATCCCCTTTTCGAATATAGTCCCGGGCTAGGGCCACCATTTCCTCAAACTCTTTTTGCTCCAAATGATTGTGGAAATGAAGCGCATGCAGGTCCTTGTCCTGAAACTCTTCTTTTGCAGGTCTTGCCAATTGTGCTAATACTTGCTCCAAGCTCGATGCTTGCTCTGCTTCACTCCGTCCACTATAGAGGTTCTCTTCCACCACATAGACCTTTTCCTTTTTGTGATCAAAAATCACATAGCTCTCATATAAGAAAAAGTGGAGATCTGGTGTTCCGATCGTATCTTCAGGAATGGAACCAATGTTCTCATAGAGTCTAATCAAGTCATAGCCGACAAATCCAATCGCCCCACCGTTAAAAGGAAGCTCTTCGGAAGTTTTCGTTTTGACCGTGATGCGATTCAAAAAATCCAAAGGATCCTCTTCAACAATTTGATCATTGTAACAGAGGACGCCATTTTCAAACTTGACTTCACTGACTGGCCGATAGGCTACAATTGAAAAACGCGCATTCTCTTTTTCACGAGGAATTGACTCTAAGATCATTTTATGGGGCGCATCCAAACGCATATAAGCCAAAATTGGACTCAACACATCAGCAGATAAAACTTTTTTCATATCAGAAACCTCTCTTTTAGCACTCTTTTATTCTAAGGAATTCAACCGCACCTTGGCTTGCTAAGGCGATCAAGGGTATCCCATCGCTCTGTTTGCGCTTTGGGATCAATGTGCCTAAGCTCGCTTCGCTTGCTAAGGCGATCAAGGGTATCCCATCGCTCTATTCTCGCTTTGGGATCAATGTGCCTAAGCGCGCTTCGCTTGCTAAGGCACATAGAAAAGCCCTCACACAAAAACTGTGTGAGGGCGTAGTGTCCGCGGTGCCACCTCTTTTATAGGGAAAAATAGCTGGTCTTTCCCTACATCTCTATCTCCTCTATCAAGGAGTTGCACGGTAAGGGGTGCCAACCGAATTCACATGGGTTAGAATTCATTAATCATAACAGTCCAATTTTCATCAGTCGCTATTGCTTGTTCACAATTCCCACAAGCTCCCTGAAAATAGCTGACTCATTACTTTTCTGTTGCTACCATTATAACCCTTTTTCTTAGAAAGTCAATAAAATTTTTAGTCTTTTTTTATACTTTTTTCTACACTTATTTAATAAAATCAGCTCAAAGAGCCCTAGCGGCCCGTCCTTTTTATCCCAACAATAGGATACTCAACAAAGCCAAAATTGCAGGACCACCTTGGGTCAAGATAATTTTTTTATTGGCTGTCATCGCACCGTAGGTCGCAGCTCCAATAATAAAAAGCACAAAAATCGTAACAACTTCACTATTTTTAGAGACAAACAATCCATACAAGAGAAACACCCCAATCAAGGCATTGTATATCCCTTGATTCTTAAATAAAGAGGTCACAGATGGGCGAGCGAGTTCTTCTTTATCCATGTTGAAAACCCGACTTGTGGTATCAGATGTGGTTCTGATGCTCTCCAAATAAAAAATATACAAATGCTCCAGTGCAGCAAGACTTGCTAAAATAATCGTCAGTAATGACATCGTAGATTCTCCTTTTTATTCAACTGTTATTTGTTCAATGCCAGATACTAATTTGTCCAGCAGGTAAGAAAATTGCTCTTGTTCTTGAGCAGTCAAAATCCGACTCATCTGTTCTTTCACCGTCACATGATGGCGAGGGGGATGTTTGACCAAACGATTATAGGCCGTATCCGTCAAATGAATTATGATTTCCCGCTGATTCTTTGGATTTCGACTCCGATGGACAAATCCTTCCTTTTCTAATATTTTGAAATGCCGGGTTAAAGCCGCTGGATCAATCTGCAAGCGCTCCTGAACCGCGATCTGATTGCAAGGCGCTTGTTCTAACAAATCCTGCAAGATTTGGTAACGCGTTAAGCTAATCCCTAGGCGCTTTTCAAAAAGTTGCGTAGTTGATTGATCTGCCAAACGTAGTTGGTAGAGCAAATCATTTATTTCTGCCATATTCCTTCTCCGTATTATTTTTGATAAATCAATAATTGATAAGTCAATTATAAACTTTTTCTTCTATCCTGGCAAGAAAAAGAGCTTGCACTATTCTTTCGCACAAAAAAAGCCGCCTGATTGGGCGACTCTTAGGGAGATTATTATGAAAAAGAAAAGTTTTAGGATTTTTCTAAACAAAGTTAGGAGGTCTTTGTTTATGCTTCTATTATAGCGGACATTTCTTAAAGAAAGCTTACGACTTTATTTCAAAATGAAAACAAATTCTTTACAGATTCTTTTCAGCGTTTAAAATACCTGGAATATCTAGTAAGGTGTTCATATGATGATTGCCTTGATAGTCAGACGTCAAGAAATTGATACTCTGAATCTGGCTATTTCTTGCAAAGTCAATATCCAGGCTCCGATCCCCAATATAGTAGGTCTTTTCTGGCTCCAACCCGTACTTCTCCATCAGATACCTAGCAGCTTCTGGGTCAGGCTTGCGGGCAAAACCACTTTGACTGGTCAAAATCTCTGTAAAAAAAGATTCCAAACCCAAGTCCCGCAGGATGACAAAGGCATTCTCTCCCTTATGGGTATAGACAAACTGCTCAATTCCAGCTTCTTGTCCCCAAGATAGGACATCACGCGCCCCATCCATCAGAAGGAGCTGGGCATTTTTCTCTGCTAGACTTTCTGCTCGGCGATGATTTAAGTCCGTCACATCCAGATGATACTCCTCTGCCACAGCTACTAAAAGATCTTGAACCGAATGCTTTAAGATGTAGTCTTTAATGCTGGCTCGGTCAAATGGGAGCTGATAAGTTGCATAGGTCTCCTCAAGACCTGCCAGAATAGCATCATAGGAATCCAGCAAGGTCCCATCCAAATCCCAAATAAAGGCTCGTTTTGTCATTTTCTCTCTCCTACTTTTCGTCTATATAGTTGACTCAAAAATAGCCAACGAAAGCCATTGTCCAGCAGCGTTCCCGTCCAGACCCCTGGAAGGCCAAAACCAAGGGTTACTCCAAGCAGATAACCGGCTCCAATTCGAATGACCCACATGCCAATCGTCGTTGCATAAAATGGAAGTTTCCCATTTCCCAAACCTTGCCAAACTGCTGTATAGATGACCGTTCCTGCTGTAAACGGCGTTCCCAACAAAGAAAAGAGGACAACCGATAGACTAGCTTCGACTGCTTTTGTATCTTGTGTGTAGAGATGGGTCAGAAGGGTGCCCCCAAAAAAGATTCCCAAGGCAATGGGTAACATTAACACGAAGGACAACCAGTAAGACTGCTTTCGAAGGCGGGCAATCTGCTCAAGATCACCTTCACCCAGGCTCCGTGCCACGAGCATAACCGTCGCTGTGGCCACTCCAAATACAGGCATGTAGTTGAACTGGGTCAAGGTCTCTCCGATGGCATTTCCTGCGACTGCCTCGGTCCCAAAAGCAACCACGATCGCAATGATCACCACATCTCCGGCCCGCATCATCAGCCGCTCCCCGGCAGCTGGAAGTGCTAAGTTCAAGAGCTTACGATCCAATCCCCAACCAAGGGGGGCAAAGGGTAGCCGGACCTTTTGCCACAAGAGGATAACGCCCACCAGACGAGCCAGCACCGTCCCCAAAGCTGCGCCGACAATCCCCCAACCAAAAAGGAAAATGGCCACAGAGGAGAACAGAGCGTTTAATAGATTGGTCAACAGGCTCACATACATAGGAATACGTGGATTGTTGGCCACCCGAACCAAGGAGCCCAAGGTCGTCATCAAGCCTAAGAGAACTATGGTCCCGCCGACCAAGGAAAGGTAAATCCCCCCGCTTTCGGCTACTGCAGCTTCAGTCCCCAACAGCGAAATCATCTGGCGTCCAAATAACAGCGAAGCCCCTCCTAAGAGAGCACTCAACAACAAGGTCACCTTCAGTGACTCTGTCGCATGGTAGGCAATGTTGGCTTGATTTTTTTCACCCAAGCTTTTGGACATAACACTGGCAACTGCCGCACCCAGTGCCAAAAAGATGGCTTGATAGATGGTGATGATATTCCCTGCGACGGAAACACCTGAAATGGCAATCAAGCCCAGGTGAGCCACTAAATAAGAGTCCACCATGCCCATCAGCATTTGTAAGAAATTTTCACCCATGGCAGGAAGGGCGATGTTTAAGATTTTTTTGTATGAATTCATGCGTATAGAAAAGAGCCAAACGGCTCTTTTGATCTTTCTAATAGGAAGAATTAAAGTCCCAAGTAGTCTTCTACGGCCGCTTGCATGTCTTTGGCTGCCACGCTTGTACGATGGCGAACCGGTGCAGTTTCAAGGCCGTCTACAGCCGGTGGCACAGGAACACCTGAGAGTGTGTGTAATTTAGCCAAGGCTTCGAAATCACCTAGACCTGTCTCGCCCGTCACCGCTTCTACTGCCACAACTGGGAATTTATAAGGACTTGCTGTAGAGGCAATGACTGTTTTAGCAGTATCCCCTGTTTGGCTCCGGTATTTTTGATAAACGGCTGATGCTACGGCTGTATGAGGGTCTTCGATGTAATCAGACGCTTCATAGACCCGCTTGATCTCTGCAGCAGTTTCTGCTTCATCTGCGTATGCAGCCGCAAACAAATCTAAGATGTCTGCATCAAAGTTGGACAATTGGTACTGACCTGTTGCAACAAGGCTTTCCATCAATTCTTTGGTCTTTGTGGCATCATTGCCAACCAAGTGGAAAATCAAGCGTTCCAAGTTTGAAGACACTAAGATATCCATCGATGGACTAGTGGTCACCTTGAACTCACGTTTCTTATCATAGACATGTGTTTTGAAGAAGTCTGTCAAGACATTGTTTTCATTTGACGCACAGATCAATTTTCCAACTGGAAGACCGATTTGTTTGGCATAGAAAGCTGCCAAGATATTTCCAAAGTTTCCTGTTGGGACGGTAAAGTTGACTTTTTCTCCCGCTGTGATTTGGCCTGTCTTGACCAATTGCGCATAGGCGTATACGTAATAGACAACCTGAGGCACCAAACGACCAATGTTCATAGAGTTGGCTGATGAAAATTGCATCTTGTTGGCTGCTAATTTTTCACGAAGTGCCACATCATTGAACATGTGTTTGACATTGGTTTGGGCATCGTCAAAGTTTCCATCAATAGCGATCACATGAGTATTGTCCCCAGTTTGAGTCGTCATTTGCAACTCTTGTACCTTGCTGACACCGTCTTTTGGATAAAAGACAATAATTTCAGTACCTGGAACATCGGCAAAACCTGCCATGGCAGCTTTACCAGTGTCCCCTGATGTCGCTGTCAAGATGACGATTTTATTTTCCAGACCGTGCTTTTTAGCTGCTGTTGTCATAAAGTAAGGCAAGATCGACAAAGCCATATCTTTAAAGGCAATGGTTGAACCATGGAAAAGTTCCAAGTTGTATTGGCCATCGAGTTTGACAAGCGGAGCAATGGCTGGCGTATCAAACTTGCTGTCATAGGCATGAGAAATACAGTAGTCCAATTCTTCTGCCGTAAAGTCGTCCAAAAAGGCTGACAATACAAGCTTAGCCACTTCTTGGTAAGAAGCGTCTTTGAGGGTGTTAAAATCTAGCTCCACTTGAGGATAAGAGACCGGAGTAAACAAGCCGCCATCTGTTGCCAAACCTTGAAGGATGGCTTGACTAGCTGTTACAGTATTTTTTTCATCTCGTGTTGATTGGTAAACTAATGTCATGACTGTTTCATTCCTTTACTAGTAGTCTTCTCATTATATCATAAATGTCAGAAAATTTAACGGCTTTTCGCCAAATCTTGGCAAAGGTCGGCAAACAGAATCAAGATAAAAGAGAGCAGGAGCAACCATTTTGCCCCTACTCCCAGATAAATTTTGTCTATACTTGTCCTTCAAGCTCGATTAGGCCAATCCCAACTCTGCTAAGACAGATGGGAAGTCTTTCTTCAAGCTTTCAAGAGCTACCGTCACTTCTTGACGAGTTTGGTTATTTTTCACAGTAACTTGACCGCTCTCAACTTCACTACTTCCTAAGGTAATCAAGGCTTTGGCCGCAAAGACATCTGCTGACTTAAATTGTGCCTTGAGCTTGCGTCCAAGGTAATCACGTTCTGCCTTGAAACCTTGGATTCGAAGGGCCTGAACCAAGCTAAGCGCTGCTTCATTGACTTCATCTCCTAGGACGGCAATATAGGCATCTAGGCCTGTTTCGATCGGTAATTCAATGCCTTTCTTTTCAAGAACGAGAAGGATCCGTTCCACACCGATACCAAATCCAAAACCAGCTGTCGCAGGGCCACCGAAGTATTCAACCAAACCATCATAGCGACCACCCGCACAAACTGTCAATTCATTGCCTTCAATTTCTGTAATGAACTCAAAAATCGTGTGGTTGTAGTAATCCAAGCCACGCACCATATTGGTATCGATGACATAGGCTACACCTAAATCTTCTAACATCCGACGAACCGCATCAAAATGCGCTTGGCTTTCTTCATCAAGATAGTCTAGGATGGAAGGAGCCTGTTCAACCGCGGCCTTGTCTTCTTTTTCTTTTGAATCCAAGACACGAAGCGGATTTTCTTCTAAGCGACGTTGGCTGTCCTTAGACAATTGATCCTTCATTGGCAAGAGATAATCAATCAAGGCTTGACGATAAGCCTGACGACTAGCAGGGCTTCCCAAGGTGTTCAAGTGCAAGGTCACATTATCAATCCCTAGTTCTTTCAGGAATTGCGCTGCCATGGCAATGGTTTCGACATCCGTTGCAGGATTGCTCGATCCAAAGCATTCTACCCCAATTTGGTGGAATTGACGCAAACGACCTGCTTGAGGACGTTCGTAGCGGAACATTGGGCCTATGTAATAGAACTTACTTGGTTTTTGTACCTCAGGCGCAAAGAGTTTATTTTCTACATACGAGCGGACAACAGGAGCTGTTCCTTCTGGACGAAGCGTGATATGACGGTCTCCCTTGTCATAGAAGTCATACATTTCTTTGGTAACGATATCCGTCGTATCCCCTACTGAACGGCTGATGACTTCATAATGTTCGAAGATCGGTGTGCGGATTTCATCATAATTGTATCGCGCAAAGACCTTGCGTGCAAAGCCTTCTACATATTGCCATTTCGCTGAATCGCCAGGAAGGATATCCTGGGTCCCTTTTGGTTTTTGTAATTTCATAGCCTTCATCCTTTGTCTTACTTTTGCCTCTATTTTACCACAAATTCGAAGAGAAATGGAGACTGGACCGAATTTCCTTCGTTCGACACGTTCAAATTCTCTTTCTCTTCTTGCCTTATCAGCCGAATTATGAGAAAATGGAAGCCATACTACACTGAAAGGATCTTGCGATGAGAGAGGATATCAAAATCAATGACCGCGCCCTGGCACTAGAGAAGCCGTTAATCGAACAATTGGAGCTTGTATTTGATACCGATGTTGAGTTAGACGTCTATAACCTAGGACTGATCTACGAGATCCATCTAGATGAAGCCGGTACTTGCAAGGTGGTCATGACCTTCACCGATACGGCTTGTAGCTGTGCTGAGAGCCTTCCGATCGAAATCGTCGCTCGCCTAAAAGAAATTGAGGGGATCGAAGATGTCAAGGTTGAAGTGACTTGGTCACCCGCATGGAAAATTACACGAATCAGCCGATACGGGCGCATCGCCCTTGGCCTTCCGCCACGATAATAAGCATTGCCTTTTTAAAAATGCAGTCAACTAATGAAGGAATGCCTCTTTGGAAATCCAATCCACAATAAAAAAACGAGGAACACCAGCTCTGCCATCAGAGTCTGTTCCTCGTTTTTTATGATGATTGAATCCATTAAAACTTTTTCAACACCAGAATGGACTAAGCCTCATCAGCTTTTGGTTCTGGAAGGATTTGATACAACACAATCCCAAGAATGGTTGACGTTGCGACACCAGTGATTTGAAGACCACCGAGGTCAATCATCAAACCACCGATCCCTGATACCAAGATCACACTTGCAATCAAGAGATTCTTTTTATTATCAAAATCAATCTTATGTTCAACTAAAATTTTCAAACCGCTAGCAGCGATAACCCCAAAGAGGGCAATAGACAAACCTCCCAATACAGGAGTTGGAATAGAGTGCAAGAGTGCTGATAGCTTCCCAATAAAGCTCATGACAACCGCAATCACTGCTGCGCCTGAAATAACGTAAACTGAGTAGACCTTACTAAGGGCCATCACCCCAATGTTTTCCCCATAAGAAGTTACCGGAGGAGCTCCAAAGAATCCAGCAATAATCTGTGCCAAGCCATCACCAGTAAGCGTATGGTCAAGCCCTGGATCCTTGAAGTAATCACGCTCAGTCAAACTATTTAAAACCATGAGGTGGCCAAAATGTTCCGTCATGGTCACAAAGGCAATCGGAGCCATGGTCAAAATCGCACTTGGATAGAGCTTAAAACTATAATCCACAAATGGAATGTCAAAGTTTGGAACTTGAATCCAATGCGCCGCACTTACCTCTGAGAAATTGACAAAACTATGTCCTGTCAGCAAACCAAGAGCCAATGAGAAAATATAGCCCACAATTAATCCAAGTAAAATTGGGACGACACCGACAATCTTCTTGCCATACATGTTAAAGAGGATAACCGCAAAGAGGGTCACCATCGAAATCAATAGAGCATAACCACTATAGCTTTTATTTAAGGTTGTCGCATCAGTGACTGCATTCGCCGCAAGACTCAAACCAATTACCATGATAATGGGACCAACCACGATTGGTGGAAGGACCTTATTAATCCAGTCTTTACCCGCATGCTTAACAATCAGAGCTACAAACAAGTAGACCAAACCACCCGCCATGGCACCTTGGGCAACTGCTGCGATTCCATCTGTCTTCATCAACATCTGCATAGCAGCAATATAAGCAAAACTAGACCCCATATAAGCAGGAATCTTATACTTAGTCACTGTCAAGTGAGCCAAGGTCCCCAAACCAGATGAGAACAAAGCAATGGCAGGATCAATCCCAACCAAAATCGGCACCAGCACTGTCGCCCCAAACATGGCAAACAAATGCTGGAAAGATAAACCAACCAATAAACCAGGTTTTGGCATATCATTCACATCATATTTAACGTCATTCACGATCGTAAAAACCTCCTAAAATTAAGATGCGACAAGCTATGGCTGAACAAAAACGTCTACCTTCGACGACCAAATCGTAAGGATGCACTCCCTACTTCCATCATCGACGATTTCTTTTTTATCAAACCACTTTTCAACTATACAAAAAAATCCCCCACAACAAGGAGATACACAAAATATAGGCTGGTCTTCCCAGGCCTTTCATTTCCATAGCTCCTTGCCTGCCTCTCTGGACAGTATTAAAGGATTGATTCGATTAGTCACAATTATAGCAAATTATAGATGGATTTACAAGAAAAATAACAGATGATACACCCAAATCCCCCAAAAAGTAATATTCATACGTTTTAGCGACAGGGTTTAAAATAGCCACTCTGAACCCAAAAAAGAGGCTGGAACAAAAGTCCTAGCCTCTCAATTATTTTTGGATTGTCGAGCAAGACGCAGTGGTTGAGTGGGTTCTACTACACTGATTTCATCAGCTTTTACAGCCCCACTCAACTGTGCGGAGGTGGGACGACGAAATCGAATTCTAACGAATGACCGATTTCTGTCCCACTCTCTCTTTGGACAAAGTCGTCCTTGTAATTACTGTTTACCAGACTGTTCCATATTCCAGAAATCGGTTACGGCACCACGTGATGCTGAAGAAACGATGTGGGCATATTTACCCAGAACCCCACGGCTATACAGTGGTGGCAAGGTTGTTTCAGCCTTCCGTTTTGCCAACTCTTCGTCTGAAACGTGCATGGTGATTTCTTTGGTATCTTGATCAACTGTTACCATGTCCCCTGTGTGGAGGTAGGCGATTGGGCCACCGACCTGAGCTTCAGGCGCGATGTGACCGACAACGAGACCATAAGTCCCACCTGAGAAGCGGCCGTCTGTCAAGAGGGCCACCTTGTCTCCTTGGCCTTTCCCAACGATCATAGATGACAAGGACAGCATTTCCGGCATACCAGGACCACCTTTAGGACCTACGAAACGAACAACGACAACGTCGCCATCCACGATTTCGTCCGAAAGAACGGCTTCAATGGCAGCTTCTTCTGAGTCAAAGACCTTAGCAGGGCCCGTGATGTTACGAACTTTCACACCTGATACTTTGGCAACCGCCCCTTCTGGAGCCAAGTTCCCTTTCAAGATGATCAATGGACCATCGGCACGTTTCGGATTTTCAAGTGGCATGATGACTTTTTGACCCGGTGTCAAATCAGCGAAGGCTTCCAAGTTCTCAGCAACAGTCTTACCAGTACATGTGATGCGATCTCCATGAAGAAAACCATTCTTAAGAAGGTATTTCATGACGGCTGGCACACCACCGACATTGTAAAGGTCTTGGAAGACATATTTCCCTGAAGGTTTCAAGTCCGCCAAATGAGGCACGCGCTCTTGGAAATCGTTGAAGTCTTCCAGGGTCAAGTCCACGTTAGCCGCGTGAGCGATCGCAAGCAAGTGAAGAGTGGCATTGGTAGAACCACCCAGCGCCATGGTGACAGTAATGGCATCTTCAAAGGCTTCACGGGTCAAGATATCCGATGGTTTGAGTCCCATCTCCAGCATCTTGACAACAGCACGACCTGCTTCTTCGATATCGGCTTTTTTATCAGCCGATTCAGCAGGGTGAGAAGAGGAACCAGGAAGACTCATCCCAAGGACCTCAATCGCTGTCGCCATGGTGTTGGCCGTATACATCCCACCACAGCCACCAGGGCCAGGGCAGGCATTACATTCAAGATCTTTCACTTCTTCAGCGGTCATATCACCATGGTTCCATTTCCCGATCCCTTCGAAAACAGAAACCAAGTCGATATCCTTGCCGTTCAGATTACCCGGTGCAATGGTACCACCATAGGCAAAAATCGCCGGGATATCCATATTGGCAATGGCAATCATGGAACCAGGCATGTTCTTATCACAGCCCCCGATCGCTACAAAGGCATCCACATTGTGACCGCCCATAGCCGCTTCGATAGAGTCTGCAATGATATCACGAGAAGTCAAGGAGAAGCGCATCCCTGGTGTCCCCATAGCAATCCCGTCCGCAACCGTAATGGTTCCGAATTGAACCGGCCAAGCTCCTGCATCTTTCACACCTTCTTTGGCCAGTTTTCCAAAATCGTGAAGGTGGATGTTACAAGGGGTATTTTCCGCCCATGTCGAAATCACTCCGACAATCGGTTTCTCAAAGCTTTCATCGGTCATTCCCGTCGCGCGAAGCATGGCACGGTTGGGAGATTTTACCATGCTATCGTAGACACTACTACGATGGCGTTTGTCTAATTCTGTCATGTCATTCCTCTCATCGTATTTTTTATTATTATAGCACAATTCAAGCTTCAACGATAGAAGAAAATTCTTGAATTTTCAGACAATTCAGCTTGCTCGGTTTCTTGCTAAAATAATTTACAGTTATATCTTGACTTTTGTACGCAAAGTGATATCATTTAGATATCACAAAGAAAGAAGGGTTCGTCCCATGGAAGAAAAAATTTTAACCCAAAAGAAAAACGGCTTAGCTGCCCTTATAGGCTTGCTAGTTGGGGATCTTGTCTTAGTTTTAGCCTTTATTAGTGCGATTGCTAGTCTACCAGAAGGTTTTCCACTTGCGATTGCAGTTATTACCTGTATTTTTCTCTTTATTGCTAGTCTGGTGTGCTATGCGGGGATCAAAATTATTAAACCGCAAGAGGCCTTGGTTTTGACCTTGTTTGGGAACTATATTGGAACCATTCGAGAAGCGGGTATTTACTTTGTCAATCCCTTCTGTGTCGCTGTCAATCCTGCCAATAACACCCGCTTGGGCCAAAGTGGTGATGTCACCACCAAGTCACCCATGTCTGTCAGAAAAACAGCAGAAGGTAACAATATTTCTATCGAGACAGGTAAAAAGAATATTTCCTTAAAAGTGATGACCTTGAATAACTCTCGTCAGAAGATTAATGACTGTTTGGGAAATCCTGTAGAAATCGGTATTGCAGTCACTTGGCGTGTAGTAGATACGGCTAAAGCAGTCTTCAATGTGGATAACTACAAAGAATATCTCTCATTGCAGTGTGATAGTGCTCTTCGTAATATTGTCCGCATCTATCCTTATGATGTAGCTCCTAATGTCGATACGACAGGAGACGGCCAGGCAGATGAGGGTAGCCTAAGAGGCTCCAGTGAAATTGTGGCCAGTCGTATTCGAGAAGAGATTCAAGCACGTGTAAAAGATGCTGGACTCGAAATTCTAGAAGCTCGTATTACCTACTTGGCCTATGCTCCAGAAATCGCAGCTGTCATGCTTCAACGCCAACAAGCTTCTGCCATTATCGATGCGCGGAAGATGATTGTCGATGGAGCAGTTGGTATGGTTGAAATGGCCCTTGAACGCCTGAGCGAAGGAGAGATTGTAGAGCTAGACGAAGAACGGAAGGCTGCCATGGTTTCGAACCTTCTTGTCGTTCTCTGTGGCAATCATGATGCACAACCAATTGTTAATACGGGAAGTCTCTATTAAGAATGGCTGACCAAAAGAAAAAACAGATTCCACTTAGATTGTCAGCCAAGTTATATGCTGCTATCGCATCATGGGCAGAAGATGACTTTCGATCGGTCAATGGGCAGATCGAGTACCTGCTGACAGAATGTGTCAAACAACGAAAAAAGGATGGCAAATACGTTTCGGAAACGATTGATGAGCCATTTGAAATAGACCTTTAAGGAGAACTCCTGTCCCATTTGATGGGGCGGGAGATTTTTTTAACAATTTTTTGTCAAGTAACTTTACTTTACAAAAAAGTTTTGTTATACTGTTACAGTTGATGAAAATCAAACCTAATTGAATTTATATCTTAAAAGGAGAAAAACGAAATGGCAGTACCTGCACGTCGCACATCAAAAGCGAAGAAAAACAAACGTCGTACGCACTACAAAGTAACAGCTCCATCTGTAAACTTTGACGAAGCAACTGGAGATTACTCACGTTCACACCGTGTATCACTTAAAGGATACTACAAAGGACGTAAGATCGCTAAAGCTGCATCAGCTGAATAATAGAAGGGAGATACCATGCGCGTAAATATTACACTTGAACACAAAGAATCTGGTGAACGCTTGTACCTTACTTCTAAAAACAAACGTAACACTCCAGACCGTCTTCAATTGAAGAAATACTCACCAAAACTTCGCAAACACGTTGTGTTTACAGAGGTGAAATAGGGGTTCACTACACGTCAATAGATGTTAGAAACCTTGATTTTAAGCGATTCTTGAAATTCTAAATTTCACTACATTGCAATATAAATCAACCGAATCACTACCTTTTTCACTACCTTTTTTGAAATAAGAATAATGATTCGGATATATAAAAGAAGAGGAACTTTATTGTGAAGCTCCTCTTTTTGTTATGGGTTCTTTTTCTCACAGATCGTATGACCTGGTTTGGAAAGTATGAGTTTCAGTTGGATTAAAAATAGCGTAATATCAAGGCTTTTCAGAACGATATCTACTGATTAATTTCATAAAATTTGAATCAATATTTTTTAAACGGGGGAATAGTTTATGTCATTAAATATTAAACAATACACCTACAAGGATTATTATATCAGATTTTCCCGTTTTAGAAAAATAGGGACTATCATCAGTTTTTGTTGAATAATCAAAAACAGGAAGGATGGTTTTATTATGAATCTGCAATCCATGGCCCTGTATATAGAGATGGAAGAAGATATTATGCAGATCTTAACGATTGTGGTGCATTTACAAGCAATGAAGCTCTAATTACAGACGGTGTTTTTAATATATGAGCATAATGTTACGATCTATGATTTCAGGAAGTAAGTAGATGGATTAAAAAACATATAAAGGAAATTGATGAATTAAGGTTAAACTAAAAGGACTTAGTCCTGTACAATACAGAACTAAGTCCTTCGCTTAAATTATTTGATTAACTTTTTGGGCTATCACAAGAAGTTTACTCTTATAAGATATAATAAAGTTACTTTTCTTCTTTTTTTGATAGGAAGCCCACTCCACCTAACACTAACAGTCCTAACATTGGTAATACAATATTTGTAGTTGTTCCTGTTTTAGGTAGAGTCTTTTCAGAGTGATTAATATCATTTGTAGTAATAACTCCAGATGCTCTGTAAGTATTTGTATTTAAAACTTTATTTGCTTCAGTTTGTTTCTCAGGAGTTACAGTCGTCTCAGGAGTTACAGTCGTCTCAGGAATTGCAGGTTTCTCAGGAGTTACGGGTTTCTCAGGAGTTACAGGTTTCTCAGGAGTTACAGGTTTCTCAGGAGTTACAGGTTTCTCAGGAGTTACGGGTTTCTCAGGAGTTATAGGTTTCTCAGGAGTTACAGGTTTCTCAGGAGTCACAGGTTTCTCAGGAGTTACAGGTTTCTCAGGAGTTACAGGTTTCTCAGGAGT
>JAWGIA010000027.1:0-32685 GCA_032560535.1 Streptococcus parasanguinis | reverse complement strand
AGCTGATGAAATCAGCGTAGTAGAGCCCACTCAACCACTGCGTCTTGCTCGACAATCCAAAAATAATTGAGAGGCTAGGACTTTTGTCCCAGCCTCTTCATTTTAAAATCCAGCGACAAACTCTTTGATGGCTTGCGCGAGTTCATAGGGTTTCTCGGTATTGAGTAGATGGCCTCCGTCTGCGATTTCTTGATAGCGACCCTTGGGCAGGAGCTTGGCCAACTTTTTAGAAGAAGACTGATTGGCCCAATCTTTGCTGCCACAAACAACCAAGCTAGGAAGAGAGCAAGCTTTAGCAGTATCGGTTAGATTGAGTCCTTTTAATTCGGTCAAGATTTGAAGCATCTGTTGTTTATTGGCATCTTGCTTTTCAAAGACATGCTTGGGAAGCAGACGAAAGAGGAGGATCTGGAGCCTGTAGAGGGGATTGGTGGTGAGTTTATATTGTGTTCCTGCAAGGACCAATCCCTTGAGTTGTGGAAAGTCTTGGCTGGAGAGATCAAGAGCAAGGACACCTCCCAGTGAGAGGCCTACCAGAATAAAGGGTTCACTCTCTTGCTGGAGGCGCTCCATCAGCCTTGCTTTGACCTCCTGATAGCTTTCGCTTGGATGAGAGAAAATATCAAAAGTTTTGGAGTGCAAGGGAGAAAGGGCATATTGGACTCCTTGCCAAGAGAGGACATCCTGCCCTAGTCCATGTAAAAAAATCAGTTTCATCAGGAATCCTTTCTTTTAAAATCGAGTTCGTAGAGACCACGAAGAGCATTGCAGGCATAGACTCTGTCAGCAAGTTCTAAATCCTTCAGCGTCAAGAGTTTTTCTTCCACCTGCTGGGTCTCAAGAAGATGGCGCCGGTAGATGCCATCTAATAATGGGAGATGAGCTGGTGGGGTATAGAGCTTGCCTTTGATTTCAAGGACAAGATTGCCAATCGTCGTCTCTAGCAAGCTTCCGTCTGGCAGATAGAAGATCTGCTCGTGATGGTTAGCTGCTAGATGATTTCTCTGACTAGTCTTGAAATAGGTAAACGGAGTTGCTAGATCAAGCTTTTGTTCGGTCAGTTGGGTCTGCAGATAGCTAGCTGGCAAGTCTGTCAGCTCGGTGATCGTCAGTTGGAAGCTTCCGTTTTTCTGCAAGGCAATGCGACAACGGTAGTCAAGGCTAGGATCTACATGAGCGAGCTCTTCTTGAAGGTCGTTCAGGAGTTTTGGTTCGTCAAAAGGATAGGCAAAGTAGCGGCTGGCCTCTCTCAAACGGATCAGGTGTTGCTCTAGGAAAGTCAGCTCTCCTTGATGGATGCGGCCAGTCGTCAGGAGCTCAAAGCGAGGCTCTTGACGGTAGAGAACAGCAGACTTTTGCTTGGTTTCCTGGTATTCACTTTCCCATTTACTGTCCCAAGTGATGCCTCCTCCCACACCATAGATGGCTTGATTACCTTGCATTTGAAGGGTCCGGATGGCTACATTAAAAATCCGTTTCCCTCTTGGAAGAAGGATACCGATTGTTCCACAGTAGACGCCACGAGGAGTAACCTCTGTCTTTTGGATGATTTCCATAGTAGAAATCTTCGGTGCTCCTGTAATCGAGCCACAAGGAAAGAGAGCTCGGAAGGTTTGGACCAGGTCGACCTCAGCTCGCAAGCGACTTTCAATAGTCGAGGTCATCTGCCAAACGGTGGAGTATTGCTCGACTTGGCAAAGACGGGTCACCTGCTCACTTCCAATCTCCGAAATCCGGTTCATGTCATTGCGGAGGAGATCCACGATCATCATGTTTTCTGCTCGATTTTTTGGATCGGCTTCTAGCCAAGCAGCTTCTTGAAGATCCTCTTGGTTAGTGAGACCACGGCGCGTCGTTCCCTTCATAGGGCGCGTGGTCAGTAGCCGGTCGTCTTGCTCAAAAAAGAGCTCAGGGCTGATGGAGAGGATGGAGACATCATCGTGCTGGATGAAGGCATTGTAATGGGCTTTCTGCTCAACCACCAAGCGGTTGTAGATGGCCAAAGGGTCAGACTTTAGCTCTTGAGAAAGCTGGACAGTGTAGTTGACCTGGTAGGTATCTCCCTGGCGGATATGGTGATGGATGGTCTCGATGGCTTCTTGATAAGCAGGTGCCTCTACCTCTTCCTTCCAATTGGCTGGAAGATCCACAGCTTCATAGTCCTCTGGAAAAGGAAGGGTTTCGACCTCCTCGTGGATCGTAAAATAGAGGAGATACTCTCCCATAAGAGGTGCTGGATGGACAGCAAACTTCTTCTCAAAAGCAGGAGCAGCCTCATAGCTGACATAGCCGACTGCATAAAAGCCTTTCTCCTGGTAGGCTTCGACTTCTCTAAGAAGAGCCTCTACCTGGTCGAGGTTTCTAGTTTTTAATTCCTTTATAGGCTTGGTGAAAAGGTAGCGCAATCCAAGCTCTTTAAAATCAATAATCGTTTGTTTATGCATGCTTTGAGTATATCAAAAATAGAGGAAAAAAGGTAGATAAGGATGTAAGATTCCTTGATTGGCCTTCCCTTTCATGCTAAAATAACCATAGAAACTGCTTTGGGCAAGGAGTAGGACCATGCAAAAGAATCCCCTCTATAACACCTCTAGTATCAGCTTTTTTCAATACCTCTTTGCGATTGCAGTGATTTTGGTGCATAGTGGTCGCTTGACCTCTTATGAGCCACTGCATTTTGGTCTCAAGAGTATGCTCGGCCGGCTAGCGGTGCCATTTTTTATCGTCTGTGCCAGCTTTTTCCTCAAACAATCCCTAGGGAATTCTAAGAAAATGAAGGCCTATCTGGTCAAAATCGTAAAAAACTATTTGTTTTGGAGTTTTGTTTACCTTCCTTATGCCTGGCTCTTTTTCTCTAGTCTCCATCTTCCTATCTATCTTTTTCCAGCAGGTGTTCTCATTGCACTGATCTATCTGGGGATGTGCTACCAACTCTGGTATATCCCAGCCTTTTTGCTGGGCTTGTTTTTGGTCAATCAATTGGTCAAACACCTAGGTATGGTTTGGACGGGGTTGATCACCTTTCTTCTTTACTGCTGGGGCTTGATCGAGACCTATTCGGCTTATCTGGACACCACAAGTCTTCTCAAAGGTTACCAGCTCTACAGCAATTTATTTTTTACAGCGCGAAATGGTCTCTTTTACACGCCCATTTTTATTTATATGGGTTATTATCTGTATGACCATTTTCATGCACAAACTTTTAGAATTCACCGTTGGCAAAAGCTAGCTCTTTCCTTTGGATTGCTCTGTCTAGAAGGGATCATTATTTTTCAACACCAAGGAATTGATAAGAACTTTTTCTTTCTTCTTCCTTTTGTGACCGTTTATTTTGTCAATGCCTGCCTGCGATCGTCCTTTTTGAAAAGCTATGATTTACAGTATTTAAAGCAGCTGAGTATAGCTCTTTACTTTTCGCATCCGATCTTTATCGAGTGGGCTCGCTATGGCTTTAGCAGCCTCCCTCTCTCTTATCCAAATAGGGGCAAGCTGATTTTTGTGACTGCCTTGTTTGGCAGCCACCTCTTTGGACTAGCCATGCTGTGGGTACGAGAGAGAAGGGAAAAACAAAAGATTACTTCAAATGGTGAAGAGTTAGATAAAATAACCAACCAATAGTAGGGTGTACAAAACTCAAGCAGATGTGTTTGAGTTTTTTTGTATGAAGAAAATCAAGGAAGAATAAGAATTGGCAGACTGCTCCTCCTTGTTTATAAATGTTTTATTTTCTTGCCCTTGGATAGAAGAAAGGGGAAATCAGTACCAGATAGTGATTTATAATATAGACATCATTGCAAATAATGTCTATATTATTGAATAGTGATGATTTAATTTGAAAAGCAAAGGATATTTTAAAAAATAAGTGATAAAATTAAAGGGAGGGCCTTTTGGAAGGCTAACAAAAGTAAAGGAGATAAGACATGAAAAAGCTTCGTTCATTATGGAAAGACTTTTTGAAAAAAGGTTTTGCCATTTTAACAATTTTCATGATGCTAGGCCAGCTTGGTCAAGGGGCGATCACAGCCTTTGCCAATGAGCTAGCAGTCGGGGATAATGGGGCCTTGGATGTTACCCTTATGTATGGGGATAAACAGAACCATCCAGATGGGATGTCCTATTACACAGGGGATACCATGTCTGGTTATATCCAGATCACCCCTAAGAATTTGACAACGGATATTAATGAAGTAACGGTGACCTTGAAGGTTCCTGGAAAGTACTTACGAGAAGTTAGTTTCCCTGACTTCAATAGTGCTTCAGAGCATGACAAACCAACGGTTACAAAAGTTGGAGATGATTATCAAGTCACACTTCACTTTAACAATTACCAAAAGTCAGAGGTCCTGACTTTACCATTTATTGGAAAATTTAAAGTCGGTTATGCACCGACCAATTATTCATTGGATATTACGGGTACCTTGAATATCAATGGTCAAGAAGCAAAACTCAATGATATCATTTGGAAACCCAAGTACAATGACTATCGCTTAACCAAGTATATCAACCAAAACTTGAATGAAGTCATGTCCAAGGACTATGCGGAAGCCATGCCTGGTGTTGTCAAAGGGGCTGACGGGAAAAATTATATTGAAACGCCATCATCTGTCCCATTTGCATTTCAATTGGAGGGAATGCAAGGACAGTATGAAGGTCAATACCGTCAATTGGAGTCAGCAACCATCACCGATAAGTTGCCAACCTATACAGATAAAAATGGCAATACCCGGACAGCAGTTCTAGATACAGCTAAGTCTGAAGGTTGGGTAGACAATGGAGATGGAACGGTTTCGAAGACATTTACAGCCGTAGCAAATGATAATCCAGCAACGTATCACATAGATCTGATGACTCAAATCAAGAATTCAAGTTACCTCTACTTGAAATTCCCGGATTTGGTATTAGAAAAGGATCAAACGCTGAAGGATGTTCTCAGTAAGGATTTGACAAATGCAGGTAGTGTTGTTGGGATCCCTGCTAACCGTGGAGAGGGAGAACCAGATATTACAGCTGAAGATTCTCTCATTTTCCGCTTGACTTCTCGTGACCTGGAAGGGGCTGGAAGTTTTGCCAAAAAAGCAGATGGTGATGTCTATGATTCAACTGAATATAAAGCAGCAAACTATAAGTGGATCATCGCTTTTGATAACAAAACTCCTTCACCACAAAAGAATTTTGTTTTCTATGATGAGACAGTGGACTCTCGGTTAAAATTCACCAAGATTGATTACGCTCGTCTTATGCAAGGAAATTACGGTATTGGTGAGTATATTAGCAAATATGTGAAACGCTTGATCCTTACTTTGGACGATGGTAGTAAAAAAGAAATTCAGCCAGAAACCGATAAAGACGGCAATGGCTTGATCGATTTAACCAAGTATGGAACAGTTGTCGGTTGGCGGATGGAAATGAAGGATGACTTTGTCCTTCAATCTGGTCAAGGAATTCGCCTCAATACCTATACAAGCTTCAAAGATCCAGAAAAGACTCGTTACGATGAAAATGATGCGACCAAGAATGAATTCAAGAATACGGGTCGTGTCACTTATCAAACACAATCAAATGTTGCAAAAGACCAAACATCAAATTGGACCTTTAAGCTGATTCCTTTGAAGGAAAGCTTTGAGATTTCAAAAACGACGGATTATAATAATGTTCGTTATACTGATGGACAAAATATTCGTTTTGGTTTGATGGCAACCAAAGTGGTCTTGGATCCTGATAAGGATTATGGAGACCTGCGAATCATTGATCTGTATGATCCAAATACCCTTAAAGTCGACTATAAAGATTTTGAAAGAAACCTTGCCTCTAATGAAAAAGGTATGAAATTCTTAAAGAGCTACGATGTCATTGAAAACTACCACAATTCTGGACGGACAGCTCTCATCATGCATTTGGATCAAAAAGAGTTTATTAAAGCTTCTCTTAAAGATCTTAATCGCGTGCGTCTACCGTTTATCGTGGCTGATCTGAAAGGGAAAGATGATGGTGGTACCTTCACAAATAAAGTCTATGTCGCTGGAAACGGCATCCACGATCTTGAAAATGCCAACCCTGATCGGGTAACGGAAGACGTTTACGATCTGAATGGGAATGGTTCAACAACAGATAAGATTCCATATGCCCAATCAAACTATACAATTGTGGCTGCTGAGGGAATCTATGCACGGAAATACATTGCTAAAAATGATGACCTGTCAGACGCTTCGATTGTGACACGTACCTTCAAACCAGGTGAAACCTTTAACTACAAACTCACCATTAAAAATAATACGGATAAGGCAGTAGAAGATGGAGTCATCTATGATATATTGCCAAAAGTCAAAGATGTCAACACTTTAGATGGATCTGGTCGAATGACAGAATATACGGTTAGTCTTCGTGGACCAGTAACTGCTCCAGAAGGATGGACGGTCTACTATACAACTGATACAAGCGTTACGACAGATACCATGGCACAGGCTGCTGACAAGGATATCTGGACGACAGCTGTGTCTGATTACAGTCAAGTAACAGGAATCAAGTTAGTTGCAAATGCTGGTACTACGATTCCTGCGCGTGGTGAAGCCAGCTTTGGTGTCCCAGTCGTGAATCCAAGTGAATTGACCGATGAAGTCAAGGCCTTGATGCAAAAACGCACCAAAGATAATGAAGACAACGGCGGTCGTTCCGGTCTTGTTCAAGCTCATAACCAGTTTGGTTACAAGGCGAAAGGTCACGAAGGAAATCGTGAGTCTAATACCGTAACTGCACAAATCTTCTCGGCTGCTTTCCAAGTCAAGAAGGTAGACAAGGATGATCCGAAGAAAGTCCTTGAAGGCGCTGAATTTACCTTAACTGATGCGAATGGTGCGGTTGTTGCGACGGCAACTTCTGATAAAAATGGAGAACTTTCCTTTAACACCTTAACAGAAGGAACCTATACGCTCAAAGAAAGCAAAGCACCTGCAAACTATAAGTTGGATGAAACAGAACATGCCGTGATTGTCACCTATGATGCGGACAAACAAATTTACCACGTCACGGTGGATGGAAAAGCGGTTGGATCAAAAGCAGTCCCAGTTGAGATCGCTAATGAAGCAGATATCAAGTATATTGATCTTGAAGCTTCAAAAGTTTGGGATGACCAAGACAACCAAGAAGGGCTTCGCCCAGAAAGTGTGGAATTCCAACTCTATAAGAATGGCAAAGCTCAAGGAAAACCAGTCACGGTTTCAGCCGCAACAGACTGGAAAGCCCACTTTACGAATCTTCCAGATAAAGACAGTGATGGCAAGCTCAATACTTACACTGTTAAGGAAGTGAAAGTTCCGACTCATTATACGGTCGATACAGAAGAAGCTAGCTTCACAGATGGAAAAGCCACCATCACTAACAAGCGCACTCCTGAGACCACGACGGTTACAGTCAAGAAAGTCTGGGATGATGCACAAAACCAAGATGGTCTTCGCCCATCTACCATCAAAGTTCACCTCTTGGCAAATGGAACAGAGGTTCAAGCTCTTGATCTGACTGGTGAAGGAGATGAATGGACTCATACCTTCTCAGATCTACCAGTCTATAAAGATGGACAAAAAGTTGTCTACACAGTGACAGAAGACAAAGTGGACAATTACACCACTAAGATTGATGGCACTACAATTACCAATACTTACAAACCAGGTAAGACAAGCCTGACTGTTACGAAAAACTGGAAGGATGCCAATAACCAAGATGGCCTTCGTCCAAAAACAATCAAGGTTCAATTGTATGCTGGTGATCAAAAGGTTGGTAAGGCTGTTGAATTGTCAGCAGATAACAAATGGACCCATACCTTCTCAAACCTAGATGAGAAGAAAGCTGGCCAAGTTATCAACTATACAGTCAAAGAAATCGATGTTCCAGAAGGCTACACACAAGCCGTCGAAGCAAGCAACCCAGGTCAAGTAGTCGTGACCAACACGCACGAACCAGAAAAGACCAAAGTAGAAGTGAGCAAGAAGTGGGAAGATGGAGACGACCAAGATGGTCTCCGTCCAGCCAGCATTCAAGTTCAATTGTACAAAGATGGCCTTGCAACGGATCAAGTGGTAGAACTTTCAGCAGCGAATGACTGGAAAGGTGCATTTGAAAACCTTGATGCCAAGGCAGCTGGAAAAGCAATTACTTATACGGTGAAAGAAGTCGCTGTTCCAGATGGTTACAAGGTGACGGTAAATGATAAGGACAAGGCCAATGTTGTCTTGACCAATACGCATGAACCAGCTCTTACAGAGATGAAAGTAACGAAGAAATGGGAAGATGCCAACGACCAAGATGGTCTTCGTCCAAAATCGATCAAGGTTCAACTCTACGCTGGTGATGAAAAAGTAGGGGATCCAGTTGAATTGTCAGCGGACAATCAGTGGACTCATACCTTTAGCAAATTAGCTGAAAAGAAAGCTGGCCAAGCGATCAGCTATCGTGTGGAAGAAGTAGATCTTCCAAAAGGCTATGAAGCAAGTAAGGTTGAGGATGGTAAAGGAAATGTGGTGATTACAAACAAGCATGTTCCAAAAGAAACTCCGAAACAACCAACTCCGCCAAGTTCATCTGAACCAAAGAAACCGGGTCAACCTGAACCTAAAAAACCAAGCCAACCAGAGCCGAAGAAACCAGGCAAGATCTTAGGATTCTTACCAAATACAGGTACGACCATCTCTATTATTAGCCTAGTTTTAGCCTTTGTCTTGGCAAGCATTGCAGCTTATATTTTGAAGAAAAAGAAAAAATAAGCTAGTGCTTCCTTTATAAAATGAAACAAACACCAGAGATGGTGTTTGTTCATATTAAAGACAAAGTCATCTTAGAAACTTTCCATAGGTGAGTGCGGACGTCAGCGAACTTCGAAGAAGTTCCATGACTAATTATTGAGCCTAAGGTCTCAATAATTCCGAGTGCTAGAAACATTATTGTTTCTAGCACTTTTCTCACAGAGGAAAGTTTCAGAAGATGGTCGAATAACACTAATAAATAAAACTTTAAAGAAGTTATTAGATTTATATAAAAAAACAATTTTTCTCTGTTCACAACAAACACCATTTCTGGTGTTTGTTTTTTTATAGTAGCCTCTTTTAATCGTCTAGCGATCATTCTCATGGGCGCTTGCTCTATTTTTCAATTCCCGAACGTTTCCAAAAAAATTTCAGAAAATTCTTGACTTCCATGAAAATAGGAGTATGATTAGTTGTGAACTGTTGAACAAGCATTTTAAAGGAGAAGATCCGATGTCGACTAAGGTGATTCTGCTAGAATGAAGGCAGTTCAACCATAAAAATCTATAGAGCGTTGCGTCCGAAAGTCTAAACAGACACGGCTCTTTAAAAACAAAAGGAGAAGATTATGAAAACAGAACCGATTCATCGTACCAGTATGTGGAAATTTAAGTTAAGTGCTGCCACCATGACTTTGATTCCCGCTGCCGTGGGGATTAACTATGTTGCCAAAGCCTTGGCGGAGGGGTTAAAGTTGCCCGTTTGGCTGGGGTCTTTGGGAACCTTTCTTGCCAGCATGTTGGCTGGGCCGGTTGCCGGTGCCATCAGTGGTTTCATCAACAACGTGATCTATGGGCTGACCTTATCGCCAATTTCAACCGTGTATGCGATTACCAGCATCGGAATTGGGATTGCTGTCGGAGTTTTGCACGCCAATGGGTGGTTCTCGTCAGCGCGACGAGTATTTGTTTCTGCTATTATTATTGCCATCGTTTCAGCTGCCATTTCAACGCCACTCAACGTCATCTTTTGGGGTGGTCAGACCGGTATCGCTTGGGGTGACTCATTGTTTGCGGTAATGGTCGCCAATCATGCACCAGTGTGGCTGGCCTCATTTACCGATGAGTTTGTCTTGGATATTTTGGATAAAGTCTGCGTGGCCTACCTGGCCTTCTTCATCTATCGTCAGCTGCCGAAGCGGATGGTGCACTTCTTTAGCGGTGATAAATGATGACTGATCAAACATTGATTTCTGGAGCGCCACGGGTCAAGCTCAAGTGGTACCAGGTGATCGATCCGATTACTAAGCTCTTGTTCATCGTGGACATGACGTTGTTGAGCTTTGCCAGTATGAATTTATTGCTTCAGGCCGGATTAATTCTTGTCGCAACACTGCTATTGTTATTTTCCAAATTGAGTTCTACCATCTTTAAGGCGCTGGGATTCAGCTTGTTTCTGATTTGCACCATGCTGATCATCCAAGGATTATTTTACAGTCGGAATCAAACTGTGCTGTTTTCTGTGCTTGGGGTGTCGTTCTACAAAGAAGGCCTGATTTACGCCACCACTCTGGGTTGTCGAGTATTGGTGATTATTTTGACCAGTGGCTTTTTTATGGTGACCACGAGTATTTCAGAAAACGCGGCCTATTTGGAACTGTCCGGATTGTCTTATAAAACCGTCTACGTTCTGATGTCGGTGTGTTATATTTTGCCGGAAATGATGCGCAATATGCGGAAAATCCAGCAGGCACAAAAAGTTCGCGGAACCAATCCGCAAAAAACGTTGATTCAGAAATTAAAGTCAGTCCTGCCGGTTCTAATTCCATTGGTGATTAAGACCTTGGATCAATCGATGGCGCGGTCGATTTCTCTCCAACTGAGAGGTTTTGATAATCCCAACCGGACTGTCAGAACCTCCCAGCGCGTGTATCGCCTGTCGCGGACGCTGCACATTGGTCTGACTGGATTGGCAATTTTATTGATTGGGTGGAAGATATGGACGAAGATAAACGGATTGTAATTGAAAATTTGACCACCCGTTATCCGGGTACTGAGCAACCACAACTGCGTCAAATTAACGCGGAGGTTCATACCGGCCAGGTGGTTGGGATTATCGGGAATAGCCACTCCGGCAAATCGACTTTGTGCCGTGTGCTGGCAGGAGTCATTCCCAAAATTGTGTCTGCTGAGATTGAGGGCGACTGGCACATGTTTGGCCAGCGAGTGTCCGACAATTGGCCGGTTTATAATGCCATGAATGGAGTTGTATTGCAAAATCCAGCTGGCCAACTAAGCGGGTTGGCAGACACGGTTGCCGATGAAATCGCCTTTGACTTGATTAATCAGGGAATGGCTGAAGGACTGATTCAAAAACGGGTTGAAGAAGTTGCCACGCAAATGGGGCTGATTGAACAGCTGAATTTGCGTCCCGAGAGCCTTTCCGGTGGTCAGATCCAGCGGTTGGCAATTGCCACGGCGATTGTGGCTAACCCGGCTGTTTTGATTATGGATGATCCGACCAGTCAGATGGATCCCCTTGGCCGCCGACAATTTTTCCAATGGCTGGCCCAAGTCAAAGAGACGACTGTCTTCATTGTCACCAGTGAAATTGACGATTTGTGCGAAGTCGCCGACGTTGTGTGGGTGCTGCACGAGGGTCAAATGGTAGCCCAGGGCAGGCCGGGTGAGGTGTTTAATCATTTGGCAGCTGACTGGCAGATTCCAGCCCCGACAATCCAGCAACTTGCTCAAAAAATGGATTGGCACTTGGCTGATGGCCGGTATCCGGTGAATGACGCTGAACTGAAGGAGGTTCGTTATGTCCACAATTGAACTGAAACACCTGACGTTCACTTATCCGGAACGGTCCTTTAGCTTGGATGTTGAAGACAAACACTTCGCCGATCCGATGGTGGCGATTGTCGGCCAAAATGGTGCCGGCAAATCAACGCTCTTCAAATTGTTGACGGGCTTGCTGACACCACAAACCGGTGTGATTAAGATCGATGGAGAAAATTTTAATGATCTTAAACCAGTCGAAAAGTTACTGAAGGTTGGGATTACTTTTCAGAATCCTGACGATCAGCTTTTCAACCCGACCGTTCAACGAGAGGTGGAGTGGAGTGTCGCGCAGGTCATGGATGACCACGACACGATTACGAGGCGGGCTTTAGCGGCTCTAAAAAGAGTTGGCTTGGATGATAAAACAGCTGAAAGTCCATATGACCTGTCATTGTCGGAACGCAAGCTGTTGAGCGTTGCCACAGTTTTGGCAGTGGATCCGGCGATTTATTTATTTGATGAGCCGATGATGTCGCTTGATTGGGAAAGCCGGCGCAAGTTGACCGCAATTTTCCATCAGTTGGCTGATTCGGGCCACCAAGTTGTGACCATCACCCATGACATGGATTGGGTCGCCGCCGAGTTTGAGTCGGTGTATGTTATGGAACACGGGAAGTTTGGCTTCGCCGGCAGTCCACGGGAATTATTCAGCGATCACGAACTTGTCCAGCGAGTGGGATTACTACCACCGCGGATTATGGACATAGCGAAGTCGCTGGGTGATTCACAGACATATTTATCGGTTAATGATTATTGCCAGAAAAATCGAGATGTATAGAAAAAGTCACCTCTGCGGGTTTTCCAGGTTGAAGGATTAACTTCAGCTTCTGGCAAGAACTCACATGGGTGACTTTTGTGTTTAATAACGTTTCATGATCATCGGGTGCTTCCTCAGATCACTCGGTTTGGTTTTACTTTATTTCATGGTCATAATCATATACCATTTCTTTTGGATCTTTTGTTTGACTAATACAAAATAGGTCTTCATAGGTCTTCGCATTTTTAGCGCCCATTAGGATCATCAGTATAATTTTCTGAATTAGGAGACTGTCCCATCACTATTCGAACTTTGTCTCCCAACTTACGCTGTTCCCATTCATCCGTGAATCCTTTAAATCGCAATTCTGGAACTTTCTTTTTAACTGAATCATCTATTTTCACCATAGTCCCCACCATTTTATTGGTTTTTCTTGATTTACTTTATCAACAGTCTCGTTGGTTGGTACCAATGGAGTAAGGCAGCTAAGAAGGGGTATTAGTGACAATTAATAAAATGCATGAGGTTGGGCATGTTGCCCCACCTCTTTTTATGATATACTAGAGTAGTTTTTGAGACTTGTAAAAAATGTTTTTTTTTAGTTCAAATTTAAAAAAGAAAAGGGGAGAACATGGACATCTTTTTGATGAGCATATCAGGGATTCTCGTCATCCTGGGCATGATTTTAGTGGGCTTTATCATTGGTGAAAAAGGCTGGTTCGATGACAAGTCGCGTGGCCTACTCGCTAAATTGGTCACTCAAGTTGCTCTTCCCTGCTATATGCTCTACACCATTACGCAACGCTTCACAGCAGCAGATCTACTTAAAATGTTGCCAGCCTTGCGATTTCCTGCCCTGTCTATGGTTATTTTACTTGGCATCGCGACAGGGGTAGCAAGGATCTTTGCAGTAAGACAGGACCGTCGTGGCCTCTTTATTTCCATGTTTTTTAACTCCAATACCATCTTCGTGGGACTCCCCATTAACCAAGCCCTCTTTGGAGATGCCAGTATTCCCTATGTTTTGATCTATTACATGTGTAATACGACCTTTTTCTGGACTTTGGGAACTTATCTCATTCAGCGAGATGGTGAGGGAGAAGCTCAGTTTGATCTCAAAACCAGTCTGAAAAAAGTCTTTTCTCCGCCCCTGATGGGCTTTCTCTTGGGACTAGTCTTGGTGATGCTACAGATCAAGTTGCCAGCCTTTCTAGCCAGTGATTTACAGTACCTGGGCAATTTAACAACCCCCTTATCCATGATATTCATCGGTTTGTCAGTGTCTCATGTAGGTGTGAAGCAGTTGGTTCTGGGAAAAGAGCAACTATTGATTCTACTAGGTCGCTTTCTGGTTGCCCCTCTCTTGATGGCCTCCATCGTCTACTGGGTGCCTCTTCCAAGTTTGATGAAGCAGGTCTTTATCATCCAGTCCGCTATGCCTGTGATGACCAATGCGCCAGTTGTTGCCAGACTCTATGGAGCTGATAGTGACTATGCAGCCGTCATGGTGACAGAAACGACCCTTGCAACCATGGTGGTGATTCCTATTCTCATGCTGTTGATGGCATAATAAATAGAAACTACAAAAGCTCAAGTTTTTTGAAAACCTGAGCTTTTCTTATATGAGAGCTAATAAAATTGTAATCACCAGAGCGATGCCCATCCGAATCAGGTGGTGGACTGGGTGGAAGTTTCCTTTGTGTTTTCCATTCCAATAGGCTCCGTAGCAAATCAAACCACATCCGATCAGCCAAAGGGCTAGAGAGACAATCGGTAAAAAGAAGTAGAGGATGAGAGATAAGGTCGCAAGGCTACTTCCGATGAGGAGAAATGTATTTCCTAAAGTGTGATTTCCCTTTTTAAATTCTGAAAGGGAGGCCAATAAGTGAAGAAGAACAAAAGCAAGGGCAAAGAAGGCTGTAAAAAAGCCGAGAAGAATGGGGAAGAACATAGGGTTTCCTTTCTAAGATATGATTGCCTGAGTACTATTTTTTATGACTGATTTTATGAAGAATCATAAATGATACTACAAGATTTAAAATAATAACCAATAAGGTAAAAAGAGAGTAACCATAAAGTTTAATTGGAAATTCATTTTTGAGATTGCAAAGAGCAAACAAACTTGTTAAAATGCCCGTTAACAACCCAGGCACATATTTTCGAATAACGACTGTCTGAATCAGATGTCCGAACACATGGTAGATATAAGCGATTATGATGCTTGCGTAAATGCTATAGTTATTAAACTGGTAACTAAGATATAGCGACGTCATTAGGATGAGAAATTGTTCCAAGACAATAAAGTTGAAAGCAAAAGGAGTGTAATAAGTTAGGATTCGATTGTTTGGATACTGGATTGATATTTTTTTGACAAAGGATGGCATCCAAACGATTTCTTCGAGTTCGTGAAGCATGAAGAGTGATGGAAATAGAAAGTAAAATTGTACGCTGGTCATTGAAAATACTCCCTTCTAGTTCGACCCCACTTTTAAAATCTCCAAATAAAACTGGGTCACTTCTTGTTCGGTGTAGGACTTGCCTTTTTTCAACCACCAGCTGAGGGTTTCAATGAAGTTAGTAACGACAAGGTGCTTGAGATAAGAATGAGGAATAGTAGGATGAGTCTTGATCAGTTCATCAGCCACCATTGGATAGACATCATGTTCTAGCTCTTTTCGCAGTTGCCGGATAAAATAATCATTTTTAGAGAGCAAGAGACTGGTCACATGGTCTTGATTTTTTTTGAAATGCTGGAAGATATGGGCTAGGTAGTCTTGTGGAGAGAGGTGTTCAGCACGCTCAAAGAGATGGTGAAAGAGCTTTTGACAGAGTTCATCTAGCAATAATTCCTTACTTTCGTAATGGCTGTAAAAGGTTGATCGCCCCACATCGGCTAAGTCAATGATTTCCTGAACCGTGATGGCCTCGTAGTCTTTTTGGTTGAGTAATTGTAAAAAAGCTTGATAGATAGCTTTTCGAGTTTTGGTGATGCGACGATCCTGTGCTGTCATATGGACACTTAGAACAAACTGTTCAGTAACGGACACCCTAAACAGTTTGCTCCTATCCTTTCTGTTGTGAATGTTAGATAATGATAATGAACATGATGTTCATGAATCTATTATAACAAAGGATTAAGGATTATGAAGACAAAACATGCGGTCTGGATCGCTTTTTTCTTGAATTTGAGTTATGCCATTGTTGAGTTTATTGCAGGAGGGATTTTTGGATCCAGCGCTGTCCTTGCGGATTCGGTCCATGACTTGGGAGATGCGATCGCTATTGGGATCTCCGCCTTTTTGGAAAGTATCTCCAATCGCGAAGAAGACAGCCGCTATACCTTGGGCTACAAGCGCTTTAGCCTTTTAGGGGCCATGGTAACGGCAGTGATTCTCATGACAGGGTCCGTTCTGGTTATTTTGGAAAATATAACGAAAATCTTTCATCCACAACCTGTCAACGATGAGGGCATCCTTTGGCTAGGAATCATAGCCGTCAGCATCAATGTGCTAGCGAGTCTCGTCATTCGCAAAGGACAAACCAAGAACGAATCCATTCTCAGCCTGCATTTTCTGGAAGATACCTTGGGTTGGGTGGCTGTTATCCTAATGGCCATTGTTCTACGATTTACCGACTGGTATATTCTGGATCCGCTCTTATCTCTTGCCATTTCCATCTTTATTCTGTCAAAAGCAATTCCACGTTTTTGGAGCACGCTCAAGATTTTTCTCGATGCTGTGCCAGAAGGAGTAGATATCCAGCAAGTGAAGAGTGATTTGGAGCAGTTGGACCATGTGGCTAGTATCAATCAGCTTAATCTCTGGACCATGGATGGGCTGGAAAAGAACGCCATTGTCCATGTTTGTTTAGAGCATGTCAACCACATGGAGGTTTGTAAAGAAGCGATTCGTACCTTGCTCAAAGATTGTGGTTTTCAAAACGTCACCATTGAGGTTGATGAAGACCTGGCAACCCACCGAGCCCATAAACGCAAGATCGAAGAACTGGAAGTTGATCAAGGTCATGGGCATGATTATCACCACCATTAATGACGAGTTGGTATGAGCAGAAGCTCGATAAAAAGTGTATACTATAGATAAGTAAGCAATAGAAAGTAGGTTAATCCTATGAAGAAAACAGTCTATACAAAAGCTGGGCAAGTGGGTCTAGTAGAAGTAGAACGTCCACGCATCGAAGCACCGGATGATGTCATTCTCCGCATCGTTCGTACCTGTGTCTGTGGATCCGATCTATGGAGCTACCGCAATCCTGATATTGAAGCAGGTCATCAAAATAGTGGTCACGAAGCTATTGGTATCGTCGAAGAAATCGGAGAAGCCATTACAACGGTTAAACCAGGAGACTTTGTTATCGCGCCTTTCACCCATGGTTGTGGGGAGTGTGATGCCTGTCGTGCTGGTTATGATGGGACTTGTGACCGCCATATCGGCACCAACTGGTCTGACGGGGTGCAAGCAGAGTACATCCGTTTCCACTTTGCCAATTGGGCCCTTGTCAAAATTCCAGGGCAACCATCTGATTATACAGAAGCCATGCTCAAATCCTTCTTGACGCTGGCTGATGTCATGCCGACGGGCTATCATGCAGCGCGTGTAGCTAATGTGCAAAAAGGTGACAAGGTTGTCGTTATTGGTGACGGTGCTGTTGGCCAATGTGCTGTCATTGCAGCTAAGATGCGTGGTGCATCGCAAATCGTCCTTATGAGTCGCCACCAAGACCGTCAACAAATGGCCTTGGAGTCAGGTGCGACAGCTGTTGTGGCTGAGCGTGGTGAAGAAGGGATTGCCAAGGTCCGTGAAATCCTTGGAGGCGGAGCAGATGCAGCTCTCGAATGTGTCGGTACAGAAGCAGCTGTTGAGCAAGCTCTCGGAGTCCTCCATAATGGAGGACGCATGGGATTTGTGGGCGTTCCTCATTACAATAACCGTGCCCTTGGTTCGACCTTTGCTCAAAATATCTCAGTGGCAGGTGGAGCAGCCTCAGTTACTACTTATGACAAACAAGTTTTGTTAAAAGCGGTACTTGATGGTGATATCAATCCGGGTCGTGTCTTTACCTCAAGCTATAAACTGGAAGATATCGACCAAGCTTATAAGGACATGGATGAACGTAAGACTATTAAGGCTATGATTGTACTTGACTAACAAAAAAATTCTAGTAGAGGCTGTCTACTAGAATTTTTTGTAGTGAAATAAAATCTTATTTCAAATCCGACATCACTTGTTTCTTGGTGAAGGTGCGCTCTTGTTTGTTGGCTAGGGCCTTGATGCGCGCATCAAGGAGAATGGCACGGCCTTCGGCACTTCGGGTATAGACGAGGTCATACTTGCCCAGACTCTTTCGAATTTGCGCCACAAAGGCTTGGGCATCCTCTTTCCGTTTGTCAAAGAGGCTTGGTACTGCGAAATATTCTGTCTGATCGGACACTTTTTCCTGTGCTTTCAGGATATAGCGCTGATTTTCAATTGGAGCGAAAAACTCGATCATGGTTTGCGAGAAGAGTTCCTTCTCCCGCATGGTTCCGCCTTTCATATAGATTAGCGTGTTGATGGCATCCTTTCTGTCTCGTACGACTTGGATACGGGTCTCTTGAGTCTGAATATGCCCAAAGAGGAGCAGAGCTTGGTGGATAGCCTGACCAAAGACTTCTAGCCGTTTATAAGGGCTCTTATAAAGATAGTAGCGGAGCCAGGCAAGGAGTGCGAGAACAGCTAGGAAGAATAGAAGAATAAGAGACCCTTTATTCCATCCTCCTCTATATGAATAGTAAATAAAGTTGGCGAAAGCATCGGTCAAAGTGGCGGCCGTTAGCCAACGAGCTAGCTTCCTGGCGTCAAAAAATAGGGCCAGGGGCAGGAAGTGTTTATCCACTTGGACCTCGTTTGCAATCTCCATATTCTCCAGAATAGGCAGGGCTTTTTTCCAGCCGTCTCGGAGTTCTTGACGATGGGTGGAGCGCTCTAAGGTTTCTTCATTGAGTTTTTGCAACTGTTTTTTGGTATAGCGGATATTGTCAAAGGCTAGACGTTCAATACCGGATTCGATAAAGGGCTCCTTGTAATGGAGGCCTAAAAATTGCTTCATCCGCCTTTCTAAGAGTTCCAGATCAGGACTGTATTCTTTCAGCTGATCAGTGAGGGCTTCGATCTCTTCCTTTTCAAGATCGGACTTTTCATACCATTTCTTTAGGGAAAGATTGATGGAGACCAGGTGCCAGATGTTACTGGTCTTGTCTGGGTCTTCGGGCCACACTCGGATGGCACGACCTCGCATTTGGTTGCTGAGCATGAAACTACCGACAAAGCTCGCTAGGATCAGGGAATTGACACAAGGAGCATCCCAGCCTTCCCCTAGAAGTGACTTGGTTCCAATGACGACTTGGATGAGCCCTTCTTGAAAGAGATGGGTCACGGCTGTCACCAAATCATGTTGAGAACCAACCAAGCGAACCTTGAGAAAGTCATCAGGAGATAATTGGCCGACGTTTTGGTAAGTCAGTCGATTCCCTCCAAGTAGCTCTTCTAGTCTTGGCTTAGCGACTGTCGGGATGATGACGATGCTGCCTGTCAAAACAGCGATGGCAGGAGGAGTTGCTTGCTCTATGCTTTCCCTGTGAATGGATTCGAAATAAGAGAGCACTCCCAATTGAGTGAATTGGGAGTCCTTATCTCCTAGATGAACTTCAAAGTCTTGACGGATATAGTCTGTTAGCACCAGTTGGCGCAGTCGGCTTCCAAGAGCCTGGTATTCGGCCTTGAAAATTTCTCGGACGGCATTTAGTTTTCCGAGGGATTGGTTGAGCAGAAGGTCTTGTTTTTTGTTGCGGACCAGTTTGACTTGTTTTCGATCGATCAAGCTGGCTGCTTTTAATTCATGAAGCAGTTGCTTCTCGTATTCCTCAGGTAGATTGTACCAGTGAGGCACCTGAAAGAGCAGGCCTTGCAGGAGAATTTCAAGCCAGTCCAGGGTGAAAGCAGGTAGTTTCTTGGCTCCTAAAAGGTCCTGGAAACGTTTGAGAAAGTCAATTCCCTTGCTTCGAAGAAAGATCAGGGTAGCAGAGAGATACTTGGGCTCATTGAGCAATTCATCGTCGCTGATCTGACCAGATAAGGCTTGGCAGTTTTGGAGGTGTTGGCAAAAGAGGGGATCGGAAGTCAGTTGTTGCAAGAGAGCATTCTTTTGTTGGCTAAAGGCATCCAATTGCTCTTGCTCTTCCTTGGTTGGAAAGGCGAAGTAGACATAGTCCTGATGAGGACAAAGGGTTTCTTCCTTGACCAATTCGGGAACCGTAATTTCCTCATCAATCTCACCACACATGCGGATATAGCGATCCCAAAGGGCAGGATCCCCTTCATAGGGCGGGGTGGCGGTAAGGGAGATCATCTTTAAGTCAGGGAAGGCTTGACGAAAAGCTTCCAAGCTCTTCCACCATTCATTGCGTAAGTGGTGGCACTCATCTAAACAAAGGGTCCCAAGTGAGATGGCCTTGAAAGTAGTAAAGATATCAAAGCCTTTGAAATCAAATGTTTCAATCTCTGCCTGGTCATCGGTATCCTCAGCTTGTGATTGACCGACGACTTGGTTCATGGCGCTGTGTAGGGCCTGATAGGTAGCCACTGTAATCAGCTTAGGATGTTTTAAGTCTTGTGAAATCAGTTGTTCTGCTTGGCTTTCATCACTCAAGAATGCCTGGATAATCCGGTCCACCCATTGTTGACGAATGGTGACCGTTGGAGCCAAGATCAGGGTTGGCTGGCCGAAGCGTCTGATAAATTCGATTCCCAGGGTTGTTTTTCCAGAGCCAGGAGCTGCTACCAAATGCAGGTGGCCATCCGCCATAAAAGCGTCACTCTTATCGAGAACGCGTTTTTGATAGTGTCTCCATTGGCCTGTAAAGGCTAGTTCTTGTAACATTGGTTTCCTCCATTGTACTGTCCCCATTATATCATAGCGGAGGACAAGAATCTCTTGGTAGAAGTTGAAGATTTCCGCTTTCTAATGAAAATAGCAAAGGGGAAATTTTGAGTGATAAAAAGCCCAATCAACGGATTAGGCTTTTTCATGTTAGTCTTTCTTTGTTTTACGAGAGAGTCCAAAGGCAGCACCCATGCTAAGAAGACCAAGACCTAGAGTCGTCAAAGCAATGGAGTTTTTGCTTCCTGTATTTGGAAGACTTGCTTCTTTTTGAGGAAGAGCTGCAGGTGCGATATAGACTGCTGTTTTGGCAGGCTCGTTTTTAGCTGGTGTGAATACTGTCGGTTTCGCAGGTGTTACAACAGCCGGTTTTTGAGGAGTAGGAGTCGGTGTTGCAGGCGTTTGGATGCTAGGAGTTTGTGGTTTTACTTTCGCCACACGATGAGTTTTTGAGATCAACTCATACTTGTCTGTTTGGACTTTGAAGACACGACCTTTTTGGACAGTTTCAACGACTTTATTGGCAAATTGAACGTTCAACAAGTTAGCAAAGTTTTTGTCGATATCTAAGTAGAGACCATTTGTTCCATTGACCAATGGATCAAAGTCTTTTTTTTCACGTGTTTCACCAACCACTGTCAAAGAGATACCAGCATCTTTAAGGGCTTTCAGTGTCGCTTCTTTTGTTGGTGTATCCTTTGTAAGATCAATGTCCTCATCTGTAATCAAGAAAGCAAAGCGATGGTTGTTTGCCCCAGTCCCCCAGTTGTAGTCTCCTGAAGTAGCGATATGATGCAATGGAACAGTAGCATTTTCATAGTAGCCTTTAGTTTTGATGGTTTTCAAAGCAGAAATGAAACTTTCTGTATCACTTGTGAACTTAGATCCATTGAAATCATGGTATTTAACTTCACTAGCTTTTTCGTATTCAACCAATCCTAAACGAGCTTGAATATTTTTTGCCGATAGATTGCGAACGAAGGTCTCGACATTCTTCATCGTATCCCTGATGTGAGAATCCATTGAAGTTGATTTGTCGATGACAAAGACGATGTCGGATGTTCCTTGAACTTCTTTTTTATTGACGATATCGGCTTCTTTTGTAACTTCGACCACAGTTGTTTTATTGACTGTTTCAGTTGTTGTCTCAGTGTAGTCAGCTGTTTCTTTAGTGGATGTAGCTGTCTTGGTAGAAGAGACTGGTTTTGAAGTGCCAACAGGTGTGTCTTGATCTGCTAAGCTAGTCGTTTTGATGGTTGCTGTTGAAGTAGTGGTGGTGTCTGCACCGTCTGTTTTAGCAGATGGGCCAGTTTTTTTAACGTCCACAGCGATAACATCCCCAGTTTTTGCTTTATCAACAGGAACAACTGGTGTATTGGCTTTGGCGTTGATTTCTTCGGTTGCAGCCGTGATAGGCGATTTTGCTGCTGTAGTAGCTGCAGGAGTAGCTTGGGTTGTTGCAGGTGCAACGTCATCAGCAGAAGCAATAGTCGTTCCTGTGAAGACAGTTCCTAAAACAACAGAAGCTAAAGTTAAAGTTTGTTTACGTAAAATAGTATATTTTTTCAAAATACGTCCCCTTTTTAATAAACTTTTTTCTATCATACAGGTTTTTGAAAAACTTGTCAACGGTATAATAATCAAGGCTTTGCGAGCTTTTTATATCTCTAATTATTAATAATAAGCTGAATAAGCGAAATATACACAAAATAATTTAATTATACAATACATACGAAAGAAAATAGGATTCCCACAAATTTGCAGGAATCCTTATTTTATCAGTATTTCTACTATATTTTTTAGTCGTAAAAAATACTAGCTAGTCACTTTATTTATGTTTCTAAATCAGGACATAGGTTTCAACCGCTTGCCCAGCCCCGTTTTCATTATTGGTCTTTGTCACGATTGCTGCTCCGTCTTTCACCTCTTGAGGAGCATTGCCCATAGCGACACCGATGCCTGCTTTTTTGAGCATAGGGAGGTCGTTGAAGTTGTCCCCCATGGTGAGGACTTCTTCTAAGCTCAAGTGGTAGTGGTTGGCGAGTTCAACCAGAGCATCCTCTTTAGAGACGTGCTTAGCCGTGACTTCTAGGTAGTTGGCTTTGGAGAGATAAAAGGCGGTAGAAGGGAAGTCGTCGGTAGAAATAGCACGATAGAGGGCTTGGATCTCTTCTGCTTCCCCAATTAAGAGCAATTTGTGGAGGGGCTTTGTCGCATCCAGTAAAGGATGCAATAGGGGAAGAATGATAGGTTTTTCTCCTGTAATCCGGGCCTCCTCTTGGCTCCATTGGTCGAGATGATCGGTCATCCAGTCTTTTCCACTATAGAGGTTGATCGAAACCTGAGGAAAGTGTTGGTTGGCCCAATCAATAAATTGACGGGCTTCAATCTTGTCTAAGGGATGCTCAAACAGAACCTGCTCTCCTTTTTGGATCAAGGCTCCATTGTAGCAGGCCATAGGACAGTCTTCTATGCCGAGCTCTTTGGCAATGGGTGCCATCCCTTTTGGAGAGCGAGCAGAGGCCAGCACGAAAGGAATCTTTTCACGCTTTAAATCCGGGATCAATGATGCTAACTGTGGATCGATCTGATGGTGGTCATTTAAGATGGTGCCATCGATATCGCTGATGATGAGACGAATGTGAGACATAAAGATTACCTCCTAATAGAGAATAGTGGTTTCGTTGCCGACTTGTTTAAGGATTTCAGGGCTTGGTTTTTGGTCGGTAATCCAATAATCAAATTGCTTGAGACGAGCAAGATAGTAGTTGGCATTTTGGGAGAACTTGCTGCTTTCTGCCACCAGCACCTTGGTACGAGCCCGTTCAAAGACGAGGGATTTGACTGTAACGTCTTCAGCATCTTCAAAGGTGACTTCGCCATTGGCTAAGCTACTTGCTCCAAAAAAAGCGAGATCAAAGCGAAGATTGTCCAGTATTTGTGCTTGATTCGCGTCATAGTAGAAGCGGTTTTTAGGGTAGAATTTCCCTCCTAAAAGATGAAAGTCAACCTGGGAATGGCTACTGAGCTGGATGGCATTGTCAAGGGAATGCGAATAGACTGTGACTTCCTTATTAAGCAAGCCAGCAAGCAGGGTCATCGAGGTGGAAACGTCGAGAAAGATCACTTGTCCATCTTGGATCAATTGCAGGGCCTTTTGAGCCATGGCAGTCTTTTCCTTGTTGGCCTTTTGACTGCGGTCTAGATAAGAAGGGCCAGGTTCTTTGTTTAAGGGAAGGAGACCACCGTGTGTCCTGCGAACCAGCTGGCGTTGGCTAAGGAGAGCGAAGTCACGACGGATGGTATCTTTTGAGACCTTGAAGTAGTCGACCATTTCTTTGGCCGATAGTTGTTTTCGCTCTTCTAAAAGTTCTAGGATTTTTTCGAGTCGCTGTTCCTGATACATGAGCTTGCTCCTTATTTCTGTTCTTGCCTATATTTTACATTATCTATTAAGCTAATGCAAGTGTTTTTAATTATTTTTAAGCGTTTGTGATCTTTTTTCTTGCAAACCCTTATTCTGACGTTTGTTTTAAAGGGGGAATTCTGCTATAATATGTCAAAATAACGTGGAGGTTTCCTTATGGCCAGTGAATATGAAAAAATGATTGCGGGTGATTTTTATAGACCTGCTGACCCTGAATTACGGGCTTTGGCCCAAGCCTCTCGGGAGAAACAAGAAGCCTTTAACCAAGAGGTGGATCCCCCAAAAGGGGTAGCTATCATCAAAGAGTGGTTTGGTTCAACCGGTGAAAACCTCTATCTTAATCGCCAGGTTCTTGTAGATTATGGGGTTAATATCCATCTGGGAGAAAATTTCTATGCCAATTACAATTTGACCATGTTGGATGTATGTCCCATTACGATTGGAAAGAATGCCATGATTGGTCCTAACTGCCAATTCTTGACCCCCTTGCACCCACTGGATCCAGACGAGCGCAATTCTGGTCTCGAGTACGGGGCGCCGATTACGATAGGAGATAACTTCTGGGCAGGAGGAGGGGTCACCATCCTTCCTGGTGTCACGCTGGGTGACAATGTGGTTGCTGGCGCAGGAGCAGTGGTCACAAAATCCTTTGGAGACAATGTGGTCCTTGGAGGAAATCCAGCCCGTGTCATTAAAGAAATACCCGTTAAAAAGGAGAAGGAATGATCCATAAACATGAAATACCCATTTTAGAGTTTGATGACAATCCACAGGCAGTCATTATGCCGACCCATGAGGGGTTAGACCTGCACCTACCTGAAAAATGTGTGTATGCTTTCTTGGAAGATGAGATTGATCGCTTTGCGGAAGCTGTTGGAGCCAAACAAGTAGCTAGCTTTGTCTCAGCTACCAAGATCTATCCGGTCTATGTTATGGAGTACAAAGGAGAGGAGATCTGCTTGGCCCAGGCGCCAGTTGGATCTGCCCCTGCCGCCCAATTCATGGATTGGTTGATTGGCTATGGAGTGAAGAAGATCATATCGGCCGGTAGCTGCGGGGTCTTGGTGGACATAGAAGAAAATGCTTTTTTAATCCCGACCAAGGCCTTGCGAGATGAAGGAGCCAGTTATCATTATGTCGCGCCTTCGCGTTATATAGAGGTGGACGGCCGCGCACTGACTGCTATTGAAGCAGTTCTCAAACAAGCGTCCATTCCTTATCAAGAGGTCATGACCTGGTCGACCGATGGCTTTTATAGGGAGACACCTGACAAGGTGGCCTATCGCATCGAAGAAGGGTGTAGTGTGGTGGAGATGGAATGTGCCTCTCTTGCTGCAGTGGCCCAGCTTCGTGAGGCGGTTTGGGGCTTGCTCCTATTTACCGCAGATTCTCTAGCAGATCTGGAACATTATGACCAGCGTGACTGGGGCTCAGAAGCTTTTGAGAAGGCCTTAGAATTATGCCTAGAAATGGTTCATTACTTGTAGGTCTATTCTCTTTTTATGATACAATGAAGTTATGTTAGTCAAATCATATTTTAAACGATGGCAGTCCAAGATCAAAGGTCTGTCTCCAGCAAGGCGGATCTTTTTCAGCTTTGCCTTGGTTATCCTGATGGGCTCTCTCTTACTGAGTTTGCCCTTTGTCCAGCAAGTAAGCTCAACAGCAGGCTACATCGACCACCTCTTTACCGCGGTCTCTATGGTCTGTGTGACAGGGCTCTTTACCCAGTCGGTGGCTTCGACCTATAATGGCTGGGGGCAATTGATTTGTATGCTCTTGATTCAGATTGGAGGCCTAGGGATTTTGACCTTTATTGGTCTCTTCTTTATGGAAAGCCGCCAAAAGCTCAGTTTCAAGGACCGGCAGACTATTCGGGACAGCTTTAGCTTTAGCAATAATCAAAGCTTGACCCGTTTTGTGCGCTCTATTTTCATTACCACCTTTACCATCGAAGGACTGGGAGCCTTGTTCCTCATGATTCGCTTCATTCCTCGCTTCGGCTGGGGCCATGGAATCTTTAACTCTATCTTTGTCGCGGTTTCCGCCTTTTGTAATGCGGGCTTTGATAATTTTGGGGGCGATAGTATGATGAGCTTCCAGACCGATTGGTTGGTCAATCTGACTTTGTCTGCCCTTATTATTACAGGGGGTTTGGGCTTTATGGTTTGGTTTGACCTGGTCACCAAGGCCCGTAACCAATCCGGACGACGGACTCTTCGCTTTCACACCAAGGTGGTTCTCTGGTTAACAGCTGCGATTCTCCTCTTTGGGACAGTAACCAGCCTCTTGACCGAGTTTAATAATCCGGCAACCATTGGGTCCCTGCCATTGGGAGAGAAGGTCTTGGTCAGCTTTTTCCAAACTGTCAGCATGCGGACGGCCGGTTTTGCCTCCTTAGATTATACAGCAGTTCGGCCAGTGACACTTTTTATCTATCTCTTGCAGATGTTTCTAGGTGGCGCACCTGGTGGGACAGCAGGGGGCATGAAAATTACGACATTCCTGGTCTTAGTTCTTTTGGCTCGCAAGGAATTACTTGGATTACCACATACCAATTTGGGTAAGCGTACCATCGCACCAGACTTGGTGCAACGCTCTTTGGGCACAGCAGTGATTTTCCAGTTGACCTTTATCCTGGGGCTCTTTGGCCTTTGTCTTGTGACGCCGGATGGTCAACGTTTTCTGTACTTGGTCTTTGAGGTGGTATCGGCTTTAGCGACAGTGGGCGTAACGGCCAATGTGACCTCGACTTTAAATGGAGCAGGGCTGGGGATCATCATGGTGCTCATGTTTATCGGTCGGATCGGCCCCTTGACCCTTATGGTCAGCTTGAACAATTACAAAGCCAAAAAAGCAGATGCCTTGCAATATGCCAAGGCAGACATCATTATCGGATAGGAGAGACTTATGGCAAATCGAACCATTGGAATTCTGGGATTAGGGATTTTTGGACAGAGTGTCTTAAAAACTCTGCAGGACCAGGATGTGGATATCATTGCAATTGACGATCATGAAGATGTGATCAACCAGTATGAATCTATGATTACAACTGGAATTGTTGGAGACATTACGGAAATGGACCTCCTGGATGCGGCAGATATTGGGAACTGTGACACAGTTGTCATCGCAACAGGTGAAAATCTGGAATCAAGTGTCCTGGCGGTCATGCACTGTAAGGCACTTGGCGTCGAGCACGTCATTGCCAAGGTCAAGAATGAAGTGACCAAGGAAGTTCTTGAAAAGATTGGGGCTGATCTGGTCATCCTGCCGGAGGTAGAAGCAGGCATGTCCCTCGCTAAAATGATTCTTTTCCAACACCGGATTGAAGTTTTCCAGTTGGATGATGAGGTGGTCGTGGTTGAGTTTACCGTTCCATCTGCCTGGGTTGGAAAGAGTATTCGAGAGTTGGCGGTCAGAGACCAGTATCAACTCAATATCATTGGCTATCGAGATGCAGAAGAGCAGCCCCTGCGGAGCCAGTTAGGACCAGATTTTGTATGGCCAGCGGAGGTACGCGTGATGGCAGTGACGGACAACCAATATCTGGATAGAATCCAAGATTTGTTAGACTAATTGTGTAATGGAAACGGCCGAAAAGTTGTTTCAGAATGTTGATAACCTATGTTTTAAATAAAATAGGTTAAGTGATTCTGCAGAAAAATGATTTTTAATTTTTAAAATGAATCAACAATATACTGAAACTTTCCGCTGTGAGAAAAGTGTTTGAAACATGATTGTTTCAAACACTCGGGAGTTTTGAGACTATAAATTAAAAAGCGAAGAGGCTCAAAACTAAGTCATGGAACTTCAAAGAAGTTCGCTGACGTCCGTCCTCACCTAAGGAAAGTTTTTAAGATGACGTTGTCTTCAATATAAAATAAAACGGCCAAAAGGTCGTTTTTTTCTCTAGGTTAACTCTTCTTTAAGCAATGATTGCTAAAGTAAGAGAAACAAAAATACTTCCATGGTGGGAATAGAAGGATGAAAGATGATATTTTTTAACAGAATACGACCCAAACAGCCCTTAAAAGAGCTCAAATGGTTTGATATTGGCATTGTGACGGCCATTCTCTTTGGGCAATTCATTGTCCGCTCGACCCAGCTGTTTTTAGCCAGTTTTCAGCCAGTCGCGCAGACTGCAGTAGCCACAAACAGTAGCAATACTGCAAGTGAAGGAGCTGCTTATTCCAGCAATATGACCTTGCAGTTGATCTTGCTGGCTCTAGCTCTTCTTTACTTGCTACTCCGTCGCTTTGATTTTAAACAATTGCCGATCCGCTTCAAGTGGTCCACCTTGATCTGGGTGCCTTTGCTCTTTGCAGCGATGGGACTTTTTGGGGATGTTATCTCAACAGTCTCGGGTGAATACAATTACCTAAGTCCGAGTCTTTGGCCTTATATCGATCCCATGCAGATCCTCCATAAGTTCATGGCTTTGAGTCCCATGGCGATTGCTTATGGTTTGCTCAATGGATTTTATGAAGAATTTTTCTTTTTGGGCTTAATGACTTCGGTGAGTGAGAAGAACAAGTGGAAGGCGCTGGCCTTTTCAACCCTGATCCGTTTTTCTTTCCACACCTATCAAGGGCTTCTCTGGGCCCTTGTGATTGGCGTCATTTATGGACTCTTTTATTACTTCATGTACAAGAAGGTCGTCAAGAATCTCTTGCCATTTTTCCTCATGCATGCCTTGGCAGATATGTTTGGCTCGAGTCTCATGTATCTCTTGATCAATTGGGGAAGTTGATCTTATAAAATTTTAGGAAAGGCTCTGTCAAGTGTTGACAGGCCTTTTTTTGAGTGCTATAGTAAAATCGTAAGCGTTTACCTAGTGAAGCGAAGCAGATGAAAAGAGGGCGAGTCAGATGCCCTATAAAAAGAGGAGGACAGACAAATGGCAGGACCAGTCATAGAGGGAGAAAACTATCGGATATCCGTATTAACGGAATCTTTGGTGCGCTTGGAATACTCTGAAGATGGTGTTTTTGAAGATGGTCAGACGCAAGTTGTACAACATCGAGATTTTGGACCTGTTGCCTGTGAGGTCGTAGAGACAGAAGCTGTTCTCGATCTTCATACAGAGCATCTCCACCTCCATTTTGAAAAGGGACCTTTTGCCCCGGATCGGCTTTTTATCGAACTCAAGGGTCAGTATGCAGTCTATGGGAGCCGGTGGCATTATGGAGATCAGCCGGAGACCTTAAAGGGGACCAGTCGGACGCTTGACGAGGTCGATGGGGCTATGGAGTTGCAAGATGGGATCTTGAGCAAGGCCGGTTATGCTCTTTTAGACGATTCCGCTTCCTATTTGTATGATGACGAAAGCGGTTTTAGAGCACGGCCCTATCCAGAAGTGGATCTGTATTTCTTCGGTTATGGGCGCGATTATCTAGGCGCCTTAAAAGATTTTTACCATCTGACAGGACAGCCCCCACTCTTGCCACGTTATGCTCTGGGAAACTGGTGGAGTCGCTATTGGCCTTATACCAGTCAGGAGTATACAGATTTGATGGATCGGTTCAAAGCAGAAGGGGTGCCTCTTGCAGTCAGTGTGATCGATATGGACTGGCACAAGACGGCGATTCCTGCTCGCTTTGGAAGTGGTTGGACTGGCTATAGTTGGAACCGGGATTTGATTCCTGATCCAGCTGCCTTCTTAAATGGCCTGCATGAGCGTGGTTTAAAGGTGACCTTAAATGTCCATCCGGCAGATGGAATTCGCGCCTTCGAAGATGCTTATCCCATGGTCGCAAAACGCTTGGGACTGGATGCGGAAAAAGAAGAAGCGGCTAGCTTTGATTTTTATAGTCCAGCTTTTCGCGAAGCTTATTTCGAAGATGTCCACCATCCTTTGGAAGATCAAGGAGTGGACTTTTGGTGGATTGATTGGCAGCAAGGTAGTCATGGCAAGATGGATCCCCTTTGGTTGTTAAATCACTATCATTATCTAGACAATTGCCGAAAAGGCCAAGCTGGACTCATCTTATCACGATATGGGGGTCCTGGTAGCCATCGGTATCCGATTGGTTTTTCAGGGGACACTATTGTGACTTGGGAATCCCTAGCCTTTCAACCCTATTTTACCAGCACAGCTTCCAATATCGGCTACACCTGGTGGAGTCATGATATCGGTGGCCATATGCGGGGCTACTATGATGAAGACTTGTCGCTTCGCTGGTTGCAGTTTGGGGTCTTTAGCCCGATCAATCGTCTCCATAGTTCTTGTAATGCCTTTAACAGCAAGGAACCGTGGTTTTACTCGTCTGAGACCTGTTGCTTGATGAAGCAGTATTTGCGCCTGCGCCATAGCTTACTGCCTTATCTCTACACCATGAATGTTGCGACGCACGAAGAAGGGCTACCCTTGGTTCAACCCCTCTATTACCACTACCCAAATGAAGAAGAGGCTTATGAAGCGAAGAATCAATATTTCTTTGGCAGTGAACTCATGGTGGCACCAATTACAGAAGTGCTGGATCCTGTCTTTCATAGTGCTTCTGTGAGCGTTTGGTTCCCAGACGGCGTTTGGTACGATTTCTTCCATGATTGGAAGTATGAAGGAAGAGGCAAGCTTACGGTCTTTAGGTCCAGCCAGGATATTCCGGTCTTTGCACGTGCAGGAGCCATCATCCCTATGGATGCACAACCACAGACAGGAGTAGACCTTCCAGAAATGCTGGACTGGCATCTCTTCCCAGGTGACAATCGTTCCTTCGTACTCGTCGAAGGAGAAGGAGCTAGCAAGGTTGAAACCCGCCTAACAGTCGATTGGGATGAAAAAAAGATTAGGATGGATCTGTCAGGTGATCTAGCCTTGCTTCCTGAAAAGAGACAGCACCGTTTCTTGCTCCATACCTTTGAGACAGCCCCTATTTTAGTAGACAATCAAAGTCAGGAAATTGCGATGGGTGAGCTGCAATCGCATCCGATTGCCAAAGAAGATCGGATGTTTGAGCTCTTAAAATCTGCCAACCTGGCCTACGATAGGAAAAATGAATTATTTGCGGCCTGTTCAAGAGCCAAGGATTGGAAACAGTTGATGAAGGTCATCACGCCTTTGGAGGAAGGCTTGCGCCAACGTCTCTTTGAAGTGATTTATTCCAGTGAAGAGAATGAAGACTTGTAAATTCTTGCAATTTCACCCCTATTTTTGTATGATGAAAGTGATTTCACAATCATAAAGGAGAAGAAAAAATGGAACAAAAATGGTGGCATAATGCCGTAATTTACCAAGTTTATCCAAAAAGTTTCAAGGATAGTAATGGCGATGGCATCGGGGATCTCAAGGGGATCACGAGCAAGCTAGACTATCTGGAAAAGCTAGGGATCACAGCCATCTGGCTCTCACCAGTCTACAAGAGTCCCATGGATGATAACGGCTATGACATCTCGGATTACGAGGATATGGCCTCCATCTTTGGTACCATGGAAGATATGGAAGAATTGATCGCAGAAGGTCAGAAACGCAAGATCAAAATCATCATGGACTTGGTGGTCAACCATACCTCTGATGAGCATGCTTGGTTTATCGAGGCGCGTGAAAACCCAGACAGTCCAAAGCGGGATTTCTATATTTGGCGCGATGAGCCCAATGGCATTATTTCTGCTTTTAGTGGCTCTGCTTGGGAATTTGATGAAGCTTCAGGTCAATACTACCTGCATAACTTTAGTAAGAAGCAACCAGACCTTAACTGGGAAAATGAGGAGCTTCGTCATCAGATCTATGACATGATGAATTTCTGGATTGACAAGGGAATTGGTGGCTTTCGTATGGATGTGATCGATATGATCGGTAAGATCCCAGATCAGGAAATCATCAGCAATGGTCCCATGCTCCATCCTTACTTGAAGGAAATGAATCAAGCGACCTTTGGCGATAAGGATCTGCTCACAGTGGGAGAAACTTGGGGAGCAACTCCAGAGATTGCCAAGCAATACTCCAATCCAAAAAATCAAGAATTGTCCATGGTTTTCCAATTTGAACACATTGGCCTTCAATACCAACCGGGTCAACCAAAGTGGCACTACGCTAAGGAATTAGATGTGCCTAAATTGAAGGAAATTTTCACCAAGTGGCAGACGGAATTGGGAGAAGAGGAAGGCTGGAATTCCCTCTTTTGGAACAACCATGATTTGCCACGGATTGTGTCAACTTGGGGGGATGATGGGGACTATCGTGTCAAATCTGCCAAGGCTTTAGCGATTCTGCTTCACTTGATGAAGGGAACTCCTTATATCTATCAAGGCGAAGAAATCGGGATGACCAACTATCCATTTAAGACCCTTGAGGACGTAGAAGATATTGAGTCGATCAACTATGCTCATGAAGCCTTAGAAAAAGGGGTTCCGCTCGAAGTGATCATGGATCAAATCCGCCATATTGGTCGGGACAATGCCCGGACACCGATGCAGTGGAATGATGAAGCAGAAGCTGGCTTTACGACAGGTCGTCCATGGCTTGCGATCAACCCAAACTACAAAGAGATCAATGTAGAGGCTGCCCTAGCAGATCCAGACTCTATTTTCTATACCTACCAAGCCCTCATTGCTTTGAGAAAAGAGTACCCTTGGCTTGTGACCGCTGATTATGAATTGGTGGACGCAGCAGACAAGGTTTTTGCCTACAAGCGGGTAGAAGGAGAGCAAGCCTATTTGGTGGTTGTCAATCTCTCCAGTCAAGAGCAAGAGTTACCGCTCGTCAATGGGGTTGAAGAGGTTCTCATTGCCAATACCAAGGTAGAACAAGTCCTCGAATCAGGCAAGTTGGCCCCTTGGGATGCCTTCTGTGTTAAATTAGCCTAATGAAGCAAATGAAAAAATAGAGGAAATTACTTCCTCGCATAAGAGGCTGGGACAAAAGTCCTAGCCTCTCAATTATTTTTGGATTGCCGAGCAAGACGCAGTGGTTGAGTGGGCTCTACTACGCTGATTTCATCAGCTTTTACAGCCCTACTCAACTGTGCGGAGGTGGGACGACGAAATCGAATT
>JAWGIA010000026.1:0-43232 GCA_032560535.1 Streptococcus parasanguinis | reverse complement strand
AGGTTTCTCAGGAGTTACAGGTTTCTCAGGAGTCACAGGTTTCTCAGGAGTTACAGGTTTCTCAGGAGTTACAGGTTTCTCAGGAGTCACAGGTTTCTCAGGGGTTACAAGATTTTCAGCTATCTTACCATTTTTATATGTATCGGCAGTAATATATGAAGTTGCTAAAGGTTTGAATTTAGGATGTTTAATACGGTCGTAAACTCCATTTTCAAAAAGAGAGTTCACATATTCTTTTGAACCAGTTGTTTTCTCACTACGAGATACTTTTCCAGTTTCAGGGTCCATTGTATAAGTAAAGGTCGTAATTTCTTCTCCATCTTTTGGATCTCTAAGTCTTTTTGATTGACTAGATTTTATAAGTGGATTTTCAATTACTTCAACCATTGCAGGATAAGTTCTTTTAAAGATGACAGGTTTAAGTCCTACAATAATAGTAGCGGGTTTGTCTTTGTTTGATGGTGTCACAATTCTAGTAAAGAGAGCTTCTGATGTAACTCTACCTTCGTATACAGTTTTGACATTTTCTGAGACTCTTTCACCAGTTCCAACTTCGACATATTGATGTTCAGGAAACAAAGTCGAACCAGCTATTTGCGGAAGATATTGTCGTGAAGTAGCATCGAAAAAACCATAGTATACTCTATAATGTTTACCTTTTTTTCCTTCAATCAAAACGTTTCGATAACCTACAGGCTTAAATGGATTTTCAATGATTCTTTCTTCGAAATCAATGTCTTTTACTTCAGCTCTGTATTCAGTACCAATAGAAATGACTCTAGGTTTCCCTACTGACACAATGTTACCCTCGCTATCAACTCTTGGGGCTATTCCATTGTCAGTAAATGTAACATTTCCACGGGTATCATTTACATTAGGTACATAGTAGGTAACGTTATCTTCTAAAATCAACGTTGGAGAGTAGTATGAATCTCCGTTTTTTATCTTTTTGTCGATATCTTTATCTACTAAAGGATAGGTTGTAGTAGCTGTGGAGTTGGCGGAAACTGTTTCATTTTGGCTACTGTTAGTTGTAGCAGTATCTGTGGAGTTGGCAGAAACTGATTCATTTTGGTTACTGTTATTTGTAGCAGTAGCTGCTTCGTTTTGGATATTGGTATTTGTAGTAGCTGCTGTTTCATCGGCAGATGCAACTTGAGTTCCAAAAATAAGTGAAGTACCAATTAGAATACCACTTACTAAACCAAATGCTTTTGCTTTACGGAAATATCCATGTCCTTTATAGTTGTTTTCATAGTTATTCTTCATAAGAAAAATAGCTCCTTTAATTTTAATATGTTTATTATGCCATAAATCAGTGACTAAATGCAACTTAAAGCTGTACTCTTCACTAACAACTTTCCCAACATTTTATCTTTTTTCAAAAAAGTGTATTATTATGCTGTTATAACAGATATTTTAATGAACAAGATAGAGAATATTGTACTTTTCATCTTCAATCTAGCATTGAATGTTTAGAACGAGTGATGAACAATAAAAACCCCTATCTATATTTGGATAGGGAGAAGTGTTTTAGTTATTTACCATTTTATATAACCTAATTTGAAAAGTATGAGTTTCAGTTGGATTAAAAACAGCGTATTATCAAGGCTTTTCAGAACGAGACCTACTTATTCATTTCATAAAATATGAATCAATATTTTTTAAATAGGGGAATAGTTTAGGTCGGTTTCAAGTATCACCTAGTTACAAAAATTTGGGGTGAACAGAAAAAGCATCCCGTATTTTTGATACGAAATGCTTTCAATAAGTGTAAATAAGTTTTAACGTTTACTAAATTGTGATGCTTTACGAGCTTTTTTCAAGCCTGGTTTGACAAGGTTTTGTTTTAGATCATTTTAGAATAGCTTAATAAAGGCATTCAACAGTTTCACTTAAAATTTTTATTTCAAAAAATTTATATAAGTTTTATTGAATGAGGGAAATTTCAGTATGGTTATAATCCTCCTCTTAATTAGTGGTAACTTAATTTAATTCTCTGCAAAATGCTTTTCAAAAGACTCTTATAAACAATTAATTGCATCAAATGTATCTTTGAACTTTATTTCATGAACATATTAAAGAACTTTCTATCTACAAACCTAACCGTTCCGAATCCCAGTTTCCATACTCATCATAACCAAAACCATCAGGATCCATTGCATCAATACCACATTGTTCTAAAAATCTTGAACAGTCATGACAGTAATACACCTCATCCCTCTCATCGCTACCTTCCCAATCAATTTCATGCTTGGAAAACAACTCACCACACTCACTACATTCGTATAATTTTGACATAATATAAACTCCTATTTTTAATAAACAAGTATATGAAGCTTCTACATTATCAGACTCAGCCTGATCCATAGCAAATACTGTTACTTCGACTATTTTTATTAACGAAATTAAAGGATCATCTTACTTTTCTCTTAAACAGTTTACAACAGAAAATGCATTGACTATCCCAATTTTATGTTTTTTATTAAGCAATTTTACACATTCAGAGAAACTCAAGTTGTTCTCTTTTATAAATTCAATTTCTTCCCCGCCATTCTTAATCATATAATCTGTAAATTTTGATGCAATAATATATCTTCTAACAACAAAATAGATCATTCCAATAATCAACACAATATTAAGCATTACTTGTAAATTCATTAAGACTTTCCTCCTATAATGGAACGGCAGGGTATACACTACCTCAAAAAAACTTCTGGTCATGCTTCTGACACAGAAACTAGAACAAACATATGACTCACTTTATTTTTAATAAGCTAATCATAACTTTATTCCTCACTTTCTTAAGAATACCGATATTATAGTCCATTAATTTTAATTTGTCAATTATTTTTTATTTAAATTATAATATTGACCAAAACAATGCTTTTTTATGTCCCATATTTCTGTTATAATGTAAATACAGAATTGTAGGTGCCGTGAAATGAAAAAAGAAAAATATCCCTCAAATGAGAAAACAAGACAAATACTGCAAGACAATTTAAAGTCTATTAGAGAAATTTTAAATTGGACAAGTGCTGATTTAGGTGATCTTATTGGAGTCACTAAACAGACCATTAGTAATTTAGAAACAAAGAATAGCAAACTAACCAAACTACATTACATTGCAATACGAACAGTAGTTGATTTTGAAATTGAAAAATTAAAGTCAACCGACTCTGATAGAGCTAAGCGTGCTGAAATGTTATTAGAAGTATTGTCTAAAGCTGAAGCAGAAAATCTAGATTTTGATGAAATCTCTCAGGCTTCTAAATTAATTGTATCCTCTAAGTCTGCTGCTATTGCAGGTACTATAATTGGTGCACTGATCCCTTTTGTTGTCAATGGATTTAATAAAAAAAATAAATGACAGAAACTTTATATTCTAAATATCATCAAAAAGGAAAAGCTCCTCTTTTAACTATGACAAGTTTCAAAGAGGAGCTTTTTATTGTGTTTTCCGAAATAGAACGGAAGTGTTGAAGTATGTATTCTTAAAAATAAGAAAAATCTAATTAAATCATTCAAGCACTATAAAGTTAATGCACTATATATCAAGAATTGAGAGATGATCTATTTCTTTTCTAATTAATCTTTTCTATAAAATTCAACTTTATTTATAAAGCCATCGTCTGTACTTCTTCCAACATACTCTGCTCGGTAAGGCACATTATTAGTATTGAAAATAACCAAATCATCCTTAGGAACTTGATTAATATATTCATACCACTTGTTAGGATCATCCACTTCAGCAAAATAAAGATTATTCTCCAGTAGACCATCTACGTTATAACTTTCAGATTCTTGTTCATAAACTAGTTTCATTAGCTTTGGTTGGCTTGTTTTTGTTTCTTGAATATACAATGGTATATGTTTTGGCACTTTAGAAATCGCAAGAAAGAAATTATTAAATGAAAAATCTAGAATACCAAATTTAGTAATATCAAAATCTTTTAAACCTCCAATTATAAAACATAAAAGATATAAAGTATTTTCTCTGATACGTTTTACTTCTTCAATATCTTCTAGGTTGTGTTTATGAAAATACCCATTTCGAACGGAATCTTTATAATCCAATAAAAGTTTATTTAATAACTCTTTTCCCTGGGCACTTAGATTCCAACACTTTTCATTATCGGATACATACCAGATTAGTGAACCTAAACTAATATCCATAAATTTAAGATTATTACGACTAACTAAAACTTGATAAATTCCTTCATCATTATCTGGATGCTTCCTTACTTCCTCTTCTCTAGGATACTTCCTTTTGTGATTCCTCTTGACGTACTTTTTCCCTCTTTTGATCCATTTCTCACTTCTGTCATAATCCATCTGATAACATAAAATTTTGTAAAGAAACTGTTCAATTGTCTTTAAATAACCGGCTACAACAGAAGTATAATCAAATTTATATTCTAATTTATTATTGTTAAATTTATAGACTAACACCTGATACAAATATTCGGAAGTGATATATGATTGGGCGAAGTCTGATTCCCCTATCAACACTTGAGCTTTACCATGTTCTAAATTTGAACAAATATTGGATATATCATTTCTGCCTAAAGAATCAAATTCTTTTGATGAATTATAAGTTAATAATTGAAAATCTATATTTTTTATAGTTTCTCTTAAATCAAGTTTAACGCTAGTAACATTTGCAATATTTATCCTAGGAATTGTGTTAAATCCGATTAACTTATGCATTTCTTCGATCACTTCTTCTAATGTGGTCAAAAAACAATTGTATAAGTTTCCATTTATAAACTCTTCAAAAAACGTTTTAATTGAATAATCAGAAATATTTATTACTTCTCGATATTGGTTTAATCCAAAATCTTGTTCATCTGAAAAATGTAAAATGATTACTTTATCTATCTGAAAATTTTTTATCAAATCTTTTACAATATCATCAGTATCATATAATTTTGTATATCTTACCCCATATCTAAGATTATTCTTTATAAAAATGAATTGAAATGGGCAAATATTGTAATTTTCTATTTTTTCATTATTAAACCCGTTATATATTCTTATTTTCTCAAGGTAGCTATCAACTTTATAACCACTCTCAGTCAGCAATTCTTCTAAAATAGGATTTATTAAATAGTTTCGGATATACGTCTGGAGTAAATTCTCATATGCCTTATAAAAATAATAATTATCTGAAGCAATAGGAAAGATAGGAAAATCCGAACGATTTCTAGCTGTATTTCGTATAAAATTTTTATATGGTCCCTCAAAGATTTTACTCTCAAATAGTGACTTAAAATAATTTGCCTGATTTTTGATAGAAACTATATTTTTTTCTATTATCATATTTTCAATCCATTTCTAAAATTTAAATAAAAAGCATACAGTAAAACTGTATGCTAACCTTCTAGCCTTTTATTATTGATTTCATTATACTTGATAACAATTTCTTTTAGTGCTAAAAGGACTTCTGCTGCTAGCTCAAGACGAGCAAGGGTTTTGTTATCCATTTTCATGGTCTTTCCTCCTTCTGGGCGACTCTAGTTCGCCAACAATGGAAGTCACAGCATAGTGATATTGTAAGCGTTTTTCTTTAGTTTGTCAAGTCTTTTTAAGTTCCTTAATACACTGGGACATTCTCTATAACAGTCATCTGCTAACATTTCCTTTGTACATTTAACTTTCCGAAAAATGTATCTTTTCTGAAAAGATAGTTTCGAGCATTTCTAAAATATCTTTAGAATATTGATAAAAGCTATTCCCATATTAGCTAAGATTATGATCATACATTACAAGAGAAAATAAATGATGGACTTGATAAACATTCAATAACTTTTATAATCATTTGGTACAAAAAGAAATTTAATATCAAAAAAAGCCAGTCACAATAGGCTTTTTCTTGTGTAGTTTGATGCCGAATGCAATAAATCCTTCATTTTAGTGTAGAAGAAAATAGTAATCGATACTTGAAATAGAGGGATTCTTATTAAAAATATTTTTCGAATAAAAGTGATTTGAAATACAATTTGGTACAAATTTGGTACAAATTTGGTACAAATAAACTTCGATTTAATGATTATATAATCTTCCAAGGAAGGAAATTTTAATTTTTTAAAAATATAGTTGCCAGATATTTTTAAGTAAAATTAAATAGTTGTCTATTGATAGATACTTTTTTTATTTAGGATCTATTCTTGATTTCTCTTATAATTTCTTCCATTTCTGTTTTAACAGAGGTTCTTTCTACTTTGTATATGTATTCAGGCTTAAGTGATGGGTTGTTAGGATTTGTCACTTCATAACATTTTTCGTAATCTTTTAATTCAGGAATTGCCTCGTACCACTTTCTAAAGGAACGAGCAAGTACGATGATTACATCTTTCTTTTTTATTCGTTGATTAATTTCATAAAAAAGAAATTTTTGAGATGGAAGATATTTTTCAGTATCTATTTTTGCTTTCGTTGGAATCTTGTCAAACCAGTCATCGTAAGACTCAGAATGATACGGGAAAAATTCAGCAAGTGCAATATTTTGGGCTATTATTTTTAAAGAATCTAGAGTGTCTTTCTTCTTGTTTTTACTTTTATTATCGTCAACCAAAAACTTCAATCTTTTTCCCCAATAACCTAGGTCATCCTCAGTTGCTAAATCTAGGGCATGAAAACGTGAATTTTTCATTTCTAGATTGTTTTTTATAATATCTTCATATCCCTGTTTATTTTTATAAGCACGCTCGTATTCTTCTTTATATCCTGGGTTTAGGCTCAGTATCATAATTTCAGCATTTTTTAGATCTCCCACAAAGTGTTGCGGATAGATACCTAACTGTAAATCCTTAATTTTTTCTGAGGTATTTAATAATTTTTCAAAATATTTCCAGTCGTCACTAGCAACAATTATTTTTTTATCACCAAAAATTCGGGGCTCAGTTTCTAGCCAAGGATTCTTCATAATAAAACTCTCTCTTTCTCATTTTTATAATTATTGTAGCATAAGGGTATAATATTTTGCAGGGAAAAAATTCCATTAACTAATGATATAATAATGATAGATATAATTGATAAATTTAAGTTGATAGCAATTACTAACCAATTAATACAACGTATTAAAGAGGAAATACAATAAGGTAATGTAATTTATTGTTACTTTACCTTGTTTGGAGGGCATATGAAAAGAGAATCAAAAGAAGTTAAAAATCCGATCCCTGTTAGTGTAAATGGCTTCAAAGCAACTGTAGGTGATTTAAATAGGCAAGGAATTCCAATAATGGCTTTAGGAGATATTGCCAGAATAAATGCGGGATTAGATGTTACGCAGTTATCGGCTATGAAAGCAATTGAAAGCATGATGTTGAACTCACCAATAATTAAATATGCTGAGGTTATGAAAAATAGTGGTGTTAAAGAGGCATCTAAAGTATTTGCTGAAATAGAAGAACAGCAAACAGAATTCCTTAAAAAGACAACAGAAGTTGTTAAGAAAACAATTGCAACTTTTGAGAAGTCATACCTTGAAATACTATTGAGCCTTAGTGATTCAATTAATGTACTTAAACCTTTATATTCAGCTGAAGAATATGAAAAAATCAGAGAAAATATAATCCTTTTAGCTAGTAAAGGGTGGGTTGTTTTTTTTCAAAATGGAGATCCAGTTAGTGATTTAATATCTGATAATTTAGAAGAATTAGAAACGAAATGGTATATTCTGTTAGAAGATATTATAAATAATAGTGAAAAAGTAGTAGACTTGGAAGAGTCTGATTGGTATTCAAAGCCATTAGTGAAATCAATGGTTGATTCATATAGTAGTGGAAATTATTATTCGGCATATACCCTTGCGACAATAGCGATTGATGGTGCAATAAATAGATTTTATGAAAAAATAGAAACAAAATCATTAAATCGAAATAAAAAAGATGGAATTCAGGTGGGGAAAGGAGCAGTGAATGTGCTAAATCAAACGTTACAAGATAAATTTATTAGCAATACTATTTATGATATTGGGCTAATAAGTTGGCTGTATGATTTTTTTGCATATACTCCTCGTTTCAATTCTGATAAACCTAACAGGAATATGATTAATCATGGACGGTGGGAAAATGATATGTCAAAGAAGGATTTTCTTAAATTGTTTAATGTTTTATTATATATTAATGAGTCTTTTGATTTTTGGCATGAGGAAATTTTAGAACTAGGTATATAATATTTTCGATTAATTTATTTTTTCGAAAACAAATTTTATGTGCTTATGAACTTCTACACAACAAAATTAGAACTTTCCGAAAAAGACCTATTTTCCTGAAAGTTTTAAATTTGAAACGATGAACAAGCAAAAACAACCGGAAAAGAAACTGTTCACGACTGCTTCTTCTCTGGTTGTTTTTTATACTAACGATTTTTCCGACTTAATTGATAAGAGTACATCACAGGGATAAACACAACGGCGAGGATGACCAGCACCAAAACATAAGAAAGTGCGAATTGAAGTCCTGCTTCAAGTAGAAGGATCAACCCTCCGAGGACCCACAATTTCCCTGCCAAGCGATGGGTTTTGTGCCAGTTATCTTCACTCTGTAAGGTCCAAGGCAGACGGATTCCAACCGTGTGATTCACTTTTAGCTTAGGCATGTAATTGCCCATGATTACAAAGATGAGCCCTAGCAGAACCGAAACAAAAACTGATGGATTGGTAGTAGATCCTAGCGCCTTGCTATAGATGAGATAGGAGGTACTTAAGGAAACGATTGGGGTCAACCAGTAAATCGCTCTGATCATTTTTTCATTCATAGCGCTATTCTTAGAATCGCGACCGATCATAAAGATCATAAACAGATGCACCATGAGATCGAAAATAGGAAGACCAAACACAACCAGGGGTTTCGATTGGAAGTTATTGGCCTGCCCAGCAAAATTGAAGTGAATCGGGATTTGGTTAGGCAATTGCGACCAAATCATCAGCCCCCAAAGCATGGGGAAAAGGATCACCATAGAAGTTAATAGCAATAGTTTTTTATTCGTTTTCATCAGTAGAGTCTCCTTTCAAATCAACGAGCCAGACCATTAAATCCTCCAAGACAGAAGTATTGAGTTCATAGTAGATAAAATTCTTCTCTTTTTCCTCTCGAATTAAATCTGCCTGCTTGAGGAGGCTTAAATGATGGGAAATGGTCGCTCCTGCTACATCAAAGTGGCCAGCGATATCTCCAGCAGATAATTTCCCTGCCTTTAGCAGTTCTAAGATACTTCTTCTTATCGGATTCGATAAAGCTTTAAATGTTTGCGCAAAATTCATTCTCTATCTCCTCCAATCTATTTAGAAATCTTTCTAAATAGATTCTAGTACTTTCGAATGGGTTTGTCAACTCTATTTTGAAAAAAATCTAAATAGTTTCTGTTGTAAAAAAATATCAGACCTAAGACCGATTCTTAAAGACCTCCTAACTTTGTTTGATAGAAAATCCTAAACTTTTTCATAATAATCTCCCTATAAGAGCCACCAAAACCGGTGGCTTTTTCTACGTACCTTTACGAGCATCAGCGAGTTTAGGTACATTGACGCAGTTCGAACGACAGTGAGAACTACGATCCTTAGAATGGAATAAGTAATTTTACTGTTTGGAATGATGATTAATGCATTTTGTCAGACTTAAGACCTATTTTTTAAACACAACCTTTTCTTAAGATTTCTTTAAGCAAACCGCCTTATAATAAAACCATCAAATAAAGACCTTAAAGACCTCCTAACTTTGTTTGATAGAAAATCCTAAACTTTTTCATAATAATCTCCCTATAAGAGCCACCAAAACCGGTGGCTTTTTCTACGTACCTTAGTGAGTCAAGTCCAATAGGGGCGTAGACGAACTTAGGTACGTTGACGCAGTTCGAACGACAGTGAGAACTACGGTCCTTCTCCTTCATTTGTACAAATAATCCAATTTATGCTCGATCTATGTTATAATGAAGAGAATTTTTGTCTGAGGAGGATTTATGAAAAAAACACATTCTACGCTATTCATCCCGGGCATCATTATGCTTGGGATTGTTTTACGAACACCATTTACTACGCTTCCGACGGTCTTGTCTGACATCGCTGCTGGTTTGGGGGTAGATGTGAGCTCTCTGGGACTATTGACTAGCTTACCACTTCTCACCTTTGCCATTTTCTCACCTTTTGCGATTCAATTTGCTAAAAAGTTGGGGATTGAGCGCCTCTTTTTCCTAGTTTTGATCGCAATGACGATCGGATCTGCCATTCGGATTATCAACCTCCCCTTCCTCTATCTGGGAACCATCTTGATTGGAGCTGGCATCGCCTTTCTCAATGTGTTGCTTCCAAGCCTGATTCAGGCGAACAGACCCCGCCAACTAGGCATTCTGACCACTTTGTACATCACTTCTATGGGGATGTCCACAGCGATCGCCTCTTCTGTCGCTGTTCCGATCACCAAAGCCACTTCTTGGCAAGGTTTGGTCAACATTTTGACAGCCTTGTGTGCTCTTGCTTTGGTCATCTGGATTCCTAACCTTCGCTACAACCACCGACTCAAAAAGGCTGCTACTACGGAATCTAGTAGCAAGTGGTATACCAATAAATATGTCTGGGCTATCATGATTTTTGGAGGCTTGCAGTCACTGCTTTTCTACACAAGTATGACTTGGCTTCCGACCATGGCTGTTCAAGCTGGCCTTTCAAAGGTTGAATCTGGACTACTGGCCTCCGTGTTCACCCTGATCAGTCTCCCATTCTCCTTGACGATCCCAAGTTTAACCACACGGTTATCCGATCGCAATCGACACTTGATGCTGACGATTGTTGTCGGAGCAGGGATTCTGGGGGTAGCCATGCTCTTAATCCCGACCAGCAACTTCTTCTACTGGTTGGTATTAAATGCCCTAATTGGAAGTTCCGTTAGTTCGCTCTTCCCTTACCTCATGGTCGCTTTCTCTATGAAATCCAGCACACCTGAAAAAACAGCTCAACTTTCTGGACTTGCCCAAACCGGAGGCTACGTCTTTGCAGCCTTTGGTCCCATCCTCTTCGGCTACAGCAAATCTCTCTTCCACTCTTGGACACCTGCCATTCTTATGCTCCTGGTCTTAACCATTATCATGGCGATTGCCCTTTATCAAGTGGAAAAGGTCGATCATATTTTATAATCAATATCTGGCTGGAAGATTCGTCTTCCGGCTTTTTTGTGCACACAAAAAAGAACTAGGCTCTAGGCCTAGTTCAATGTTTTATTATCCGTTAAATGAGATATGTACGTGGTCGTTGTGGTTTGCTGTATCTCCACCACGGTCCGGCATTTGGTTCCATGTATTAGCTGGTCCGTAAATGTTATTTACTGGCATGTAGAATTGTTGTTTCCAGATAATATATGAGATACCTGCACGGTCCATGTTATCAATCGCATACTGTGCAACTTGATCTCCAAGCTCTGAATTTGTTGGAACCATCACGTCCACTGCAAGTCCTTTACCATGGTCTTCTGGATCCCCTTCACGGTAACCACCGATGTTTGTGATACCGAATTTCGCTGCAATTTCTTGACGGAAAGCTTCCGCTTGCGGTTGAAGATTTGGATCAGTTGGAATAGCATTACCAGTTGTTGGAGTTGATGCTACTGGTTGCACTTCAGGTGCTGCGACAGTTTCTGCTGCCGGAGCTTCGTCTGCAGGAGCTGGTGTTTCAGCAGGAGCTTCTGGTTGAGTTGCTGGAGCTTCAGGAGCAGAAACTGAGGCTGTTTCTGGGTTTTGAGTTGCAACATTGGGAGCTGGAGCACCGTAGCTTGGTGTTTCTGGAACAGCCGGTTGTGCTGGTGTTTCTGCTGCTGGTACTTCAACTACAGGAGCTTCCGCTGGAGCTTCTTGAGCTTCCGCTGCTGGAGCTACTGGAACAGCTTTGTTATCTTCGTTTACTGGTTTAGACAAATCGTTGACAGCGACTGTTTGGTCATCAACTGTCACTTGGTTTGTTGTCAAGTCAGCACTTGCAACGGTTGCATCTGTCGAACCTGCTTGAGGAGTTTGGATTTCAACTGAAGTTACTTCTTTTTGATCATTTACTGTTGTTTTCAAAACAGTACCTGGGTAGATCAAATCCATGTTGCTGATGTTGTTCAAGTTTGCCAACACATGTACATCGATTCCAAGCGCTTCTGCGATCGAACTCAATGTATCACCATATTTGATGGTATAAGTTTGTTGGTTTTCACCGCTTTGTTGGATATCATGTTTGATTTCATCTACTGAGCGAGCTACCCAATCTTCAAGTGTTTCTGCAGTGGCTTTTGTAAATGGAATCACTGCAAGAGCTACTGTTGAAGCGATCAAGGCTTTCGTATTAACTTTTAATTTCATCTTTTATCCTCTTTTTTCTTTGTTTTTTTGCTCAAGATTTTCTTGGACAAATTAACTACTATACTATCTTATCACAATTTAAAAATAATAAAAGGCCTTTTTGGCTATTTAACAAAACTGTATTTTTCTTGTAACATTTCGTCTTTCTTGTCACATTGTTACAAACTAGTAACATAAAAAGAGGGTGCTGGAAGAAGAGTTCGAGGGCGCAAAAAAAGCCTCATCAAGAAGCGGTTCCTCGATGAGGTTCTTGTATTTTTTAAGTAATTGAGGCCGATCTGAAAAGCTGGGGGAAAAACGCAAACTGTAATAGTACTAACTTCAAAGGCACAGTAGCTGATTGGATTTTTCTCTCGCTTTAAGAGCTCGGAAAAATCCTAATCAGCCTTGTGGGGGCAGGACAACGAAGCATTCTATACAACAGTGCTTCTGTCCTGCTCCCTATTTTCCTTTGCATTTTACGGGCTTTGTATCTTATAACTGAACACGCCTACAACTCTTTGGAAAAAGATAAATCCAACTAGAAGCAGACGCTTCGTCGTTGGATTTCCTTTTTTCCTTTGAGTTGCTTAACGGCTTTGTATCTTATTTTACCTTCATGATTCTGACGAGGTTGGCGCGTTCGGCTTCTTCGAGTTTCATTTCGATATAGTAGATAGTCTCTTTGAGGTCTGGGATAGTCGCATACTCCAGTCCGTTCACTCGACGGCGGGTTTTCTCGATTTCATCTGCCATGAGTTGGCAGCTTTTTTCAATTTCCGCTAACTTAAGCAAATCTGGGAGTAGATCCCCCATTTCTTGAATGGTGCTGTCCATTTGACTGTTGGAGGCGAGGTAGCTATAAACCACGTCCCCTTCATCATCTCCGTATGGATTATCGATACGGGCATGGAGCTTGGGCACGCGCACACTCATGACATTTTCTTCTTCGATATGGAGCATCACTTCTCGAGTGGGAACGGCGAAGATTTCTTCCACCATGAGGTCGCTCTCTAAGGACTTGGCCATCACGAAATCTTGCATATTGCCCACAAGCTCTGCCTCCACCTTTTGGCGCAGACGATTATTCTCACGCACAGCTTCAATAAAGCGACGCATAAGTTCATCCCGCTTATCCTTGAGCAACTTGTGCCCTCGGGTTGCTGTCTTGAGGCGTTCTTTGAGAATATTAAGCTCCATCCGAGTTGGTTTTACATTTAATCGTGCCATAGGCTAATCCTCTTTGTTTGGCAGATACTTGTCAATCATCTCATCCTTGATCCGTTTAAGCTCTGTTCGTGGAAGGATGGATAAGAGTTCCCAACCTAGATCCAAACTTTCCTCAATCGTCCGATTGGTGGTAAAACCTTGATTGATGTATTCCTGCTCAAAGCGGTCCGTAAATTTAACATAGAGCTTGTCGGTATCTGACAAGGCAGACTCCCCAAGTACTACAGCCAGTTCTTTGGCTTGCTTTCCTTGAGCGTAAGCCGCAAAGAGCTGGTTCATGGTCGCCGCATGGTCTTCCCGAGTCTTGCCTTCACCAGAACCCTTGTCCTTCAAACGAGAAAGGGAGGGAAGAACATTAATCGGTGGGCGGTAACCACTATTATAGAGATCGCGGGACAGAATAATCTGTCCTTCGGTGATGTAGCCTGTCAAGTCAGGGATGGGGTGGGTGATGTCATCTTCTGGCATGGAGAGGATCGGAATTTGGGTCACAGATCCTTTCTTTCCAACCAAGCGTCCAGCACGTTCGTAGAGGGTTGAGAGGTTGGTATAAAGGTAACCTGGATAGCCCCGACGACCTGGAACTTCCCGGCGGGCAGCGGATACTTCCCGAAGGGCTTCACAGTAGTTGGTCATGTCGGTCATGATAACCAAGACGTGCATGTCTTTTTCATAGGCCAAATATTCGGCGGCTGTCAAGGCGATCCGAGGAGTCGCAATCCGTTCGATAGCTGGGTCATTGGCTAGGTTGATAAAGAGGACAGAGCGGTCAATGGCCCCTGTCTCCCGAAGGTCGTTCATAAAGAACTCGGCTTCTTCAAAGGTAATCCCCATGGCCGCAAAGACCACGGCGAAGTTTTCTTCAGAATTAAGAACCGTCGCTTGACGAGCAATCTGGGCCGCCAACTCCTTGTGAGGAAGACCAGAACCTGAGAATACTGGGAGTTTTTGGCCCCGAACCAAGGTATTCAAATGGTCAATGGCTGAGATCCCTGTCTGGATAAATTCATCCGGATAGTCCCGCGAAACAGGGTTGATGGCTTGCCCATCAATGTCCAAGTACTTCTCTGGGATAATCTCTGGACCGCCATCGATGGGTTTGCCCATCCCGTTAAAGATGCGTCCCACCATGTCTTCAGACACAGGAAGTTCTAGGGGACGTCCGGTAAAGCGGACTTTAGCTTTTTCCAAATTGATCCCGCTAGATCCTTCAAAGAGCTGGACCATGGCCTTGTCTTCTTGGACTTCGAGGACTTGTCCCTGACGGGTCGTTCCATCATGGAGCTTGATTTCTACCAGTTCATTGTAGTGAACCCCTTCGACCTGATCGACAATCATCAAGGGGCCAACAACTTCGCTGACAGTACGGTATTCTTTAATCACGCTCATTGTCTACTCCTCCTTTTGCGACGATTTGGTGTAGGGTTTCTACGATTTCTTCTTTCAGGACTTGAATGGTTGCCAACTGATCCTCATGGATGAACTTGCTACGGGCAATGCGGTCTCGAAGAGCCACGGTTCCTTCCATGATTTCTGTGAAGTAAGCTCCTAATTCTAGTGCTTTTTGACTTTCTTGGTCAAAGGTCAAAATGTTGGTCAACAAGGCCACCTGCTTGCTGAAAGAGGTATAGGTATCGACCTCATCAAAGGCATTTTGTTGCAGGTAGTCTTCACGGATCATCTTAGCCGCATTCATGGTCAAGCGGTCTTTTTCAGACAAGGAATCTAGACCAACCAAGCGGACGATTTCTTGCAATTCACTTTCCTTTTGAAGCAAATTCATAGCGCGGGTCACTTTTTCAGACCAACTGATTTGTTCATGTAGATCGATATAGCGACCGACTTCATCTTGGTAAAGCGAATAAGAACTCAACCAGTTGATGGCTGGGAAGTGACGACGTTGCGCCAATTGAGCATCTAAGCCCCAGAAGACCTTAACAATTCGCAAGGTATTTTGCGTTACGGGCTCTGAAATATCTCCACCTGGAGGGGAAACGGCACCGATAGCGGTAATCGAACCTTCACGCGCAGTGGTTCCGAGTGTCTTGACCCGACCTGCACGCTCGTAGTATTCGGCAATCCGGCTACCAAGATAGGCTGGGTAGCCTTCATCCCCTGGCATTTCTTCTAGACGACCAGACATTTCACGGAGAGCTTCTGCCCAACGAGAAGTAGAATCCGCCATGATGGCAACGGAATAGCCCATATCACGGAAGTATTCGGCAATAGTAATCCCTGTGTAGATGGAAGCTTCCCGCGCCGCTACCGGCATGTTCGAAGTGTTGGCGATCAGAACGGTCCGTTGCATGATGGATTGACCGGTCGTTGGATCGATCAATTCTGGAAATTCATTCAGAACGTCCGTCATTTCATTTCCACGTTCCCCACAACCCACGTAAATTACGATGTCTACATTGGCAAACTTGGCCACCTGGTGTTGCACGACTGTTTTCCCAGCTCCGAAAGGACCAGGAACAGCTGCAGCTCCACCTTTTGTCACAGGGAAGAAGGTATCGATGACCCGTTGACCGGTAACCAAAGGCTCTACTGGAATCAGTTTTTGTGCAAAGGGACGGCCTCGACGAACCGGCCATTTTTGCATCAAAGTACCAGTAAAGAGGCTGCCATCTGCCTGCTCGATCTCATAGACCGGCTCTTCCACTGTGTAAGAACCTGCTGCGATCTTGGTCACACGTCCACTGACACCAAAGGGTACCATGATGCGGTGTTCCACCATATTGGTCTCTTGAACAGTACCGACAATGTCTCCTGCAACCACCTCTGTCCCTTCAGTCACGCTTGGCTCGAAGGCCCATTTGGTGTCTCGATCTAGATTTGGAACTTGCACCCCACGAACCAAAAAGTCACTGGAAGTCACTTCTTGGAAGCGTTCCAAGGGGCGTTGGATCCCGTCAAACATCTGAGAGATCAAGCCTGGTCCCAATTCAACAGAAAGGGGGGCTCCGGTTGTGACCACTGGTTCTCCTGGACCGACTCCAGACGTTTCTTCATATACTTGGATAGAGGCTTCGTCCCGCCGCATCTCAATAATTTCGCCAATCAAACCAAGATCGCCGACCCGGCAAATGTCTTGGATATTGGCCTCCTGCATCCCTGATGCAACCACCAAGGGACCGGAAACTTTGATAATTTTTCCTTGAGTCATGTATTCCTCCTGGGAATCCTTTGTTTCTTTGTTTTACTTTTGTGCTATCTCTCTTAGAGCTTGCTTTTGTTGGCCTTTGGCATCGAAATTGCTTGGATCCAACCAAGCTTCTAGCTGCTGTTTGATAGCTGGCCATTCTTTGTCAATGATGGACAACCAGTCTGTATCACGGGTCCGACCTTTATAAACAACAGCCTGACGGAAACAGCCTTCATAGGTGAAGCCTAAGCGCTCAGCTGCTTTGCGAGATGCTTGGTTTAAGACATCGCATTTCCACTCATAGCGGCGGTAGCCTAAATCTTCAAACACGTAGCGCGCTAACAGATACTGGGCTTCCGTAGCCATGCGTGTCTTTTGGAGCGCTGGTGAATAGGTCACTGCTCCAACTTCGATCACCCGGTTGGCTTGATCGATCCGCATAAGAGAGAAAGTCCCCAAAGCCTTGCCTGAATCTTTGTCTACAATCGCATAGTAAAAGCGACCTTGGGCTGTCATGAGATCATCTAATAAGTGGTCCCACTCCTCTTCATTGCGGGCAGGGCCTTTGAACAGAAAGGTCCACATCGCTGCTGGAGAGTCCGGCCCGTAGACCTGATAAAGATCTGCTCCATGTTTTTCTTTTGAGAGGCGCTCGATCACGGTATAGCGACCTTCGATCCGCTCAATAGCTGGCAGACGCCCCGGTGTAAAATCCGGCAGTGCATCGCCAATCGCTTGGCCAAATTCATTTGTTCTCATAAAATATCCTGTCCTACTGCTTTTTCGACATTATCACGAATCCGCTGTTGGCCCAGTCCCGTAGTTCCTCTATGGGTCGGGATAAGGATCAGAGCCGGAGTCAGCTGCTGGTCGTAAAAAGCCACTGTATCTGGAATAGCCTGAGCAATATCCTCTGTCAGGTAGATAATCCCGAAGTTTTCCCGACTGAGTTTTCGCAGGGTATTGATCGCTTCTTGTGGCTCTGTGACCGGATAGGTTTGAAAGCCAATCAGGCGAAAAGGAAGGATGGCGTCCCGATTGCCCACAACTGCGATCTTATAGGTCTGTTTGTCCATAAATCGGTCTCATCCTTTCTTTGATGTCTGCTAGCGGAAAACCATTGTCCAAACCAGAGAGGACCAAACGAAGGTTGGTCACCTCTAACTCTTTCCCGTAAAGATAACGAACAAGAGGGAGTGGTCCATCGACTTCAAAACGGCCAGCGTCTAGAAGACTGAATTTCACCAAGCTTTCTAAATACTCCAACTCTACGGTCTTTAGTTGACCGGTGCGCATCTTTTCTTCATAAGTCTCTAAGGCGAGATCGTACTCCAGCGGATTGACTTGATAAAACCAGGTCAACCACTGACCGGATTCTAGCAGGTCGATCACCTGATGGGCACTGAGGCTCCCTTCATCTGAAAGTAATTGGTGCATAAAGCTATGCGGTTTTTGCTGATCCAAGGCCCGCTTGACCGTAATCGCATTGTAAAAGTCAATGGTCACGTCCACCAACTGCTTCAGAATCGGATGATCTAGGCTGTCCCCTAAGTATCTCAGGTGTTTAAAATAAGCTAAGTCCATCCCGATTTCGAGGACCCGCAAGTCCTGATAGTCTTGGAATTCTTGCCAGGTTGCAGCTACTTCTTCCGCCATAAAAGCCGGACAATGCTCCGCAGAAAAGGTCGCCACCAAATGCTCGAGCACATCGAGAGAATAAGGACCGATAGGGATCAATAAGTGCCCTAACTTGCGCTCTGTCGCCTTGTGTTTTAGATAAACCTTGAGATTATGATAGGTGTATTTCAAGGTAAACAGGCTAACCAGATCTGACTGAGGGCTTACCTCAAAAGCCCATTGGTATTCTGCCAACAAGGCTGTCATCAGGCGGGCTTCAAGGGCTGATAAATCCTTGATCTCGTGGCTGTCTAAAGCATAAGGCGTCCCTTGTAGCAAGCCTTCTCGACTCTCGCTTGAGGGACTTGCAAGCAACTGCTCGAACTGACTGGGACTGACAAAACTAGCCTCACGTACGCTGATTCCTGTATTGACTTGAGAATAGGTCCGTTCGCTCATTGCAACCTCCTAGTTCTCTTCATCTGTGAAAATGCTGGCTGCCATCTGGTAGCTTTCTTGCTCCCAAATGGAATCCACCAAATCACGGTAGAGATAGTTGTCATCAATCTTCCCAACCGACAAGACAAATCCTGCTTGAGCTGGGATCGTTGCATCTGCAACTGTCACATTCTGATGCGTCTGCTTCAATCTCTCGAGAGCTGCTGAATCAAATTTGCTAGCACTCACCGCACCGAAGGTCAGGGTCACAACTTGTCCCTGATAGCGATCTAAGACCGCATCTACAAACTGCATTTCCTTTTCAAGGGGCCAAGCCACCATCGCTTCATAAGCATCTGCAAAGAGATCCTTTAAGACGCGTTGCTTGGTGACAAGGGTTGATTGGCGTTTTTTATTTTCGATTTGTTGGGTTTCACGTTGCAATTGACGTTGAATCCGCTTGAGCTGCTCGGAGCGTTGATTGAGTTTATCTTGAATCAAACGCTCTTCTTGCGCAGTCTCTTCTTTTAGGATGGTTTCCTTGGCCTCTTCTAAGAGTTTACGCCCTTTTTCATGGGCTTGGGCCAAGATCGAATCCTTTAATTGGGTTTGTTCATCCATATCGTTTTTCTCCTATTGCATGCGTCTTGTGTTTTTCGCCTCGTAAGGCGAATCCATCAAAGCTAGCTCTTAGCCGACGCGTAGGGTCAATAGGAAGGACACAACGAAGGCCAAGATGGCGTAGGTTTCAACCATGGCCGCAAGGATAACCCCTTTCATCATGTCTTCAGGGCGTTTGGCCAAGATTTGCATCCCTGCTGTCGCAACATTTCCTTGGTGTTTGGCTGAGAAATAACCAACGATCGCAACTGGAAGAGCTGTAAAGAAGTAAGCAACCCCTGTTTCAAGTGGCATATCTGGCTTAATTTGCAACCAGATCAAGATCCCGATAACGAAACCGTACAAACCTTGTGTACCTGGCAACAATTGCAAAATCAAGGCTTGGGCAAATTTTTCAGGTTGTTCTTTCAAGAGCGCTGCTGCTGCTTGACCCGTTTTACCAACCCCAAGGGCAGATCCCATTCCACTAAGTGCAACGGCGATCGCCACACCAAATGCTGCAAAGAAGGCGCCCCCATGGGCTGAAAAATATGATGCTAAAGATTCCATGAATATACTCCTATTTATTAAAGATAATACTTATTTTTTTGTTTTAATATAGCGTTCAGAAGGTTTGAGAGGACGAAATGGCTTGCCTCCTCCTTCGTAGAACTTACCGAAGAACTCCACAAAGATCAGACGGGCTCCATGCACATATCCTGACAAGAAGGACAGGAACATATTAATGGCATGTAGAACGATAAAGAGCACAAGCCCTACCGTAAACCGTCCAAGCGGTGGAAAGAGATTGACAATGAGGTTGAAGGCCGAACCGATACTCGCTCCAGACAAGCCCAAAGCCATCAAACGGGTGAAGCTGACTAAGTCTCCAACATAGCCACTAACATTGTAGAGGTTAAAGAGACCAGAGGCTAAGCCGGACAGCTTCTTGGCACTGACAATGGAAACAATCAAGATCCCAATGGCATTCAAAATAGCCAGCCACTTGCCAATCGGAACTAAAAGGCTCATCCCTGGCAAGATATTGCCTACTGCTAGAAGCATTAAACCAAGTAGGATCAAGACCCAAGCAAAGCCAGCATTATAGGCTTCCGTGTAGTCTTTGAGGCGAACATTTTTCATTCCTCCTAGGAAGAGGCCCACTAAGACGGTGATAAAACCAAAGACCACTGAGAGGATCAGGATGGTCATGGCGTTGCTGGTCGTACTGATCAGGGCAAAAGGCATCTCAAATCCAAAGAAAGAGCCATAGACCACACCCCAAAGGGCAACTGAAATTCCAAGGAGACTGAAGAAACGAAGGTTCTTCGCTGTACTAGGCTTGAGCTTGAAGGCTTTAAGGGCAAAGCCTGTCGCTACCGTTAGCAACAGTCCATAACCGATATCTGCGACCATCATGCCAAAGAAAACAAAGTAGAAGAGAGAAACGATCGGTGTCGGATCTTTCTCGTAATACTTAGGCAGGGCGTACATCTCTGTGACTAATTCAAAGGGCTCTACCAAGGCATTATTTCGCAACTGGATCGGAACGTCATCCCAATCTTTTTCCGTCACATCGCGCGTCTCTAGTAAGACCCGAGAACCAAAACCTTCTTGCAAGAAGTCTCGCAATGAGGCCACTTGGGAGGTTTCAATCCAACCCTCTAGGGCTACCAAGCTTTGCGTGCTGGCAAGAAGCGACTTGGCTTCCTCACGAGCTCCCGAACTCAGCAAGTAATCCATCTGGTACTTAAGCTGGTCCAACTCCTTCTGGGAGTTTTGTAACTCGGCTAGGGTTGCTGCAACTACAGCTTCTTGCTCCTTAATTTCTCCTTCTAGGCGATCCAAGTAGGCGGCCGGGACCTGCTCTTCTTCATAGTCCAATTCTTTGAACCCATGGTCTTCCAGAAGCTCCTGAACAGCTACACGATCTCCCGAACGATACAAGATGACATAGCCGTGTTCAGTTTCAGACGTAAAGACTTCTTCTAACTTCAGCTCAGGATGAGCTTTTAAGGAAGAACGAACGGCGTCTGTATCGCTATTGGGAATGGTCCCGATCAAGCCATGCACATAGTGAAAAGTAGCGAGAGCAGCTGGCGTCACCTCTAACGGTCGCCATTTTTCTAAGCGCTCTATCTCTCCCTTTGCATCCGCAATCTTCTGACGAGCCTTATCTAACACGTGCAATTGGCGTTTCAACTTGGTCAATAGGAGATCCTCGTCTCGAATCATCCCATGGGCCTGCAAGTCATCAAAAGACAAGCTTAAGGGTTCTTCCTTTAGAGCTTGCAGAGCCTTCTTCTCAGGCATGTAAGGCTCTAGAGTCTGAATCATTTTTTCAACTTGTTCTTGACGTTTTTGCAGCTCTACCAAGGCTTGACGATTGTCCTCTGTCAAGGGTTGAGACAAGGTATTTGCCTCAAAGGCAGCCTGCCATTCTTCATGCTCACTGAGGTCATAAATCTGGATTTTTGCCTCAGACTGTAGCGCTAGTAGGAGACTGTCCAAGTCATCTTTGGGTAAGATGAGGGACAGTTTTTGCATCTGACTAACGGCCATAGCTTGCTACCACCTTTTCTACAATGGCTTCAACTAACCCAGCTCGCTTATCGGTCATCGCCTCTTGTACCTTGGCATCATTGCGCGCAACCGTTTCTTCCAGATCTTTCGTTAAACGGACGAGTCTTTCCTGGGCGTTTTTTTCTGCCTCTGTGACCAATTGCTTGGTTTCCTCATCGTAATGCTGTGCCACTGTTGCAAGGCGATCGCGCGAATCCGTTCGGATTTGTTCAACTTGAGCTTCATAGCCTACGATCACGCCCTGAGCAGCTTGCTCGATCTCTTGCATCATCTCGAGTGTTGCATTCGACATCGTCACACCTCCTTATTCAACCATTGTTCTTCCAACAACAGTACAATTATCTTAAATTATACCACAATTCATATCGTTTGTTCAGGCCCAACCGGAAATTTTCAGAAAATTGTGGATAACCAACAAGCCACTACTGCCAGGATTGGTAGCGTTCTCTTCTTTTCGCATATCCTGTTCCTAGTTTCAGTATTTCTTGATTTCTTTTACTTGAATAAAGCGGTTACCCATGTTATAATGTGTAATATATTATAGGAGCATCCTGTTATTTCATCTCGTGAGAAAGGAGGATTGCTGTGAAACAAGATCAAGATTTACGCGCCATTATCGCCAGCCATGAAGCTGAGTTAACAGATATGGAACGCGACATTGCCCAATATTTTTTATCATCCGAAGCACGACAGCACTCCCTGTCCTCTTCTCGTGTAACGGAGTTACTCCATGTCTCAAAGGCAGCTTTGACGCGTTTCTCTCAAAAATGTGGTTTTTCCGGCTATCGGGAATTTGTCTATCATTTTAATGAGGAAACAAAGAATCAAAAACAGGTGCAAGTGCATGACGAGCTGACGCTGAGCGTCTTGCAACGCTACCACCATATCAGTAACGTCACTGAAAGTCTGGTAAAAGATTCCCAATTAGATCGGGTCGCTGAACTAATCGGTCAAGTAGACCGAGTCTATTTCTTCGGGATCGGTAGTTCCGGTTTAGTCGCTCGAGAAATGAAATTGCGCTTTATGCGACTGGGCGTCGTTTGTGAAGCCCTGACTGATCAAGATGGCTTTGCTTGGACGACCAGTATTCTCGATTCCTCTTGTTTAGTCATCGGTTTCTCATTGTCAGGAGGCACCAACTCCATTACAGACAGTCTCCTGGACGCCAAAGAAAAAGGGGCTAAAACGGTTCTTGTGACGGCTAACCCGGCTGCCATCCACCAAGGATTCACAGAAGTGTTACCGGCCGCACCTCTTCCTAGTAGTACCTATATCGATCGAATTTCTGCTATTTTACCACTCCTCATTGTGGTCGATTTGATCTATGCTCATTTCCTTAATAAAAGCCGAGAACAAAAGGAAATTGTCTTTAATAGCTACTGGGAAAACAAAAAACTTTCTAATCAACGTTCTCGAAAATCTTAATATGGTCTCCCTATTTAAAAAGCATGAAAGATCAGGTTTTCTTCATCTTTCATGCTTTTTTTGATGAATCAAAAACAAGTCGCCAGCGCGACTTGTTTTATGTTCCATGTTTTTGTCTAAAGTGGTAGTAGGCCCCCAACATACCTGCGGCGTTTTGATGGTGGGCAAATTCCAAACGGATCTTATCTGCTAGGCTAGGAACCAGTTCGGCACACAGGGCTTGATAGATTTTAGGTTTCAGGATGGCTTCCTGAGCCATAATCCCCCCTCCAAGAACAATGACCTCTGGATTGACCACATAAACGATATTGGCTAGTCCTTTGCCAAGGTAGGTCACCATTCGATCAATTCCAGCCATACAGATCTTATCTCCTTCTGTTGCCTGCTTAAAGATCCGGCGGCCATTCCACTGTTCTACAGGATCACCGTGATGTTCTGCCACATACTCGACCAAAGCCGTCGTTGAAGCTAGATCCTGAAAGGCACCATCTGGCAAATGAAGATAGCCAACCTCACAGGCTGAATTGCTAAAGCCATGAAAGACCTGACCATCGAGCAAGAGGCAACCGCCGATCCCTGTCCCAATCGTCAGGCAAACAGCATTGTTCGATCCTTTTGCATGGCCTGTGGTGACCTCTGCGAGACCGGCACAGTTAACATCATTTTCAATCTCGCAAGGGATCTGAAAGGTCTCTTCGATTTCCTTTTTGAATTGGGTGCCTGCATAGTTGGGAATTTGTGGGCCGGCATAAAAGATTTCTCCCTTATCAGGATCGACCATTCCGGCCGAAGAAATCGCAACCCCTGCCAAGGGATGCTTCTTCAAATAACGGGCTACGATTTCCTTTGTTGTGTTAAGAATGTGAGGTCCTCCTTTTTGAGCCTCCGTTGGCATTTCATGGGTCTCTAGGAGTTGCCCTTTTGCATCGGCTAAACCATACTTGATACTGGTCCCTCCGATATCAATTACAACATATGGATTCATCTAGACCTCCTTTGATCAAAGGAATCTGGCTTTTGTGTCCTGAATGAGTTGAGCAGCACGTTGGATCACTTCTTGATCCGCTTCTACTACTGGCGTCAAAGGGGAGCGAACAGATCCCAAGTCCAAACCTTCATTGATGCGCAAAACCGCTTTGATGACCGCATACATATTGCCATGAGCAGACGTCAAGACTCCGATAATGTCATTGATAGCAAACTGCAAGGCACGCGCAGTCTCTAAGTCTTTCTCAGCAATCAGATGATGGAGCTTCAAGAAGAGTTCTGGCATCGCACCATAGGTACCACCGATCCCAGCATGTGCTCCCATGAGACGGCCACCTAAGAATTGTTCATCTGGGCCGTTAAAGACAATGTGGTCGTCGCCTCCTAAAGAAGCAAAGGTTTGAATGTCCTGAACAGGCATCGAAGAATTTTTGACCCCAATCACCCGTGGGTTTTTCAACATTTCCTTGTAAAGGCTCGGTGTCAAAGCGACCCCAGCCAATTGCGGGATATTGTAGATGACAAAGTCTGTATTGGGTGCGGCTGCACTGATTTCATTCCAGTAGTGGGCCACACTGTATTCTGGCAAGCGGAAATAGATCGGCGGAATGGCTGCAATGGCATCCACTCCTAGTGCTTCTGCATGTCGTGCTAATTCCACGCTATCCTTGGTGTTGTTGCAGGCTACGTGAGCAATGATGGTCAATTTCCCTTTAGCTACCGCCATCACTTCTTCTAGGATCAGCTTGCGATCGGCCACGCTCTGGTAGATACATTCGCCGGAAGATCCGTTGACATACAAGCCCTGCACACCTTTCGCGATAAAATATTCTACCAGCGCACGTACCCGCTCCGGGCTAATTTCTCCTTGGTCATCATAGCAGGCGTAAAAAGCGGGGATGACTCCTTCATATTTTTTTAAATCTGACATTTTTTCTCCTTTTGTCACTAATGAATTCATTTTATTCTTGGTACTGGGCGAAAATCTTTTCCATTAATCCAACTTGTGCAAAAGCCAAGCTTGAAAAGCCAAACAAGAAAAAGATCATAAGCCCCAATAGGAAAGCTAAAACCGAGCTTGCAAGAGCCATACATAGAAGCAAGAGAGCACTTCCCATGACAAAGAACCAAGGAAAATGCAAGCCTGACACAATCATGGCTTTTTGCAAACACTCTTTCCAATCCAACTGGTAGCGAGCCGCAATCGGATAAGCAGCCAATAAGATCAACACAAGAAAGAGAAAGAGGCCTAAACAAATGGTTTTCAAAGCTTGGAAAGCTAGGGAAGTTTGCCCCCAAAATAAGAATAAATCAAAGAGACAAATACCTGCAACAATCAGTTCTAAACTTCCTAGTTGCAAGCCTATTTTCCAATTGTCCCGAAAAGCCTTCGCATAACTACGAATCACCGGAACACGACGCTGGTGCTTAATGGCAAATAAGGTCTGATACAAACTAATTTTCGCAATTCCAATCGTGAGAACTGGTAAACAACTTAGCACAAATAAAAGATTAACGGTTACCAAGTCGAGGACCTTCTCACTGATACGCATCACTACATTGTCCGTGTTAAAAACGGTTTTGATCAATCCTGCCCCCTTAGATGACATAGGCACTCCTTTCTAACGTGATCAATCGATCGCAATTTTAAATAGATATTTTTTCACGATATCTTCTTGCCCTGCATAGCCATTGGGCTGGTGAGGCTCCCCTGGAAAGAAAATCGCAAAATTATGATAGCCTAGATGAAGCGGATAAGACTCCTGGCAATGGACAAAACCGATGTCCGATGCTTCGTCAAATGCGAGCGCCTCACCTGTCACACGAGATCCATAACTCGAAAACTCATGCCCTTCTACTAATAGATGCAAATCGGCATATCTTTTGTGGTGTTCAAAGCGATCATTTTCTGTTTTGTTGAGGGTATTTTCTTGAACGACGAGAAAGACCTTATCCCCATCAATATCGTATCTCCCCAATTCAAAAGAATCCTTCCGATGCTCATAGAGAAAGTCAATGGCCTGATCCAGATTGGGGTGGATTCCTTTGTAAAAGGTGATGTTTTTTAAATCATCAAATATCATATTCTCATCCTTTCGATACTTCTCAGCCTAGAAAACCGATCTGTACACAACTATCGTTTGTCCAAGCAGACGGCTTATCCTTTGACCGCTCCCATGGTAATCCCTTGTGTAAAGGATTTTTGGAACACGAGGAAGACCGTAACGATTGGCACTGCAGCTAGGGCTGCCCCAGCCATGATCAAGCCATAGTTGGTGGCCATTTCAGCCTGCATGGTTGCTACCCCTAAGGAAATGGTCAAGTTTTGCCGAGAGGTCAGCATTACCAATTGCATAAAGTAGTCGTTCCAGGTGTTGATAAAGGTAAAGATGGCAAGGGCTGCAAATCCCGGCTTGACAATTGGGAAGGCAACGCTCCAGAAAGTCCGCAACTCTCCACAACCATCGATCTTAGCAGATTCTAAGAGTTCTGTTGGGATGTTTTCACTAAATTGCTTCATCAAGAAGACCCCGAATGGCCATCCAACCAGTGGTAAGATCACCGCTGCAAGGGTATCGTGAATTCCCATGAAGTTGATAATCCGAACTAATGGGACCAAGACAACTTGCTTTGGAAGGGCCATGGCCGCGATAAAGATAGCAAAGAGAATTCGTTGCCCATAGAAGCGTTTCTTAGCCAAGACATAACCTGCCAAGGAAGAGGTCATACACACCAAAAGCATGGTTGCTAGAGAGATGATGACACTGTTCCACAACCATTGTAGGGCTGGGTTTTGTACCATCAACTGTTGGAAGTTTTCCATGGTTGGTGTCTTTGGCCACCATTGAGGTGGGATCATAATGGTATCTGGCTGAGACTTAAAGGCCCCTGTCAAAATCCAATAAAATGGGAAAATGAACAAGACTGTCAAAAGGAGCAAAATGATCGTTGAAATCACCGTAAAGGTAGTGATGGGTTTCTTTTGTGTTGGTTTCATCTGAGGCTCCTTTCTTTAGTATTCTACGTCGTTTCCGAGGATCTTGAATTGCGCAAAACTGATAATAGCAATCATCACCGCAAGGAAGACACCCATGGTGTTGGCATAACCGTATTCAGAGAGCTTAAAGGCTTTTTCATATAAGTAGTACATGAGGGTACTCGTTGAGTAGTTAGGACCACCGGATGTCAACAATTGGATCAAGGCGAAACATTGGAAAGAGTTAATGGTCGTAATGATGGCAATGTACAAAGTTGTTGGCAACAAGCTTGGCCATTTGATCTTCCAGAAAACTTGAAATTCTGTCGCACCATCGACACGCGCTGCTTCTACGAGAGAATTATCAATATTTCCCATAGCAGCGATGTAGAGGATAATCGGTTGACCAACTGAAGTGGTCAACAAAATAATGATGATGGCCATCAAAGCCCAGTGCTTGTCCCCCAACCAAGAAATGTTTTGGTTGATGACATGTCCAGATTTCAATACAAAGTTCAAAATCCCTGATAGTGGATCATAGATCCATTTCCACACAACCGTTACCGCTACACTCCCTGTAACAACCGGAAGGAAGAAGACGAAACGGTAGAAGGAACGCGCAATGGCATTTTGATGGTAGGTCTGAGAAGCCACAAACAAGGAGAACAATACGACGATCGGAACCGAGCCGATAACGATGATGACAGTATTGATCAAGGACTTCACAAAGACCTTATCCGCAAACATGCGGGAATAATTTTCTAAACCGACAAACTTGAAGGATGTCATAGAATAGTTGAAGAAACTTGTCACAAAGCCCATAATCATGGGTGCTAGGACAAAGACCGTAAAGAAGATTAAAATGGGTGCTAGGAATGCGTAGGAAACGAGTGTCTCCCTCATTCGGATTTTGTTTACCTTCACAGTAAGGCACCTCCTAGTGTTCTTTTTCTATTTTCTTTTCTAAATATATCTTCCGACTTAAGAAAAGAAGATCCAGCAAGAATGAAGACCCCTTCGTTCCATTCCAAGTAGAGAGATACGGATTCGAAGGGGCCTGCATATTCTCGTTTCTATGAAAGACTTAGGTCCGCTTCATAGACTGATTATTTTTTCGTAATGGTTTCGTTTGCTTTTTCAGTAAAGGTCTTCAAAGCTGGTTCTGCTTTTTCATCCCCGTTTGAAACAGATTGCAACATTGGGAACCATAGGGTCCGCATTTCTGCAAAACCGTTGATTGTGTTGTAGTATGGTGAGTAGTATTTTGTCCAAGTGCTGATGGTTTCCATCCGTTTGTCATCGTACAACTTACCAAATGAACTACGAACTGGGAAGGCGCCTGTACGCACAACATCTTTTGGACCCCATACTTTGTCGTCTGCGATGAACTGTACAAATTTCTTAGCAGCAGCAATTTTCTTTTCATCTTTATTATTGAAGACCGCAAATCCATTGATAAGGTATTCCAATTTTGGTTTGCCACTATCAGATGGGAATGGCACTTCTACTACTTCGACTTTATTTGCATCCAACAATTTAGCTTGGATACCGTTTTGTGAAGGTGCCCACAAGATGGTGTAAGAAGTTTGACCATTCGCAAAGTTTTGGATGTCTGCTCCACCATCAAATTGAGAACCGTTCATAAGCAAGCCGTCTTCAATCCATTTAGAAGCTTTTTCTAAACCTTTGACAAATTTTGGATCATCTGTTGTATACTTGGTTACTTTTTCATCTGTTACAGAACCACCGTAAAGGTTGGCGATAAAGGCACGAGTCCCTTGGTCTCCACCTTGACCGTTACTGAAGAGTGATCCTGGTGTGTAACCTTTGTCTTTCAAAGCTTTCAAGACTTTTTCAAAGTCGTCTGTTGTCCAGCCTTCTTTGACAAGGTCTAGCACTCCTGCATCTTTGAGCATCTTTTTGTTCATCGCCATGTAGAATGGTGCTGAACTGATTGGGTACATGTAGGCAGTGTCACCAGCTTTACTAGCTTGGATGATATTGTCGTTGTTGACATCTTTTACAAAATCTTCTGTAAAGAGGTCGTTCAAGTCAGCCAATTTACCATTTTTACCGTATTGAATAATCCGTCCTGGTGCGTCAAAGAGCACGTCTGGAGCAGTTCCAGCTTCGATAGCTGTCGTAATCTTTTCAGGACCAGATTTGAAGTCGATGGTTTCTAGTTTGACTTTGATATCTGGATTGGCTTTTTCGAAAGCTTCGATAATTGATTTTTCGTAGGTTCCTACACTATCATCAGCTTTCTCTTGAGTAAAGACTGGGAAAGCCCACCAGGTAATTTCTGTTTTACCAGAATTTCCTCCAGAAGATTCTGATTTTGATCCTCCGCCAGAGCCACAAGCTGCGAGTGCTAGAAGAGCTGCACCAGCTACCAACGAGCACAATACTTTTTTCATTTTCATGTGATTTCTCCTCACGATTTGCGGTAAGATTACTCTTACAAGGGGTTATCCTCAATGAGGACGCCTATTCTTGTTCATGTTTCAGATTCGACTACTCTCTATTCGGTCTCCTCCTCCTTCAATCTACTGTTTTGTTTTCTCATTTTAAGGCTGCGACGAAGCGCTCTGTAATCTCTTTTGGTCGGGTAATGGCGCCACCTACGACGATGCCACGAACACCGAGATCATGGATTTTCTTGGCCTGATCAGGGTAGTGGATCTTGCCTTCTGCGATGACATCTACTCCTGCTTGGCAGAGGCGATGGATCAGTTCAAAATCTGGACCATCAACCTTTGGACTGTAGTCCGTATAGCCCGAAAGGGTCGTTCCGACAAAGTCCACTCCCGCTTCGACAGCTGTCAATCCTTCTTCCAGAGTAGAGATATCAGCCATCAAGAGTTGGTCAGGATATTTCTCTTTGACTTGATGGATAAAGTCACTCATCGAAAGCCCATCATGACGCGGACGTTTGGTACAATCAAGCGCAATGACCGCGATATCCAAAGCTGCCAACTCATCGACTTCTTTCATAGTAGCCGTGATAAAGGGTTCTTCAGGTGGGTAATCGCGTTTGATAATCCCAATGATCGGTAACTTGGTCACTTCCTTGATTTCCTTGATATCCCGGACACTATTGGCTCGGATTCCGACAGCTCCACCCTGCTCAGCCGCTTTGACCAAGAGAGGAATAACTCCTCCTGCTTCTATATAGAGCGGTTCATGAGGGAGGGCTTGACAAGAAACAATGATGCCATCTTTGATTTGTTCAATCAGTTCATCTTTTGTAATCTTTGACATAACTCCTTCTCCTTTGATAATAAGGCAACTCGAGTACTTGTAAATTGATTATAATCTATTTTTAAAGCGCTTACAATATTAATCGTGCAATTGGATTATAGTTTCACATTTAGGGGAAAATAAAAAGATCTCTGAAACTAGTTTCAGAGATCTAGGACATGGTGATTCCCTAGGCCATCTTTTGAGTCGCTTTTTCCTTTACGACAAATACAAAGCCGATAGAGCCGACGACGGCTCCAAGCAAGATCCAATAGACCATATCCGATGAAGCCATTGGGCCTGCCAAGAGACCTGCTAGTAAAGAGAGATCGATATACAGTCGGGTATCGCGATAGAAGGTCCAATTGAAATGGTAGCTACCTTCTGGATACTGACGTGTCGATACAGCCGGTTGAAAGACCTGAAGAAGGATCAAAATCCCAACAAAAGCAAGATAAGCGAGGCTAACTACCGAAAGAGGAGCCTGCATCGTTAAAGCTACAGTCGCTAAAAGCAAGACCAAGATCCAGAAATGGAAGTCCATCCAGAATTCACGATGATAACAAAACCGTTTCATAAGATCACACCTTTCTCTTTATGTAATCGTTTTCTGTACTTCTATTATAAGACAACAAATTTATTTTGCAAGGAATCATTGGCTTTTGGGGGTTGAAAATAGGACCAGAATATCTCTGGTCCATCTAAAAAAACTATGAACAAATATTAGTTGCCACTTCATTCACTGATATCATTTTCGATAATGACCTTGAGTGCATTGTTTTCACCCGCATGTTTAAAGACATCATAAGCCTTTTCAACTTCTGAGAGTTTGAAGTGGTGGGTGATGAGCTTGGTTGCATCGATCTTGCCTGATTTCAAGACATTGAGCAACATTTCAGTGGTATTGGCATTGACAAGACCGGTGTTGAGGGTAATGTTCTTGATCCACAAATCATCCAAATTGAAGCTAACCGGTTTTCCGTGGACGCCGACATTGGCGATGTGTCCACCGACAGAGATGACGTTTTGGCAGACATCAAAAGTAGCAGGATAGCCCACACATTCCATGGAGATATCGACACCGCGGCCTTCGGTCACTTCATTGATAAAGGCCTTGATTTCAGCGATATCGCTGGAGCAGATGGTGTGAGTTGCTCCAAATTTCTTAGCTGCTTCAAGACGAGATTCAGACAAGTCCACCATGATAATCGTAGCTGGTGAGAAGAACTGCACAGTCAAGAGAGCTGCAAGACCGATCGGACCAGCTCCAACGATACAGACATTATCACCTGGTTTTACATGAGATGGAAGCACCCCAATTTCATAAGAGGTTGGGAGAATATCTGAGAGCATAACCAAGGCTTCGTCATCCACCGTTTCAGGCGCATGATAAAGGCTACCATCCGCATGTGGAATGTGGACATACTCTGCTTGGGTTCCGTTGATCAAGTGACCCAAAATCCAACCACCATCTTCACAGTGAGAAGGCAAACTACGTTTACAGTAGTAGCAGGTATTACAAGCTGTGACACAAGAGATGATAACCTTGTCGCCCACCTTGAAGTTATTCACTGCATCGCCGACTTCTTCGACGATCCCGATTCCTTCGTGGCCTAAAATCGTGCCTTCTTTACAAGCCGGAACATCTCCTCCTAGGATGTGAAGGTCTGTCCCACAGATGGTTGTCTTCAAGACACGCACAATGGCATCCGTTGGATTTTTGATCACTGGTTTTGGTTGGTCAATCAGTTGCAGATTGCCTGCAGATACATAAGTTGCAGCTTTCATAAGCGACTCCTTTTTTGTTGGTTTGATAAAACCATTTTATTTTCGTTTCTTTGTGAATATTATAACATACTAAGTAAGCGCTTGCAAGAATTTATGAGCACATTTTTAAAAGTTTTTGAGCAAACAAAAACATTCCTCTTATCTCTACCAGAGGAATGTTTCAATCACCTTGTTCTAATTGTTGACGCTGCTTATAGTACTCTTGCTGCTCGCGCTCACGCTCTTCTTCTAAACGCTCTTCATAGCGCTTGAGTTCTGCCTCAAACTCTTCTTGCAAGGCAAATAAACGCTCCAAGCCACTTTGGGCCTCCGCACTTGGCGCTTGAAAATGAAGGGCACTCAGCCAGTCCACTAAATTTTCTGTATGTTGGCGGACATCCATACGCATATCCGCATAATCCCACTCCAACTCGCTAAGCTTTTGATTGAAGCGGTAATGTCGATCTTCTAGTTGTTCTAATTCACTATTTCCTGAATGGTACATCACATACCTCCTTTAATCGGACTCAATAAAATCGGTTTCTTCACTGATTTCAGTGCTGTTTCTACCGCGTCCGCTGCTCCTCCTGTAAATCCATCTTTCAAATCACTAACTAGGGTCGTTGTAGCAAAAGAGCGCATCTTTTCAGATTGACCGCCCAAGGTTACCTGCAAACTCATCCCTTCCAACATCATCAAGGCTTTTTGCGTTGCAATCAAACTTCTGATCGCAATCCGCTCTTGCTCCTTTTTAATCTCTCGATGGAGCTCCTCAATTCGTTCTCTGTCCTCTCCCAGGATCTCTAACATCTTTTTCTCCTACTTATGAAAAATCAAAGGCCGTCGCTTGTCCCTTGTCCAAGTCCACCAATTGAGCTGAAGCAGCCTCCAGCTGACCTGCCAAATCTGACAAGCGAGTAGAGTAGGCCTTTGCTTGGGCGAGGTTCTCCGCCTCTACCGCTTGGTCCCAACAAGTATCCATGGAGAACTCTCCTAATAGTTGCTCCACTTCTGCATCTGTTAAAAATTGGGCCATGCTGTGGGCCATTTGTGACACCTCAGCGACCTTATGGGAAACCGTCTCCTTGGCCTCTTCCAGCTTATCCTTGACTTCTGCCTCAAAGACAGTTGCTTGCGCTGAAGCATTCTGCGCTACCGCTAGCACCAATTCCTCCCGCAATTGAATGGTCTGGGTCCCAGACGCGCTCGCTAGTTGCTGATGGAGGCTAGAAATGCTTGGCTTTTCCTGCCCATACATGGAGACCACCGAAGCAGATGATGGCTGATTTTCTGAAGTGGAAGCTTCCCGATCGCGTTGGGGCATTTCAATAATTTTCTGTGCCTGATCTTGTCTTCCTTGCACGTCACCTTCTAACTCCATTTGAGATGGCCTCCTTTCTTGGATTTATTTTTTCGTTTCCTATAACTGAAAAAGGATCATAACCCTTCAGCTACAGGCAGATTCACACACTATAGGGTAACATAAAATAGCTCGGAATGCTATAAAAATAACACAATTTCTGAAAAAAAGTCTAATTTTTTATGAAAAAACGAGTTTTGGACCCAAATAGCAAAAATCCCCCGCTCTTTCGAGTGGGGGTAGCTGATAAACATCAGTTGTTCCTTGGCGTCTTATTTACGACGTCCTGGACGTTCCTTGTAACCATAGTAAGCATCTTCGATGATTTCTTGCATATGGTCTACCATTGGAAGACGTGGGTTAGCTGGTGAACATTGATCTTCATAAGCAAGGAAGGCCAATTCACGAGAATGTTTCTTCCATTCTTTTTCATCGATGCCTTGTGCTTTGAAGTTCATTTCGATACCACAGCGTTCACCGAGTTCGTATACAGCTTTTGCGTAAGCTTCAACGGCTTCTTCTGGAGTAGAGCATGGAAGTCCTAGCATACGAGCGATATCTTGGTATTTTTCATCTGCACGGTAGTAGTTGTACTTAGGCCATGTAGCTGTCTTAGCTGGGCGTGTACCGTTGTAGCGGATAACGTATGGAAGCAAGATGGCATTGGTCCGTCCGTGGATGGTGTGGAATTGCGCACCGATCTTGTGGGCCATTGAGTGAGAAATACCGAGGAAGGCATTGGCGAAGGCCATACCTGCGATGGTTGACGCATTGTGCATCTTTTCGCGTGAATGGAAGTCCGCATTCTTGACTGAGCTTTCCAAGTTTTCAAAGACAAGTTTAATAGCTTGAAGAGCAAGACCATCTGTGAAGTCGCTAGCCATTTGTGATACGTAAGCTTCTGTCGCGTGCGTCAAGACGTCCATACCAGTGTCTGCTGCAACAGATCCTGGAACTGTCAATACCAAGGCAGGGTCTACGATGGCAACTGTTGGAGTCAATGAGTAGTCTGCGATTGGGTATTTACGGTTGTTGGCTTTATCAGAGATAACGGCAAATGGAGTTACTTCAGATCCTGTACCAGATGTTGTTGGGATAGCGATGAATTTCGTCTTCTTACCAAGCAATGGGAACTTGAAGGCACGTTTACGGATATCCATGAATTTTTGTACCAAGTCACGGAAGTCCACTTCTGGTTGTTCGTAGAAGAGCCACATAACTTTGGCCGCATCCATTGGTGATCCACCACCGAGAGCAATGATCGTATCTGGTTTGAAGGCACGCATGATCTCTGTACCACGTTCAACAGTTGTGATATCTGGATCTGGTTCTACGTCTGCAAAGATTTGGTAAACCACCTTGTTGCGACGAAGGTCAAGCTGTTCGATGATACGATCAAGGAAACCAAGCTCTACCATAGCGTGGTCTGTAACGATCATGACACGTTCAACGTCACGACATTTTTGTAGGTATTCAATTGAATCACGTTCAAAGTATGTTTTTGAAGGAAGTTTCATCCATTGCATGTTATTTCTCCGGCGTCCGACTTTTTTGATATTCAAGAGGTTGATGGCACTAACGTTGTCCCCAACAGAGTTGCGTCCGTAAGAACCACATCCAAGTGTTAATGATGGCAAGAAGGCATTGTAAACATCCCCGATACCACCGAAAGTCGAAGGAGAGTTGCAGATCACACGAATAGCTTTAACTGCTTTACCAAATTCTTTGGTCAATTCTTCATCAGCAGTATGGATGGCTGCTGAGTGACCAAGACCGTTGAATTCAACCATTTGGCGAGCTTTGTTAATTCCGTCTTCACGGCTTTCAGATTTCAAAACAGCGATGACTGGTGACAATTTTTCACGAGTCAAAGGCTCTTTTTCACCAACTTCTTTACATTCTGCAGCAAGGATATTGGTTCCTTCTGGGACTGAGAAGCCAGCTTGTTCAGCGATCCATGCTGCTGGTTTCCCAACGATGTCCGCATTCAATTTCGCACCCGCACAGTTTTTGCTGTTAGCTTTTACGCCGAAGCAGAACTCTTCAAGAAGGGCTTTTTCTTTTTTGTTAACAAAGTAAGTGTGGTAAGATTTGAATTCTTCAACAAACTCATCGTAGATTTCTTTATCGATGATGACCGCTTGTTCAGACGCACAAACCATTCCGTTGTCAAATGATTTAGACATGACGATATCGTGTGCTGCTTGGCGGATATTAGCTGATTTTTCAACATAAGCAGGTACGTTTCCGGCACCTACCCCAAGAGCTGGTTTTCCACAAGAATAAGCCGCTTTCACCATGGCGTTACCACCGGTCGCAAGGATCGTAGCAACTCCTTCATGGTTCATCAGGGCACTAGTTGCTTCCATAGAAGGTTGGGTAATCCATTGCACACAGTTCTCAGGTGCTCCAGCTGCAATTGCCGCATCGCGTACGATTTGTGCCGCATGAGCTGATGATTCTTGAGCAGATGGGTGGAAGGCAAAGACGATAGGGTTCCGTGTCTTCAAGGAAATCAATGCTTTAAAGATTGCTGTTGAAGTAGGGTTGGTTGTAGGTGTGATCCCGCAGACAACACCGACTGGCTCAGCAATAAGGGTCAAACCAGTGACGTCATCTTCTGAAATGACCCCAACTGTCTTGGTGTGACGCATGTTATTTACTACGTGTTCACAAGCGAACAAGTTCTTCGTCGCCTTGTCTTCAAAGACTCCACGACCAGTTTCTTCATAAGCATGAAGAGCGAGCTCACCGTGAGCGTCAAGAGCCGCTACAGATGCTTTCGCCACAATGTAGTCCACTTGCTCCTGATTCAATTTGCGCATCTCTTCAAGCGCCACCAGCGCTTTTTGCACCAACTCGTCTACGTGTTTTTCAGCAGCGAGTTTCTTTTCTTCAGGTGAGAGAGTTTTTTTATCAGCCATTTGATGCTTTCCTCCAATGTTTGAAACCCTTATCCTTTTCTAGAACTTTTTCATGTTTTCGGAAATTTTCAAGAATAGTGTAAGAAATTTCGATTTGTTAATTATTTCACAATATAATTGTACTCTATTTTGAGATTTTTGTAAACACTTCCAAGCAACTTTCACAAAGAATTTTTTGAAGTTTGTGAAAACTTTATCAATCCTATTGCTGTGAAAGCAATTATTTAGCAAAATTGTGAAAAAATAATTAAAAAAATTTTTTCTTCACAAAGTGATATTTTCAATTGATTTTTGTAAGCGCTTTCTCAATCTTACTAAAAAAAGCAGCTTTTTACAAGTAAAAAGTTGCTTTTTGTTTTATTTTGTTAGGATTTGTTTTGTTTCAGTTTCAGAGAAGCATTGTTACTTCTTGACCGGACCCTTTTCGGCCTTATCAAGGGCTTCTTTGACTGTTTGAGCATAGAGTTCCCCACCATTGGTTTCCATATTGAAGTGAACAGAGTCTGTTCCCACCCAAATGTTTGGATTTTCAATTGCTACTTGGTACCAGTCCGCAATGGTGATAAAGTCGTATTTCTTAGCCAGTTCCAACTCATAAAGACGGGTTTGAACCGATTCACTGGACTGATCGTTGGCATAGCGACCATCATATGGTGTCACAAGGATCAAGCGACGGCCTTTTGGAAGTTTCTCAACATACTGATCCAGCAATTCTTTGTAGTTGCTTACAGTATTGGTTCCTAGGGCAATGACCACATTTTTTAGGAGAACTTTATTGGAGATGTCAGTCTCAAAGACCTTCATTCCATTTTCCAACTGACGGCTCACCACTGCATCAATCTGGATGCCAGGGATGGCTTTAGTCAGGTAGTCCTGCGCTCGCAAGTTAACGGAATCACCGATCATGGTCACACCATTTGAGACGTTATAGTCTGTTGCCGTCGCATTGTCCACCTGCGTCCGCGTGACCTGCATTTTGCTATCTGCTTGATTGAGCCCACTCACAACCAAACTCTCATCAAAAGCTCCGACTGTTGGTGCAAAGGCAGAGATTCCGATCATCAAGAGAGCCAGTGGAATCATGAGGTAAAAGATCGGCTTGGTCAAAAAACTCAGATCCATCTTCATACCAAAGACACGAGGCTCCTTGCCTGCAATGGTTGGCTCCAAAATATAGAAGGAAAGAGCCGTTAGAATCAAGGAAACGATTGTCGTCACAAGGGCTGCCATCATATTTCCCAAGTGTTGAGAAAAGATGATAAAGAAAGGCCAGTGGAAAAGATAGACACCATAACTGGTATCTGCCAAGAAATTGAGGATGGCTGGTTCCTTTTTATCTGGTGTCTTTTCATGGAGAATACGGGCCGACAGAATCATGGCACAAGCTGCGATTGTCGCTGCTAAAAAGCCAAACAGATAGGTCCACAAGCTATCAAATGGCAAGAAAAGACTGAGCACAAACAAGAAGGCAAAGCTTCCGCCCAAGACCGACAAAGTCTTTTTCATACTCCAAGACTGCACCAGCTTTGTAAAGTTCGGGCTGACATTAGCAATCCCTGTTACCGTTGCTAGGCACGATCCCGCAAAGAAGGGGAAGATGTGAGTGAAACTAGAGAAATAGATAGTGGAGAAGTTAGCTGTCAGAAAGGCGCGGATGAACATGGACAAGAAGGTAAAGAGAAAGAGCCCGCTGGATGCTAAGAAGAGCATACCTCGGTATTTTCCAACCGTCTTAGCCCGCTTAGCCAAGAACCATGCCAGAAGCGCCCATAGTACATAGTAATGCACTTCTAGGGCCAAACTCCAGGTATGAAGAAAGAGATGCGGAATGAAGTTGCTTTCGTAACTACCACCAGTTGCCATCTCAAAGAAATTGGTCACAAAACCAAAGACCGCCGCAATCTGTGTCCCAATACCAGCCACGTAGTCCCGTTGCACCATAAAGGTAAAGGGCATCACGACCAAGACCATAAAGACAAGAGGCGGTACGATCCGGTAAAAGCGCCGTTTCAAGAAAGACAAGTAGTCGATTCCTTGCTTGCGCGCAAATTCATCGATCAAGAGCGCTGTAATCAAAAATCCTGAGAAGGTGAAGAAAATATCTACCCCAATGAAGCCTCCAGGAAAGGCTTTTTGGAAGAAATGGTAAAGCAATACCAATAAGAGTCCTGTAACACGGACTAGTGAAAACCATTTAATGCGCATTTTGATAAATCCCCTGCTTGAATGTTCCTTTGTATACGACGTTGGCTTCTGTGGTTAAGGTGCCTTTGCCCTCCGGCTGACCATTCACAAACTGCCCTTCATAGGTCCAACCATCCTTGGACTTAAACTTACCATAGCCGCTAAAAGAGCCGTTGACGAGGTTACCTGTATAGGTATCCCCATTTTTAAAGGTGACGGTTCCCTTGCCATTCATCTTGCCACGGACCAAACTTCCGTCGTAACGGATCGCCCCCTTATCCAAGGTCAAGACGCCCTGACCTGGAATGGCTGAAAGGAAAACCATCAAAGCAGATAGAATAATCACGACTAATGCTGCTATTTCTAAATTTTTTCGCGTCAGATAGACCTTATAGGTCTCATAAAATTCTTTCATATTCTGTATTCTCTCACATATCAAACTCTTAAGAAGTTGCTAACTGACCTAACCAAGCCTTACAGCCGCTCAGGACTCTGGAATAGGTCTCTTCAAAATCACCGGTATACCACGGATCTGGCACACTTTCAGCAGCAAAAAGATGAATCTTATGCTCTGTACCCGCAGGAGCCATTTGCTTCAGATCTGCTACATTGTTTTCGTCCATCCCTAGGATCAAATCAAAGTTGTAAAAATCCTCTTCCTTGATCTGTAAGGACGTCTTGGCTGGATCATAAGGGACTTGGTGTTGTTGAAAGATTTTCTGGGTTCCCCGATGGATGGGATTGCCATGTTCCCAGCTCGAGGTGGCCCGACTTTCAATCTCATACTGATCCGTCAAGTCCTTCATGACAAACTCCGCCATGGGGCTCCGACAAATATTTCCTAAGCAGACAAAGACGATTTTTTTCATGATTCCACCTAACTCCTTGTTCGGACTGCCCAACCTAGCTGAGCTCTTGGCTTTCCACTATGGAAAACCAGCATACTATTACTATTATAACAAAAATGTGACAGAAAGATGACAAAGTGGCTCCATCATTTCAAAGAAAAATCAGATTCCTTTTTCAAATCTGATCTGTTTCTCTATTTTGGAAAACGAACCTCTAATGGAGGCCATTTACTCTGCCAATCCTTCTTTTTCATCCGCTCTGTATAAACCGCCAAACGCTCTGGGCTGGCTAAAAAATGTGGTGTCGGCTCAACGATGAAGTCTTCGATATCCCTTGCCCCATAGGGGAGAAAGAGTTCCAACTGACCATCTTTCCTTAAGCGAACTGCAAGTGCCGTACACTGCTCGGGGTATTTAGAAACCGCGTCACAAGCACTGCGATAAGGGGCCGTCCCTGGGCTATGCTGGTGCATATAGACTTGATTTTTGACTTCCCAAGCGTACTGGGGATAGGTCTTCTTTAATTCCTGCTCGATCTGCAGAGTCTCCTCATAGCTGATCGCAGGGTCATAAAAGACCAGATCCATATCGGTTGTCGCGTCAAACCCTGGTCTTCCAGAGAGCTGGTTCCAGATGAAATTGCGCACCGCACCCGCTGCTAACCAGGCATCTGCCAAGTTGAGATCTCGAATAATGGCCAAGACAGTCATCATCTCCGTATCCGCTTGGATCTGTTCTACGATTGCTTCTTCCGTCAGCATCTTCTTCTAGTCTCCATTGTAGGGATAATCCAGGTGTTCATAAGCCTTGCGGGTCGCCACGCGCCCTGTCCGGGTCCGCATGATAAAGCCTTTTTGAATCAAGTAAGGCTCATACATATCTTCTACGGTCTCTCGCTCTTCGGCAATATTGACCGATAGAGTCCCAAGGCCGACCGGGCCACCACCGTACATTTCAATCATGGTACGCAGAATCTTTTGATCGACATAGTCCAGTCCTTCATGGTCCACATCCAGCATAGAGAGGGCCTTGTCTGTAATGGTGTCGTCAATCAAGCCGTCGCCCATAATCTGAGCAAAATCGCGCACCCGTTTGAGCAAACGGTTGGCAATCCGAGGGGTCCCCCGACTACGAAGAGAAAGCTCTTCGGCAGCTTCGTGGGTAATCTCCATCTCAAAGATCTCGGCGGTCCGCTCGACAATCTCTGTCAGATCATCCTGCTCATAGTATTCCATGTGTCCGGTAATCCCAAAGCGAGCGCGCAAGGGATTGGACAGCATACCAGCTCGAGTCGTTGCCCCAATCAAAGTGAAAGGAGGAAGGTCCAGATGGACACTCCGGCTAGTCTCGCCAGCACCAATCATGATATCGATGTAAAAATCTTCCATAGCACTGTAGAGCACTTCTTCAACTGACATGGGAAGACGGTGGATCTCATCGATAAAGAGAACATCCCCCGGCTCTAGGTCATTAAGAATGGCTACCAAGTCACCAGCCTTTTCAATGACAGGACCCGAAGTCTGCTTGAGATTGACGCCCAGTTCATTGGCAATGACAAAAGCCATGGTGGTTTTCCCAAGGCCTGGAGGGCCAAAAAGAAGGACATGATCCAGCGCTTCATCCCGAAGCTTAGCCGCCTCAATAAAGATTTTTAGCTGGTCCTTGACCTTATCTTGACCGATATATTCATGTAAATATTGCGGGCGCAGCGTCCGTTCAACAGCCTCTTCATCGCCCATGATTTCATTGTCTAAAATTCTACTCATACAGTCTATTATAGCAAAAAATGATACCTTGGGTACTACAAATAGAATGTGTTTTTTAAAGATCCTAGTTTTCACTGCCATTCGTTAGAAAAAGTTGAAAGGTTGCCCTCATCGCCAACCTTTCTTTTTATTATACAGTCCCTTCTTCTTCATCTATCGCTCACCATTTCACTTTATAATTATTTCCTTTAATGATAAAATTAAAGCAACAACGTTTAGGAGGTAAATTTATGTTTACTAAAACAAAGAAGATCCTTTTCGGTTTCTTGGCATTCTTTGCAGTGCTCCTTATTGCGGGATGTCAGTCTTCTCCATCGCAGTCTTCTAAAACAAATAAGTCTTCTCAAACAGATAAATCTCCTCAAACAATAAAAGCACCACAAGATCTTACAAAGGATCAACAAGGAACTTGGAAATGGACTGACCAACAAATGACCATTCAGAAAGTATTCCTAGCTTCTAATATCAAAAAACTAGCCGCCGTACTAATGCTTGATGACTTCGATAAGGTTAAGATGACGATGACCATTAAAGACAAAACCGTTGAATTGAAGTACCATTTTGATTACAGAGAACTGTATGAGGATCAAGCATTTGCAACAGGAGAGAACAAAGCGAATTATGAATCGTATTTAAAAAATAAAACTGCTGAATTTAAGAATTATATTCCAAATTTGAAACATACAAAGATTACTCTTGACGAACCTAATGATGCCTATGATTACTCTCTCACTGGAGAAATCGATACGCAGAAACATACTATTACATTCCCTGAAACACCTACATTTTTAAGTAGAATTGTTATGGGAACCACGTATAACTCGCTTGTACCCATTACTTATACTTACACCGTTGAAGGTAACCAACTAACACTTTATGCTGAAGGTAAAGATGAACAAAGTCATTTTAGAGTAATGCGTCTTCGTTTCAACTACGTAGGAGACAATCATTAGAAGGAGTGATCAATCATGAACAATATGAAAAAAAGTTCCCTATGGATGTTTTCCCTTCTTGCTCTTCTATTTGTATCAGGATGTGGGCAACAACAACAGAAACAACAACAGAAACAACAACAGCAGCAACAAACAACCGCTGAGACTACAACAGTTGCAGAAACTACCACAGTAGCACCGACCCCAGTCTCACTCGAAGGAGACTGGAAAGCTGTAGATTTTAGAGATACAGTGGAACGTACTTTCTTAATTTATTATGGTGATGCTAATAGTCGATTAAAGGTTACTGAAGCCTTCCAAGATATCGTTCCGACTCTAAAAATCACAGGAACAGATGTAACTTATTCTTATAGTGCTGATATGAATAAGTATATTGATTTTTATGCTGAACAGAATAAAGATGAATATCCTACAAAAGAAGAAGCTACTGCCATCCTTCTAGGCGTAAGAGAAAAGAAATTTGGAAGTTTTAAACATCAAACTGGAACGTTTGATAACAATACAAAAGTGTTAACTGCAACGTTAAAAGATGGAGTTTTAAACGAGAATGCAAAAACGATCGTATTCCCTGAAGTTCCAAACATCTTTGGAGTTCTACCTCTTTATATTAATTCTACAGACGTACCAATTACTTATCACTACGAATTGAATGGTGACATCCTTACAATTTACGCTGAAAAAACATTCGAAGAAACAGGAGCACATCTCGTTTATCCGATGAAATTCAAGAAAGTTTCAGATCCTAAAACTAATTAAATAACTCACTGAGAGTGAGACAGAAATCGGTAATTCGTTAGAATTCGATTTCGTCGTCCCACCTCCGCACAGTTGAGTAGGGCTGTAAAAGCTGATGAAATCAGCGTAGTAGAGCCC